>NZ_LPNR01000103.1 GCF_019266065.1 Nocardia sp. MH4 | reverse complement strand
TAACCTCTGTCATCCGACATAGATATTATTTAGCACTCGACCCAGATGAGTGCAAGCAGCAGAACCAAGTAATCTGATACAGAACCACAGAATCGAGGTGAGGACGCCGTTTGATCTCCCCACCCTCCCCCGGCGACCCGGCACTGCGCTGGCACGGCGATCCCCCGCCACCATGCGGTAGGCGCCAATGGCACCTGGCCGACGAGTTCAGCAACTGGATGATCGCAGCGGCCCCGGTCGCGGCGACCGCCTGACACCGACAACCCCGCAGACCGATACCCGGTCCATCTGTCCTGGGAATTCCGTTCTGCTCGAACACCCCCTGGAGGCTCTCGGCCCGGCTGCCGCGTCCGGCTGACTCGACCCAGGGTTCAGTCGGCCGTCCACGGCCGCAGCTTCTCCGGATTCCGGATCACCCAGATACGGGTGATCCGGCCGTCGGCGATATCGAAGGCGTAGACCGACACGACAGTGCCGTCGAGCTCGGCGACCAGCCCGGGCTGTCCGTTCACCGTGCGTTCGGTGAGGGTCGGCGCGAGGCCGCGGGCAGCGATCTGCATCCACGCGGCGGCGATCTGCTCGCCGCCGACGATCGGGTCGAGGAACGACAACGCGAGGCCGCCACCGTCGGCCGTGGCGACGGCCCGCGGATCCAGCAGCCCGACCAGCGCATCGATGTCCATCGCTTCCCAGGCCCGCTTGAAGTCCCGGACCACCTCGGCGCGTTGGGCATCCGGCGCACCCCGCGCGGAGTCGATGCGGCGGCGAGCACTGGAAGCGAGCTGACGGCAGGCCGCGGGGGTGCGCCCGACCACATCGGCGACCTCGGCGAAGGTGTAGCGGAACACGTCATGCAAAACGAACGCCACCCGCTCGGCCGGCGTCATGGAATCGAGCACGACGAGAAAGGCCATGCTGATCGATTCATCGAGGGTGATCTGGTCCGCGGGATCGGCGGGCCCAGGCCTACCGAACCAGTCGGAGCGACCCGGCACCGGCTCCGGAATCCATTCGCCCACATACTGTTCCCGCCGAACGCGCGCGGAACCGAGCAGATCCAGGCAGATCCGGCTGGCGACCGTCGTCAGCCACGCGCCCGGCGAGGCCACCTGCCGCCGCCGGCTGTCCGACAGCGCGTACCAACGCGCATAGGTCTCCTGCAGGACGTCCTCGGTTTCGGCGAGCGAGCCGAGCAGCCGGTAGGCGAGATTGATCAGCTGCCTGCGCTCGGCGATCACGGTGTTCAGATGCGGGTCGGTCATGTCGGCTCCTGCGGTCTCCTGGTCTGCATCTTCCGACGAAATACCGCTCGGATGTGTGAGGTGACCTGACATTCCGGACGGCTGTGTCGTCGGAAGGTCGAGAAGCCCAGCAAACCAGGAGTTCGAACATGATCAGAATCGGCATCCTCCTCGGCAGTACCCGCCCCTCCCGCACAGGCCCACAAGTCGCGCAGTGGGTCCTGGACACCGCATCGCGACGCGACGACGCCGAATTCGAGCTGATCGATCTGCGTGATCACCCGCTACCGCATCTCGACGAGGCCACCCCGCCGATGTTCGGCCCGTCGGTGCACGCCCACACCCGCGCCTGGGCTGAGCGGATCGCGCCGTTCGACGGTTTCGTGATGGTGACCCCCGAGTACAACGGCGGCGTCCCCGGTGTGCTGAAGAACGCCATCGACCATCTGTGCGCCGAATGGACCGACAAGGCAGTGGGATTCGTCTCCTACGGGGTGAGCGGCGGCGCTCGTGCGGTCGCGCAGCTGCGGGTGGTGTGCAGCACGCTGAGCATGGCCGATGTGAGCCGCCCGGTGGAGATCTCGCTGCTCACCGATTTCGAGAACCACACCACTTTCACCCCGCGTGACCACCATGTCGCCGCCCTGGGCAAGACGCTCGATCAGCTGGTGGCATGGAGCACCGCGCTCGCGCCACTACGGGCGGGCACCGACCCCACCCTCGTCACCTCGAGAGGATCCCGATCATGACGGTACCCAGCTCACCTTCGCACGCCGACCGCACCCACAGGGACGACGCCCCGCTCCGCCGCCAGATCGCGAAGGTGATCGACGGTCTGCGCGCCGGAGACCTCGAGGCCGTCCGACGGGCCTACACCGCCGATGTCGTCTCCTTCGATGTCGAGCCGCCACTCCAGCATGTCGGGATCACCGCGAAACTCGACAACTGGGCCCGGGTGTTCCAGGTCTTCGAGACGGTGACCTACGAAATCCGGGACCTGACATTCACCATGGGCGAGGACGTGGCGTTCGGGCACGCGTTCGCTCGCCTGCGCGGCACGCTCAGGACCGGGGCGGAAACGGACGGCATGTGGGTCCGTGTCACCTACGGGATGCGCAAGATCGACGACACCTGGTTGATCTCGCACGATCAGGTATCGGTGCCGCTCGATATCTCGACCGGTCATGGCATGGTCGACCTCGAGCCCTGAGCACACGCCTACGTCGCCATCCGCCGGGGATCGCGCCGGATGCGATCCCCGCTGGTGCTGATCGCCTGGATTGCCCCACCGGGCACCAGGACTGCGACGATGACTGTGGCGGCCTTCCGCCGTGTCGACGATCGCCTTCCCGGTGGATCCACCGGTTCGCCGAGGTCCACAGGAGCCGGCGTCGATTTCGTGCCACCGCCGGTGAGGCCCTGAATACACTCCGTCGGCGCTGCGGATTACGTATCGGGTCCATGGGGGCTTATCGCTGGCGCGGTCGTACGCGCCCGCTTGCCCGGAGCGGCGCGGCTGAATTGTCGAGTCGCTGCGAGCGAATCGAAGTTTCCCGGCCACGTCGACAGCCGCTTCGGGTCGGCGATGACCTGGCCTCGTCGAATCTCACCGACCAGGTCACGACCTGTGATCGCCGCAGCAGCGTACGCGCCGCTGAGCATCGAGCCGACAGTTCCCGGGCCCCATACCGTGCTGGTTCCGGCCAAAAATAGGCCACGGACGGGGGTTTCGGTCCCCGGACGCAGTGGTCCAGCCTGGTCGAGGCGAAGCGCAAGCCCAAAGGGTGCTCCTGCCGTATTTCCGACGAACCGAGTCTGGGTCGCAGGGCTTCCCAACTCGGCGAGCCGAACCCGCGACGACGCCCCCGGATAGGCTTGCTCCATCCGTTCGAGCATTCCGTCGAGCACGATCTTCTTGATCTCGCTGTAGCGGCGAGTATTGCGGTACTCGCCCGATTCGACGTCATAGCCGTCGAATCCCCACAGCCTCGGATCGGCCGGGGTGATCGTCTGCACCTCGATCGTGGCGTGCCCCTCGGGCGCGGCGGCATGGTCCGGGTCACGGCGTGACGAGGACTGCAGGTACATCGGCTGCCGCGCCGCCATCGCGTGTGCCCAAGCACGTCCGTCGCAGAATCCCTTGCCGTCGATAACACTCCGCGAAAAGCGGGTCAACGAAAGCAACGACGTGGCCACACCCCAGTCGGGGATCGCGAAAAAATTGCTGTTGAGCTGGCTGTGGACGTCGAATTCGACACCGAAGAATCCGTTGATCAACGGATGCGACATCGACCAGTGTTTGACACGTTCGCGATGAAGCCTGGGTAGGTGTTCGAGACCGACCAGCTCCTTGTAGGTTTTGATGATGTCGGCGTCGGAGACCACCGCAGCCGCGGCGATCTCCTCCCCGCTCATCAGCCGCACCCCAGTAACCCGCCCGTTGTCCACCAAGATCTTCTCGACCGCGGCGTTGGTACGGATAGTGCCACCATGCGAGGTGATCACCTCAGCGAACCCAGCTGCCAGGACCTGTCCTCCACCGCGCGGGTAGTAGGCGCCTCCGCCGACATAGTCCTGGTAGAAGCCCGCCATTGCCGCCGTCGGCATGCTCAGTGAACTCGAGGCGAGCGCTCCGCATTGCACCGACAGCGCGAGTACGGCACGTGGCGAGAATCCGCACGAGGCCAGGGTGGCGGCATAGGGCATTGCGAGGAACGGCGCCGCCCAACCCGCCGCGGCAACCCACCGCGCCAGCGTCGCCGCCGGGCGATGCGGGCCACGACGATCCAGGCTGTCGGCGAGTCGGTGCATGATCGAGTGAAACCGGCGAACAGCCCTCTGCTCGTCGGGGAACGCTACAAGGAGCTCGGCGAGGAATGATTCCCAGCCGACCGGCACGTTGAGAGCAAAGTCCGGAGCGATAATGCGGTCGAATGCCGACTCTTCCAGCGGAAGCCATTGAATACGGTCGTCGAGTGCGAGTCCGTGAATCATCGCCGAAACGATGCCTCCTGGCCCGCAATCGCCGACATAGTGGACTCCGCAATCGAATTCCCAGCTGCCGCGACGTCGGAAGACGTGCGATGAGCCGCCGAGTACCGAGTATCGCTCGAGCAGTATCACTCGTTTACCTGCCGCTGAGAGGTGGGCAGCCGCCGACAGTCCGCCAAGGCCCGCGCCTACGACTACAGCGTCGAACCCCTTTGAAGCGGCGCCGTTGTGCTGCGACATGGCAGTTCCTTTCCGGCATCCGCCCGTACGGCGTCAACCCAATCCGGTATTGATTCCGACATGTTTCTCGTTGGGGGCATACCACCCGGTCACGGTCCACGACTTCTTCGAACCACGCTGAAACCATCGCCAGTCGTGGCGCGGCATGATGCCCGTCCCGCGGATTATGGGACAGCGGAGTGTCGCCGATGGCGTCGCTAGCTGTCACCTGCGCCGGAGACGGTCTAGCCGGGCAGTACGTGGGTGCGGAAATCGGCGTCTTTGCCCGCGAGACCTCGTTCGACGAAAACTGCCATGAACCTGATTCCCGCGGATGCGGCACGCCTCCGCACAAGCGGTATTCGGTAGACCTGATGAACGAAGCGCAATCCTGCCGCCATAGCGGCCACGATCGGCGTCAGCAGCTTGTGGCGCCGAAGCCCCAACTCCTCGGGGACCCGCAGGCCCCCGTACCGTGTAGAGGCGGGCAGCTTCAGCAGGTTCCAGCCGATGGCTTCATGAGCCTTCAACGGCAGCGCGCGAAACCCCGTTGTCTCGGACAGACCTCGGTAGTTCGCCGCAACAAGCGCCTTGCTCTGCGCGTCTGGCCGGTACAACAGCCCGAGGATGCGAGCGTCTATGTCGCGTTGTACATCGAGGGAACTCTGAATGCACTCCACCGGGGCACCTTGGAGCCGTGCAACCCACTGCCACATCCGCATCCAGGACTCGATTTCGCGCCGGCTCGTCGGTCCGGCAACCCACTGCGCGATCGCTGCACGGTACCAACCGAACAGGAATACACCTGCACCGAGCGAGAGGGAACTGACCGGCACTCCGTCGAGCGTCCACTTGCCGCTTCTTTGCAGCCCAATCCGAACCATGGTGTGCATGAGTCGTACCCGAACCCACGTTTCCCACTGCTGACCGCCGGGTTTCATGCCCTCGACATCGAACGTCGAGATGAAGCCCCGGGCGGTTTCGAAAAGGCGCCGACTGTAGTCACCACCGTCGCGTAGTCGCCCGGTCGCGGCGAAGACCGCGGCCGTGTGGCTATCGAGGTAACTCCACGGCAGCGCGCCATGGAAGCCCAGGGCGAATCCGATCGGGTTGCGAGCAGCCCAGTCGACGCCATCCTGCAGTTCGTCGAAGTCCAGCCAGGACGGCACATACTCGACTTCAGCCAGGAAGTCGACCGCGCTTCGAATTCCCTGATCACGCAACGTACGAGCGTTGGCGATCAGATCTCCCTTCATCATGTTCCGCGCTCGCATATCCGCGATCAGCGCCTCGCCCAGAGGATCTCCCACGTGATCCCATGCTTCATAGTCGATTTCCTCGGCTGAAGCGATCACCTCCCGCGCCGGTATCAACGCCGCAGCAACAGCATCGGCGACTCGAGCGTCGAAGGATGTATGTCCCGTCGGCGGCTCGAACGACGATGACGAACGAACAAACTGGGGCGCCATTGCTTGCAACCTCCTGGGAATGACCATCTCCGGGCTCCCGGCGCCGTGCGCCGCCATAGAACCCTTCAGTGCTGTGTGTGACACTGTCACATACAGCACTTGACACTGTCAAGTGGGCCGGTGGCCTCGACATCCGGATCCCCACGTCGCGGTAGCGGCGGCGCTCGGCGAGGGCATCCGTCAGCCCTGTTCAGAACCGGAGGCCGACAGGCTGTAGACACGTACCCATGAGCGACGCCACAGCTGACGTGCCCTCTGTGCAATCACTACACGACCGACTCCTTGTCGCCGCTGTCGCCGAGATCGACGATGTCGGCATCGACCGGGCCAGTTTGCGGTCGATCGCGCGTCGGGCAGAGGTGTCACATCAAGCACCAGGGCACCTGTTCAAGAACAAGACCGGCCTGCTCACGACGCTGGCGGTTCGAGTCATTCGATTGCTCGGCTCCCAGATGAGCGAAGCACGGTCGGCCGCGCACGCAGCGGGAACCAACGGCAAGGACCTCGTCGTGGCCATCGGCGCCGCCTACATACAGTTCGCGGTCAGCCGCCCGGCACTGTTCGCGTTGATCAGCCGCTCGGAAATGCTCGACCATACGATGATCGAACTTCGCGAGTCGCTCGATACCACGTGGCAGGTGCTCACCAGCGCCGTTCGCGACGCGCAAGCAGAGGGGTGGCGAAGCGATCAGCCCGTCGAAGATGTCGCGCTCATGTGTTGGTCAATCGTCCATGGTCTGGCCGCGATCCAGATCGGCCGGCTTCAGCCGACCGAACTACGTGATCATGACGCCGTCGAGTTGATCCACTCCGTGGCCGGCCTCCTCTAGCGAGCTGTCGAGCGGGAGAGAAGTCCTTGCCCTGTCGACCGGCCCACCTTGCGACACCAGGTCGATGGTCGACTGATGCTGCGACGTGGGCGGAACGCGCGCCCGGTACGCGTCTCAATCACGCGGCGGCACGGCGAAGGTCGAGCTCGTGAGCGTCGTTCCGTCCCAGCGCTTACCGGTCAACGTCACCGCGACGTGGTTGCCGTCGTCGGTGATATCGAGCACTCCGTATTGCCCGCCGCCAGGGAAGACGCCGTGGCTGTACGGCCCACCCTTCACGCTTCCGGGACGGTCCAGAGCCGCCGCCTGCAGGATGGGAAATCCGCCGCCGCCCTGTGCCGAGTAGTCGGAGTTGGTGCCGTCGTCGATGGCCACCATGTGCGCGTCACCACCGACCATCACGAGGTTCCGCATGCCGGCCGTGGCAATCGCGTCGGCGATGTATCGACGTTCCTCCGGATGCCCAGGCCAGCCGTCGCCCCCCGGATTCGCGGCACCGATCCACGGCAAGGAATTCCCCCAGACGACAAGAGCATGTGTGCGACTCGAACGCACCAGCTCATCGACGAGCCAGGCCCGCTGTGCGGCACCCAGTACCGAATCGGACGTGGCACCCGATCGGTCGTCGGTCATGACGAACCGGACCCGCCCGATCGTGAAGGCCTGGTTGATCGTCCCCTCCGGCGCGACGAAGGGGTAGTGGGGAACAACCGTGCCGAACGCAGTACGCGACGCTTCTCTGCCCGGCGAGTCCGCCCCCGCGTCATTGGGGCCGTAGTCGTGGTCGTCCCACACGTAGGCGACCGGACTGCCGCGATAGAACGCGGATTGGCCGGGGCTGGTCAGGACCCGGTCGTACGCGGCGAAGAACGGCCCGGGAACAGTGCTTTCGATATTCCCGTAGTGCAGATCGCCCAGAGCCAGGTGGAGCAGCCCGCGCTCGCGGGCCAACGCGTCGAAGACGGCGCCATCCGACCCGACCCTGGCACAGGAACCCGCGGTGACGCGGAACGACAACGGCCCCACCGCCGGTGTGCGGAGGTGCCCGACGCCGCGGGTACCGTCCGGCTTCCCATCGACGACGACGGTATAGCTGTAGTCGGTGCCGGGGCGGAGCCCGTCGACCTCCATTCGCGCGATCCGATGCTCGCCCGCCGCGACAGCAGGGGACTCCACCACCGCTCCGTCCGCCGCGGTGAGCCGCGCGCTCGCGCGGCTGTGACCGTCGGCCAGCCGGGCATTGACCGTCACCCCGTCGCTGCGCAAGCCGCCCGACCACGACCACTCGACGCGATCCACGTCGAGTACGGGTGCTGAACTCGCCGGATGCGTAGGGCCGAAATAGATGGCGTACACCCGATTGGCGCCGACCCAGGTGCCGACGAGCAACAGCAACGTGACCACCGCCAGGATCACCAGCTCGAGCGCGGTACGCCGATGCTGCCAGCTCAGCCACAACAACACTGCGGGCACCATCGCGCCACCCGTGAGTAGCATCGCGTAGACCGGCTCGTACTCGATGGCGGCGAAGATCCCGAGGCAGCTGGCCGCGAGCGCGATCAGTACCGCGCCCACCGCCTCCCAGCGCCAGGAGATCAACGCACCGAGCGAAACCAGGGCGGCGAGAGTCAACTGCACCGGCGTTTCGATACGCGAACCGAAGACGAAGCCTTCGCCGTTCGACGGCACTCCGACGGTCATGGTCAACACGGCCAGGGTCAGCGCGGCAGCGGCCGCCGACAGGTGGGCGAGCACGCGGACCAGGCGAGCTCCGGAGATCGTCAACGGGATCACCCCGCGCGGGGAATGGTGCTGCTGCGGATGTGGCGACCACAGACAGCTCCGGCAGGCGACGTGCGCACGGGGCTGCTCGATCACCCACCGGGCTCCGAGGACCAGCGCCAGGCCGATACCGGCACCGCCGAGTACGTCGGTGGGCCAATGCAGTCCCTCGGCGACCCGATCGATCGCGGCGGCAGCGGCCGCCAGTCCCATCACCGTGGTGAGCAGGGAGATCACGCGGCGGCGATGCAGCAACGACGCGACTGCCAGCGGCACCAGACCGGCGATCAGGACAGCCTGGATGACATGGCCACTCGGGTAGGAATCCCACGCACCGGCCAACGCCCCGTCACCCGGGCGCGGGCGCTCGATCGCCGCCCGCAACGCGACACTGGCCAGCAATCCGAACCCCGTCGCGACCGCGTAGCCGACGGCGAGCGCCCGGCACCGTAGCGAGGCCAGCCCGACCAGAACCACCAGTACCAGCACGGTTCTCGTGTCGAATGCCGCAGCCGTGAACCGGGACCACAGGGGCGCGGACAATCCGTCGAACCACGCCGCGGCCGTGCGGTCGAAGCCGTCGACCACATACGGCGACGCGGCGACGACCAGCGACAGCAGAGCGGAGGCCGCGGTGGCCGCCATGAACCCGGCGCCGAGCTGCCACGGTGGGCGAGCGAGCCACTCGGCGCCGTCCACCGGCCGGGTGGTCAGCGGGGTGTTGGTCAGCACTCGCGTCAAACGAGAAGGTGGTGCCGGGTAGCGAACGAACACGACCGCGGCGACTGCCGCATAGCAGGCGGCTGCCACCGCCACCGCGAGCGACAGGCTCAGCAACCAGGCGATATCGGCCACCCAGCCCGGCTGCTGGAAGAAGTTGGCGACCGATCCGATCGTCACGTACAGAGCCCCACCCGCGAGCGTCAAGGCGATCAGCAGATAGACCGGCCGCGGCCGCAGGCCACGAGCTGCGGCGGTATCGGACTCGCCGGTGGCGGTCGCACTACGCGCGACCGCGTGCCCGGCGATGCTCGCTCGTTTGGCGCGCGAGGCGTCATCGCTGCTGCGCAGGAGCTCGCGCAATTCGCTGGCCAGCCAGAACAACAGTCCGACGCTCATGATGGCGGGGACGAAGATGTGCAACCGATCGACACCGAGCAACGCGGCGCGGGCGCGGTCACGGGGTGAGTAGGTCATGGCGTGGTTCCTTCGTCGAGGATCGTCACGGTCCCTGTGGTGCCGTCGACTTCCACGCGGCGTCCATCGAGCGCGCGTGCGGCGCCGGGGAGGTTGAACACGGCGGGCACGCCGAATTCGCGTGCCAGGATCGCGGCGTGTGACAGTGGACCGCCTTGCTCGATCACCATCGCGCCGCAGCGCATCAGCAGCGGTGCCCAAGAGGGGTCGGTGGTCGTCGCCAGGAGAATCTCGTCGTTGCCCAGCGGCTGATCCGGTCGGGTCAGCCGACGCGCGACACCGCGAAATCGACCGTTACCCGCGGCCCAACCCTGCAGCTGCGGTCCGGTCGTGGCCGTGGTGGGCGCGATTGTGCCGGGGTCGCCTCGGAAGTTCTGTGGCAGCGGCTCGAGCTGCTCTTGACGAAGCACCCGGCGCCGACGGCGATCGAGCACCGCGGGCACGGGCAGCCGCCTCGTGCGCGCGGCCGCCCGAAACTCACCGACGGTCAGCAATTCGATATCCGCCGCGCGGGTGAGGACACCGTCCCGCACCAGCCGTCGACCGAGTTCCAGATGCACCCGGCGGATCTCCCCGCCCAGCAACAGGATCGCGCTCTTGACTCGTTCGCGGCGCTCGAACTGTCCGCGCGCCTCATCGATGAGCCGTTCCACCTGGCGCAGGCGCAGCCAGCGGCCGATGTCGGACTTGGGGCGTCGCGGGCCCCTGTCGATCATCTCCATGACGCCTCGATCGCGCTCGGCGCAGTTGCGCGCGGTGACCGGGTCGGCGGTTCCTGCCCGGACTCGGCCCAGGTCGGGCCGCAGGGGATCGCCATCGATGCTCGCGGACTGGGCACGATGACCGACCCGGGAACGGTCGACGTAGCCGCCAGTCGCGCCGCGTCCGCCGCCGAACCGAACCGCGCGAGCAGCAACCGAAGCCCTTCGTGAATGGCGCCCGCGTCCGCCGCGACCGTGATCTCGGCAGCCATGGCCCGGGTGGACAGATCGATCAGCGCAAGGTGGTAGCGCATCAGCTCGCTGTCGTCCAGTACCTCCGATCGGGGTGCGGTGCGGTCGATTTCCCGTGCGGCGTGGATCGCGACGTCGGCGTCGAATACGGCGCGGCGCCGGGCTCGCGCCGCGCGAGCTCGGTGCCGCAGCGCGGCGACGCGGGCGGCGAGCCCGCGCGCGGCATCCGGTGCGATCGCCGATCCCGTGACCGCCGCGTCCAGGGCCGCCCGGCCGTGGAGCCGAACCAGCAGCTGGTGTGGCGCGGTCATCGCGCCGAGGGGCAGCGTGCCGAGATCGTCGAACATCGCCCGCAGCGCCTCCTCGACGATGAACGAGCAGACATCCCAGCGCAGCGGCGGCAGCACTCCGGGAAGCATCTCCGCGATGCCCGCGGTGGTGAATTCCGCGCCCGGCAAGTCCCGCGTGTCGGTGTCGCAGGGGTCCTCATCCGCGGCGTTCACCGTGATCGGCCGGGCCTGGACGATCCAGAGCCGGAGTCCGTCCCAGGCCCATTCGATGTCCTGCGGGCGCCCGGCTCGCTGTTCGATCTCGCGCGCGACGGTGACCAATTCCGCGGCTTCGGCCGGGGCTTCGGCCGGCACCTTCCCGTCCGGCACCAGCACTACTCGCGGCGTCTGCTTACCCGAGACCAGCGTCTCCGCCAATCCACGCACGGTCTCGATCCGCACTGTCCCCGCGGGACCGGTGGGATCCTGGGTGAACAACACCCCGGCCCGGACCGCGGGCACCATCGACATGATCAGCGCGGCCATCGCCACGCCCTCGTCGTCGATGCCGAGTGCACGGCGATAGGCGCGGGGCGCCGGGTGATGCAACGAGGAAAAGACTGACAGCACAGCGCTTTCGACGGCCGCCCGGTCGCTGGGATCGACGTCGAGAACCGAGTGGTACTGACCGGCGAACGACGACGCGTCCATGTCCTCCACCGTCGCCGAGGAGCGCACGGCCACGGCGCGGCCTGCGCCTACCCGCTCCGCGACCGCACACACCTCGTCGATCAGGGTCCGGGGAAGACCCGCGCGGGAGAACGCGGCATCGACTTCAGGGGCGGGCACCGGCTCACCGCGATCGAGACGCGCCAGCAATTCGGCGACAGCGGGCCGACGGGCAACGGCACGGTATGCCGCTGCCGTCACGCAGGCCGCCGCGGGGACCTGGATGCCCCAGCCGATCAATCGGTCCAGCGCTGCGGCTTTGCCGCCGACGAGGCCTCCGCTGCACCCGGCGCCCGACAGGATCAGCACCTCGGTGCAGTCGGCCGATGCGGTGGCGCCGAGCGTGTCGATGCTCGTCATGCCGGGTCGTTCCCACTGGTGAGGCCCAGACGGTAGGCGGCGACGGCACGATCGGCGACCCGCTCCACCGGCTCGTCGCCCGCGGCGGCGCGATCTTCGAGCCATCGAGTCAGATCGTCGCGGAGACCGATGGATCGCCGTGCACCGGACAGCCGAACGGCCGCCGCGGCGGTGAACACGATGCTCGCGCCGAAGACGACCACCAGATCCCAGTTGCGCCCGGCGGCGGCATCGACCAGCCCGATGAGGGAGATCGCGCCGACTGTGATCATCAGCCCTCGCGCATGGTCGCCGACACTCATCGCGCAACTCCCGTGCCGGTGCGAACATTCCTCATCTTGATCTCCTCGAGTCGGACGGGGGCGGGTCGTTCAGCCGACGCCGCGCCGCCGTCGTTTCCCCAATTCGACCAATCCGGTGACTATTTCGTTAGGGCCCCTGGTCCTGGCCACAGGTGCCTTTCGCCACCGGCGATTCCGGCAGCCGAGGGCGTCGGGACGGTTCCAGTGACACGAGCGCGAGCTGTCGCACCGGAGAAGCGCCGGCGATCCCGCTGGTTTGTCGGCGAAAACCCAGGGCCTCACCGACCGTCACCGACGTCATCCAGCGCCGCCAGAACGCGCTCGGCGTCCACCGTGCCCGGACTCACGAGGTCCACGCCGGCGCCGGGGCAGCTCGATCACCACCAGGGGATCGTCCACCGGAACCGCACAGCGGGTGAAGGTCTGCTGATAGTAGGCCGCGAGCTCCTCGTGCTCGAGCGAACCCGGGTAGGCGACATGCGCCACGCCGTCCGCCCAGCGGCCGCGTAGCCGAATCGACACCGGGTGCGGCGCAGCGAAATTGCGCCACCAGGTCTTGGTCTCGGAGCACGCCACCCGGACGACGGCGAGATCGCCCACCCGCGCGTACGCCACCGGTAGCGCGATGGGCCGTCCGGAACGTCGTCCCCGGTAGCGCAACTCGGTCATCGTGGGCACACACCGCGCGACCAACGGTATTCCGAGAGCCGAGACCAGGAAGGACGCCCCGATGCCAGGGGCGTGAAAATTCGTCGAGAGGCTCATGATCGGATCATCGTCTCGCCACCACGCACGTCGCCAGAAGCCGAAGTCCCTGTCCCGAGGGCATTTCGGACTCCGAACCCGCTCGCGCGCCGTTGTGTGTCGGGCACCGCGCCGACCGGATGCCGAAGTTCGTGCGCCGGGACCGAATTCGTTCTACCCGAACCCCGATACTTCGCTCTCGTTCCGAGACTCGTCGAGGCCATCGACATCCAGGATGCTGTCGACCGGTCGGCGAGCGGTCCGCGGGGGCGGCGGCGTTCGGGTGTTGTGCAACCACGGGGTCCGGGCCGCCCGCGCGTGTACGGCACGCACTGTCGTCAGGTCACGTTTCGCGCGTCCCCGTGGCGTCAGACCGGTGTGCCGCCACCGAAGCCACTCGCGAGCAGCAGATCGTGCGCGCGGCGCGCGGACTCGGCGGTCCGCGTGGAGGTGTCCGCTTCCGTCGGCAATTGCTCGAGTCCGTGTGACAGCGCCATAACCGCCTCGGTGAGCGTCGTCACGTGCTGCTCGAGTCGCGTCAGACGATCCGGCTCCGGCTGTTCCTCCACGCCGACCGCGGGCAGATGCAGTTCGCCCGCGATATCGGAGGTCGCCCCGTACAGAAGGCGGAACAGCGTGATCGGCATCCCGGAGAACACGCGCGGGAGCAGGCCGGGGGAGAATTTCGCGTCCAGCGCGTAGGTCACCGCCGCCACCACTCCGGGAACCTCCGCGAGCTCGATCCCGGCTTCCCGGGCGAACTGCGAGCAGAACTCCCGCAGGCCGTGCCGTACCGGAAGGTGACTCGGTACCCAGTTCTCGAAGTACACACCCCGCAACAGCTCCGGCAGCTGCGCGGACAGATGAGCCGAACTGTCGATACCGATCCGATCGCGCACCGTGTGCAACCACGCACGCAGTGCCCGCATGGCGAACCGGCGATCGTCGGTATCGAGACTTTCGGCTACGGCACGTAGCCACACATGGGCCGTGTGGACCGTCGGGGCCAGCGGATCGTGATGGTTCGACATGAGTTCCTCCTGATTGCCGGCACGGGGTTCGGCGAACTTCGCCGAAACGGCGCGAGACCCCGCGGAAACAGCCACGCCAGGCGCACGAGCCACGCCGTCCACCACGCTGTGCCGGTGTAGCTGGGTGAACGACGTCGTTGTCGCCCACCCGGGGATCGTGCTCGATACCTCCATCATCGGCACCGCGGCCGAACCGCCCCAGATCCGAAGGACACCGCCGTCAAGGCTGAAAGCCCCCCGCGTCGAGGACTTCTTCGTCGGTCGGCGGGCCCGGCCGGCGGTTGTCGTGAGCCTTCGCGGATCTACCGAGGACCAACGCCGCAGCCACGCGGGACCTTCGACCGTATCCGGGCGATGCGGGTCCCGGCGAGGCTGGAAACCGACACCGCCGGATCGGAATTCGTGCTCGCCGGCGGCGCGACCGCGGGCCCCGCCGGCTCAGGTCTGGGAGACCCACCGGTGTCGTCCTGCGGTGCGCCTGCCCCGAGAACTTGCCCGCCAACGCATCGGTGACCGACGCGGCAGCAGTCGGACGCGACCGCCGAGATCGCCGACGCGACGGCGGCCTGGCGACGTCGCCTGCCCCGGCGCTGTCACGCTGGACACCAGCGCACCACTGATCGAGACCCTCGCGGTCGCCGATGACACCTGGCATCGCGGCGCGTTCCCACCCCGCTCCCCCGGACACCGCCCTCGCGACAGCAGACCACTCGACAGGAACAATCCCAGCCATCAGGAGACGACCATGACACAGCACACCGAGAGCCCGCACCAGATCGCCTCGGCCGCGATCGTCGTAGGAATCGACGGATCGGAAGGATCGATCAGCGCCGTCCGCTGGGCAGCACGCACGGCCGCGGACCGCGGCCGTGCCCTGCGCATCGTGCACTGCACCGAACCGATCGCCGATCGAACGCCGCGCAGCGCCTACGACGCCTTCATCTACGCCACCATGCAGGACATTCGGCGCGCGGCCGAACAGATGCTCGCCGCCGCCGCCGACGAGGCGCGCGCCGCCGCGCCGGCCGTCACCCTGACCACCGAACTCGCGAACGGGCGGATCGCCCGAACGCTCATCGATGCGTCGGCGCACGCGCATCTGGTCGTGCTCGGCGCGACCCCCGCCGCGGGCGCGCTCGCCCATCTGGGCTCGACGTTGCTCGCGGTGACCGCGCACGCCCACGGTGCCGTCGTCATCGTGCGCGGACCCGATCCAGATCGCCGCGACGGTCCGGTGGTGGTCGGGGTCGACGGCAGCGGCGTCGGTGAACCCGCGATCGGCGCGGCTTTCGCCGAGGCCTCGCTGCGCGGGGCCGAACTCGTTGCGGTGCACGCGTGGAGTGATCTGTCGGAGGGGCAGTTCGGCGGTGTCGATTACCTGGCGATGCCGGTCGACAACTTCGCCGTCGCCGAAGAGGCGCTGCTGGCCGAACGCCTGGCCGGATGGTCCGAGCTGTTCCCCGACGTGGCGGTCCGGCGCGAGGTCGAGGTGTTCGGGCCACGCGAGCGCCTGGCCCATTGGTCGCAGACCGCACAGCTGCTCGTCGTCGGTAGTCGGGGTCGTGGTGGCTTCCGCGGTCTGCTTCTCGGGTCGACCAGCAACTGGCTCGCGCAACACGCCGAGTGCCCGGTCATGGTCGTGCATCACGACTGATCCGTGACGCCTGCTGTTCCGACGCCGACGCCGCGTTTGTACCGCGACCGCGTCGACCCACGCGTGCCGACACCGACCTGTCGTCGTCGACGGACGAACCGGAGGGGCAGGTCAGGGCGTGACCGGCGACGCCGCGAGTACCGTTCCCGGCGGCAAACGCATCAACGTCGTTCCCGTGTCGGCACGGCGTACCGGGGCGCGGGACGGCCGAAGGTCATCTGATCGGGCCGCTGGTCCTCGTCTCCCAGGACCTTCGGCCCTGACCTCGACCACGGCGGACCGGCCATGCTCGGGTTCATGATCTCGAGGTATCTGCGGCGACTCGACCCACGCCGATCGGTCCTGTGCCTACTCGCCGGGCTGATGGCGACGTGGGCGTTCGCCGGGGCTTTCGGCCTGATCACCGGCGCGGTGCCGTTGAGCCCCGCGTCCGTCGAGCGGATCCCCCTCCACAGCCCGATCCTGGCGGGAGTGGGGCTCGCGCTGGTGGTCGGCCTGCCGATGGCGGTCGTGGCACTGACAGTCACCGACGACGACACGCACAACGCGCAGACGACGTTGGTGGCCGCGTCCGCGCTGATCGGCTGGATTCTGCTCCAGCTCGCGCTGCTGCGCGAGTTCAGCTGGCTACAACCGGTCTGTCTCGTTTTCGCCTTCGCCGTTGCCGCTCTGGGCACGCCACCACTGCACGACCACACCGACCTCCGACCGCGAAGCGAGTTGAACTGATGCATGCGCAGGTTGTCTACGAGTCCATGTTCGGCAACACCGCCGCGATCGCCGAAGCCGTCGCGACCGGCCTACGGTCACATTTCGAGGTGACGGTGTCCCCTGTCGCCGAGGCCGTGAATCATCCGGCACCACAGGTCGACCTGCTCGTCGTCGGTGGTCCCACGCACGCGTTCGGGCTCAGCCGAACCGCCACCCGCCAGGATGCGGCGGGCCAGACCGACGATCCTGTCGAGATCGAGATCGGGATTCGAGAATGGCTCGACGCGGCGCTGCCCGTGCCGTCGCCACGGTCGGCCGCCGCCTTCGGCACCAAGATCGCTCATCCGCCCTGGCTGCCGGGTTCGGCGGCGAAAGGCATCGCCAAGCGTCTGCGGCACCTGGGGTACCACCTCGCGGCCGCCCCTGCCGATTTCCTGGTCGAGGACATGACCGGTCCGCTTCGTTCCGGTGAGCTCCAGCGCGCCACCGAATGGGCGGCCCAGCTGGCCGCCGCCTCACCGAGCCTCCCGGATGCGCGATGAGCATGCCGGTCGCGCACGGCCTCTCACGGATCGGCGCGATCGGGGCACCAGCACGGCGGCATCGACTCACCGCTGATCATCGCTGGGCCCGGCGCCGACGTTCGAGCTCGTGGCCGGGCGGTGCGCTCGGGCACAGCGTCAGCTGTGCTCGGGTACTTCCCTTTCCCGCAGGCGGATACCGGTGACGATGTCGGGATCGATCGTGATGACGGCGTCCATCATGCCTTCCACCCAGGGCCGCAGCCGCCGCTCGTAGCTCGCGATGCGCCCGGGGTCGGAGACGGTGCGGGCCAGTCCGGTCACCGACACCGACCATCCGACGCGGCGCACCGGATCGATCTCGTCGGCGCCGTAGGTGACCACCACCGGCGAGCTGTGGGAGGCGAGCCCGGTGAGCGGGGAGTGCAGGCGGGTCCGCACGACGATCAACCCGTCCTCGTCGAGGAGGTGATTGACCGGGCGGATCGCCGGCAACGCGTCGCGGGTGTAGACCACCCTGCCCATCGGCACGCTCGCCAGCAGACGCAACGCCTCCGCCCGTCCCAGCTCGACTACCTGGCGCTGCGCATCACCCGCGTTCCCCGAGTCGATCACCGCGGGACTCCGGCGAGAGGCGAACGCCACATCTCGATCAGCCGCACCAGGTTTCGACCTCGCCTTCTGTTCGTCGGTCCGGTCCTGATGAGACCAAATAGGCCGAGCGATGGCCTAGTGCCGAAGGCCCCTTCACGATGGGCCTTTCAGCCCTTCGACGCAACGATGCCCTGGTGATGCGGAAGGCGGCCACCGACCGTCGGACCACCCTGGGGCATGGCATCGCCCCGACGTTCGAGACCGCGCACAGGCGACCAATGGCGAACCCGGCGTGGACGTTCGGCTCTGCCGGGACGCAACCCGCCACGCCATGCTGGCGTCATGGACCCCAGCACGCATCCGGTACCGATCGCGACCTTCACCATCAATCCCACGGTGGATCTGTCCCTGGAGGTCGCGCGCCTGCGACCCGAGGGCAAGTCACGTGCGCGGCTGCGATCGATACGCGGTGGCGGCGGGGGCATCAATGTCGCGCGCGGTGTCCGGCGTCTGGGCGGTACGGCCCTGGCCCTGCATACCGCGGGCAGAGAAGTGGGCGCGCGGTTGAACCGGCTGCTCGACGACGAAGGGCTCGCGCACCTACCCGTCGATATCGGCGAGGACACCCGCGAGGCCCTCGTCATCGCCGAGCGGGAGTCGGCGAGCAGCTACCACGTCGTTCCCGAGGGGCCGACGTTGTCCGCCGCTGAGGAGCGGCACTGTCTCGACATGATCACCCGAACCGCTCGGCACTGCGACTATTTCGTGCTCTCCGGCAGTGCGACGCCCGGTCTGAGCGCGGAGTTCAGTGCCACGGTGGCGCGCACCGTCGCCGATGCCGGCGCCGCGCTGATCGCCGACATCGCCGGCAGCCAGCTGACGACGATGCTGGCCGAACGCGTCTTCCTGGTTCGGCTGGATCGCGTCGAAGCCGCCGCCCTGATCGGCCGTCCGATCAGCGGGTACGACGACGCGTGCGCGGCCAACGCCCTGCTGCTCGAGCGCGGCGCCTGCGAACACGCGATCACCACGGTCGGTGCGCTCGGCGCGGTGTGCTCCGACAGAAACGGCCACCGCGTGATAGCGGCGCCGCACCTGCCGACGCCGCCGCGCAGCGACGCGTGCGCGGGAGACAGCCTGGTCGCGGCGATCACACACCAGTTGGCTGAGGGCGCCGACGTGCCGCTGGCATGCGAGCTCGGGGTGGCCGCCGCGGCGGCCACCGTCATGCTGCCCGGCACCGACATCTTCGAATCCGCGACGGTGGACACACTCGCGGCTCGGGTCCGCGCAGTGCGGGCGACCGGCTCCGTCACCGAATGACGGTGTCCGGCCATTCCGGGCCCACTGTGCCGAAAGTCCCCGTTGTTCAGGTACAGGTGCCCTGCCGGAGGCCGGCCGGTACGGCGACCCTGAAGATATGAGTGAGATCACCACCGACGACCACGACCGGCAACGGACTTCCGCGGCGCCCGTGGTCGTCGGCGTCGACGATTCAGCCACCGCCATCCGCGCGGCGCAGTGGGCCGCTGTCGTCGCCGACGCCCGGCGCGTACCGCTGCGGCTGGTCCACGTCGCGGGCCGACATGTCGACGCACCGACGAGCGCGGCAATCCTCGACAGCGCCCGTCGCGCTGTGCTCGACCGGTGGGCACGCACAGCACCCACCCCGGCGCCCGCGATCAGCACGCGGGCGCTGCGCGGGGATCCGGCGACCAGGCTGACCGGCTTGTCGGCGAACGCCTCCGAGGTCGTCGTCGGCAGTGCGAGCCGAACCACGCGGTCGATGCTCGGGTCCGTGGCGACCACGCTGGCGGCGTCGGCGCACTGCCCCGTCGCGGTGATCCGGCCCCCAGCCAGCGGGGCCGCGGCGGTGGGGCCGGTGCTGGTCGTCACCACACCCACGGACAGCGGCGCGTCCCTGGCGCTGTCGGCCGCGATGCGTGCCGCCGCTGAGCGCCGCAGCGAGATGACGGTCGTGACCGTCACCCGACCGGCCGCGCGTACCTCGACGCCTCGCGCCGAGCAGGATATCGAGGCACTGCTGGCCTCTCACGGACGCCACTTCCCCACTGTCCGGGCTCGGCTGGTCACCTACTTCGGCCATACCCGCACCGCCATCGAGAAATTCGGTGCCGCAGCGCAATTGGTGGTCACCGCCCGGCACCGCAGACCGTTCTGGCCACAGCTGAGCGGAACCTCGTACCTTGCCCTCCAGCACACTCGTTGCGCGGTCCTGATGGTTCCCGAGCAGCAGGCGCATCCGACCGTCATCGAACGCCTCCGCCTCCGTCGCGCGGCCGACCAGATGATCGGCTGAGTCCTGCGCCCGTGAGCAGAGGCCGCCGCCCATATTCTGCTCGATCCCGACGATCTGCCGATGACCTCGGTCGTCGTCGTTCCTCCGCGCTTCGAGTGAGGGCCGACCACGCCGACGTCGGTGTCAGCCGCACTCGGGAAGCATCAGGTCCTCGATCGGACGACGAGGAGTCATGGTCGGCGCCGCACCGATATCCGGCGCCCATCCCACGCGCAGGAGAGCTTGGGGAAACGCCGTGCCGCCCAGCGCCTCGGTCCGGAGGAAGTCCCGTCGCGACTCGAGCGGCTCTGTGAGCAAGCACGTGGCCAGCCCGATATTGGTGGCGGTCAGCAGCACAGCGCTGACCGCCTCACCGGCACGCAGCCTCGACAGCGCATCGTCGGTCGGTGTGCCGGCCACGAAGAGCTCGGCGTAGTCGACGACCGCAACGTCCGTGCTCTCCGCGGAACCGGCCTCGATCGGCGACCATCGCGGCGCACCTCCGGGAGGCTCCCCAGCGAGCGCAGACCGGCTCGCCGAGAACACCTTCGGGCGAGGCGAGCCCGCGAGGCATTCGCGATCCCTGTCGGAGAGGAGATGCACGACGCCACCCGACGCCGCCGCGCGCTCACGGAACAAGCTCAGGTACCCGGCTGGTATCGGACGCATCTGGTAGGGGCGTTGATCGCTGCGCCGCTCCGTGATCGCCTCGCGCAGCGACTTCTCCAGCATCGTGGCGCGATGCGGTACCCATCGAAGCGACGCCAGAAGCCCGGGTCGGGCAACATCCGGCAGCCGGCGGACGACCGTGGCCCACCCGGCTGCGGCGAAGGCCACGCTCAGATGGTGCAGCGCGATGCCACAGCCCAGCATCGCGTCGCGCGATTCCCGGTCTGTCGCGAACGGCGAATATCGCGGATCCAGGTACAGGTGGACAGCGCGATCGGTCACCCGCCACCGCCACGGCTGGGTGTTGCGCCGGGACGGCGCACGCCCAGCGAGCGTCAGTGCCGCTGTGACGGTGCGGCGGTCGGGCATTGCGGGGTCCATGGGGCGTCGTCCTTTCGTCTGCCTCTCCCACCGTGCCACCGCGCTCCGAGCGAGGTTAGAGCACGAAGGCATCGTCTGAGATGACTTCGGGCCGATACCCGGACCGCCGAGAATCACGCCAGGACCGCGCCGGACACCTGGGGTTCCACTCCCGCAGCGAACACCACCCAGGGCCGAAAGACCCCTCGCACGTAGGACCGAAGCCCTTGATGGTGTTGCCTTTCGGCGCGTTGGCACAACCAGAGAAACATGCAACTCTCAGTTACACCTATTTGCGGCCGTCGGCCGCCGAGCCCTGGGAGTGCAATGACCAGCGAGCAGACCTTCGACGAAACCATGAAGACCCTGTCCGAAGCATCGGTCACCGTGCACTTCGACGCCTTCACCGACATCGCCTGGGACAACCCCGACTACGAGATCCGCTGGAACGACCCACGCTGGGTGCTGCCCGACGTGGATCCCCTCGGCAGGCACCCCTGGTACCGGGCCCTTCCCGTCGAACGGCAGATCGCGATCGGCATCTGGCGCCAGGCCAATGTCTGCAAGGTCGGACGCACGTTCGAGGAGATCCTGATCGGCGGGATCATGGCGTTCGCGATCACCCTCCCCAACGGCAGACCGGAGTTTCGCTACATCACGCATGAGGCGACCGAGGAGTGCCATCACACGCAGATGTTCCAGGAGTTCGTCAACCGCTCGGGGGCCGATGTTCCCGGGGCGCGTCGACTGTTCCGTCGGGCGGGGCCGTTCATCTCGCTTGCCGGGCAGTTCACCCCGGCACTGTTCTGGGCCGGAGTGCTGGCCGGCGAGGAACCGATCGACCACATCCAGAAGGCGTACCTGAGGTCCGATGTCGAGCTGCATCCACTGATCGAGCGGATCATGCAGATTCACGTCGCCGAGGAAGCGCGCCATATCTCGTTCGCGCATCGCTACCTGCGCGAGACCGTCACCACCTACCGGCCCGTCCGCCGGCTGCTGCTGTCGCTGGCATTTCCCCTCATCATGCGGGTGTTGTGTGACGTCATCGTGATCCCGCCGAAGGAGATGACCGATGAGCTCGGCATCCCGAAAAGCGTGATCCGCGAGGCGTTCTGGAACAACGCGGATTCCACCCGGCAATTGCGGGACGTCTTCGCCGATGTCCGCGCCCTGGCGACGGACGCCGGGCTGATGAACCCCCTCGCCCGGCAGGTGTGGCGGTTGCTCGGCATCGACGGTCCGGCATCGCGGTACCGCAGCGAACCCGCGCGCCGTTCGGCCGCCTGAGGCGCGACCCGGTCACCCAGCCGTTGCTTCGCACCGCGTGGGCGCGACCCGGCCGTGCGCCATCATCACACATCAACCTCGACAGGAGTCACACATCATGTCCAGTGAGCCGGAACTTTCACATCCCCAGCATGATTCGGCGGTGGATCTCGACGTGCTCGTGGTCGGCGCCGGACTCTCCGGCATCGCCATGGGCCATTACTTGAAGACGCAGCTGCCGGGCAGGTCCTTCCTGCTGCTGGACGCGCGGGACAGGATCGGTGGCACCTGGGACCTGTTCCGCTACCCCGGCATCCGATCGGATTCCGACCTGCAGACCTACGCCTACGCATTCAAGCCATGGGCCCACGATTCGGCGATCGCGGACGGCGCGGACATCCTCGACTACCTGGCCGAGGCCGTCGACGACGACGAACTGGCGCCGAACATCCGGTTCGGGCACAAGGTGCTCAGCGCGGACTTCTCGACCGAACAGGCCCGTTGGACGGTGCGCGTGCAGGTGGCGAACGACCGCATCGTCACAATGACCTGCCGATTCCTGTTCAGCGCGGCGGGCTACTACTCCTACGAGCAGGCGCACGCGCCCCATTTCGACGGTCAGGAGAACTTCGCGGGGCAGATCGTCCACCCGCAGTTCTGGCCCGAGGACCTGGACTACCGAGATCGCCGGGTGGTGGTGATCGGCAGCGGCGCGACCGCGGTCACCCTGGTGCCTGCGATGGCCGCGACCGCGGCCCGGGTCATCATGCTGCAACGATCACCGAGCTATGTCCTACCGCTGCCCGGTACCGACTATCTGGCGGTCGCGCTGCGGACGGTGCTACCCGGGACTACGGCGTACCGCGTCGCCCGGCGGCTCAACATCGCCCGCCAGCGATTCCTCTGGGAGTTGAGCAAACGGCATCCGACAGTGACCCGCCGGATGATCCGCGCGGTGAACAAGGCGCTGTTGCCGCGCGGGTACGAGGTCGACGTCCACTTCAACCCCCGCTACGACCCCTGGGACGAACGGCTGTGCGCGGTCCGGGACGGCGACCTGTTCAGGGCCATCCGTGAGGGGAGAGCCGAAGTGGTCACCGACCACATCGACCGCTTCCTCGAGCACGGCATCGCGTTGACCTCCGGCAGGCGGATCGACGCCGACATCGTCGTCACCGCGACCGGTCTGCGCTTGCTTCCCTTCGGTGGCATCCAGCTGAGTAAGGACGGTGCGCCCATCGACGTCGGCCGGACCATGGCGTTCAAGGGAATGATGCTCAGCGGCGTACCGAACTTCGCCTACGCGATCGGCTACACCAATTCGTCGTGGACGCTGAAGCTGGATCTGGTGTGCGAACACCTGTGTCGCTTGCTGCGACTGCTCGACGAGCGCGGCTACGACACCGTGGAACCGGTCGCCGACAGGTCGGTCGAGCATCGGCCGATGCTCGACTTCCATGCCGGCTACGTGCGCCGGGCGGCGGACGCGCTCCCCAAACAGGGCACCTCCGGCCCATGGACCGTGACGATGACCTACGCCTCCGACCTCGCACGCCTGCGCAACGGCCCGGTCGACGACCCGGCCTTGAAATTCAGCCGACAGAACATGGATTCGGCCGTTACCACGCATCGGACTCCATCGGCGGTTCCCGAGATCATGGTCACGGACAATATGGATAACCGTGAGCTCACGAGGACCGACCGCGCTCCCCGCCGCGACGCCCGGCCGCAGTCAGCGCGGTGAGCGCCGCGCAGCTCACCCATTCGTTCGGCAACCGGTGACTGGTAGGTCCCCAGCTGACCAGGGACGACCCACCGCCGGGGTGCGCGGAGCTGACGCGATAGAACTTGGCCTCCGCGGGAAAACCGCCGTCGGGCAAGCGCTTCGCCTCGACCGCGTCCAGAGCCTCGGCGCAGCGTGGGTCATCGATCAACTCGGCCTCGGCCAGCACTGTCAACGCGAACAGGATGTCGTAGTGCCAATAGCACGGGAAGTGCAGCTCGAGAAAGGACCGATCGATGATCGAGCCGTCGGTGCGGCGGCGGAACAGTCGACGGCCGAGGAACAGCTCGGAGGCGCGCAGGACGGCCTCACGAGCCTCGCAATCTCGAGTGGTGCGGGCATAGGCATTCAGTGCCCGCAGCGGGACGAGGCTCTCCCCGAAGGACGACACGCGACCGGTCCGCTCGCCGATCGCAGTTCCAGCCGCCGTCGGGCCATTGAGCACGGAGCAGACGGGCGGCCAGGCGATCGACCCGCTCGTCGGCCAGCCCCAACCGCAGCAGCGCCCAGATCAGGTTGCCCTCGATCGACGCGTGCAACGTCGGCAGCTTCTGTCCCCGAACCCGGCCCATATGACGCCGCTCGTATTCCGCCGACAACACCCAGTCCAAGGCTTGCTCGCGCAGCGGCACCAAGGCGTCGTCACCCGACGGGTACCCGAGCTCGGCCAAGGCGACCAGCACCCAATGCGCCCCCCGCCATTTGGCGCTGTAAGGGTGGAAGGGCAGGGTGCCGTCGGCGAGCCGTTCGGAGAGCAGACGCCCCACGCGCTCGCTGCCGGGTACCGCAGCCACCGCCGCGAGGACCGCGGGATCCCGAGACGGCAATCCGACCACACCGACGAGCGTCCGCCAGCGGATGGACGGCTCCCCGGAGCGGAGCAGTCGTGCGACGATCGGGTCCGGTTCGATCGGCATCCTCAGTGCCTCCGTACGGCCGGTTCCGCCGCCGCCCACTGAGCAGATCGGCGGCGAAACGGTGTCGACGACTGTGCCCGGTCGCCGGTGCCGTCCGGCGCGAGAAGCACCAGGCCGATCGGAAACAGCGCCGGAAAACCCACCACCACGTCGACGATGCGCATCTACACCGCCGCGGGGGTGAGGAGGCCGTAGTGCCCGTCGTAGCGGTGATACAGCACTCGGCCGCGACCCCGCTCCGGGTCACGGAAGAACACGAACGGCCATCCCGTCACCTCCAACCGGTCGACGGCGGCGTCGACACCGAGCTCGGGTGGGCGCGCGGAACTGATCGAGACGGCTTCTCTGCCCCCGATCACCAGGTCAGGCCGTGGGTCGAGCTGCGCCAGGCGAAGCCCCGTGGGACCCGACCGGTACAGGACGCTGTCGAGGCCGCTTCCGGATTCGGTGAACAGGTGGAAGTCGTAGTCCAGCAACGCCATATCGAACGCCGCCTCGTCACAGGTCTCCGCCGCGAGGGCGAACGACTTGCGGCGCAGAATCTCACGCTCCTCGATGGGGCGCGGAAAGTAGGGCAGGCGTTGCCGAGGGGCGGCCCCGTGATGCCAGCCCGTCGTGTCCGCGGGCAGGCGATCACCACCACGCTGCGCTTCCCAGCGCCGCGACAAGCGCTCCAGCCGAACACGCAACCGATCCGCCAGCGCATCGATGGCTTCGCGGGTGGTCGCGGCCGTCACCTGCGCGCGCACCGCGACTCCGGCCATGTTCACATTCGCTTGCGCCATGATCGGCTCCACGACCGCCGGGTCCGCGTGACCCACGAGCCGAACCCGCACCGACAGCACCGGTTCCGACGCTGACCGCAATGCGCAGCCGATCTTCTCGCGCGCGTACTCCGTCGCCGCGGCGGACACGTGCCGCCCCAACGAGATCCGCACAGTCGCCTCCGGCGATTCCGTGCTCTGCAGCATGGCGTTCTCCTTCTGTCTCACCTGATCAGACTCGCCGACCCGGGCGCGCGCGGGCAGGGCCCCAATACCGGCCGACTCAGCGCATTGGGCACAGATTCGGAGGTCTTTCGTCACTCCCCCGACCGACAGCAGGCAGTGCCGCTGCCGGTCCTCGCTCGCTCCGGGTGGCGACTCGCGTTCTTCTCCGCCTGGTGGCTCGTCGTCGATTCGGCCCTGGCACCGGCTCCGACACCATCGGTGCGACATCATCGCGCCGGTCCGGCCGAGCGGTGTCAGGCGCGCCTCGAGTACATGAAGAGCCGTGCGGCCCGGCAGACACGGACTTCCGGCACTTCTCGCCGCTCCCCCCGACATTCCAGACTGTGACACCGGCCGAGTCCCACCAGGAGGTACCCATGTCGCTCGCCCGTGGCGAAGACCCCGCTCCCCTGCCGCTCGACGACGGCGCCGAATCAGCGACGACGGTGCGCTGGCCGGAACCGAGTCCGCTCCAGGGATGGTGGAACGAGGTGATGAGCTCGGCCGGAGGAGGTCCGAAGCGGCCGTCTGAATGGGCATGACGGAACCCGCGGTGTTTCTCGAGGCCGCTCGCCACCTCGGCGTTCTCCCGCCGCCGGTCCGAACCATCGGCCGACGGCGATGCCGATGTCAGGCCGTCGCCGCTGCCCGGTGGTCGATCCACGCGTTGTAGCCGCCGACCAGGTCGCTGACCTGTTCGACGCCCAGCGAACGGAGCAGCGACGCGGCAACGCTCGAGCGCCAGCCACCCGCGCAGTGCACCACGATCGGCACACCCGTGGGCAGCTCCCCGATCCTGGACCGCAACTGCGCCAACGGGATCGAGGTCGCTTCGGGAATGTAGCCGAACTCCCGCTCGCCGGGGTTGCGGACATCGACGAGGGCGACCCGGTCGGCGTCGAGTAGCTGTCGCAGCTGCTCGACGGTTGTCCTCGGTGCGGCTTGCACGAGATCCGTCAGTTCAGCCGGGAAGACTCCGCCGTGGTCGACTGTGAAGTACCCGACCGCCTCGTCGGACCCGATGCGCGCCAGTCGCAGCGCCGCGTTCTGTTCTTCGCCGGGATAGGCGATCAGCACGATCCGGTCGCCGATCTCGGCCACCATGCCGCCGGTTTCGGCGAAGCGGCCGTCGAAACCGACGTTCACCGATCCGCGCAGGTGCCCGGCAGCGAAGTCCTCCGGGGTGCGGGCATCGAGAACGATCGTGCCGGAAGCCAATTCGTCGCGAACCTGTCGCGCGGTGAAGGACGGAACGGCGCGGCTCGGATCCAGCACGGCACGGTTGCCCTTGTTGAGGGCGGCGTCGACATGGAAGTACTCCGGGACGGCCGGCTGACCGTGGGTGATCAAAGCGACGAAGGATTCCTCACTCATCGGCTGCACCGACGGATTGGTTCTACGCTGCTCCCCGATCGTCGAGGTCAGCTCTGCGGAGAGGTTCTTTCCGCACGAGGAACCCGCGCCGTGTGCGGGCATGACGATCACCGAATCCGGCAGCGTCAGCAGTGTTTCGTGGATGGTGCGGTACATCGCCCTGGCGAGGTCGGCGGTGGAGCCGTCACCGAGGTTGACCAGGTCGGGTCGGCCCACGTCCCCGATGAAGAGCGAGTCACCGGTCAGCACCGCCGTCGGCCGGGCCGTCGGGTTTTCACGCACCAGCAGGCTGATCGATTCCCAGGTGTGCCCGGGAGTGGACAACACCTCCAACTCGACCTCGCCCAGCGAGACGCGTTCGCCGTGCGCGAGCCGGCGAATCGGGTAGGCGGTCTCGGCCGCGGCACCGAATCCGATCCACGCACCGGTCGCGTCGAGCAGCTCGAGGTGCCCGGAGACGAAGTCCGCGTGGAAATGCGTGTTGATCACGCCTTCGATCGTCAGCCCGAATCGCCGCGCGTCGTCGAGATACTCGGTGACGTCGCGCCGCGGATCGACAACGACGGCCCGTCCGGAGCTCTCGTCGCCGATCAGGTACGAGGCATGGGACAGGCATTCGAGGTAGTACTGCTCGAGAATCATCACGCTTCCTCCATTCCGCGACGACACGTTCTCGCTGCCGCTGTGGACAGATTGCCACATACCCCCTAGGGTATGCAAGTACCCCCCGGGGTATCTTGATGTCAGATCTCTACATCTCCGAGGAGGAGCTCATGTGCTACCCGGTCACCTGTTCGACCTGCAAGAAGACCACATGGGGCGGCTGCGGATCGCATGTCGCCAGCGTGATGAATTCGGTGCCCGCATCGCGCCGGTGCACCTGCGAGACACACGCCGACCGCGCCGGTAACCGCGGAATCTTCGGCCGCATCCTGGGCCGCTGACCACCCGAGCCGGGCGCGCGATGAGCCACCGGGTCGAGTGACAACCGGCGGCACCGCTCGCCCTGACGCCCTCACTGTCGATTCCCCACTCCCCAGGGGCGGATCCCGCCCGAAAATATACCCCCTCCCGTATAAGGAGCCTCGCATTGAGCAGCAACACCACATCCGCCGGTGAACTGTCGCCGACGACATCGAAACCCGAGCACGGATCCGCCCCGCCGGGGATCCCCGGCGGGGCGCTGGCCCGCTGGGGTGCGCGGATGGCCACGCACACGAAGTGGGTCTTCGGTGTGTGGTTGATCGCGCTGGTCGCTCTCGGCGCCGCGGCGCCGGGCGTGTTCAACTCCCTGGCGGGCGCCGGCTGGCAGGCCAACGGCTCGGAGTCGGTGCGCGTCCGCGAGCTGGCACAGCAGCACTTCGGCGGGAATTCCTCCGCCGCGGTGCAGGTGGTCGTGCACTCGGATTCCGTGCCGGTTTCGGATCCGTCGATGCAGCAGGTCCTCGCCGAGGCGATCGCCCTGCTCCAGGGCGACGACCGCTTCGGCGACGTCATCGCCCCCCAGCCCGGGATGACGATCAGCCCGGACGGTCATACCGGCGTCTTGATCGCCGGCTCCGCCGCGAGCACGGACGAGATGGTCAAGGCGGTCGACGACCTCGGGCACAAGCTGACCGCGCTGTCGACGGCGGACATCGAGGTCTACCCCACCGGCGCTTCCGCACTGTGGAGCGAGTTCAACAAGGCCAACCACGACGCCATGATCAAGGCGGAGATGCTCTCCTGGCCGGTGACACTGGCGATCATGGTGCTCGCGTTCGGCTCACTGGTCGCCGCGGGCCTGCCACTGCTGCTGACCCTCGCAGGTCTGGTGGCCTCCGCCGGCGGCCTGGTGCTGCTCAACTCGGCCACCCCGATCTCGGTGTGGGCGATGAATTTCGCCATGATGTTCGCCCTGGCGCTCGGCATCGACTACGCCCTCTTCATCGTCGCGAGGTTCCGCGATGCGCTGCGAAAGGCCACAGATACCCCTGCCGCCGTCGCCGAGACGATGGACACCGCAGGCAAGGCGGTCGTCCTGTCCGGCTTGACCGTGCTGGTGAGCCTGTCCGCCGTGTTGCTCGTCCCCGCACCCGCGGTGCGGACCATGGCCGTGGGCATCATGCTCGCCGTCGCATTCGTGCTCGCCGCGACGCTGACCCTGCTCCCGGCGGCACTGGGCGCACTCGGCCCGAAGATCAACGCTGGATCGCTGCCGTACGCCACCCGCCAGCAGCACCGGTCACCCCGGTTCGAGTCCTGGGGAAATCTGCTGCACAGGCACCCCTGGCCCTTCGCCATCGGCTCCCTCCTGGTGCTGACGGCGTTGGCGCTGCCGGTACTCGGCCTGAAGGTGGCCATGCCCTCGATACAGGTCGTGCCCGCCGACGCTTCGGTGCGCCAGGGATACGAACTGATTCAGGCTCAGATGGGCGAGGGCGCGCCCGGTATGTACCAGATCATCGCCCCCGCAGCCGATGCCGAGGCTACCGCCGCCACCGCCAGGACGACCGAGGGCATCGCCATGGTCACACCGCCGATGCCGAGCGCGGACGGCTCCGATCATGTGATGCTCCAGGCGATCCCGGCCGTCGACCCGTCGGATGCGGAGATGGGCGCGATCCTCGATCGCTTGCGCGCCGATCTGCCGTCGCAGGCGCTGGTCGGCGGCGCCCCGGCGGAGAACCTCGACCTCCAGCAAGCCCTCGACGACTACCTGCCGGTGATCATCGGCGTCATCCTCGTGCTCGGCTTCGCACTGCTGCTGGTCGCGCTCCAGGCTCCGCTCATCGCCATCCTCGGGACCGTGGTGAGCCTGCTCTCGACCGCGGCGGCGTTCGGCGTGGCCAAGCTGATCTTCCAGGACGGCCACGGCGCGAGCCTGCTCGGGTTCACCCCGCAAGGCTTTCTGGACGGCTGGGGGCCGGTGTTCTTCTTCGCGATGATCTTCGCCATCGCGATGGACTACACGGTATTCCTGCTCGCGACCGCCAAGGAGCACTATGAGGAATCCGGTGATCCGCACGTCGCGCATGTCATGGGTCTGGCTCATTCGGGCCGCATCATCGCGGCCGCCGCCGCGGTGATGGTCGCGGTGTTCTTCACCTTCGCGCTCGCGGAGCCGCTGCCGCCCAAGGAGATGGGAATCATCCTCGGCGTCGCCGTGCTGCTGGACGCGGTGTTCATCCGCCTGATCCTGCTGCCGGTGCTGCTGCGCTTGACCGGCCACGCCGCCTGGTGGTCACCGGCCTGGCTGCGGCGCGCCTTACCGAAGGTCAGCTTCTCGCACGGCTGACGCGAACGGGGTATGTGTGGTGCGGGTTACCCCACCACACATACCCCCTAGGGTATACTTGAGGTCCGTCCCAGAAAGGATTCGCCATGGTCGGAAATGACGAGAGTATCGCGCTGGTACTCAACCGCCTGCGCCGCGCGCACGGGCAGCTCGCCGGGGTGATCTCGATGATCGAGAACGGGCGCGACTGCAAAGACGTGGTCACTCAGCTCGCAGCTGTGTCCCGCGCATTGGACAAGGCGGGGTTCAAGATCGTGGCCAGCGGACTACGCGAATGCCTGGCCGGTGACGCCGCGGACGGCAAGGAACCCATGAGTGAAGCAGAGCTGGAAAAGCTCTTCCTCGCCCTCGCCTGACGACAAGGAAGGTGAACCCGGTGGGAAACCTACCCCGACATCAGGGCTGGACTGTCGAACGAGTTGTGCCACTCATGGCCGGAGCGATCGTGCTGGTGAGTGTGGCCTCGGCCCTCGTCTTCACGCCCTGGTGGCTGCTGCTCACGACCTTCGTCGGCGTCAATCTCGTCTTCTACGCCGCCGTCGGCTGGTGCCCCGCCAGTCTGATCATGGAGAAGGTCGGACTCGAACGCGCCGGCTGCCGAGTCCGACCTACCGGCCACTAGCCCAGTGCAGAACCCGGACCAACCAGAACGGAGACCATCGATGAACCTCGCGCTGTCCACCACGTTGACGACATCGTTCGCCGAAGCGGTCACCCGCACCCGAGCGGCGTTGCAGGAACAAGGGTTCGGTGTACTCACCGAGATCGACATGCAGGCCACCTTGAAGGCCAAACTCGACGCGGACATGGAGCGCTATCTGATCCTCGGCGCCTGTAACCCGCCACTCGCGCACCGCGCAGTGGAGGCGAACCGGCAGATCGGACTGCTGCTGCCCTGCAATGTGGTCGTCCGGGAGGACGCGGCCGTGCCGGGCACCGTTGTGGTCGAGGCGATGAATCCGCAGCTGCTCGTCCAGGTCACCGACCAACCCGCCCTCGCGCCGATCGCCGACGAGGCGGGCCGCCGCCTGCAGGCCGCGATCGACGCACTGACCACCGGCGATCGAGCGCAGTAGCGCGAGCGTCCGACGAGGACATCACGACACCCGCGTCCAGAAGGAGACATCGTTGACGATCCTCGTCTCCGTGCTGCTGGGTGCTGTCATCGGCATCCTGCTCGGCCTCCTCGGCGGCGGCGGGTCGATTCTCGCCGTGCCAGGGCTCGTCTACGGACTGGGGATTCCGCTCGGCCAGGCGGTGCCGATGTCGCTGCTCGTCGTCGGCGTTTCCGCACTGGTCGGCGCCATCCCCAAGATCCGGTCGGGTCTCGTGCAGTGGCGAGTCGCGGGCGTGTTCGCCGTGACCGGACTTCCTGCCGCGTTCGCGGGAAGCGCCGTGAACCGCTACCTTCCCCCTTCGCTGACCCTCGCCGGATTCGCCGTGGTCATGATCGCCGCTGGAACCCGGATGCTCGCGAGTGACGACAGCATCGGTACCGCGTGCCGGGTCGACGGATCGACCATCAATTGGCGCCGCTGCGCCTCCCGTGCCGTGCCCGTCGGACTCGGCGTCGGCTTTCTGACCGGACTGTTCGGGGTCGGCGGCGGCTTCCTCATCGTCCCTGCCCTCGTCCTCCTGCTCGGCATCGAGATGTCGGTCGCGATCGGCACATCCCTGGTGATCGTCACCGCCAATTCGGCCTCCGGGCTGCTCGCCTACCTCGGTGATCTCAGCCTCGACTGGCGCGTCGCCGCGGCGTTCACCGCGACCGCCATCGGCGGATCGCTCGTCGCGGGCCGGTATGGACAGCGGGTCGACGTCGCACGGCTCCAGCGGTGGTTCGCCTTCCTGATCTTCACCGTGGCGGCCTTCGTCATCATCGAAGTGCTCTTCCTCCGTTAGCGGCCGCACCGAACCGGTCGTCGGGCCGTCAGCGGTTCGCGATGTCGGGTGCGGCGAGGTTGGCCCGCCGTTCGTCCGACCCGCCCGATCGCCGGGCGGGTTCGGCAGAGGCGCGCTCGCTGGGTCGCTCCGGCCGACGTGACCGAGGGCATTTGGTCCTCACCAGACAGGCGTAATGGCCGTCCCGGAGAAGGGCCCGTCCCGAGCACACTGGCCGCTATGACCTATGGACCAGCCCCCGCGGTCCCCAGCCGGTGGACTATCCGGGCAGGGATTCAGCTGGCGTGCCGCGTCCCGTCGATCCACAACACCCAGCCGTGGCGATGGGACTTCGACAGTTCGCGACTGTCACTGCGCCGCGACCCCGACAGGTCCGGCTATTTCGATCGAGTGCGCCGCTTCCGGGTTGCCGACCTGCGCGCTGACCCAGATCACCGAACTCGTCGCGGGTCGACGACTGCTCAGCAGCCTCATCGGCCATCCCCGGTCCCCAGGTCGCCCTGCGCATCGGTCCGGCACCTGACGACCGGCGACCACCACCCACACCCCGTCGACCTCTCTCCGACGTGCTCGGTGGGAGTAAGTAGCTCACCAGGAGGCACAATCATGTCCACCTTCGAACAACGCAAGACTCGACGCGCGCTACGCGCGGGCCTCGTCGGCACTGCCGGATTCGTGGCGCTGTGGGCCTTCGTGGGCGCCCTCGGTCTCGTCGGCGGTGGCGTCGACCTCGGCGACGAGATCACCGCCCGCCTCCCGTTCAGCAGTCAGATCCTCGCCGGACTGCTCCTGGCCACGATCGTCGGAGTGCCGATGGCGGCTACCGCGGCCCTCGGGGTGCGCGCCGACCCCAGGACGGCGATCGTCGGGTCGTACAGCGGCCTTCTGCTGGTCGGCTGGGTCACGCTGCAGCCGTTCATCATCGGCCGGTTCAACTGGCTGCAGCCAGTATTCGGGCTGCTCGGCGTCGCCGTGTGCCTGCTCGCCTACCGGCTGCGTCGGCCGAGCGCGCGCGCCGGCTTCTCCCCGCCCCTCCCGTACGGATCGTCGCCGGCATGACGGGCCACAGGCGTCGCTGCTCGAACTGGGGTGCCCTGGCTCATCCCGACGGTGCCGCCGATACCGAGGTGTCCCGGTGAAGACATCGCGGCGGGACAGGCCGGTCATGGCCGGCGTCGACAACTCCCAGCTCGCCCTGGCAGCAGTTCGATGGGCTGCCGAGGAAGCGAGTCTGCAGCACGTGCCGTTACACCTGGTGCACGCCATCGGGACAGGATGGGACCTGGGCTCTCGGCTGGGCGAAGTGGGCCTGCACCACCAGTCATACCTGGACGAGGGCATCGCCGCGCTGGCCGCCGCCGAGCGCGAGGCACGGCGAGTCGCCGGAGCGAACACCATCGAAATCTCGACCGAGCTCGCGTGGCCTGCCCCCGTGCGGGCACTCAGCAAGAGGTCGCGCTCGGCGCGGCTGCTCGTGCTCGGGACTCGCGGAATGGATGCCTTCGACCGGGCGGTTCTCGGCTCGGCCAGCGCCGCGCTCGTCCGGCGCTCGATGTGTCCGGTGGTCGTCGTTCCCGCCGCCCCGGCGCCCGAGCGCTCCCGTTCCATCCTGGTCGGCATCGATGGGTCCGCGGCCAGTGCGCACGCGGTGGAGGTCGCGTTCGCACAGGCCACGGCGCGCGGCGTCGACGTGGTCGCCTTGCTGGCGTGGACCCGAACCGGCGACGACCCGGCAGCGCTGGACGAGGCTCAGCAGGCGCAAGCCACGTTGTCGGCGTGTCTCGCCGGATACGCCCAGGAGTTTCCGCACGTCAGGGTGCGGCGGATCCTCGCCGAGGGCGATCCCGCCCAGCGGCTCCTCGACGCGGCCGAAGACGCGCAGTTGATCGTCGTCGGCAGCCGGGGCCGCGGCGGGATCGCCGGGTTCACCCTCGGATCAGTGAGCCGTACGGTACTCGACAATGCGCCGGTACCCGTTATCGTTGCGCGCCCACGATCGGGCGATCACCATCGATCGCACGGCGCGCGACCGCACCGTAGGCTGCAACTGTCACAGGAAACGAAAGGTCCGCACCCATGGTCAAGGTCTTTTTGGTCGACGATCACGAAATCGTTCGACACGGCGTAGCCGATCTCATCGACCTGGAGCCCGACCTCGAGGTCATCGGCGAGGCCGGCACCTGCTCGCAGGCGCTGGCTCGCATCCCCGCGCTGTGTCCGGACGTCGCCGTGCTCGATGTCCTGCTCCCGGACGGCAACGGCATCGAGCTCTGCCGTGAACTGCTCTCGGCGAACCCCGCGCTGCGGTGCCTGATCCTCACCTCGTTCACCGACGAACAAGCCATGCTCAACGCCATTCTGGCCGGCGCCAGCGGCTATGTCATCAAAGACATCAAGAGCCTCGAGCTGATCACCGCCATCCGCGACGTCAGTGCTGGCAAGTCCCTGCTGGACAATCGCGCCGCGGCCGCTCTCATGACCAAGCTGCGCACCGAGGCGGCGGGGAAGACAGGCCCCTTGGCCACCCTCACCGAACAGGAACGCACCCTGCTCGCCCTGCTCGGCGAGGGCTTGACCAATCGGCAGATCGCCGCGCGCATGTACCTGGCGGAGAAGACCGTCAAGAACTACGTCTCCCGACTGCTGACCAAGCTCGGGGTCGAACGCCGCACTCAAGCAGCTGTCATGGCATCGAAACTCGACGAGTAGGGACGATATGTCGCCCTGCGCCGGGCACACGCGACAATGGCTCGCCGTGAAACAATGTCGCCCGTGAGCGAATACGGTCTGGACTCTACGAACGGCCCGCAGGTAGGGGTCACCGAGACGCTGTCGCAATTGCGGCTGCGGGAGTTGCTCGGCCAGGTCCAGGACCGTATCGCGCAGATCATCGACGTGCGCGACAACATGGACCGGCTGATCGAGGCGATGCTCGTCGTCACGGCGGGACTCGATCTCGACGACACGCTGCGCTCGATCGTGCACACCGCCATCGAACTGGTCGACGCCCAGTACGGCGCCCTCGGTGTCCGCGAGACCGACAAGACCAGCAACCAACTCGCGGAGTTCGTCTACGAAGGTATCGACGACCGGACCAGAGTCCTCATCGGTGACCTGCCCCGCGGTCACGGTGTGCTGGGACTCCTCATCCAGGAGCCGACGCCGATCCGGTTGACCAGGTTGTCCGATCATCCTTCCTCCGTCGGCTTTCCCCCACACCACCCGCCGATGAACACATTCCTCGGTGTGCCCGTCAAGGTCCGGGACGAGATCTTCGGGAATCTCTACCTCACCGAGAAGGCCGGCGGTCAGGAATTCACCGACGACGACGAGGTGGTCGTGCAGGCACTGGCCGCCGCGGCGGGCATCGCCATCGCCAATGCCCGCCTGTACGAGGAATCCCGCGTCCGCCAGCAATGGCTCGAAGCGACCAGGGACGTCACGACCGAACTACTCGCCGGCGGCGAGCCGAAGGAAGTCCTCGACCTGGTCACCCAGCGGGCCCTCACCCTCACACAATCCGCGTGCACATTCGTCGCGCTGCCCGAGGATCCCGACGTGCCACCCGAGGAAGTGTCCGAATTGGTGGTGATCGCCGCGGCGGGGGTCGACGCCGAAGCGATCATCGACCAGCGTCTCGCCGTCGACGATTCCCAGTCCGGTGCCGCGTACCGCTCCGATGAGATTGTCGTCTCCGACAAACTCCCCTACAACTTGTTCTCCCCGGCCAGGACCCGCTTCGGGCCCGCCGTGGTGGTCCCGTTGCGGGTGGGTTCCTCGGTGATCGGCGTCCTCACGACCATCCGCCCCGCCGACTCCCCGGCCCTGGACGAGACCACCACGGCCATGCTCGCCGCCTTCGCCGATCAAGCCGCCCTGGTCCTCCAGCTGTCCGATACCCAGCGACGTATGCGCGAACTCGACGTGGTGTCCGACCGCGACCGGATCGCACGAGGCCTGCACGATCACGTCATCCAGCGGCTGTTCGCCGTCGGACTGTCCCTGCAGGGCACGATGCAGCGAGCGCGGACTCCGGAGGTCAAGTCGCGGCTGATGGAGACCATCGACGATGTGCAATCCATCGTCCAGGACATCCGACACTCGATCTTCGACCTGCAGAGCAACAACACCGCCGATTCCTCGAAGTACCGCAAGCATCTGCACGGCATCATCGTCGACACCACCGCCGACACCGGGCTGCGTACCACCGTCCGGCTCGCCGGGCCCGTCACCGTGTTGGCCCCGCCGCTGTCCGACGATGTCGAAGCGGTCCTGCGCGAAGCGGTGAGCAACGTGGTCCGCCACGCCCAGGCCAGTCTGGTCGCGGTCGAACTCCGCGTTGGCGACGAGGTATCGATCGAAGTCGCCGACGACGGTGTCGGCGTTCCCGACGACATCTCGCGCCGCAGTGGATTGGCAAATCTCGCCGTCCGGGCCGAGCGGGCGGGCGGGTCCTTTCACCTCGACAACCGCCCCGAAGGTGGAACCGTCCTGCGCTGGACAGTTCCGCTTCCCTGATCACCCGGCCCAAGGGCCGGTTGGTCCTCATTCCGAGGCCGGAGGTCTCTACCCCGGGTGCGCCGCGAGGCGGACGCTTCATGCATCACCAAGACGCGTGTGCGCCGCCGGTACCGGGAGAAAAACCATGACCACACCGACCATCGACGATTCGCGCACCCCAACCACGGTGCCGACCCGCATCTTCCCGAACCTGAGCGGGATGCCACCGCGCGACCTGTCCAGGTCGCGGCCGACGGAGCGCGCGACCGCCTCGTCCGGGTGGTCCGCCGGACCCTGATTCCCGGCTCGGCCCACCTAGCCTCAGCAAGCCGTGGTGGGGCAGGCCGAGCCCACGCCGAACCCTCCGTACGTCTTCCGGTTACCCGGCTCACAAAATTGGTATCTCGAATACGAATTATTGTAGGTTCGGGCCATGCAGCTCACCCGCTTCACCGACCTCGGACTTCGCGTCGTCATGCGGCTCGCGGTGACCTCGGACGATCGGCCGGGCAGCCGCGAGGTCGCCGACGAACTGGCGGTGTCCTACGCCCACGTGGCGAAAGTGATCACCCGGTTGGCCGAACTCGGAATCGTGGACGCCCGGCGCGGACGGCGCGGCGGTCTCGCCATCACCGAGCTCGGCCGCACCGCTTCGGTCGGCTGGCTGGTGCGGCGGCTCGAAGGCGAGAGCGAAGTCGTCGAATGCGACGGAGCCACCCCGTGCCCGCTGCGGGCGAACTGTCTCCTGCGGTCGGCCCTGCGCACCGCACAAGAGTCCTTCTTCGCCTCCCTCGACGCCCTCACGATCGAGGACCTCACCCGAACCCCCACCCGCACAGTTCTTCTCGCCCTCCCCCGCGTGGGCGACACCCACTTAGACACCGCCACAACGAACGGAGAATGACATGCTCTCGGCCCCCGCGAAAGAGATCATCCGCGCCACCCTGCCCGCAGTCGGCGCCGCCATCGGCGATATCACCGCCCTGTTCTACCGCAGGATGTTCGCCGCGCACCCCGAACTCGAACGCGACCTGTTCAACCGCGGCAACCAGCGGCAGGGCGACCAGCAGAAGGCGCTCGCCGGCGCCATCGCCGCCTTCGCCGCGCTGCAACTCGAACCGGATCAGGACCGGGTGGACCTCATCCTCTCGCGGATCGCGAACAAGCACGCCTCCTTGGGAATCCGGCCCGAGCAGTACCGGATCGTGCACAAGCATCTCTTCGATGCCATCGCCGAGGTACTCGGTGACGCCGTCACCGCCGAGGTCGCGACGGCCTGGGACGAGCTGTACTGGCTGATGGCCGACACGCTCATCGCGATGGAAGCCGGACTGTACCGGGCAGCGGGCGTCGCCGACGGTCACGTCTGGCGGCAGACGCGGGTGCGCGAGCGCCGCCAGGAGTCGACCGACGCCGTCTCCTTCGTGCTCACCTCGCTCGACGGCGCGCCGCTGCCGTCCTTCGCACCGGGCCAATACCTGTCGGTGGGTGTCCGCCTCGAAGACGGCGCCCGCCAGATCCGTCAGTACAGCCTGTCCTCGGCGCCCTCCGCCGGAGACTGGCGCATCACCGTCAAGCGCGTCGACCCGCACACGCTGCCCGACGGGTCGATCGCCCCCGCCGGCGAGGTCTCGAACTTCCTGTACCGCAACGTCTTCGAGGGTGACATCCTCGACGTGACCACCCCCTTCGGAGATCTGGTACTCGCGGACGACGACGCGCCGCTGCTGCTGATCTCCGCGGGCATCGGCTGCACCCCGATGATGGGCATGCTCGGTCACCTCGCCGACACCGCCGACCCCCGCCCCGTCTCGGTGGTCCACGCCGACCGCGCGCCCAGCAGCCACGCCCACCGCGCCGAGCTGGCCGAACTCGTCGACCGGCTGCCCCTCGCGGTCATGCACCGCTGGTATGAAGATCTCGGCGCCCGCCGACCCGAAGACGGGCTCCGGGAGGGCCGCGCCGACCTCGGCGAGATCGCCATCGCCGACGGCACCCGCGCCTACCTGTGCGGACCGCTGCCCTTCATGCTCAGCGTGCGCGAGGCGCTCCTGGACAAGGGCGTGGCGGCTGAGAACATCCACTACGAGGTCTTCGGACCGGATCGCTGGGCGCCGGCCCCCGCGTAGATGTCGCACATCGACGAGGTGGGGACACCGAGGTGGAGCGACACCGACGCCAGGCGCCTCAGCGAACCGTTTCGGTCAGCTCGCCTGTTTCCAGCAGGGTCTTGAGGTCGGCAAGGACACGCGGCCAGCCCTGGCTGATGCTCTCCAGTACCGCGCTGCCCGGCAGGAATCCGTCGTGGACCACGGTGAGTTTCACGAGGCCACCCGTGTCCTCGAGGTCGAAGGCCACCCTGGAGCGCGGTTCGGATGTCCCGCCGTGGCAGGTCGTGGTGCGATGCCAGGTATAGACAAGGCGGCGGTACGGATCGGCTTCCAGGACAACCTGTTCGGGGTCGTCGGCGACGGTGCCGTCGCCAGCCGTCACGACGATGGTCGAGCCGGGCCGCCAGTCCGACTCGAAGGTATAGCCGGCCCAGTACCTGCGGGTGAAGGCCGGTTCGGTGAGGGCCTGCCAGAGCAGTTCCGGGGTGGTGCGGATGTAGGTGGTGTAGACGAATTCGTGGGTGCCGGTCGCGTCCATGTGGGTCCGTTCCAAGGCATGTTTCAGATCCGAGAGGGCCTCGACGCGGGCCCGGTCGTACTGATTGATCCAGCGTTGCGCGATCTCGTTGATCGGCGCCAGGTTGAGGTAGTGAACCTTCTCGCGGCCCCGCCGGACGGGGGTGACCAGGTTCGCCCGCTCCAGGATCGCGAGGTGCTTGCTCACCGACTGCCGGGCCATGTCCAGGCCGGCGCACAGTTCACGCAGCGTCTGCCCGTTGTGAGCGTTGAGGTCGTCCAAGAGCCGGCGGCGGGTCGGATCGGCCAGCGCCCGGAAGACGTCGTCCACCGTCGGTCAGTTCCAGCTGCTGGCGGGGGGCATCGCCGCGACGGGCTGCCAGCCGCCGTTCTCCAGCCCGTTCTTCAGACTGAACAGGAACTGCCCCCAGCGAGTGGAACAGTGGTGCATGAACTCCACCGGCTCACGCCAGTTCGCATGGGTGAACTTCACGACCGTCTCCTCCGCCACCGGTCCGGGATAGATGTCGAAGGTGATCGTAGTGCCGACCCACTCGCCCGGCCCATCCATACATTCCCACTTCACGCGCCGCCCTGGGACGAGCTCGACCACCCGCACAGCGAGGATCGGCTCGTCGCCGTCGCCGAACTCGAGCGCGTGCTCGGGGTCGCCGCTGGCGGACATCCACCACTTCGACACTCCGCTTGGCGTGCTGACGGTGTCGTAGACCTTCTGCTGTGGGGCGAAAACCCCCACACGGTGCCGGATATCGGCCATGGCGAGCCTCCTCTGCAATAGGCAGCCGATCAGCTGCCCATACAATTTAGGCAGCCAATCGGATGCATGTCAACGGCATCGCAGGCCTGCCGGGTATCGATCATGGGGGCAGGGACGCTGAGCCAGCGGCTGGACGGAAGGCTCGGAGAACCATCTGTGCAGCGGTTCGATCGGTGTGGTCGGCGCCGACGCTTCATCCCACGTCCGGCAGCGGGGTCCTCGTCCGCATCGCGTGTCCCCACCCTCTTCCACTCGGAGGTCAGCTCAGGCGGCGGTCGAACACCTGGCTACTCACACCCGCGGTCGGCTCCACGGTGATCACGCGAAGATTCACGGCGTCGACACTCAGGTCCATGACCATGAATCCCAGCTCGTGCTGGGTTTCGAAGAGGGCCGGGTGCGCCGACTCCGAGTGGGTGGCGGAGAGCCCGGTCGCGGTCTTGCTCGCCGCGCCCGAGATGATCTGTCGGGTGCCTTTGGTCGCGGCGGTCGGTTCGAGGACCTGGAGGGTGTGGTCGTGACCGGAGAGCAGGAAGGAGACCTTGCCCAGCACATGGTCTTCGAGGAACCGTTTGACGTGCACACCGTTGATCGGTTCGATCGCCAGCCCTTCGTAGCGGCCCGCGTCCCCGTGTGGTCCGTTGCTGAGATACGGCTGGTGGGTGCAGGCGATCTTCCACCGCGCGGTCGACTCGGCCAGCGCGCGGTCGAGCCAGGCGCGCTGCTCGTTCATGTAGGGACCGTCCACCGACCAGTACGGTTCCAGCAATGGTGGCAGGTAGGCCGCGAGCGGGTTGACATCGAGGATGAACAACTCCAGCACGGGGTTCTGTTCGGGCACGCACACCGAGTAGTAGCGGCTCGGCATCCACCAGCGTGCGGATTTGGCGTGATACTCGACTTCGTGGTTGCCGCGGGTCAGCCAGCCGCCGTCGCCGGGGAACACCCCGGAGGTGTCGTGGTTGCCGAGCACCATGGCCCACGGAAAGTCCAGGCCCGCATTGGGATCCTCGAATTTCGTGGTGAATTGGACGTCGTCGGGGGCGTGCGGGCCGGATTCGTAGATGTTGTCGCCGAGGCCGACTGCCATGGTGAACGGCTCGCGGGCGTGAAACTGCCGCGCCGCGTCCGCGACCGCCCATTGGGTGCGGGTACCGGTGCCTGCGTCGCCGGTGATCAGAAGACGCGCGGTATCGACAGCTCGCGGCGCGAACTTCGGCACTTCGGCGGCGACGGCCGCCGCGGGTGTCAGGCCGGCAAGGGTGATCCCTGCGACGGCGCCGGACAGAACGTCGCGGCGGCTGATGCCGGACCGGGTTGAATGCGTCATGGAGGTGGGTGTTTCCTGTCCGGGATCGGGTGCGACTTCAGCGCACTGAACGAATCGGCGCCACGGCCAGCGCGCCGAGTACCGACAGCACGGCACCGACGACGAAGAGGGCGGTATAGCCGCCCAGGCTGACGACGGCGGAAGCGACGAAGGGACCGAGGATCTGGGGCCCCGCGTTGGCGATATTGAGCACGCCCATATCGCGGGCGGCATCCTCGGCCTTCGGGAGCACCATGGTGACCAGGGCGGTGTCGACAGCCATGAAGCAGCCGAACGCCAGACCATTGACCGCGGCGAAGGCCATCATGCCGGGCCAGGTCGGGCTGATCACCGGGATCATCTGGGCCGCGGCCGCCAGCGCCGCGGAGAGCGCGACGAAGAGCTTTCGGCGGTTCAGCCGATCGGAGAGCACTCCGCCCACCACGGTCGAGAAGGCCATGGTGACAGCGGAGATGGTCGCGAGGACGGCCACACCATCGGCCGGATCCAGCCCCTCGGGCAGCCGGGTGTGGTCCTGGAGAATGTAGAGCTTGTAGCCCACGACCGCGAAGTAGCCCAGCACCAGCAGCGCTCGTCCGATGAACGCCCATCGAAAGTCGTGCTCGCGCAGCACATTCAGGAAGACAGTCACCTGTTCTCGCCATGGCACGGACGCTGTGACCTGCCTCCGCTGTTCGCGGGCGCCGGAGGTGAACAGCACCGCCGCCACCGCGACCAGCGTACCGAGCACAAGATATCCGGTGCGGAAATGCTCGGCGAACACCGAGGCGATCAGCACGCCCGAGACCGATCCGACGGGCAACCCGAGACCAACCGCGGCCGAGGCGATCCCGCGCCTTTCCACCGGCACCCGGTCGGGCACCACCGAAGTCAGCGCGGCCTGATAGACGTTCATGACCGCCTGCCCGAGGCACCAGGCGATGGCGACCAGAAGCACCGTGTTCACACTGCCCAGCAGGGCCATCGCCGCGATCGCCGCGAGCCCGGCCCCCAGGATCCAGGGATTGCGGCGGCCGGAGCGATCCGACAGTGCACCCGCGACCGGATTGAACACCGTCGCGAAGATCGCTGCCACGCCTGCGACCAGCCCGAGGTTGGCGACCTTGTCGGCGGGATCGATTCGTTCGATCTGCAAGGGCAGCAGCACCCCGGCGACACCGGTGTACAGCGCGTACATGGCGGTGTTGGCGGTGAACAGCAGTGACAACAGGCGCCGGTCGGAAGGGACTGCGGCAGAGGTATTCTCGCCGACGCTGTGGTCGGTCTCAGGAAAGGTCACGTGGTTCCAGAATTCTCGGAAAGGTCGAGCCGGCGCTTATGCGGATCGGCGGCAGTGGTAACCGTTCTCGGTCCGATCGATGCGGGAGAAGAACTCCCACACCAATTCCGAGGCGTTGGGGCCACGAGGGTCGGTGAACTGCGCCGAGCGCGCATCAGGAGAGCCACCGGACCAGAAATGGCCTTCGCCGTGGACGGTCCAGGATTGCAGCACGGGGCACGGCGAGTTCGGGAGCTCCCATGTTCGGACCGTGAAGCGGTGGCCCTGGGCAACCTGCGCGACACCCTCACCGATGTTGGACGGTGTGGCGGGAATCGGTTCCGGAACACCTTGGGCGGCAAGGGTCGTGTTGTTGGTCAGTCGCCACTGCTCGACCGCCTCTTGCCCGCACTCGTAGGGCACGGTCTTGTCGGCGTCGCCGTGGAAGGCGATGACCGGCAGCACCCGGCGATGCTCGCCTTGAGCGGAAAATGCTCGCGCCGCCAGCGCTTCCGGTGCGGCGATCGGCAGGTAGGTGCCGACACATCCCGGCACGCCATGACCGAACGGACCGCCCGAATGCAGGCCGATCGCGGCATACAGGTCCGGGAAAAGACCGCCGAGCATTGCCGTTTGGAATGCGCCCGAGGACATTCCGAGCGCATAGATCCGCCGAGAATCGACGTGGTAGCGGTCGGCGACGAGCCGGGTCATACCCGCGATCGCGGCCGCGTCGCCCGAGGTTCGCGATTCGTTTCCCGGTGCCGCCAGCCCCGACCAGCAGCGCCCTTGGAGTTCGTTGAGCGGGCTGCCGTCGACGTAGAGGACGACGAAACCCGCACGCCGGGCTATCGGGTCGAGCTGACTTGCCTGCTGCTGTTGCTCGGCGGTGGTGTTGCAGCCATGGACCATGACGAGCAGGGCCGGGGCCTCCGGTAGTGCGCCGGGCACGAAGCTGCGGTAGTCGTAGGTCAGCCCGCCCGCGGTGTAGCTGCCGGTGTCGGTGCGGTCTGCGGGCGGTGCCGCTGCGGCGGATTGGCTCAGGCCGAACACGGTGGCCAGTACTGCGGCGATCGCGGATCGGACAATCGTGGAAACGCCTGTCGGGATCACCGGGACGATCCGCTCGAGGAGCCGGTCTTGAGTCCGTTGGCCGATCCGCTCGGCAACCGCAGGTTGGCATCCGGCACCCCGGTTCCCTGCGGATCGAGCACGCCGTCCTGGTTCGCGAACGGGCTTTGTCCGGGCTCGGATTGTCTGGTGCGCAGGTATTTCCATACACCATCGACCAGCGTCGCCGCACCGGCGAGCAGCGTTCCGGCGAGCCCGCCCGCGCCGGCGAACGCGGCGATCGCGGCCGGTGTGGTGGCCAGGCAGGCCGGTCCGACGATCAGACAGGAACCCAGTCCGATCACCGCGCCGACGAGCGCCCCGACCACCGTGCCGACCAGGGTGCCGACGACGGTTCCCCGGGTGAGGTTTCCGGCGAGTTCGTTGAGCGCGAGCTGCTCCTCCATCGGCGAGGCAATGGAGCTGATACCGGCGGTGTCCGGCGTCAACGTCAGCGTGCGCCCGGCATCGGAGATGTGCTGGGTGATGCGGTGCCGTTGGCCCTCGAGCTCGAAAGCCAACGGCAGCACATCGATTCGGGTACCGCCGTCATCGCGGATCTCGATCGTCAGACCGTCGGCGGCGACGGCGAATCCACCGCTGGTCAGGGTGGTGACCACGGCGCCGCCGACCACCGCCGATTCGAACTGTGCTGCCGCGCCCGACTCGGCCGAGGCCGGTGCCGCCGCGATCGCGGCTGCGGCGAGAAGGACTGCCATCGCGCCGGCGGACGATCCCATGCCGATCGTGCGAGATGCCATATCAGCGAACCTCGGGTGCGGTGCTGGGCTTGCCCTGCGCGTACTCGCCGTACTTGCTCGTGCCGGGCGCCGCGTTGAGGGTGGTGAGATATTCGTAGAGCGCGAACGCGGCGGTGGAACCGCCGCCCAGCACGACACCGGCCAGGGCGCCGACGCCACCGACGAGCGTGATGATCGGCAGCGCGGCTACCACGCAACCGATACTCAAAGCCAGGCAGGAGGCGCCGGCGAGGGCGAACCCGGCGCCGATGCCGATGACCGCGCCGATCGCGGTACCGATCAGCGAGCCGACCGAGGTGCCGATACTCACCGAGTTGATGAGGTCGTTCATGGCCAGCTGGTTCTCGATCGGCGACGCGATCGGCTGAGCCGGGTGCGGCAGCAGGGCCGTGGTGTCCGGGACCAGGGTGAGCTGGCGGCCGTCGGCGGAGATGTACGGCCGAATCGGGAGATGCGCACCGTCGACGGTGGCGGCCAGCGGTAGCGATTCGAGATCTCGCGCCGCGGTGTCCCGAATCGTCACCGTTCGCGAATCCGGCGCGAGAGTGAAGGTTCCGTTCTCGAGGGTCGTTATTACGGAACCGCCGACCACGGACGCATGGTAGGTCACCGGTGACGTCGTCTCCGGTGCCGCCGCAGCATTCGAGGCAGTCGAGACGGAGGCGATCGCGGCGATGACGGCTGCCGAAATCGCACTGTACTTACTCATGTCTTCTTCTCATTTCACAAGGCGTGGACGTCAGTCCGGACGGCCCGCTTCGAGGCGGGCGAGGGTGAGCTGGAGCCAGGTGATGTAGGACCGCGCGTACGCGTAACCGTTCTCGTGGGCCAACGTATGGATTTCCCGGGCCCAGTTCGGGTCCAGCTCAGGGATTTGCGGGTCGTAGATTTCCGGGAGCGGCGCGGCGGGCGAGGTGGCGTCGTGCTCGATCCGGTAGGCCAGTTCGGTGCGGACGATGTCGATCGCGATCTCCCGATCCAACTGCCCGGCGAACACGAAGCGCAGGTTGAACTCCGGGTCCATCGGCCGCGGTGACGGCTCGTACGGGGAGCGTGCCCATTCCAGCAGCGCGGCTCGGCCCGCCTCGGTCATGGAGTAAACCTTCGCGTCCGGCCGCCCTTCGCGTGCGTCGATCTCGAAACCCACCAGACCGCGATCGACCAATTGCGCTAGGCGCCGGTAGATCTGAGGCAGTTGGACCCCATAACCGAGGTAGCGGCCGGAGCCTGTCATCCACAGCCGCAGGTCGTAGCCGGTCAGGCGCCGCACCGAGAGCAAGCCGAGGATCACATAGTCGAGCTGCATCGGACTCCTATGTTCCTTAGAATGTATGAACACGATCACATCGACAGACAGTCCGTGTCAAGAACTAAGTTTTGACTGCTCACCAAGTTGACCTACTGGACGTTCTTCATCGCGTCTATGTTCCTACGAACATAGGCACCGGACGTGGGTAGCGTATGCGCGCGGCCGTGATTGCTGTTAGAGTCCGCCGCCATGAGTTGGAATCGCGCCGCGGCGGCCGTGAGCATCGCCGCGGTCTCCGCACTGTTCACCTACGCTCCCGCCGCCGCCGACTTCCCTGTCCCGGCTTTCGATCAGTCGACGCTCGATCTGTGGACCGCACCCGCCGGTCCAGCAGAGTCGGCCACGATCGTGCTCGCCTACAGCTTCGGCAACCGGATTCCGGCGGGCGTGGACCCGGCGCGCGAGGTCGGCGCGCCGGGACCGGTCAACGAGGAGCTCGCCGCGGCGGTCGTCGCCGCCCGCGGTGATCGCGACATCCCGGTGTATGCCCAAACCGAAATCGCCGAGGTGCTCGTGTCCCGCTACCACCTCACCGATGTGGTCTCCATCGATCCGGTACGCGCCACAGACGGCACGCTGGCATATCTGTCGACCGAAGGGGTGGCCGCCAAGGTCGCGGAGCTGCGTGGACCGTCGATGAAGTCGGACGCCGTGGCGGTGGTCGCCTTCGCCGACCATCAGTGGCGCGCCACCCACACCACCATCAAGCAGGGCTTCCACGCGTTCGCCCCGGCGGGGGTGACCATGCCCAGCACCTACGATCCGGAGTCGGGGCAGGCATGGACCCGGAGCGCCTCGGTATACCGGCCCAACGACCTCGTCAGCCGACTCGCCCTGCTGCGCTGATCCGCGTGAACAATCTGCGCATCCCTCGAGTCAGGAGTTGACAGTGCACAAGCCCACTCTGCGGTGGTGTATGGCCGCTGCCGCCGCACTCGCCGCAGCCACCGGGGTTCCCACCGTCGCGCGATCGGACGCAGCGCCCATCCAGATCGAAGAATCCGCTTACCCCACCAGCCAGGGCGAGCAGCCGATGACGGTCTACCGGCCCGCTTCGGACGGCCATGGGGCACGCCACCCCGGTCTGATTCTGGTCCACGGCGGCGCGTGGGTCCGAGGCAACCGCGAACTACTCGACAGCGAGGCGCGGGCGGCAGCACATCGCGGTTTCGTCGTATTCAACATCGACTACCGGCTGGACGCACCGCGCAATCCGCGGCAGTACCACGATGTCGAGGCAGCCATAGAATTCGCGCGTAGCCACGCCGCCGACTACGCACTGGACCCCGAGCGTCTCGGCGGTCTCGGAACCTCGGCCGGTGCCCACCTGCTCATGCAGGCGGTGACAGCCGATAAGGCGCCGTTGGCTGCGGTGGTCGGATGGTCAGGGCCCTATGACCTCACCGGTCGCGCGGGAACGTCGGACGCGATGCTGGCGTCAGTGGCGGCGCTGGTCTTCCTCGGCTGCCTGCCGGCCACTCCCAGTTGCGCCGAGCAAGCGGCCGCGGCATCACCGGCGCTACACACGGCATCATCGAACCCGCCGATGATGCTCTTCAACTCGAGTCACGAGCTGATTCCGCTTACCCAGATGACGAGCTTCGCCGATCGCCTCCGCGCCGACGGCGTCACCGTGCACACCCAGACCATCCCTGGACGCGGCCACGCGGTGGCCTACGCCGACACCGCGATCGGCCCGACACTGGACTTTCTCTCGGAACGTCTCCATTCCTAGAGACCCGAGAAGGCCCAGCGAATACCTGCGGATCACGGCGGCGACAGAAACCCGCTGTTCTGCCGCACATACCGCGTGGTCCTCAATGGTCGAGTGGGCGGGTTCAGGCAGTCAGCAGCAGTGCGGCGGTCGTCAGCATCACGGCCGCGGTGGTGGCGTGGACGCCGTAAGCGGCGGACTTCGGGCCTCTACTGAGCAGCACGATCATCGCGTCCCCGACCGGAATGAGCGCGAGGACGAGAATAAGCCCGCCGAGCAGCGTGGTGGTACCGGCGGCGAGGACGACGAGAATGGCCACCCCGCAGGCCATGTCACGGACACCCTTGACGCGCAGCCAGGCGCGGAAGGCGGTGTCTTGGATCGGCGAGTTCGGAATGCCGAAGCCGGCCGCACCCTGTGGCGCCCAGAAGAAGCTGGTGCCCATGACGAAGACGGCGAGGGCGATGACAGCGGCCAAAGAGTTGCCGACGATCGAAAGCATGATGAATTCCTCTGCACGATAAGTAATTTCGAAATTGGAAAACGAAGACAGGAAGGGACGGTCGCGCCACCCGTCCTCGCGGAGGACAGCGATCAGGCCGCGCGGACGCGGCGGATGTGACGGGCGTAGCGGGGACGGCCGATGACGTGCCAGATGGCGCGGACCGGTGCGGGGAGGCCCCCGAGCAACGTGGCGCGTTCGGTTCGGTCGGCGTCCTCCAGGACCAGTCCGAGGAGCGTGAGCAAGGTGAGCTTGGGTGTGTGGGCCACCATGTGCTCGCCCAGGGCAGCCCACTCCCGCCCCGTGATGTGCACGGCCGCGAGCGGCAACAGCGCCGCCTCTTCATCGTCGAGATGTTCGACCAGGACCGCCCGGTGGTCGACGAGCAGCGCTACGAGGGTGTCGCGTTCATCGGCGCCGGCCGTGGCCTCCCACGCCGGGACCGCAGCGTCCAGTTTGGTCAGACCGATGTCGACGCGCTCGTGCTGGGCGCGCATGCGCAGGATGACTTCCGCTCCCGGGTCGACCCGGGACAGCAGTGGCGGCCACAGCAGTTCGTCCTCGCCCTCGTGGTGGTTCTTCAATCCGAGTCGGTAGTCGCGGAAATGAGCGGCGATGAGCGCGGCCCGCGCGGTGTCACCCGGAGTTACCGCCGCGACGAGGTCGATCAGCATTCGGGATTCGCGACGGAATGCGCGGTGCACGATTTTCATATCCTGGGTGTCGATGCTCATTGTTCTTGTCCTCCAAGTGTTTCGAATGCCTCGAGCCTGCGCTCGGGCGTTTGGAACGGACTGGGAACCGACTTGGAACGCTCGGACCTCGGCGTGCGTATGATGTGACGCGTCATGGTCTTTGTGCGGGTGCTGGGTTCGTTTGCTGCCGAGAGCGGCGGCGAGTCCATTCCGCTCGGCGGGCCTCGGCAGCGCGGCGTACTGGCGCTGCTGATAGCCGCTCGCGGGCAGGTGGTACCTGTCGATCGATTGATCGAGGACCTGTGGCGCGGTGAACCGCCGTCGCGCGCCCTGGCGTCATTGCAGGCGTACGTGTCCAACCTGCGCCGTCTGCTCGAACCCGGCCGCCCGCCGCGAGCGCCGGCCCGCGTGCTGGTGAGCGCGGCGCCCGGCTACGCCTTGCGGCTGCCGCGAGAAGCGGTGGACGCCTGGCGTTTCGAGGAACTGCTCGACGAGGCCCGCACGCTGCCCGATCCACGGGCAGCCCGGATCCGGCTGACCGAGGCGCTGGCGCTGTGGCAGGGGTCCGCCTTCGCCGAGGTCGCCGACGAGCAGTGGGTCACCGCCGAGATCGCGCGACTCGAGGAGCTACGCCTGGTCGCCCGCGAGCTGCATATCGCGGCAGGCCTGCGCCTCGGCGACCCGACGGCGGTCGTGCCGGACACGGAGATATTCACCCGCGACCATCCGCTGCGCGAGGAAGGCTGGCGCCTGCACGCGCTCGCGCTGTGGAGCAGCGGCCGACAGGCCGACTCCCTCGCCGCGCTCCGCCGTGCCCGTGCCCACTTCGCCGAAGAACTGGGCCTGGATCCCGGACCGGATCTGGTGGAACTGGAAGAGGCGATCCTCACCCAGCGCACGGACTTCCTCCGCTCGTCCGTCGCGCCTGCGACGGACGAGCCCCGCGCCGCGGTGATCGTGCCGCCTCCCGTCGAAAAGCCTTGCACCGTACCGTTCGTCGGCAGGGAGAGCGAGCTGGCGGCGCTGATGGATACCGCCCGGGACACCGGTCACGCGGGCGTGCGTGTCGCGCTCGTCACCGGCGAGGCCGGGCTCGGCAAATCGAAGCTGCTCGAATGCCTCGGCGTGCGGCTGGCACGGGAGGGCTGGCTGGTGGCCGCCGGGCGCTGTCCCGACCTCGACAGTGCGCCGCCCGCCTGGGCGTGGGTCGAGGTGCTGCGGACTGTCGCCGGAAGCGTTCCGCCGGGCGAGTTCGCCGACGACCTGGCGCCGTTGTTGTCGGAGTCGGTGACCGTCACCGGGGACGCGGCAGCCGGCCGTTTCCGGTTGCGGCAAGCCGTGTGGGCATGGCTGTCGGCGATCGCGGCGTACCGCCCCGTCGCCGTCATGCTGGACGACCTGCACTGTGCGGACGCCGCCACCCTGGAACTGCTCGCCGGTGTCGACACACGGCACCCCCTCCTGATCGTCGCGGCATACCGTGCGGACGAAAGCGAGCGCCTGGCCGCGACACTCGCGGCCCTCGCCCGCACCGCGCCCCTGCGGCTGGAGCTGCCCGGTCTCGATCGCGACGCCGTCACCGACCTGGTCCGCTCCGAATGCGAAGCAGACGACGCGACCGTGGCCGGTATCGCCCAGCGGACCGGCGGCAACCCGTTCTATGTGCGGGAGACCGCGCGGCTGCTGAACTGTGAGGGCGTGCTGACCGCACTTTCCGAGGTTCCGGAGGGTGTCCGCGACGTACTGCGGCGCCGGTTCGCCCGGCTGCCCGAGAGCAGTGTGTCCGTCCTGCGGCTGGCGGCGGTGGCGGGCCGGGAAAGCTCGGTGGATGTGCTCGTGCGGGCCGCCGATACCGACGAGGACGGCGTGCTGGACGCGCTCGATGCCGGCGTCATCGCCGGATTGCTCGACGAGCCCGGGCCCGGGCGGGTCCGATTCGTGCACGCACTGGTCCGGGACACGCTCCTGACCGATGTCAGCCGGCTGCGGGTCACCCGAATGCACGCCCGCATCGCCGTAGCGCTGGAGGACTCCGGTGATTTCGCCGCGCTGGCCCACCACTACGCACGAGCGGGATCGCCGAAGGCCGCAGGTTATTGCGCGCGGGCCGCCGAGCTCGCCGAGGCCCGATACGCTCACGATGTGGCGGCCGCACTCCTCGGCGACGCCGTCGCCAACTCCAGCGATCCGGACGAGCGGGTCGATCTGCTCGGCAGGCTGCTGCGCGCGCAGGTCAGAGCCGGAGCCTTCGACGCGGCCCGACGTACTCGTGAACAGGCCGTGGAGTACGCCGAGTCGCTCGGCCGCGAGGACCTGATGATCGCCGCGTTCACCGCCTGGACCGAACCCACCCCCTGGCAGGCCCGCGCCTACGGCACCGTCGACAAGCCCATCGTCGACCGTCTCCGCCATCTGCTCGAACGGCACGATCTCGACTCCGGCACCCGGTCCCACCTCCTCATCGCCTACGCCCACGAGTTGGTGGGCGAGAACGATCCGACGGTTATGGCGGCGGCGCGGGAAGCGCTCGACCTCGCCCCCTCTCCGCGCCTGCGGGCCGCGGCGCTGCTGCTCGTCGCCCGCGAGTCCGGGCGGGAAGAGTATTCGCGTGAGCTGGTGGAGATCAGCGTCGAGCACGACCTGCCCGTCTACCGGGTGACCGGTTTGCTCGAGCAGGCCGCGAACGCGGCCGCCGCCAACGACCCCGCGACCATGCGGCGCGTGACCGAGGAGGCGCTCGACCTCGCCCGCACATACCGGATGCCGGAAGCGATCGGCGCGGCCGAGATCGCGCTGGCGACACTGGTGCTCATCGAAGGCCGCTTCGCCGATGCCGCGCGGCTCTACCACGAGGCCACCGAACGCATGGAACGCGCCGGATCGGTGCATGCCGCGGGTTTCCTGCGGCTCCCGCAGGCGGCGATCTGGATCAACGACGGCACACTGGGCGACCACGTGGACGACGTGCGCGCGCTGCACGCGGCGCTCGGCCCGATAGCCGCCGACCTGCTGACCCTCGCCCTCCACGCCGCGGGACGCGGCAATGAAGCGGATCGGGTCCGCACCGAACCCGCCCCGATCCGGCGCGACTTCTTCTTCACCTTCCTGACCAGCCTGCGTGCGCTGGCGGCCGTCGCCACGAACGACCGCGACGTCGCCGCACAGAGCTACGCGGACCTGCTTCCGCATCGAGAAGGTCCCCCGGCGGGCGCGGAGAGCGTCTCCCTTGCCCTGCGCCCGGTCGCCCACACGCTCGGCGAACTCGCTCTGTACCTGGGCCGCGCCGAGGAGGCCGCAGCGCATTTCGCCCGGGCCGCCGCCATCGCCGACAGGTGGAACGCCTCCGGCTGGGCCGCGGAAGCAACTGCTCGCGCCGATCGCGTTCCAAGTCCGCTCCAAGTTCCTTCCAAAACCTGAGGCGCAGTGTCGAGCCCATCAGAACCGAACTGATGGAGGCACGAAACATGCACAACCCGCACACCTTCCGGGCCGCGGTCGTCCGTACCCCGAACGGACCCGACTCGATCGAGATCATCGACTTGCCGGTCACCGAGCCCGGCCCCGGAGAGGTCCGCATCGCGGTCGCGGCCGCGCCGGTCAATCCCACCGACCTCGGCGTCACGGGCGGATTCTTCCACCAGATGGGCATGATCAACCAGCCCTCCCACACCGGCCTCGGCTGGGACTTCGCCGGCACCGTCGTCGCCACCGGCGCGGGCGTGGAACTGGCCGTCGGTACCCGGGTGGCCGGCGTCGTCCTCGGTTTCGACCGCGACTTCGGCACCTACGCGGAACAACTCGTCGTCCCGGCCACTGATCTCGCCGTGGTTCCCGACGAACTCGACCTGGTCGCGGCATCGACTGTGCCGCTCAGTGGATTGAGTGCGGCACAGATCGTGGATCTGCTCGGCGATGCACCCGCCGAGGGCAACCGATTGCTGGTGGCGGGCGCGGCCGGGGCGATCGGCGCGAACGTGGCCGCGCTGGCACCCGACCGCGGCTGGCAGGTGACCGGACTGGCCCGCGCCGAAGACGAACCGTTCGTGCGCGGTCTCGGCGCCGACTTCCGTACCGAAGCCGAACCCGGCTGGGACGCCGTCGTCGACACCACATCGCAGCAGGCATGGAGCTTGAACCCGGTCCGCGACGGCGGATCCTTCGTCGGCGTCCGACCGAACCTGACGCCCACGGCCGAGCGCGGGATCACGGTGAACATTCTGATGGTGCACTCGGACGGCCCGTGCTTGGAAAAGCTGCTCGCCCGCGCCGCCGGCGGCGGCCTGCCCGCCCGGGTTCACGCGGTCTTGCCTTTGACCGAGGCCGCCGAAGCCCACCGCGCCATGGCCAAAGGCGGGACGCGCGGGCGCTACGTGCTCCGCCCCTGATCCCTCCCGCGCACAGGCAAGCTGCCCCTACACCCGAAAGAGCGCTAGTCGGACACTTGATGGAAGTCAGATCCACCCACCCGCTGACGGGTGGGTGGATCTGCATGGGCATATTGGCCCGCTGAACCTGCAACCCCCGTGATCGCCGCGGCTGGATCGCCGCCCGTCTGCCCCGGCGGCTGCGGGCGTTCGTCGGCGGCGTCTGCGACCAGCATCGGACCCGAGGCCGACCTATGGCCTCCCACAAGGGGACGAAGTGCTGTATCGACGAACCGGTGCGACATCGAGACTCAGAAGCAAGCTATCCAGCGCGTATCCGCCGAAATCGGACCGACCTGACGGATCCACGCACAACCGGTAGCCCGGCCGCCCCTGCCGGCGACCTCGAAACCATCGAGAAGGAGCCGTCATGAGTTGGACAGTCGCCGCGGTGATCATCGCCGCGATCTTCGCCGCCATGGTCATCGTCACCACCTACCTTTCCGCCAGGAAGCCCTGACGCCGAGTCGACGGTGCTCCCCATCGAATCGAGGCAGCGATGAACCCCATCAAGTTGCGCGAGGATTCCGCTCGTCGGATCTTCCGTGATCGTCGTGAGGCCGGCCAGGCCATGGCGGAACTACTCGGCCACTACCGAGGTCACGAGGAGGTGATCGTGCTCGGGCTACCGCGCGGCGGAATCCCGGTGGCGTGGGAAGTGGCCGCCGCCCTGGGCGCGCCGCTGGACGCTCTCGTGGTGCGCAAGCTGGGAGTACCCGACAACCCGGAGTTCGCCTTCGGCGCCCTGGCCACAGGTGGCCGCATCGTCCTCGCCGACGATGTCGTCCGGGCGCTGCGTCTGACCTCCGACCAGATACGTGCGGTGGCAGAGGACGAGGCAGCCGAACTCGCGCGCCGAGAAGCTGCCTACCGCGGCAGCCGTGGCCCCCTCGATGTCGCCGGACGAACGGTCATCCTCGTCGACGACGGCCTGGCCACCGGCTCGAGCATGTTCGCGGCGATCGAGGCGATCCGAGCCCAGGAACCGCTTCGTATCGTCGTCGCCGTGCCCGCGGCACCGGAATCGACATGTCGTGAACTCGCCGCGATGGTCGACGAAGTGGTCTGCGCGACGATACCTTCACCGTTCCGCGCTGTCGGCGCCTCCTACTGGGACTTCACCCAGGTGACCGACGAGCAGGTGCACACCCTGCTGAACACACCGACCACCGGATCACCGAGTTCAGCTCCCGACCCGGTGCAGGCGATCCGCGCGTGCGCGATCCACGCGCCCGACGGGATTCCGCCTCTGGAGCACTTCGACGATCTGATCGGCACCGCGAGCATCGTCCTGATCGGCGAAAGCACCCACGGGACACACGAGTTCTATTCCGCGCGTGCCGAAATGACGAAATGGCTGATCGAGCACAGAGGCTTCGACGCGGTCGCGATCGAAGGAGACTGGCCCGACGCCGCGCGCGTCAACCGCTATGTGCACGCCCGTGGCAGCGACACCACCGCGGAAGAAGCGCTCCGTGGGTTCGAGCGATTTCCGGCCTGGATGTGGCGCAATACCGTGGTCCGCGATTTCGTCGACTGGTTGCGTGACCACAACGACGAACAGGTGCGGAACGACGAGCGCACCACCGGATTCTATGGCCTGGACCTCTACAGCCTGCATCGATCGATGAACGAGGTCGTGCGCTACCTGGAGCGGACAGACCGTGCAGCCGCTCAGCGCGCCAAGACCCGATACGGCTGTTTCGGCGAAGCCGACTCCGGCGACGGGCAGGCCTACGGCTACGGTGCGGCATTCGGTGCGGGCAAGACCTGCGAAGACCAGGCCGTCACGCAATTGGTCGAGATGCAACGCAAGTCGCTGGCCGAATTCAGCACCGGCACCGACGCCGCCGAAGAGCTCTTCGACGCCCTGCGCAACGCGTGGTCGGTCCGTGACGCCGAGCTCTACTACCGCACGATGTTCGGCGATCACACCGCTTCCTGGAATCTGCGTGACGGACACATGGCCGACACTCTCGACGCACTGCGCGAGCACCTGAGCCGCGGTCAGCGCCCAACCGGCGTCACTCGAGCCCCGAGAATTGTTGTCTGGGCGCATAATTCACATGTCGGCGACGCTCGGGCCACCGAGTTCGGAGCGGAGGGCCAGATCACTCTCGGACAGCTGATGCGGCAACGTCACGGCGCGCACTGCCGAGCGATCGGCTCGAGCACGTACTACGGATCCGTCACCGCGGCACAGGAGTGGGGCGGGACCGCGGTCCACGAAACCGTTCGCCCGGCACTACCGTCCAGCATGGAAACTCTGCTGCACGATGCCGGCATCGGTGAATTCCTGGTTCGTCTGGACACCGGCGACGCCGCCGCGGACACACTGGGTCAGCCACGGCTGCAACGAGCGATCGGCGTCGTCTACCGGCCGGGCACCGAGAGACAGAGTCACTACTTCCACACTCGTGCCGCCGACCAGTTCGACGCCCTGATCCACATCGATCGCACGACCGCGCTGCAGCCGCTCGAACCCACCAGCATCTGGAGCGCGCAGAGAACACCGGAAACCTATCCGACAGGTTTGTGATGTGACCGGATGTCTTGCACGGCGCTCGCCACGCACCTGTACCGGAACACCGAGAAGGGTCCGATCGGCGGTTGATTCCCCGGGGAACCCGACCGAGGACGGCTGATCGGCCAAGAGCCGAAGCGGCTTCGACGCGGTGACCAGCACCCGGTCGGCACGCGTCGCCACGCGGCTGAGCCGGACAGCCGCATCCTGTCGACGCAGGGCAACCGCGGTTGCGCCTCGAGCACGTTCGGGAGTTGACGTCGCACGCCGCTCAGACCGGATGACCGGGCTGATGCTGCATCGAGGAGAACCTCGCTGTCGCGACCTCCTCCCGCGCCCGTAGCTCGGCCCCGGTGAGTACATAGGCGTCCGGCCCGGGAAAGGTCAGCGCTCGATGACCATCATCGGTCCAGTGCACCAGATAGGGTGGAGACCCGTCTGCCGAGCGGACTTCCTCGATCAGGCCCCGCCGGACGGCGCCGCCGACGGTATGTCCCTCGATGACGAGCCAGTCGCCTGGTTTCGCATGCATGACATTCCTCCTCGCCGATTTCCTTGTCGTCGCTCATTGCCCGAGCTCCTCGCTCGCTGTGACCGTGCCGTCGTTCCCGCGATCGAACACGTCCTGGCGCCCGGGGCGACGCACAGTGCTCAACTCCTGTGCTGCATTCTCGGACTCCTCGATCCCATCAAAATGGGGTGAACCGGCCCTAGGGCCGACCGTCCCCTGGGCCGGCGACCTGTGGCACTATTCGCTATCCCGCGCGGATCGAGGTCGACGTCCGCCTTCTCGGCAGCAGATCGACCGACGCTCGGCGTTGGCTGTGGACAACAGCTCTGCCACGATCTCCCTGCCGGCTACGTCGGCCCGGGCCCGGCTCCGGCGCCCCGGTAACGCTGTGGGCTGCCGTCGAACCGCACAGCAGGATCGACGCCGTCGTCATCCGGGGCGGACGCCCATGCCTCGCAGGTGTACGGCTGACCCGAATCACCGCTGCGACGCTGTTCCCGTCCGGCGGCGCGGATCGCACCGTCGGCTACACGAGGGGATCCGGAGTGCCTGGCTCGCGTGGGCCTTGGTCGAGCCGGAACGGTGGATACTCGTCTCGCATCAGCCCCGCGTACGCGACGACCCGGTACAGCCATCGGTTGATACCGAGCACGAAGTCGAAAAGCCGACGCGGATACTGCGCGGTGAACAGCAGGATCACCGCCGCGATCACGACCAGGACCCCGAGCAGCGGGATAGTGGTGGCACCGGTTTCACCACCGAATCCGACGCTGCCGCCGGTCATCGCCAACGCGATCGCGTAGTGCGGGATCGCCAGCAGCCACCATTTGAACAACACCGACGTCCGGGACAGGCGCTCCGGATACGTGACCTGGAAGTCGGCCGGATAGTCGGTCGAGCGCAGCGTGAACGGCGGATACCGATCAGTTCCCAGCGCCGCACAGGAATAGAACTGGACCCGCCACGACCACCGGACGACCCCGACATTGAAGTCGAAGATCGCTCTCGGGTACCGGCCGGTGAAGAGAATCGCGACCCCGGCCACCACTGTGAGCAAGAAGAACGCGACCCACAGAAAGAACAAGACGACGACATGTGGAATCACCAGGACCCATTTGACCAGCCACAGCCACCGCGACAGCGGCTCGTCCAAATCCCCCCGCAATCGCACCGGATAGGGGCTATCGGGAGCTTCCATCACGACCTCCTCGAATCTCGATACCGAAACACGGCACCGCGCCGGACCAGTTGTTCGGCGGCGTCACGTTCGACGACGCTGATGGTGAGTTCGGACCTCGGTTATCGTCTGTTCGCGTAGCGCGCGCCGACGGCGAGCGCGGCCAGGGCTACTATCCCGGCAACGACGATCAACCGATTCGCATCGACCGTCGGCTGCCACCGCACCCGGCCGTCTCGGATGACGAAGGCACCGACCGGCTTTGCCCCGATCCCGAAGCCGGCGCCGGAGCCCTTCTCGCCATCCGGGCCCGACCCGCCGCCTCCGCCGGCACCGCCGGAGATCGTGGCGACGCCGATCACCGTTGTTCCGTCACGTTCGATCGGCGGCGCGTACACACGCTCGACCGACATCGATTCCTTGACGCTTTCGACTACTTCATCGATTCTCACAGGGCTCTCCTCGCCTACGCGGTCTGTATGTCGACATTCGACGCCACGCCGAACCGCACGGGTCGGTCCGATCGGTGTCCGCGCCTTGCTGTCGAACGGACCTTTCGATTCGACCACCCGTCGGGCGACGGCCACCAGGGACCACCGACCCCGACCCGGGTGCCGTTCGTCGTCACCTGGCAGAGGACCGACGCCGGTGCTGGAGCGTCGATCGTTGTGGGTTCGGTTCGGTCGCCCTTCGGACCTGTACGAGCACGTGCCCGAGCACTCGAATTCGATCGGGTGAGCCGACCGACAGAATCTAGACGGAGGGTGTCAGAGCGTCACGGATGGTCCGGCGCATGATCTTGCCGACCGGGTTACGAGGAATGGTATCGACGATTTCGAGCCGTTCGGGCAGCTTGAAGGACGCGACCTGCCGATCCCGTAGATGGTTCACGAGGTCGGCGAGTTCGACCGAGGCTCCCGGAGCCGGAACTACCACGGCACAACACTTCTCCCCGAACACGTCGTCGGGGTAGCCGATCACCGCGACATCGCCCACCCCGGGATGCTCCATCAGCAGGCCCTCGATCTCGGCGGGCGCAATGTTCATACCGCCGCGGATGATGATCTCCTTGATCCGGTCGACGAAGATCAGGTATTCGCCGCGCTCGCCGCCGAGTTCGAACACATCCCCGCTGCACAAATAGCCCTGGTCGTCGAACGGGCTGGACGCCGCGGTGCCCTCGAGGTAGCCGCCGAAGACGCTGGGTCCTTTCAGACGCAACTCGCCCCGCTCACCGACAGCGTGGACGTCGGCGCCGGTCACCGGGTCGACCAGACGTACCGACGTCATCTTCGCGACGCGCGTCGCCCATTCCCGGTCCGGGGCACCGTAGTTCGGCAGGTGCAGGGCGCGGACGGCCGGATCCGGGATGTCGGCGGGCGCGCCGAGCAGGCACACCCCCTCGTTGGAGCCGAAGAAGTTGAGGACCTCGATTCCGAATTCGTCCTGCCACCGACGAACCACACTGGGCGGCAACGGTGCGCCGCCCGAGCCGACCCGCTGCAGCGACGACAGGTCCACCGATTCCCGGAGCGCGTCCTGCTGGAGCAGCATCGCCAGGATCGCCGGCGGCATCGAGGTGTGTGTGACGCGGTGGCGGGCGATCTGCGCCAGGAACACCGCGAGGTCCAGCGGCTGGTGCTGGACCAGGTGCCCGCCGCCGACCAGCCAGGGCAGGAACGCCGCCGCGAATCCCGCCATGTTCACCATGGGAAACGGGTTGAGGATGACCGACGACTCGTCGGTCTCGAGCCCGTCCTGAGCCGCCTGCGCGCTCGCGAACCAGTCGGCGTGACAGCGCGGGACACCTTTGGGAGCGGCCTCGGTCCCGCTGGTCCAGCAAATCGTGATCCGGTCGCCGATCGTGCGGACCAGGCCGTCGACGTAACGCCGCGCTTGCTCGGTGGCGGCAGACGACGCCGACGAGTCCATCGACACCGCGCGTGGGTCCGGATCGGGACCGAACACGAACACGCTCTCGATCCCGTCAGCCGGTTCGGCGAGCGCGAGCGCCTCGGCGGTCATGTCGCGTCCGAGCAGGCGTGACACCGTCACGACCGCCCTGGCCTCGGTGGCACGGCAGATGTTCGACAACTCGTGCTGCCGGTACGCGACCGGTACGGGGCTGACGACCGCGCCCAGGCGCCACAGCGCGAGGTACGTCGCGACCAGTGCCACCGAGTTGGGCACCTGGACCACGACCACGTCGCCCTGCCGGATCCCGCTCTCGTGGTACCTGGCCGCGAGTCGTTCGACGCGGTCGGCCATCGCCTTCCACGTGAGTGTCTCGGCCTCGATGCCCGCCAGGTCCGTCAGGTTCGCCGGATCGGACACGGCGTCGTGGTCGGGTCGGGCGTGGACCCAGCCGTCGAAGGCGTCCAGCAGGGTGGTCTCCCGCCACCACCCCTTGGCAACGTAGTCACGGATCTTCTCTTCCGGGTGGCAGAGCACAACCCGGCGCTGATTCGGGTCGGAATTCCCGGGCGCGGTGAACGGTTCGGACATGGCTATCTCCTGGAGACGGACGGGTGTCGAGAGGGGACGAAGCGAGGAAGGGACTCAGCTCAACCGGCGCAGGATCAGCGCGGAGCCGAGGCCCAGCGCGGCTGGAATCGTGACCAGGGCGTGTTCGCCGTCGACGCGGCGGAGCCCGTCGAGGGCCGAGACGAGGAGGTTGCCGCCGGTAGCGCCCAGCGGGTGGCCGACGGCGTGGGCGCCGCCCGTGGGGTTGACCCGGTCGGGGTCGAGGCCGAGTTCGCGGATCAGCAGCAGCGGGCTGACGGCGAAGGACTCGTTGGCCTCGACGATGTCGAGGTCGCCGGCCCCGATCCCCGCACGGCGCAGTGCGTCTCGCGCCGCGTCGACCGGTGCGCTCAGCAGCGGCGAGCGGACCGACCGGTGCGTGACGGCGACGATCTCGGCGACCGGTGCCCGCCCGCGCAGCCGGCCGTTCGCCGCGTCGGGACCGGCGATCACGGCAGCGGACGCGCCGTCGGCGAGCTGCGGGGCCGTCGCGATCGAGTGCAGGCCACTCCGGGGCCGGGTCAGCTCCGGGAGCCGTCGGCGCACGCGTTCCCACGCCAGGTCGTCGTCGAAGAGGGCCGGGAGCGCCGCGAACTGCTGGGCGGTGGCGTCCGGGCGGGCGCCCTCGTCGACCGCGAGGATCACCTCGCCCGAGCATTTCACCGCCACCACCGCATCCGACGGCGGCGCGGCGGCCGCTCGCCGATGCGACCGCGCCGCGAACTCGTCCAGCTCGATGCGGGTGAACCCGTGCGCGACGGCCGTCGCGTCGGCGGAGACCCCGATGGTCACGAATCCAGTGCGCTCGCCCAGCTCGTGGTCGGTGGCGATCGCGGGTGTGTCGGAGAGCATCGGTACCCGCGACATCGATTCGACACCACCGGCGACCACGACATCGACTTGTCCCGCAGTCACTTTCGCGGCGGCGGTGCCGATCGCTTCGATGCCCGAACAGCAGAGCCGGGACACCACCATGCCGCCCACGGCGTCGGGCCACCCGGCGGAGAGAGCCGCTGCCCTGGCCAGGTTTCCCCCTTGCTCCCCGGTGACCGTGCTGATCCCCAACACGATCTCGTCGACGCCCGCGGCGGCCAGACCGCGCTGCTCGAGTGCGGTGAGGAGCTGGGCGAACAGCGCGTGCGGCGGAATCTGCGCGAGGGTGCCGCCGCTGCGGCGCACCCGCCCGCGGGGCAGCCGGACCGCGTCGTAGACCAATGCCCGCGTCATGGCGTCCCCCGCCTTCTCGACAGTTGAGTGGCTTGCATCACTCTGTTAGTTGTAGTCTGACCATCACGGAACCGCAAGACCTTCAGCAGAGAGCGGCGTACATGCGTACTGACACGATTCGAATAATCGGCGGCTACCAAACAGATTTCGCACGAAACCTCACCCGGGAAGGCCTCGATGTGTCCGACCTGATGCGCGAGGTCGTCGAGGGCACCCTCGCCGACTCCGGGCTGGATGTCGGCGACATCGGCGTCGTCCACGTCGGCAACGCCTTCGGCCAGCTGTTCACCGGTCAGGGGCACCTGGGTGCGATGCCACCCTCGGTGGTCCCGGACCTGTGGGGTGTGCCCGCCACCCGGCATGAGGGTGCCTGCGCATCGGGATCGCTCGCGGTGCTCGCCGCCATGGCCGACATCGAGTCCGGCCGCTACGACTGCGCCCTGGTGGTCGGAGCCGAACTCGAGAAGACCGTGCCGGGCGACCTCGGCGCCCGGCACATGGGCACCGCGGCCTGGGCGGGCCGCGAGGGCACGGACGCAAAGTTCATGTGGCCGTATATGTTCGACAAGATCGCCGACGAGTACGACCGACGCTACGGGCTCGCCGACGAACACCTGTGGGCCATCGCGGAACTGAACGCGCGCAACGCCGGCCGCAACCCCCTGGCACAGACCCGGGATTGGGACCGGACCGCGGCGTCGTTCAGCGCCGACCCGATGGCCAATCCGCCCGTCGAGGGCCGCCTGCGCAAGGCGGACTGCGGGCCGCTCACCGACGGCGCCGCCGGCGTCGTCCTGGTCCGCTCCGACCACCCGGCCGTGCGGCGGGACGCGGCACGGCAGTCGAGCATCCTCGGCTGGGGGCACCGGACCGTAGGGCTGTCCCTCGCGGAGAAGCTCTCGCGCAGCGCCGAGGACACGTTCGTCTTCCCGCACGTGCGCGACACGATCGGCGACGCGTTCGCCCGCGCCGGGATCGCCGGCGTAGACGACCTCGACCTCATCGAGACGCACGACTGCTTCACCATGAGCGAGTACCTCGCCGTCGACCACTTCGGGATCACACCGCCCGGGGAGAGCTGGCGCGCCGTGGAAGCGGGCGACCTCGAGATCGGTGGCCGGATCCCGGTGAATCCCAGTGGCGGCCTCCTCGGCGTCGGGCACCCGGTCGGCGCAACCGGTGTGCGGATGCTGCTGGACTGCCACCGCCAGGTGACGGGCCGAGCGGACGCGTACCAGGTCGACGGCGCGCGCCGGGCCGCGATGTTGAACTTCGGCGGAAGCACCTCGACGACAGCCAGTTTCGTCGTCGGGCACTGATCGGAATCAGGAGAGGAACATGGAGATCGAGGTACTCGGGCGCGCCCTGACGACGCTGCCCGCAGACGACGACCACCCGTATCGCACCGGCGCGTGGCGCCCACAGACCGTCGAGCGCAGTGCCGACGATCTCGAGATCGTCGGCGAACTGCCGGCCGACCTCGACGGCGTCTACCTGCGTAACACCGAGAACCCGGTGCACCCGGCCCTCCAGGGCCGCTACCACCCGTTCGACGGCGACGGCATGATCCACGCGGTCGGCTTCCGGGACGGCAAGGCGTTCTACCGCAACCGCTTCGTCAAGACCGACGGCTTCCTGGCCGAGCAGGAGGCCGGGGGGCCGCTGTGGGCCGGCATCGCCGAGAATCCCGAACGATCCGTCCGCCAGGACGGCTGGGGGGCGCGCGGCCGGATGAAGGATGCGTCCAGCACCGACGTCATCGTGCACAACGGTAAGGCACTCACCAGCTTCTGGCAGTGCGGTGACCTCTACACTCTCGACCCGACGACACTCGAGACGGTGGGCAAGGCTACGTGGAACGGACAGTTCCCGACAAGCCTCGGCGTATCGGCGCACCCGAAGGTCGACGAGCGAACCGGCGAACTGCTGTTCTTCAACTACAGCACCGACGCCCCCTATATGCACTACGGCGTCGTCGATGCGCAGGACCGCCTCGCCCACTACGTGGACATCGAACTGCCCGGGTCGCGCCTGCCCCACGACATGGCGTTCACCGACAACTACGCGATCCTCAACGACTGTCCGCTGTTCTGGCTGCCCGAGGCGCTCGAGGCCGGCCGCTACGTCTCACGCTTCCACCCCGACATCCCGCTGCGACTCGGCGTGATTCCGCGTCGGGGAACCAGCGATCAGATCCGCTGGTTCGAGGCCTCCTCCACGTACGTGCTGCACTGGACCAACGCCTACGAGACCGGTGACGAGATCGTCCTCGAGGGCTTCCACCAGGAGCACCCGGAGCCCGAGGACACCGGAGACGGCGGGATCTACCAGCGGATGTTCCGATTCCTGGCCCTCGACCGGATGGGAACCCACCTGCATCGGTGGCGGTTGAACCTGCGCACGGGAGAGGTTCGCGAGGAACGACTCTCGGACAGCGTCACCGAGTTCGGGATGATCAATCCCCGGCATGCCGGTCGCTCGCACCGCTACACCTACGCCGCCACCGGCCGCCCCGGCTGGTTCCTGTTCGACGGCCTGGTCAAGCACGACACCGTCACCGGACAGGAAGAGCGCTTCGTGTTCGGCGACGGCGTGTTCGGCAGCGAGACAGCGATGGCGCCGCGCGTCGGCGGCACCGAAGAGGACGACGGCTATCTGGTCACGATCGTCTCGAACGTCGACGAGGACCTGTCGGAGTGTCTGGTTTTCGACGCCGCTCGTGTCGCGGACGGGCCGGTGGCGCGGATTCGCCTGCCGGAGCGTGTCTCCAGCGGCACGCATTCCACCTGGGCACCGGGTTCGGCCCTGCCGCGGTGGCGAACGAACGACGACCCGACGGAGGCGATAGGACTCGATCGCCCCGGGCTATAGTTCTGGGGATGTCCGATGAGCATGCACCCGACGCGGAGCCCAGGACTCCGACCGCCGGGCGCATGCTCACCCCGGGCGGGGACAACTCCATCGCTGTGGCCCTGGGACTCCTGGGAGACGAGTGGAACCTGTGGATCCTGCGCCACTCCTTCCAAGGGGCCAAGCGGTACCGCGATTGGATGGGCGCGGGTGGAATCTCGCACGCCGTGCTGTCCTCGCGACTGGCGGTGCTCACCGATGCGGGGCTGCTCGAGCGGACCCCCTACCAGGACAAGCCCGCCCGGTACGAGTATCGGCGGACCGCCTGCGGTCAGGAGCTGTGGTCGATTCTGCTCTCGGTGTGGTCATGGGAATTACGGTGGGCGCCCGATCACGGCGTACTCCCCCTCATGCGCCACACCACGTGCGACCGGCACTTCACACCGCGACTGGAGTGCGCATCGTGCGGGTCCCCCGCCGACGCCCGTGACGTCGTCGCCGAGATGGGCCCGAGCGGCGGTTGGACGCGCAGCGTCCCCGCGGCCTCGAACCGACGGCGATCGAGTGGCGCCGTCCGGATGCCCCACGTGCTTCCACAGACGATGGATCTCATCGGCAACAGATGGTCCGCCGCGATGCTGGGTTCGGCGCTTCTCGGCGCCCGGCGCTACAGCGAGTTCGCCGAACGGATGCGGGCGTCTCCGACGATCGTGGCGGAGCGGCTGCGCACTTTTACCGAGCTCGGTGTGCTGAGCGAAACGCCCAGCACCGAACGTGTCGACCGGACGACCTATCACTTGACCGACAAGGGACGCGCCTTTTTCCCCGTCGTGGTGGCCATGATCGCTTGGGGCCAACGGTGGTTCCCCGCCCCCGAAGGGAACGCGATCGCGTTCACACACGTCGCGTGTGGCGACGGATTCACACCACGGTTCTCGTGCAGCGAGTGCGGTGGTGAACTGGAGCCGACCACCGTGATGGTGGAGCCGCGATCCGCGCACGTCGATCGACGAGGCCTTCCACACCTCGATTGAACTCCTCCGAGCCGACGGGGCTGCCTGGCGCCGTGGCGGATCGCGGGATCACCCACGGCGCAAGGCCGCTCCGCGTCTCGGCGGCTCAGCCCGCTTGGGGTTCGGCAAGTTGATCGCTGCGGATCCAGCATGCATGGAAACCGGACGGCACGCGCTGCGGTAGCAGCACTCGCGCAATCGGACCCGCGGCGACATCCTGAGCGTCGAAGATGTCGATCTCGCCGCGATTCTCGGCCTCGTCGTTCACGAAGCAGACCAGGTAGCCGTCGGTCTCACCGGTCGATCCGTCGCGCGGCGCGAACGGTGCTTCGGCACCCCAGCGCCCCGCGCCGAACTTGTGCTCCTCCTTGGTTCCGGTCAGGGAGTCGAAGCGCACCAGGCCGTCGAAGAGCAACATCGGCTCGTGTCCGAGGCTCATGCTGTAGGAGTAACGATGCGACTGCCCCACGATCCGCGAATCCACGCTCGGGAACTCGAGGTTCGCGTCGTCGAGCGGGGTTTCGGTCGTCGTCCCTGTCCGCAGGTCGAACCGGTATCGGTAGAGCTGCGCATCGAGACGCATATAGGCGAGCATGCTCGCCAGTGGATGATCGAAAGTCGTCTGGTGTTGCGGATTCTTGACCCGGCAGACGTCCATGATGATCTCGTCGCCCTGCTCCCAGGAGTTGACGACGTGGTAGATGTAGCACGGCTTCGCCTCGAACCACCGCACCTGTGCGCCGGTGCCGTGCCGCGGGATGACCGCGAAGCGCGAGGGCAGTGCCCGGTCGTAGAAGATGCGGTACTTGCCCGCCCGCCGGGCATCCTGATCCTGGACCAGCGGCAGGTCCATGAGGATCGAGTAGTTCTGTGTGATCGCGATGTCGTGCGGCAGCCGCGGCGCCGGCAGGTCGATCTCGGTCAGATGCGTCTGTTGTCCGCTCGGCCCGATGATGCCGTAGCGCAGGAAGTTCTGGTCGGGACCGTAGTCGAACCAGATGAGCTCACCGGTCGACTCGTCGACCTTCGGATGGGCCATCATGTCACCGGCGAAGGTCCCCAGGAAGTCCTGGGCGCCGAGCGTTTCCAACGACAGGGGGTCGATCCCATACGGGGTGCCGCACAGGTACCAGGTGGCGAGAACCTGACCGCGGTGGAAGATGACGTCGGTGTTGGCGGCGTCCTTGATCCCCAGTCCGTGGCCGTTGCCCCACGGGTTGTTCGCGGGGTTCTCCATCAGTCCGGTCCACAGCGCGCGACCGGCCGCGGATTCCTCCGTGAACGCGCGGGTGCGGACGTATCGGTTGCGATAGCGGACCTTGCCGTTGTCGAAGTGAGCGGCGTGGATCATGCCGTCGCCGTCGAACATGTGGTACCGGCCCGGGGCCGCGAACTGCCGGTTCGGACCGTTGCGCAGGTAGACACCGTTGAGATCGTGGGGAATCTCGCCGATCACCGGCAGATCGTCGAGCGTCAATTCCTCCTGCACCGGCGCGAAAACGCCGAGGAGGTAAGGGTTTTCCGCGGTGCTGTCCGCGGGGCGCGCGACGGCAATCGGGGCCTCGCTCGCCGATGGCTTCGTGTTCGTCATCGAGTGTTTCCTTTCGTCGAATGGCCTATGCCCCGGTTCGCGGGCTCTTCAGGGGTGGAATATCAACTGAGTGCAGCGGAACAGGGCGATCGTGCTGCCTTGGTCGTCGCGAACGGTCGCGTCCCAGATCTGTGTTCGTCGGCCGCCGTGCATGCGGACCGCGGTCGCGGTGACAACCCCCAACCGCGCCGTGCCCAGGTAGTTCGTCTTGAGTTCCACCGTGGTGAAACCGGTGGCGTCGGCAGGCAGCGCCAACCGGGTCCCGATCCCGCAGGCGGTGTCCGCCAACGCGACCACGCTCGCCGCATGGAGGTATCCGTTGGGGGCGAGCACCCGTTCCTGAACGGGCAGTTCGCCGACGACCTGCTCCGCAGTGGCCGCGAGGATCCGCATGCCGATCGTGCCCGGCAAGCGGCCCGTGAGCATGTCCGTCAGTTCCTCGGCGAGGGGCCGATCCACGCCGGTCGGGGTCGGTCGCGACGCTGCCACCGGGGATGCCTTCTCACTCATGGTTCAGCCTTCTCGAGCGATCTCGCTACGCAATGTGCGGCGTTGCAGCTTGCCGATCGGGTTGCGGGGCAGTTCGTCGACCGTGACGAGTTTCTCCGGCAGCTTGAAGGATGCGACGTCCTTGGCGCGCAGGAAGGCGACGAGGTCGTCGAGTACGACCTCCTGCTCCGAGGCGGGAACGACCACCGCGCAACACTTCTCGCCGAGAACTACATCGTCGTAGCCGACGATCGCGACATCGGCGACCGCTGGGTGCTCGAGGAGCAGGCCTTCGATCTCCGCCGGCGCGATATTCATCCCGCCCCGGATGATGATCTCCTTACTGCGGTCGACGAACTTCAGGTACTCGCCGGACTCGCCGCACAGCTCGAATACATCGCCGCTGCAGAGGTATCCGTCGTCGTCGAACGGGCTGCTCGCCGCCGTACCGGCGAGGTAGCCGGCGAAGACGGTCGGCCCCTTCAGCCGCAGCTCGCCGCGACCGCTGACCTCCGTGACCACCTCGCCCGTCGCTAGGTCGACGAGCCGGACCGACGTCCGCTCAGCCACCGCCGTGACCCACGTCTTGCCGGTCGCGCTGTAGTTCGGGAGATACTGGGCGCGCACCGTCGGATCCGGCGTGTCCGACGGCGCGCCGAGCAGGCAGACGCCCTCGTTGGAGCCGAAGAAGTTGATCACCTCGATGCCGAGATCGTTCTGCCAGTCGCGGACGACGCCGGGGGGAAGCGGTGCGCCGCCCGAGCCGACCGTGCGCAGCGACGACAGGTCGAACGTGGTGCGTAGGCTCGAATTCTGCAACAGCATGCTGAGAATCGCCGGCGGCATACTCGTGTGGGTGGCTCGGTGCCGCTGGATCTGATCGAGGTACACCGCAAGATCGAGCGGGTGGTGCTGGACCAGGTGCCCGCCGCTGAGCAGCCATGGCAGCAGCGATGTCGCGAACCCCGCCATGTTGACCATCGGAAAGGGCCCGACGATGACGGAATCGGGCTGTGCCTGCAAACCGTCCTGCACGGCGTGCCCGATGGCCAGCCAATCGGCGTGACACCGGGGAACGCCCTTCGGCGCGGCCTCCGTACCGCTGGTCCAGCAGATGGTGAGGCAGTCGTTCACGGTCCGTGTGAGCCTCCGCTGCGCACACCGCGCCGCGTCGACCTCGTCCGCGGTGGCCGGGTCGCGGTCCAGCGGCACACCCACACCGTCGGCGGCTGGTCCGAAGGTGAAAACGTGCCGCAGGCAGGCCAGCTCGGCGGCCAGGGACAGTGCCTCCTCATGGGGCCTGCGGTCATGCAGGCTGGTCGTGGTCACGACGCCGACCGCTTCGGAAGCCGCCACGATTCGGCTCAGCTCGTGTCGCCGGTAGGACGCCGGCATCGGTGCCGCGATCGCCCCGAGTCGCCACAACGCGAAGTACGTGGCGGTGAGGGCAACCGAGTTCGGGAGCAGCACCGCGACCACATCTCCCGGGCGCACGTGGCTCGCATGGAGTTTCGCGGCGATGTCATCGACCTTCGCGGCGAACTCGGCCCAGGTCAGGGACTGCGGAGTGAGGCCGGCGAGTTCCGGCAGATTCCCGGGGTCGGTGACCGCAGGTGCGCCGGGCCGGTCCCGGACGTGTCCGTCGAGGAGGTCGAGCACGGTGTCCCGGCGCCACCACCCGCGAGCGAGATGGTCCTCGACCCGGTCTTCCGGATGACACGCGCGTAAGCGGTTGGAGGACAGGTTGTCCGCAATGACGTTCATGGGGTCCACTTCCTTGGACGCTCGACGGGGGCGGGCGCTCATCCGAGTCGCCGGACAACTGCGGCGCCGCCGAGTCCCAGCGCCGCCGGAATGGTGATCAACGCGTACTCGCCGTCGACGCGACGCAGCTGATCGAGTGCGTTGACCAGCAGTGCGCCGCCGGCGGCGCCGAGCGGATGGCCGGTCGCCATCGATCCGCCGTTGGGGTTGACCCTGTCCGGGTCGAGCTTCAGCTCCCGCATCATGACGAGCACCGAGGCCGCGAAGGATTCGTTCGCTTCGACGACATCGAGTCGGTCGGCGGAGATCCCGGCGTTGCCGAGGGCACGTCGCGCTGCCACCACCGAGGCGGTCAACAGCGGAGAGCGCACCGCTGCCTGCGCGACGCCGACCACCTCCGCCACGGGTTCGGACCCGATGCGGGTCGCCGCGGCTGCGGTGCCGAGCACGGCAGCAGCCGCGCCATCGCAGAGTTGCGGAGCCGTCGCCGCGGTGTGCAGCCCGACGGCGGGCCGCGGCGCACCGGGTAGCCGCTCCGCCACTCGCTCCCAGAGCGGATCCCGGCCGAACAGCGGCGCCAAGTCCGCGAGACCGGCCAGGCTGATGTCGTCGCGGGGTCCCTCGTCCGCGGTGAGGATCGTTCCGGTGTCGGAACGCACCGGCACGATCGAACCGGACCGGGGTGCGGCGAGGGCACGGCGGTGCGAGGTGACGGCGCACTCGTCGAGTTCGGCTCGGGTGAATCCGTACTGCGCGGCGGTAAGATCCGCCGAGACGCCGATCGTCACGAATCCGGTCCGTTCGCCGAGGTCGGCGTCTTCCGCGAAGGCGGGCCGGTCGGACATCATCGGCACGCGCGACATCGATTCGACACCACCGGTCACCACGACGTCCGCGATGCCCGCGGCGATCTTGGCGGACGCTGTCTCGATCGCGTCGATTCCCGAGCAGCACAGTCTCGACACCACGCCGGCGTTCACGGCGTCGGGCCAGCCTGCCCAGAGCACGGCGGCGCGGGCGACATTGCCGCCCTGGTCTCCGACCGCGGTGCTCGTCCCGATCACGACGTCGTCCACCACGTCCGGCGACAAGCCACGCTCCTGAACGGCCGAGAACAACTGGGCCAGAAGGTCGTAGGCGGGGACGTCGGCGAGGGTACCGCCGTGTCGGCGGACCCGGGCCTTGGGAGTGCGAACGGCGTCGTAGATGTAGACGCCGTCGGAGAACTGGGACACGGACTTCACCCCCGCACCTGGCGGCGATCCTGGACCATACGGAATCGGCCGGCCACGAAGGACTCGTCGGTCAGCGTCGCATTGCCCGCCGGATTGAGACCGGTGACGTGATAGTCGCTGTAGGCGGCCGCGTACTGCATCGGCATCGAGGAGACCAGATTCGCCGACAGCGACGCGCCCGCATCCGCGTAGGCGTCGGCGATGGCGTCGACGGCCGCGTCATCGGTGCAGTACAGGTACGAGCTGATCGCGCCGTGCCGACGGACGCTCGCGGTCGCGTGCTCGACGGCGGATTCCCGGTCGGCGCAGTCGATGACGAACGCCACGGGTCCGAATTGCTCGCCGTCGGGCAGCGGGTCGCCACGCCGTGGATCGACGCGGACCAGCAGCGGGGTCACCGCCCGCGCCTGCGGGTACTCGGGATGGACGTAGGCCGAGGGACGACGCACCAGGGTGCCGTCCGCCGCCGCCCGGTCGGTGAGGGCGTCGAGCGCCTGCCGGGTCGCTTCCGACTGCAGCGCACCGCAGACGGCGGCGGCGCGGCGCGGCGCGCCCGCGAGGTCGTCCATCGCCGAGCGGAGGGCGGCGACCACGTCGTCGCGGGAGACGGGGCCGTGGTCCGTGCGGACTCCCGCGTCGGGGATGTAGATGTTCTGCGGCGTGGTGCACATCTGCCCGCTGAACAGCGACAGGCCTCCGGCCAGAGTGCGCATGGCGGCGGGCAGGTCCCGGACCGAGTCGAGGATGACGGTGTTGACGCCCGCGGTCTCGGTGAACACCAGAGTGTTGTCGACGTTGCGCTCGAGCCATGTCCCGAAGGACTGGCTGCCGGTGAAGTCGACGATGCGCGTCGCGGGATCTGTGGCCAGCCGGGCGGCGACGGGATCATCGACGGTGTCGACGACGAGTTGGATCGCGTCGGTGGGCAGCCCGGCCTCGGCGAGGACCTCACGGATGACGCTCACGGCCACTGCCGTTGCCAGCACCGAGCGCGGGTGTGGTTTGACCAGGACCGGATTGCCGGTGGCGAGGTTGGCGAGGATCGCCGGGTAGGCGTTCCAGGCCGGGAACGATGCGCAGGCGATGACCAGTGCCGTACCGAGCGGGCGTGCACGGAACCGCTTGCGCAACGTCACCTCCGACGTGCCGAACGTCTGCTGCCAGGTCACTTCCGGGGGCACGCGGCTCATGGCCGCCCACGCCATCGCGACGGCTTCCAGTCCGCGGTCCAACGCGTTGGTCCCGCTCCCGCTGCAGGCCATAGCGAGACTCTGCCCGGTGGTGTGGGACGTGATCGCGGCGAATTCCCGACCCCGCAGATGAATTCGGTGCAGAGCTTCGAGACATACCCCGACTCGCAGCTCTACGTCGGCGTCGCGGAGGGCCACCGCCGCTCGCGCAGCGCCGCCGAGCGCTTCCTCCGCCGAAGGGGCGCTGTAGGTGACGTTCAGAGCCTTGCCGGTATAGGGCGACACCTCGTCGGCCGTGATCCGGCTGGGTGTCTGCACCGAAAGGCACAGGGTTGCTCCATCGTAGGAACCGACGATGTCTTCCGCCTGCCCGCATTCGGGCGGGGCGATGGCGGTGTATCCGGTCCACGCGGAGCGTGTCTGGTTGGCATCTACTGCGGCCTGCAGTAGATCGCGATGTGTTTCGAAGAACATGAAGGCTCGTTCCTGTCGACGGGGGTGCGACTGGGCGACATCGGCGGGTCCGCTGCGGAGAGATGAGCCGCGGCGTCCCACGCGCCGGTCACTACTATTATTGAAGTGAAGCAAGTCGCACAAAGTTTGTCAACGGTCGACTTCTCGGCAAGGCGGCGCTGCGCCGATCGCGCGCCAACCGCGGCAGGCAGGGCGGCCGGACCGCGCTGTCAGGCTTCGAAGATGACGGTCGTGCGTTGCAGATTCACATCGCAGCCACGGCAGCGCAGGGCGGGCCGCAGTGGGTTGCCACAGCCGTCGTGGCGCAGCCTCGGCCCCAGCTGCTCGGCCGGTACACCCGGGTGCGCCGTCGGTGTCCAGGCGAGAAGAAAGGCGAAGATCGGGAACAGCGCCCGCCCCCGGGGCGTCAGCACGTACTCGCGGCCGCCGTCACCGCGGGCGAGTATCTGCACGTCGGAGAGACGGGTCAAGCGTTCGGTGAGGGTCGTGGGTGAGATCTTCAGGATCGACTGGAACTCACCGAAGCGCCGGACACCCGACAGGGCGAGGCCGGTGACCAGCGCGCTCCACCGATCCCCGATCGCCTCCATCACCTCGGTGAACTGGAGATCGGCCCGGCTCAGGGCCGGCGAGTTCCGGGTCGACCGCCGACGACTGCCACGCGCCACCATGACCAGAGAGTCACGGTCCAGCTCGAGCCTCGCGTCTCGCGGCTTGACGGTCTCCCCGCAGTGCCCGCACACCAATTCCGGCGGGCCTCGATGCCCGCAGTCCACATGGACCATTTCGGGCTGGAGCAGCCCCTCGGCGGACCATTCGCGTTGCCACGACCACACACTGACCAGGAACTCCCACGTCGCGAGACCCAGGTCGGTGAGCATGTAGTCGTGCCGCTCGTGGCCTCCCGGCTGTGGGCGCCGCACCATCAGCCCCGCCTCGACCAGCGCGTTCAGGCGCGACGACAGCACCGCGGGCGGTGCCCCGGTCCGGTCGATCCACTGACTGAATCGCCGCACGTGGTCGACGAACGCGTCGCGAAGCACTGCGACGGTCAGACGGTCGCCCAGGAGGTCGATCGTCTGCGCCACCGGGCTCGGCGCCATCGCAGCCCCAGCCTCGTCGACCACAGCCACCCGCCTTCCCGAACCGGCGCCCGTCGCACCGATCGCGTCAGGCCTCCAACACAATAGCGATGCCCTGCCCCACCCCGATGCAGGCCGAGGCGACGCCGATTCCACCCCCGAGCCGTCGCAGGTGCCGCAGGCAGTCGATGACCACGCGAGCGGCGGACGCACCGAGCGGATGTCCCATCGCGATCGCCCCACCGAAGGGGTTGACCCGATCTGCCGAAATGCCGGGTAGCTCACGCAGACACGACAGAACCACCGCCGCGAACGCCTCGTTCAATTCGAGGACACGGACGTCCGCGGGCTTTCGCCCCGCCCGCTCCAGCGCCTTCCCGATCGCCGCGACCGGGGCCAGCGCGAACAGTTCCGGCTCGATCCCCACGACGGCCGACGCCAGAACCCGCCCGAGCGGCTCGACACCGAGTTCCTCGGCGACGGCTCCGCTCGCCACCAGCGCGGCGACCGCACCGTCACTGACCGGCGACGAGTTCCCCGCCGTGACGCTGCCGTTCGGGGAGAACGCCGGCTTCAGCGCGGCGAGCGCGGCACGATCGGCCGCACGGATCGGCTCGTCACGTTCGAGGCCCGCTTGCCCAACCACGAATCCGTCGTGCACACCGTCGGCCCACCCGCGGGTCGCGAGTTCGTGGGATCGCAGCGCCCACTCGTCCTGCTCACCGCGACCGACGCCCTGACGTGCAGCCACCAGTTCGGCGGAGCGGCCCAGGGATTCGACCCACGGTGCGGGAAATCGGGGGTTCGTCATGCGCCATCCGACGGTGGTGGACACCAGGTCGAGCGCGCGCGGGAAGGCCGAGTCGACCGGAGGCAGGACATAGGGTGCCCTGCTCATACTCTCCGAGCCTCCCGCGAGCACGATATCCGCGTCACCGACCGCGACCCGCCGGGTCGCGGCCAGCACCGCTTCGGCGCCGGATCCGCACAGTCGATTGACCGAGACACCAGGGATCGTGTGGGGCAAGCCCGCGAGCAGCAGCGCCATGCGAGCGATATTGCGATTGTCCTCACCTGCGCCGTTGGCGTTTCCCCAGACGACGTCATCGATGCGGGCAGGATCGAGCCCGGGGTGTCGGGCGACCAAGCCCGCGATCGGCAGCGCCGCGAGATCGTCCGCGCGGATGGACGACAGCGCACCCCGAGCGGAACCGAACGGCGTTCGAACCGCGTCGATCACCCACGGTGTCCGCCCTTCCCCTGCCGAAGTCGCAAATCGGGTCATGCCGCGCTCCTCTCCTGCCGGCGCCGAACTGTTGTTGCGTAAACCGGGCCGACTGATGTCTACTTCAATAAGTGTAGCGAAATGGAGGAGTAGGGCTCACATGTCTATCGCCAGTGTGGTGCGCGTCGCAGCCGCGCGCTTCGGTCCCGACGTCGCCGTGGAAGACGGCACGACCTCGCTCACGTTCAGGGAACTGTCCGACCGTGTCCACCGCCTCGCGGCAGGCCTCGCGCAGATCGGGGTCGAGCCAGGGCGCACCGTCCTCGTGCTGTTGCCCAACTCGACGGCCGCCGTCGAGATCGACCTCGCGTTGACCATCGGGGGCTATGTCCGCGTGGCGCTCAATCCACGGGTGGGCGAGCGGGATTGGGTGCGCATCATGGCGGACTGCGCACCCGCGGCGCTGATCTTCGATCCAGCGGTCGCCGGTGCGCGGGAATTCGCCCTGCGGTCGCCAACCGAGATCGTGATCGCGGCCGGCGCGGGAGATGACCTTCCATCACTCGACGACGTCCTCGCCCGGGCACCGGAGAGTTTCGCACTGCCCGACCTGGACCCCCGGTCGCTGTGCGCCCTCCACTATTCCTCCGGGACGACCGGAGTACCGAAGGGCGCGCAGCGATCGCACGCCAACCGACTCGCGTCGCTTCGCGCGATGCGTGAGCACGTCCTGGCGGGCACCCTGGACGGTGCCGAGCGCCCGGTCTTCGTCCACGCCGGGCCGATCATCCACACGAGCGGACTGTTCGTTCTCCCGCTTCTCGAGGCAGGCGCGCGCCAGGTCATTCTCGATCACGCTCGTCCCGCGGACGTGATCGACGCTGTCGAACGCCACGCCGCGACACACACCGCGCTCGTGCCCACCGTCATCGCGCGGATGCTCGACTTCGACGACGCCCGGCTCACACCGATGCGGAGGTTGCGCATGCTGGCGTACGCCGGAGCGCCGATGCCGGTCGAGCACATCCGCCAGGCGTACCAGCGGATCACGCCGAATCTCGTCCAGTACTACGGAATGGTCGAGGCGATCCCCCCGCTGACCGTGCTCGATGCCGCCGACCACCACCGCGGGATGACCGACGATCCCCGCCTTCTCAGCTCGGTCGGGCGGCCCTGCCCAGGAATCGAGATCGAATTCAGGGATGGCGACCGCCCCGTTCCCGACGGTGAGATCGGCGAGCTCGTGGTCAGCGGCGCGGCGGTCAGTCCCGGATACCACAATGCGGGTGCGCGAACGGATCTCGGCAAGAACCACGCGGACGGCGTCCTGTACTCGGGCGACCTCGGCCTGCGGACGGCCACCGGCTGTATCCATCTGACCGGCCGAAGCAAGGACATGATCATCACCGGCGGCTACAACGTGTACCCCCGCGAGGTCGAAGAGGTCATCTCCGGCATCGCCGGCGTGAACGACGTGGTCGTGGTGGGACTACCGGATTCCGTGTGGGGACAGCGCATCGCCGCCGCCTACACGGTCCACTCCGGTGCCGCCCTCGACGACGACAGCCTCCTCGCCGAGTGCCGAGACCGCCTGCCGGACTTCAAACGCCCCAAATCGGTCCACCGGGTCGAGGCAATCCCCCTGACACACCTGGGGAAGGTGGACCGCACGAACGCGGCACGCATGCTCGAGCGCCGCACGCAGGGCGCCTCTTCCCCATTCACCCACTGAACCGCTGACACCCCACTCCTGAGCAGGACACCATGATGAACACCCTTCTCGACTCTCTACGCCTCCCCGTGGTCGCCGCACCGATGTTCCTGGTCTCCGGCCCGGACCTCGTGGTCGCGGCGTGCCGATCGGGCATCGTCGGTTCTTTTCCGACCCAGAACTGCCGAACCGTCGAAGATCTCGACACGTGGATGGGGACGATCACCGACAGCCTGCGCGACGACGACGCGTCGCGACCCACCGGACCCTGGGCGGCGAACCTCATCACCCACAGCAGCAACGCACGATTGGCCGAGGACCTTCGACTCATCGCCGAGTACAAACCACAGATCGTCATCACCGCCCTCGGCTCGCCCCGGCCCGTCATGGATGTCGTCAAGAGCTACGGCGGTGTCGTCATCGCCGACGTGGTCAACATGAAGCTCGCGAGGAAGGCCGCGGAGGCCGGCGCCGACGGCATGGCCTGTGTCTCGGCCGGCGCCGGGGGCCACACCGGTCACCTCTCCCCGTTCGCCTTCACCTCCGCCGTGCGTGAGTTCTTCGAGGGGATGGTCATCATCGGCGGCGGCATCAGCGACGGGTACGGCGTCGCCGGTGCGATCACCGCGGGCGCCGACCTGGTGTACCTGGGTACCAGATTCCTGGCTGCCGCCGAAAGCACAGCCCCAGCGGCGTACAAACAGATGGTCGTCGACCACGGACCGGACGACCTCGTCGTCAGCGCCGCGATCACCGGAACCCCGGCCTCGTGGCTCAAGCCGAGCCTGATCGCGTGCGGCCTGGACCCTGACGATCTCGAACCGCCGACCGTCGAGAAGAACTACACCGCGGGCACCGCCTCGCTCAAGAGGTGGAAGGACGTCTGGGCCGCCGGTCAAGGTCTACAAACCATCCGAGCCGTCGAACCGGTGAGCACGATCGTCCACCGTATCGAAAAGGAGTACGACACTGCCCTCAGCCGAGTTGCGGGCCGAACGGCCACTCGTCTTCGGGCCGGAGGCGGATCTGCACGAGGTCGATCTCGGGGAGCGTAGCCAGAACCGGGACGGAGTCGGCATCGCTTTTCGATAGGTGTGTACTGGGCCACCACTGCACATCGCACGTATGCTTCCCACACCTGCGGAGAACGAGGGGGGAACAGGTGGGTGACACTCTGCATGTCGGCGACACGATCGGCCACGGCCAATTCCTGAGCAATGGGCGATTCCGCTTGACTCTACAGTCGAACGGAGTCTTGTCGCTCTCGGAATCCGCACGCGAGGTGACCGCGATGGCGCAGCGCGAAGATGGTCTCGTCACACAGATCATCGAGATGACCGCCGGTGGGCTCGTCGCCTACGATGCCGCCGGAACCGTGCTGTGGGAGGTCCCGTCGAGAGCGCCGGTCAGCTATGTGAAACTCGAAGGCGACGGGGACATCGCCATGTACGACGCGCGGGGCGAGGTCATCACTGCCCAGCACTCGGGGCGCTTTCGCACTGTCGGCGCGGAACTACGCGTCGGCGAGAGCCTGACGCGTGGCGAATCCATCACGCGAGGGGGGTTCGAGTTCGCCCTCGCCCGGGACGGGGTTCTGGTTCTGCGGAAGGGGATCGATGCGCTGTGGGTCTCCCCTCCAGACATCGTCCCTGCGACACGAGCAACCCTCCAGTTCAACGGACGATTCACGGCGCACGGTGAGGAAGGAGAGAACTGGAGCTTCGGCCCCGGCAGCCGCGACATCGACCGGTTGACTTTCCGCGATGACGGCGAGCTCGTCATCCTGTCGCGCACCGGCAGGCAACTGTGGTCCCTGCGCACCGGAACAGGATCGACAGCACCGATCGATATCGGGCGGAAACTGGACAGAGGCGAGTCGATGCAGATCGGTGAGCAGCTCCGAAAAGGAGTCTGCACGGTCACCCTGCACGAGAACGGGAACCTGGTGTGGCGGATGGGTACGCAATTCTTGCGTGAATCCTTCACCGGCGAATACGGATTCGAACGTCTCAGCATGAACTTCAACGGCAGCGCATCCCTGGACACGGCCGACGACATGTTCTTCGATCTCTCCGAAACCGCGGGCAGCGCCGCGACGCGGCTGTCGCTGCACCGGGACGGACGCCTCGTGCCCACCAGCGATATCGGAACGGCGATCAGCGACGACATTCGGGGATTCACCCCGTACGATCTCGGCTACTCGTTCCTGCCTGTTGGTGACGGGTTGACGCATGGCCGGTATCTGAAGAACGGCACCACCACACTCACGTTCGGACCGGACGGAAACCTGACCCTGCACCACGGCAGCTCCATCTCCTGGAACACCGAAACCGCCGGCACCGGAGCGGATATCGTGCTCCTCGACGACAGCGGAAATCTCAGGCTGTCATCGAGCGGCGGCGACGTGTGGCAGACATATACGGTCGGATATCGAATCGACGCACTGGAGATCAACAGCTCGGGCACCGCCGAACTCAGATCGGAGAACTCGGTTCTCTGGTCTTCGGCACATGGTCGGCTCGTCAGCGAGTTCCATCTCGTCGGGCACTACTTGCCGCGCGACGCCAGCTTGCGCTGCGGCGACTACCTCAGCAACGGAAACTACACGCTGACCTTTCGTTCCGACGGCGCCCTGGAACTGCGCTCCAGCGAAGCCGACAACGCCACCGGATGGGTGCGAAACGCCGGCTGCGGTGCGGTTCGGGCAACCCTGCAGGGGGACGGGAATTTCGTCGGCTACGACGCGCGCGGCCGTCCCGTGTGGGCTACCGGCACCAATGGCGTGGCGGTCAGCTGGCTCGTCCTGTACGCCGAGGGAACGGTGGCCCTCGTGAACTCCGCGGAACAACAGGTATGGTCGATAGAACCGTCGCGAACACCACCGGTCCAGCGACCACCGGCCGAACAATCCCCTGCCGTCGCCGGTGTCGTCCAGGAACCCGCACAGGCCGGCGTTTTCGCCACGATGCTGGAGCCGTATCACCAGGAAGCCATGGCCCAGGCCGAGGAATTTCGGGCAGAGATGATTTCCCGTGGCACCGAGATAATCGGCGAGGTCGTTCGAACCGGGTTCCAGACGCTCGGAGACTTCTTGAACGAGTAGGAGCGCCGCCGTCGGAAGCGCACGTCAGCGCGTCCGCGGAGAGTCAGAGGCGCGGGCTGCGCACCGGTCATGACGTCATCGCCTGCGGCTGAACAGCTCCGCTGCGGTGTACTCGCGACTCGGCAGGGTGTCCAGGGCCGCTACGATCCGACGTTCCTCCCACTGGAAATGGGACTCCAGAATCGCCGACAGCCCAGCGATCTCCCCACGCACCGTGTCGAGTCTCTCGACGCTGAGCTCGGCGAGCGCGGCGGTCATCCGGGTCAGGATGTCTGCGACCAGATGGTGGTCGGCGGCGAGTTCGGCCAGTACCGGTGCCAGATCGGGGAAACGCTGGGCCAGAAGGGGAAACGCCGTCCGATCCTCGCTCGTATGGTGGTCGGTGAGGGCCTGGCAGAAGGCCAGGCAGTGCGTACGCAAGTCTCGCAGCGGGCCGATCGGTTCGGTGTCCGGATACTGCTCCAGTGCGCGGGCGATGCGGCGCAGTTCGCCCCGCAGCCAGTGGTGGGTGTCGATCAGTTCGCGGCCCAGGGCGCCGACGTGCTGGGATTCGGTGGACATGGCGATCTCTCCTCGTGACGGAGGCCGGATGCGGCCATCGCTGCCGACGAGGACACGCGAAGGCCGAAAAATGCTGGGGCAGTAGGGTTATGCGCCACGCACGGCGCGAGCCGTGGTGTCAGCAGGGCAGGAGAAGTGGTCCCATTGGCTGCCTTCCGAAAGTGGTGCCTCCATGCCTACGCCGTCCACCCGGCGTGTACACGCGACACCGCATCCTATGCTGCGGCGGCGAGGGGACTGTTCGCCATTACCAATTCGGCATCGTGGCCGCCCGAGCGCGGCGAGTGCGCGGGCGGCCGAAGTCCTCGCCGAATGTCGCGACACACAATCACATGCCCGATGTGCTCACCCTGGCCGGTTGATGGGTTGCGTCGAGAGGGATCAACGAGCCGAGGTGAACTCGGGCCGTTTCAGTGCACGCTCAGGCCGACTACTGCGTGGTCGGGAATCCTGCAGGCAGCTCGGCGGAGTCGAGGATCGCCGAGGCGGCAAGGACCGCGAGTGGGCTGAAAGCCGCTGCGACCTGCCTGGAGAGGGGCCTATTGATCTCAATGTCGTCAGCCCTAGACGACTAGGAGACACTGGTGATCGAAGGGGCAGTGGACGTGGCGCTAACGCTGGGGTGCGAGGGGCAGCTTTGTGCCTTGCTGGATCGGGGCGAAGATCGCGACCGAACCACGGTGCCGATCAGCATCACGCCGAGCGTGGCGGCGACGTTGTGCCGAGCATGTTCGATTTCCCTTTCCTCAACAACATTCACGTTCAGCCAAGCATGCCGGTACGAGCGTCAGCCGCATGGCCGCGGCAGACTTGCTCCCGGCTCCGGCAACACCAGAAGCGCCCGAGATCAGTGATTGCACCAATCCCTGGAACATCGACCCGGCGAAGTGCCTGCTCACCTCCCCGTCGGCATCGTGATCCGCAGCTCCGGCGGACGAAGGAGGTCAGGGTGCCTGCGGCGTCGGTGCCCGGTAGGCGGCGAGGAAGACTTCGACTCCGGCGTCGGCATAGTGGTCGAGTTCGGCATCGGTGAATCGGGTGTCGTCACCGCAGAACATGACCTTGTTGACCGGGACCGAGACCACCAGCCAGGTGAAATGATTCGCGGCCAGCTCGGGCTCGCCGGTGCGCAGCAGGCCGCGTTCGGTCAGTTGCGCGAAGCAGGAGGCCAGCATGGCGTGGACGCGTTCGGGGCCGGCTTCGAAGTAGGCCCGACCCAGCTGCGGGAAGCGGCCGGCCTCGGCGATGACGAGCCGACGCACCCGTAGCTGCGCGGGCCGGGTGAGCAGGTGGACGAACCGGTGCGCCACCATGCGCAGGGTGGTCTCCACGTCGTCGGCGGAGGCGAGCTCGCCGATGGCTTCCCGGAACACCTGGTCGATCCCGCCGAGGCGGTCGAACACGATCTGCTCGAACAGCTTGTCCTTGCTGCCGAAGTGTTTGTAGATCGTCTGCTTCGACGAACCCGCGACTTTGGCGATCTCGTCGGTCTTCGCGCCGAGGTAGCCGTCGCGCAGGAACACCTCCATGGCCGCCTCCATGATCCGGCGGCGCGCCTGCTCGGCCGCGGTGTTCCCGACGAGGTCGGGTGCAGTTTCGGTCTGGGGCATGAGGCCTCCGGTATGTCGGATTCTCGGATCTGTTGACACCGACACCAGTGTACCGTACTGTTCAGTTCACCCAGAACTGTACGGTACAGTACACACCCTGAATCGAGCCGAGGACCTGCTCATGACCACCACTACCCCCGTCGCTCCCACCCTCGACCCCGCAGCGCACCACCACCACCACCCCGCGCTCGTCATCGCCGCCACCACCGCCGCAGCGCTGGGCGCGAATCTGGCGCTGTGGCTGGCCGGTTCGGCCGCCGGTGCGGAATTCAGCTACCTCGGCAACGGGACCACCGCCACCGCGACACTGATGTGGGTCGCAGCCGAGACCGTGCTGCCGCTGCTGGTCGGACTCGGGCTGGCGACGGTGCTGGCGCTGCGTTGGCGCCGCATCCTGACCGTCGCCTCGGTCATCGGCGCGGTGGCGGCCCTGGCGACCGGGATCGGCCCGCTGGTGACCGATTTCGACTCCACCACCAGCTCGGTCTGCCTGGCGCTGATGCACCTCGTTGTCGCCGCGGCCGTCGTGATCGGGCTGCGTTCGGTCGCGACGTCGCTGCACTGACCTTCACCACCCAGCACCACTGTTCACCCACACTCTCTCGACCGATCGGCCGAGAACGACCACCACTGATGGAGAATCCGATGCGCAAGATCATTTCCAGCCTCTTCGTCTCCGCCGACGGCGTCGCCGAAGCCCCTGACACCTGGCACTTCCCCTACTTCAACGACGAGATGGGCGCCGCCATCGGCGCCGGTATGGGTACCTCCGATGCCATGCTGCTGGGCCGGGTGCAGTACGAGGAGTTCGCCGCCCACTGGCCCACCAGCGACGACGAGTTCGCCGGCTTCATGAACAACCAGAAGAAGTACGTCGCCACCACCACGCTCACCGAAGCCACCTGGAACAACACCGAGATCATCGGCGGCGACGTCCTCACCGGGATCAGCGAACTCAAGACCACCGACGGCGGCGACATCGCCATCACCGGAAGCCTCACCCTGGTCCAGTCCCTGCTGCGCGCAGGCCTGCTCGACCAGCTGCAGCTGTTCGTCCACCCCATCGTCCTGGGCAAGGGCGCGCGCTGGTTCGACAAGCTCGACGACAGCGTCGAGCTGAAACTCGCCTCGGCCGAGGCGTTCAGCACCGGCGTGATCAACCAGATCTACACCCCCGCCAAATAGCGGTCACCACCACCGAACCCGAACGGGCTGTCGGGGTCGGCGTCGTTCTCGGCGAGCTGAGCGCCGGCCTCGACACACCACACCGACGCCGGAGAACGCGGCGTCGTGCTCGGACGGAGGAATCAGATCATGTCGATGGGGCAGTCGGTCGCCCACGATCGCGGGAGCGCTCGGCCGCTCGGAGCCCTTGCCGTCGCGGCGATCTCACTGATCACCGCGACGCTGATTTCGAGTCTGATCAGCGTGATCGTCGACGGAGTCGCTCTCGCGGACTTCGAACGCACGTGGGATCAGATGGCGGCGACGGGTCAGTGGCCACGGGGCTCGGAACTGGAATGGCAGTCTCGAGCCTGGCTGCGAAATCTCACGCTGGTCCTGCAGTTCGCGGGTGCGGTCGTATTTCTGTCCTGGTTGTGGCGGGCCCGCCGCAATGCCGAAAGGCTGTTCGCGCGGCGGCATCGGCTCTCGATCGGGTGGGTGATCGGGGCTTGGGTGTGCCCGATCGTCAACCTGTGGTTCCCGCGCACGATCATGATCGATGTCGTTCGGGCCGCTGACCCGCGCTCCCCGAACAAGAAACAGCGGGGGCCCGGTAACGGGCTGGTCAACGCGTGGTGGTCGGCGATGCTGCTCAGCTGGCTCCTCACGTTTGTAGCGATGGTGCTGCGGCTGCCCGTGATACGGACAGAGTCCACCGACGACTCGATCGCTTTCGGCGTCGCACCGCTGGGCGGGTCGGGCCTGATCGTGGTGGAGACGATCGCGATCGGCGTGCTGGCATGCGCAGCAGTGCTGCTGGGCGCGATCATGCTTCGGGTGCAGCGCGGGCAAGAGATTCGCGCCACGAACCAGCCGGAATCGGACTTGTCCGGGAACCCGCGGACAGCGCCGATAGGTACCACCACCGCACCCCACCAGCCACGGACCGCTGCCGCAACCATCGCGGTGGCGCCCTGCCCGGCACCGCTGCCCGAGCCCGCTGCACCGGCCGAACCGCCCACCCTGCCGCTGCGCGACAGCGATCCCACGGCGATCGGACGATTCACGCTCATCGGCCGCCTGGAATCCACCGGCCTCGGCGACAGCTACCTGGGTCGTGACGAGAACGCCGGCTTGGTCGTCGTCCGCACCGTTCACCCCGACCGTATGGACCGCGGTGAACTCGCCCGTACCTTCACCGCTGCCCGTACCCTGCGCGGCGCTCACATACCCGCCGTGCTCGACGCCGATGCCGATGCCGAAAGGCCGTGGATAACGACCGAGTACGTCCCTGGCCCCACCTTGCGCGAACTGGTTGCCGCACGCGGCCCGCTACCGTCACCGATGGTCGAGGCCCTCACAGTCGACCTCGCGCACGCCCTGTCGGCCCTACGCGCCGGCGGCCTGACCCACGGTGGGCTCACCCCCGACTCGGTGATACCGGCGGACGCCGGACCCCGGATCATCGGCGTCGGGTCACCCGCACCGCCACCCTCGGCTTTCAGCGCACCCGAACAGTTCACCGACGACTCAAGCGGCCCCGCGTCCGACATCTTCTCCCTCGGCGGTGTGCTGGTCTACGCGCTCACCGGCCGAACGCCCTTCGGTGACAGCGGCGGCGCGAACCTGCTGCATCGCATGACCACCCAGCTGCCCGACCTCACCGGCATCCCCGAATCCAAGCTGCGGACGGTGCTCCTCGGCTGTCTCACCGTCCACCCGGATGCCCGACTCACGACCGGACAGATAGTCGGGCAGCTCGCCACCACACCGTCGACCACTTCTGCACCGGGCGGCGTCGCGGCAGTACCACGACCGAACACCCCGGCACCGGCCGCCGTGGTGACGTCCCTCCCCACCCCGGCCCCGCGCGTCGTGGCAACGCAGCGACGAACTGTGCTCGCGGCCGGAGTCGTGGCGGGTCTGGGATTGGCAGGCGCCGGCGCGTTCGCAGCGACCCGGCTGTGGGACGATCCCGCAGCGGATGCGGTCGCGATCGAGGCCGTGCCCGGAAGAGTGCGCTGGAAAAGCGGACCGAACTCCTATGGCGATCTCGCGGCAATCCCACCCGCAGCGCACGGCGGGCGGTTGTTCGTCGCGAACTCCAACACGCTATCCGCTCTGGAAGCGTCCACCGGCCGCAGCGTCTGGCAGGCACCGCTCGGTGCGCTCGACATCAAGAGCGGCCCGATGCTCAGCGGCGACACCGTGATCGTCGGCGGCAGCAAGCTCGTGGCGGGATTCGATGCCGCTACCGGCGCCCTGCTCTGGCAGGGCGCCGGTAGCGCGAGTTTCGCCATGGCTACGACGCACCAGCCCGCCTACGTCTACGCCGAGGAGGCCGTCGGGCGCGAAAGCGCCGTGATTGCCTTGGACGCCCGAACGGGCCACCAACGTTGGCGCTACGCCCAACGCGGAACAACTTTCGGGTTTTTCGGCGCCGACGGTGACACCGTCGCGGTCGTAGACGGCACGGCATTCGCGCTCCTGGACGCCGCCACCGGCGTTCCGAAGGGGCGCATCGAAGTGGGCCACGACGCGTTGGCGCAAGTCGGTGTCGTCGGCGCTACGGTTGTAGTTCAATCACCCATCGCACCGAACCTGCGGGTGTTCGATCTGGTCACCGGACAGCAGCTGTGGTCGTCGAGATCCGCTGCGGCTTTCGGAGCCGCCGTCGGCGACAACGTCTATATCGGCGGCGGTCGAAACAACTACGGCGGAGGCGGCCCTGCCCCCGCGCCGCTCTCGGCCCACGACATCCGCACCCGCCGTACCCTCTGGACGAGGGAACCGCAGCAGATCATCGGCGCACCGGCGGTCGCCAACGGCACGATCTACGCGGTCTGGGGTTCCGAGCTGTACGCCCTGGACGCGACGACAGGAAGCACCCGCTGGAACACGATCGGCCTGCGCGCCACCAGTAGCCCCGTCGTCATCGACAAAACCGCCTATCTCTACAGCCGCGGCGGCGTCACCGCAGTGGAGTTATGAGCAAGCCGCGGCGCTCCCAGGGGTTCCTCGACATCGCCGGACGACAGGTAGACAACCGGCCGATCAATACGACCTCGTCGGGCCGACAGCCCCTACGGGAGGGAAACATCAGGTCGGCTGGCTAGATCGCAAAGCGAGTCTCAACGGGGCCGGAGCAGCTGAACAGGACTTCGAGCTCTGCTGAAAGCGACTTCGAACATTGACACGAGGAGCCGTTCGGAAACGACCGTATTCCGAACATCGACGGGGCAAGAAGACGGGGTCGACCGGGAAGACGCCAAAGTGCGGATACTCGAAAGTTACCTGGGGCATCGCTACCTGACCGAGAAGCTGGAAGAAGCGAGGCTGGCCCGACAGCCGGAGGATATCGGCGAGACAACGCTTGCGCGCGATGTTCTGGAACGAACAGTGGCTGAGCTCGAAGGGCAGGCAACGATCCACATCTAGATAGTGTCCTCGCAGGAGCAGCGTTCGAAGGCGCTGAATGACAAGCAGATCTGCAATGCCGGAAGGCCCCACGAATACCGTCGCTGACCCGCCCCTGATCGGATGATTTCCAGTAACGCCCCGGCCGCGTCCGGGGCGCCCGCGCGAGGACTCGCAGACGCTGGTGTTCGGAAAACCGATCGGAAACCGGCAATCTCGCATTGGACTGTCGGCCACTTTTCCCGAACCGGCGGAGGGGTTTTCAGCGCGTGAGAGCTTGACATGCGGCGTCACCGTCGGGCGATCATGGCCCATGAACTGTCACGGGTAAAGGACCGGCTTCTGATTTAGACCAGCGCCGGTCGGCGTGGCGATTGTTGAGAGTAGTAGCAGAAGGCGACCTGGTGGCCGCGGCGGCGTAGATAGCATGTCATCTTGCGGCGCCCATACATTTGCTCTGAACTACCCGCCAAATCACGCAGAGCGTTCTCCACGTGCGCGTCGGCGATATAGCGGGCCGAGGCGGGCCGGCGGCGGCTTTGCGGTAAGTCCTTGGCGCGAACTGGATTCCGTGCACTGAGAGCGCACTACAGATCGACTCGACGCCATAGACCTGGCGGTATTCGTCGATGAAACCGACGATCAACGGTGTCGCGGGTCGAGTTCCCGCGCGAAAATGGCTGATGCCAGCTTCAGAATCTCGTTGGCCTGCTTGAGCTCTCGCGCTTCTTTGCGGAGTTTGGCCAGCTCTTCACGTTCAGCCGCGGCCAGTCCGCCCGCGGAATTCTTGCCCGGCCGCGATCCCTCGGCCATGGCCTTTTTCACCGACACCCGCAACGTCTCGTAGTACACATCGACCAGCGGGCCGGTCGCCCTGGCGGCGGCATACAGGGACTCGAACTCATCCAGACGCTCCAAAACCAGGCGCACGGCCTTCTCACGAACGTCGGGGGATAACGCTTCGGCATGATGACGACCATCTTCCACTAGGAAGAAGCCGCCCCCGGCCCGTGACGGTTCACGCTAAAACGTGAAGAGAGCCTGCGGATCCCAGCCGGGGCCTCGCGCCCGTACCTGGACGCCGTGGTCCGCGGACAAGACAATGGGCTCACGAACGCTCGCCGATCTTGGAACGCTGGATCAGCCGCGACAGGTGCGGCACTGTAGGGCGAACCAGGGAAGGGAATCTATGAAGTCGATCGACACAAGTCTGCGGACGGACTCCTCGCGAAAGCCGGCCCTCGAATCCATCCGCGCCGCGCTGCGGCGGATCGGCGGGCACGTCATCTCACCGGGCCGTCTCGCTGCCCCGGTCGCCCTGGCGGTGCTGGTATCGGGTCTGGGCGCGCTGAGCGGCCCGGAGGCACACGCGTCCGAGGTCACCCAGCGCAGCTACACCAATGCAGCGGGCACCCGCGACTACTACCTACACGTCCCGCCCGGTGATCTTGCGGGCAAGCCCCTCATGATCTACCTGCACGGCTGTACCGATCCGGAGGCGCAGCTGGCCGGCAACGGGTTCGCGCTGACGCGGGTCGCCGACGAATTGGGCTTCGTTCTCGCGTACCCGATCCAGACCCGAGCAGCCAACGAGCGCCACTGCTGGAACTGGTTCGATCCGGCCAACCAGCAGCGCGAGACCGGTGAGCCGTCGATTGTCGCGGGCATCACCACCACCCTGATCGAGGAGTTCGGGCTCGATCGCGACCGGGTCTATGTCGGCGGCTACTCTGCGGGCGGCGGCATGAGCACGGTCATGGCCGCCACCTACCCGGACCTGTACGCCGCGATCGCACCGATGGCCGCAGGGCCGTACGGGATCAACCCGCAGCCGCCATACACCGACATCACCGGCGCCGGCATTATCGAGGCCATGGGCCCGCGCGCCCGCCCGGTGCCCGCCTTCTTCCTCCAGGATCTGGCCGACCAGACCAGCCTCTACCCGATCGGACGCGCGAACATCCTGCAGTGGCTCGGCGCCGACCGGCGGGCGGGCATCCGCACCCTCGCGGACACCCCTACCGCCGTCACCACCACCGCCGATCCGGTGCCCGCGACTATCGAGCACTACTCGAGCCAGGGCTGCGAGCTGGCCCAATTCGTCACACCGATCGGACCGGATCACATCGGCGGCGGACTACTGATGCAATCGACCAGCGGTCTGGCCCTGCAACGCAGAATGATGGAATTCCTGCTGGCGCACCGACTTCCCGGCCTGCAAGGAGCCTGCTGACCCGGCCGTCCCGCGCCCCGGCTCGACGGTGGTGCACGCAGTCACCCGAAGCGATCATGGGATTCTGGCAATGAAACACGACTCCCCCACAGTCCTGGAAGCACTCGACACAGCCTGGGACCCAGAACGCGGATACCTCGGCAACCTCCGCGACGGCAGATTCGTCCCCGAGCTGGGTGACGCGTACCTGGAGCTCCTCCAGACGATCGAGATACCCGAACGAGAACGGCTTCACCCCGACTTCGTCCGACTGCTGTGGTTCGCCCCGCGGTTCTCCGAATGGCAGACCCAACGCACCGTAGATCGAGGAGCCGACCGGGTCGAACTATCGAAGTACTCGAACCTGATTTGGAACGCAATCATAGAACTGCTCGGTGCTGAAGTTCCCCCGCCTTCTCGGAGAAGCCCCTCGACGTCGCCACGCCCGAGTGCACACCGAGGTAGGTACTGCGGCAGCCGTTCCAATTCTGAGGTGACTGACCGAACTGTGGTATTTCGGTGGGGTGACCACGCGAGCGTGCGAACCACCCCGCCCGCGAGTCGAGGTAGAGGTCGATCGAGTCGAGTACGTGGATTCGGCCACGTGACGGTCTTCCGCGTGGGCCGAACGATGACGAAAGGCATTAATCTCAAAGCCTTTTCGACCATGTGTCGAACACCACACTCCGAAAGAATCGACCCATGGACACCATTACCCCCGCCGAGAACATCGAGCGCCAACTGCTTCGCATCAGCTGGGATGTGTGCTGGTCACACCCCCGACGCGCATTCATCGCTTACTGCGTCGACTTTCCAAATCTGTCGTGCTCGCACCCGACGTCGTCCGATGCGGCGCTGGACGGATTGGAGAACATGGTCCGGATCGAGCTGCGCCGAAGCCAGTGACGATGTCGTCCCAGGCGATGCCACGCCTCGCCGGCTTCAGGCCCGAGTCGCGAGAAATTCGACGCACGTGTGGATGGTCGCCAGACGCGGATAGTCGCATTCATCGATGCGGATTCTCGTCGCTGCCGAGATTCGTGACGGTGATACTCGCCGGCGCGGCATCCGAGGACAGGAGTCGTGCCGAACGCGCCCGGTCTACGGCACCCCGGAGCCGCACCATGAGCTCACCGAGCGGGACCGGTTCGTCGCGTGCAACCAATCGGTCGCGGCACGAAGATCAAGGATCCGGGTCTGACCCGCCGCCACCGGCACCTCCGGAGATCGCGGCGACACCGATCACCGTCGTTCCGTCATGCTCCACCGGCGGGGCGTACACACGTTCGACCGACATCGCTTCTTTCACGGTTGCGACCACGTCATCGAATCTCATCGGGTTTCCTCCGCGCATCCGCAGGGCTGGTAATCGTTCCGCGCTGTTGAACACTGTCTTCCGATTCGACCACCCGTCCTCGGCGGTCGACGGGGACCGCCGACCCTGCCTCGGGTGCCGTTCGTTGTCTCATGTCAGGCATCAGTGGATGACCGACGCGCGTGGCCGCGCGATGATCAACGGGCACTCGATGCCGTGCAGAACCGCGTGGGCCACCGAGCCGAGAACGGCGTCGGACAGCCTGGCGCGGCCGTGACTGCCGACGACCGCCAGTTGAGCGCGGGAGGCTGCGGCGAGAATCGCGTTGGCGGGTCGATCCTCGACGACGATGCGATCGACCTCCACGTCGGGATAGTTCTCAGCGAAGCCGGCGAGGCTCTCGGCGAGCCTCGCCGCGGCAGTGGCCCGCAACGCGGCGGGCGACTGCGAGCGGCCGAATTCAGACCAAGCGTGCACCGCCCGCAGCACGACCCCACGACGGGCGGCTTCGTCGAAGGCGATGGCGAGCGCCGCCATGCTGCGGGCCGTCCCGTCGACTCCGACCACCACCGGGCCGTCCCGTGGGACCGCCGATTCGGGAATCACCGCTACCGCGCACCCGGCGTGTCCGGCGATCGACGAGCTGATCGAGCCGAGCAGCGTCCGGCGGAACGCGCCGAGGCCGCGGCTACCGACGACGAGCAGGCGCGCAGATTCGCTGCGGTGGCGGAGCGCGGCACGCGCTGAGCCGAGGACGACTTCCGAGGTGATCGTGACCTCGGCGATCGGCGCCGTCACCACCACTGCCTCGGCCGCCGCCGACGCGACGATCTTCTCACCGTCGCGGCGTAGTGCCTCGAGATCGAAGTGCGGACCACCCAGACCCGGACCGGAATCGACCGGGACATCGACAGCGCAGACGAGCACCAGTGAGACTCGATGGTGGGCAGCGTATTCGGCGGCCCAGCGCAATGCCCAACCTGCTTGTTCCGAACCGTCGACGCCGACGACAACCGGCCCCGGATGCGCGACAACGCTCATAGTCGATTCCCCTTCCGCTGCTGCCAGCATGCGTGCACCGCCGGGCGGGCGACAGGGGCACACGACTCACGTCGGGGGGCCATTCGTCGTTCGTGTCCTCGTCAGCCGGGCGACGGCATGTCATGGTCACCGCCGCGTCGATGACGGGGCTAACGAGGGCGTGACCTGTGGCGATCCAGGAGGGTCTTCCGACCCTGTTCGCTTTGTTCCCTGGACGCGCACAGTCGAACGGTGAGTCGCGCACTCCGCGCGACCGGAGGAGGAAACACGCGATGCTCGGATACCAGATCCATCAGATCCTGCACGCCATGATGATGCTGATGCACGAATGGGGCGTCTTCCCGCCGATGGAGCCGATGTAGCCACGGCTCGCGGTACGGATGACGTCCACGAGGGCATCGCCCACGCCATCCGGCCGAGGGCGAGTATGTCCGACTGCGAACACGACCGACCTGGGCGAGTCACCAGCCGCGGCCGCGCTGGTCGTCGCGCGATACCTGCGTCGTAATGCCGAAGGTGGGATTGCCCGGCTCATGCGATCGCGACTTTGTGCCTGATTCGGCGACGCCGATGAACGCCGGGACCCCGGCCAGGTCTGCTGTCCGGCTGCTTCGTACTGCCACCGTGCTGGATTGACCGATTCCGACGGTGTCAGGAGCCGCTCGGTACGGCGACAACGGAGCCGTGGACCTCGCAGGTAGCCGCGAGGGTGTTGTACACGGTGCCGTACCCGGCCAGATTGCGCTGCAACAGGTCCAGACGTCGTTGGGGCTCGTCGGTGACCAGTCGCAGCTGGTAGGTGAACTCGGTGAACTTCGGCGGGACGTCCTGACGACGGGCGGTCACTTGTACCTCGGCGCGTTGGTAGCTGAACGACAGCAGATCCTCCGCACGCGCCAGGTTCTTCAAGAGGCAAGCCGCCAGTGCCGCAGCCAGCAGGTGCGCCGGACCCGGCAGCCCTGACGGCGCCTTTCCCCAGCTGGTGTCCAGATCGATAGTTTCCTGGCCGGCGTGCACCTGAGCGGGCCCGGCCCCGGCAATCGAGGCGGCAGTGACGGTGTAGATCGTCGGCGCGGCCGACGACGTCGTAGTATCGGCGTTTTGCATGCCCCGAGCTTGTCGCACGGCCGTGCAGACCGGCCAGGGTCCGACGTCACCAGTCCAGGGGCGCTTCGGCCGTGTCGCCGCACCTGGACAGGGCCATACGATCACCCCATCGACGACGAGACACGCCACGCACCACGTGGAAGGGAGCCGAGATGACAAGCAAGGACTATCCGGAGATCAACGACCACCTGCGCGCGGTCATGAACCAACTCGGTCGCGAAATCCCCTCGACCATGCGGTCTTTCGGCGGACTACACGCTGCCGCAATCGGTGCGGGAGCGCTCACCGGTGCGACAAAGGAATTGATGGCCCTGTCCATCGGCATCGCCGTGCACTGCGACGGCTGCATCGCCTACCACGTCCACGACGCCATCGCCGCGGGCGCCACCCACGCCGAGGTCGTCGAAACCATCGGCGTGGCGATCATGATGGGCGGCGGCCCCGCAGTCGTCTATGGCTGCGAGGCGTTCGAAGCCCTCGAACAATTCGAAACCGCCGCCCGCCGATAACGCTGAGCTGTGTAATCGCATCCGACTAGGACTGTGATCAGCAGCAGCGCCATCGGGGACGCCAGATCGATCGCCCCACCACACCCGAACGGCGACCTTGCCGGCACGGGCGACGACCCACTGGAGCCCGACCAGAATCGACATTGTCGAGTTTCTGTGGAGTTTGACCAAAACCACGTCAAATCTTCGGGTATGAGAAGAACTGAACCGATTTGGGACCGCTTCCGTCTTTGAGGAAGATGGTTTCGTCTCATGTCGAAGCGTGTACCCACCCGAGGTTCGCGAGAAGGCCGTGCGTCTGGCTCTCGAACGGCTCGATGAGTAATCACCACGCACCGCCTCGGTCTTGCAGAGCCCGATCGTGGTCTCGGCGAGCGCATTGTCGAAGGCGTCCCCAACCGAGCCGATCGACGGGAGGATGCCCGAACGCATCAGTGTCTCAATGCCTTTCACTGACGCGTGTTGAGATCCGGCGTCGCTGTGGTGAATCGTGGACCCGGTCCACGGCCGTCCCTGACGCACCCGCCGCGCGGCAGATTGCCGGATCGCCGACTCCACGAACGCGGCCTGTTTGCTGGGCGAGCATTTCCAGCCCGCGATCTGCCCGGCGTAGGCGTCGGCGACGAACGCGGTGTAGAAGAACCCGCCGCTGACCAATCGCACGTAGGTGAAATCGGCGACGACCAGCAGATTCGGAGCCGGAACCCGGAAATTCCGGTCCACCAGATCCGCCGCCCGCGTCCCGCCCGGTTCGGCCTCGGTAGTGCGAATTGCCCTGCGCCGCGACACACCCCGCCATCCGTCGACACGGATCAACCGCTCCGCCCCGCTCCGGGCGACCGGGATGCCCTCGCGTCGCAGATGGCCGCCCCATATCTTCTCCGCGCCATAGAGCGATTCGGGTTTGCGATGACCATGCTCGTCGGGTTCGTCGAAACGCCGTCGGACTAACCCTCATCGACCTCGGTTTGGCGGAACCACTTCCGCGGCGTCTCCGCGGTCATCCCCCACCGGGACGACACGGCCTTGATCGCCGCCCGCTCGGTGGCGTAGTCCTCACGGTGATCGAGAACCAGCCGCACGGCCTTCACACGGGTCGCTGCATGACCAGTCTGGTGCTGTGTTCGGTGCCCGACCAGTCGGCCGCCCTGAGCGAGATCGCCCGAGTCCTCGAGCCGGGCGGGACGCTGCGGTTCTTCGAGCACGTCCGATCCGAGTCGGCGCGGATGCGGCGAGCGCAGCACGTCCTCGATGCCACGATCTGGCCCCCGCTCAACGGCGGCTGCCACACCGGCCGCGACACCCTGCGCGCCCTCGCCGACGCACGCTTCACTGTCACCGAATGCGAGCGAGTCCGGTTCCCCGACAACAGTTTTCCGTTCCCGGCGGCCGAACACGTCCTCGGCACCGCCGTGTTGCGCGATCGGCGTCCGTCGTGACCGGCCCCGTGATGCCCGAAGCCTCGCCCGGAGTATCTGGCGCTGCCGAAATGTCGGTCCAACTGCTGGAACGAATGCTCGACAGACTGGGAGAAAACGCGCAGGCGGCAACGGTTTTCGGTGCCCCGGTCACCGTCGACGCGGTCACGGTGATACCGGTCGCGCGGGCAGGGTTCGGCTTCGGCGGAGGTCTCGGGCGCGAATCCGGTGCCGACAAGGTCGCTGAAGGCGGCGGGATGGACGTGCGGCCGTTGGGCTTCATCGAAATGCGCGACGGCGTCGCTCGCTATCGTCCGATTCGCGACCCGTGGGTCGATGTCGTGGTCCCGCTAGCCGCGATCGCCGCCGGATTGGGCGCCCCGAGGTTGTTTCGCGCAGCCCTTCGACTGCGCAGGACGCGACGCCGCTGCGGGCCCGTGTCGATGCCGGGCCGTGCGCCCGTCAGGCGGATGCGAAGGCGAGGGGGAGTTCGGCCAGGCGCCATTCGAGCATTCCGTCGTGGAGGCGGATCGCTCGGCGACCATGGTCGGTGAGCAGGCGCACGGCATCGTGGGCCAGTACGCAGTACTCGCCGCGGCAGTAGACGACGATGTCGGTGTCGCCGGGGAGCTCGGCGATGCGGTCGGCCAGCTGGTCGACGGGGATGTTGACCGCAGCGGGGATGTGGCCTGCCTGATATTCCGGCGCGGGGCGCACGTCCAGGACGATGATGTCTCCGGATTCGGCGCGGGCCAGCAGTTCCTCGCGGGTCATCTCCGGGCTGTCCGCGGGACCTAGGTAGCTCTCGCGGGCCGGCGCCACAGCAGGCTGGTGAGCTTCGGCGACCTTGCGCAGCAACGCGAACAGTTGCGCCACGTCCTCACCGGCGAGGCGGTAGTGGATGCGCACCCCTTCACGGCGGGTCGCGACGAATCCGGCCTGCTTGAGAGTCTGCAAGTGCGCCGACGCGGTCGTGAGGTTCAGCCCGGCAGCGGCGGCGAGCGATTCGACACTGCGCTCCCCCTGGGCCAGCAGATCGAGCAGCTCGAGTCGTTTGCCGCTGCCCAGAGCCTTACCGCTGGCAGCGAACGACTCGTACAGCGCCGCCTTCGCGGCGGTGCGATCAACACTCACGGTTCCTCCAATCATCTGTGGAATATGGTACGTGCCTGCATCGCGGGCGTACCGATTGCCACGGAGAGTTGTCTTCCATGAAACCATGGAATAGTCTCTACTATATTCCATGGTTGATTGGAATATCAGCACGGAGACGAGCAGCGACCGAGGAGTACGCGATGCCCACCGACTTCACCCTGATCCCTGTCATCGATGAAGGACTGGGCAACTCGACCTATCTGCTCGACCTCGGCGACGGGCGCGCTCTGGTCATCGACCCGGAACGCGACGTGCGGCGGGTGCGGGCCGAAGCTCGCCGTCACGGCCTGCAAATCGCCTATGCCGTGGAGACCCATCTGCACGCGGACTTCATCTCCGGCGTACGGGAACTCGCCGAGACCGAGGGTGCCATCGTCATCGCCCCGGAAGTCGGGGCTCGCGGGTTCGCCGTGACCGCGCTCGCCGACGGCGAGACCGTCGCCGTCGGCGCGTTCGTCCTCGAAGCGCTCGCGACACCGGGGCACTCGCCCGAGCACCTGTCCTACCTGCTGCGCGATGCGGATCAACAGTTGCAGGGTGTGTTCACCGGTGGCTCGCTGATGGTCGGCACCGCCGGGCGCACCGACCTGGTCAGCCCTGAGCAAACCGTCCCCCTCGCCCGAGCGCAGTACCACTCGCTGCAGCGATTGATGGAACTGCCCGACGACACCCAGGTCTGGCCCACCCACGGCGCAGGCTCGTTCTGCTCGGCAGCCACCGGCACCGACCGCACCACCACCATCGGCCACGAGCGCGCGACCAATCCGCTGTTGCAGGTCGACGGCGAGGACGCCTTCGTCGAGGCCCTGCTCACCTCGCTCGGAACCTTCCCCGACTACTTCCTGCGCCTCGGCGAAATCAACCACCAAGGCCCCGCCGTCCTCACCGACTCCCCCACCCTGACCCCGCTGACCAGCGACCAGGTCAGCGAACTGATCGCCGACGGCGCGCAGATCGTCGACGCCCGCCCGGCCGCCGATTTCGCCGCAGGCCACATCCCGGGAGCACTGTCGATCACCCTGCGGCCGGTGTTCGCGACCTGGCTGGGCTGGCTCGCCGACCCCGACCGGCCCGTGATCATCGTCCGCGACCGCGCGCAGGACAGCATCGACATCGCTTGGGAGGCAGCCAAAGTCGGATTCGACACCCTTGCGGGTGAACTCGCCGACGGGATGAGCGCCTGGAGCGGTCCGGTCGAGAAGGCGCAGCTGGTCAGCGCCGACCAGCTCGCCGCACACCCCGCTCCGACCGTGCTCGATATCCGCCAGCGCGGCGAGTACCTCGCCGGCCACGTGCCCGCCGCCCGAAACCTCGAACTCGGCACTCTCGCTGCCCATCTGGTCGATGTTCCGGCCGGGCCGCTGGCGGTGATGTGTGGGCACGGCGAACGGGCCATGACCGCAGCCAGCATCCTGGAACGCAGTGGCCGCACCGACATCCGCATCCTGGAAGGCTCACCCGCCGACTACGCCGCCGCACTCGGCCAGGATCTGGCGGCCGGAGCATGAGCCTGCGCCCGAGCGTGCGGACCCCTGTTCTCGGCCTGCGGGAGAACGCCGCCCAGTTCACGCTGCTGGTCGCGGTCAACGCGCTCGTCGGTGGCATGGTCGGCCAGCAGCAGACCGTGCTGCCGCTGCTGGCGGAGTCCGAATTCGGGCTCACCGGTTACACATTCATCTTCACCTACGTCGCCGCGTTCGGGATCACCAAAGCGATCGCGAACTACTTCGCGGGCACCTTCTCCGACCGCTACGGCCGCAAACCCGTTCTGCTGATCGGCTGGCTGTTCGCGATCCCGGTGCCGCTGATGCTCATCACCGCCCCCAGCTGGGGGTGGGTCGTGGCCGCGAACGTGCTCCTCGGCATCAACCAGGGCCTCACCTGGTCCACCACCGTCGTCATGAAGATCGACCTCGTCGGCCCGAGCCGGCGCGGACTGGCGATGGGCCTCAACGAAGCCGCCGGATACGGTGCGGTCGCGATCAGCTCCCTGCTCGCCGGATATCTCGCCGAACACTTCGGGTTACGCCCTGCCCCGTTCCTGCTCGGCCTGGCCTACACCGCACTGGCCCTGGCCATCTCGGGCTTCTTCATCCGCGAAACCCGCGACTACGCCCGCCTGGAAGCCGCCGCGCACACTCCGCGAGCCGACGGCCTGCACGACCACCTCCACGCCGACCTGACCGACCGCCAGATCGCGATCGCGACCAGCGTAACCGAACCCGCGCTGTCCTCGGCCAGCCACGCCGGACTGGTCAACAATCTCAACTTCGGGTTGTCGTGGGGACTGTTCCCACTACTGTTCGCCACCGCGGACTTGTCCGTGGGCCAGATCGGGCTGTTGTTCGCTCTCTACCCCGGGGTGTGGGGCGCCGGACAACTCCTCACCGGAGCGCTGTCGGACCGGTGGGGCCGCAAGCACCTCATCACCGGCGGCATGACCCTGCAAGCCGCCGCGCTGGCGATCATCGCCACCAGCGACGGGTTCACAGGATGGGCTCTCGGCGCCGTCTTGCTCGGCGCCGGAACCGCGATGGTCTACCCGACACTGCTGGCGGTGATCGGCGATGTCGCGCATCCGCTGTGGCGGGGGCGCGCGGTCGGGGTGTACCGGGTCTGGCGCGACCTCGGCTACGCGGTCGGCGCGATCCTGGGCGGCATCGTCGCCGACCTGCTCGGCCTGCACGCCGCCGTCTGGGCCGCCGCCGCCATCAGCGCCGCCACCGCGCTGATCGTCGGGGTCCGCATGTATGAAACCCATCCCCCGGCCCATCGACAACCCTCCTGACACCTACCGGTACCGCTGCCCTCGTTCGCGCCATCAGGCGACCGAGGGCAGCGCCGTATCCCAGGTCTTGCGCGTCCACTTTTGAAAGCGCACACTTACGCAAGTGAAGGCTTTCAAAGATGTGGATCTCGCGATTCTCGGCGATCCGACCCGCAAGGCGATCTTCGAACGACTCGCCCGGCGACCGTCGTCGGTGGGCGAACTGGCCGAGTCGCTACCGGTCACCCGCCAAGCGGTGTCGCAGCATCTGCGTGTCCTGAAGGAAGGCGGTCTCGTCGTGGCGACGCCGGAGGGCACCAAGCGCATCTACCGCATCAATCCCGCAGGCCTCGCCGCGATCCAGGCCTATTTCCAGAACATCTGGGACGAGGCGTTGACCGCTTTTCAGAAGGCCGCCGAGCAGACGGCGACCGACCCCGAACAGGAGAATCGACCATGACCAGCACCGGACAACTGAACGTCCTGGAAGGCACAGCCACCGTCGCGATGACACCGGAACGCGCGTTCGCGTTCTTCACCGAATCCTTCGGCCGCTGGTGGCCTGCGGCCTATCACATCGGCACGTCCGAGATGGCCGACGCGATCCTCGAACCCGGCGAGGGCGGACGCTGGTACGAACGCGGTGTCGACGGCACCGAATGCGACTGGGGCCGGGTACTGGCGTGGGAGCCACCGCACCGGCTCGTGGTGACCTGGCAGATCAACGGCCGCTGGGAATACGACCCCGACCCTGCGCGGGCCAGCGAGATCGAGGTCCGCTTCACCGCCGACGGGCCGGAGCAGACCACCGTCACCCTCGAACACCGCCACCTCGACCGGCTCGTCGACGGCAAAGCCATCCAGGACACCATCGTCGAACGCGGCGGCGGCTGGAGCACCCTGCTCGAACTGTTCGCCGATACCGCGCAATCACCGTCCTGACACTCGTCCGAAACTCCTGACCAAATCAGGGGTTTCGACCCCCGGCCAACGCCGCCGCCGGCAACACCACCGAATCCGAGGGCGCGAGCGCGGCCAGCAACCCGGCGGCGAGCAACGCGATCCCGGACGCGCCCGCGACCAGCAGCCGACCAAAACGGTCAACGAGCCACCCGGTCAGCGGCGAGGGCGGATACATCGCACCGACATGGACCGCGATCACCATGCCCGCAGCCGCTGTGCCGTGACCGTGGGCGAGCATGTATACAGGAGAGCACCAAGATGGTCGCGACCAGCACCGTCGACACCGCCCGACCATGGTGCGCGGCGGCCAGATCCGCTCCGGCATACCGGGCCTGCGAATTGGTGGCTGTGCCCGCGCCGTAGACGAACAACGCGACGAACAACAAAGCCGGATTGTCGGCCACCGCTGCGGCGATCATTCCGACACTGCCGATCGCGCCGAGATGGCCTGCACTCACCCCGCCCAGTACGGAACCCACTTCTCGCCCGGTTCATCGGCTTCCGACTCACCAAGCCGACCACGGGGGACGACAGACCGCTGCCAAGGCCTGACATGCGAGAGTGCACCATGGCCATGTCACCTGGGGCGCCCACGCTCGCCGTCGTCTCCGGTCCCCCGGGATCGGGGAAATCCACGCTCGCCCACGCCCTGGCCGACAAGATCGGCGTTCCGGCGATCATCCGCGACGAGATCAAGCAGGGCATGGTCGCCGCCACCGGTCCGCGCGACACAGGTTACGGAGACCTCGACATCCCCGCCCTGCACGCCTTCTTCGACACCCTCACCGTACTCGCTCGCGCAGGCGTCACCGTCGTCGCCGAAGCGGCATTCCAGGACAAACTCTGGCGCCCCAACCTCATACCGCTTACAGCGCTCGCGCAGGTCCGCATCATCCACTGCACCTCGCCACAGCATGTCCGTCGCGACCGCATCGCCCATCGCGCCAACCGCGATGTTCACCGACGCGCACACAACGACGCCGACATCCTCGCCGAGATCGCCACCGGAACCCGCACCGCCGACTCTTTCGTCGCGGTGAATTTGGACGTCGCGCAGATGACGGTCGACACCACCGAGGGATACCAGCCGGGTCTGGATGCCATCGTCGGCTTCGTCATCGCGCCGCCAGGCAACTGATCCGACAGCCACCGGCTTGCCCCGCCGCGCGTCCCTGGAAAACCGACACAGGTCGATCCCGGCGAGACGATGCACAGGGGAAGATTCAGGTTCCGTTGCAGATGTACGTCCGGACGGCACCCACGAGCCGTTGTTCCCGAGTCACTCGGTCCACGACATTCGAGTCTCAGACATCGCCTACCGGTGGTCGAAGCTCCCGCGAATCTTCCTGCGGCTCGAGCACAACACCGTGGCCGAGATCGTCCGGAATTCGATGGACGACCCGGACGCACTGGCGTTTCGATCATCCGGCGCTCTGCTGGAAGGAACCATATTCGGCGGACTCTACCTCGCCCCGCTCCTGGGCAGTCTTTCACCGAACGTTTGGGGAATCGGCGCCACGCATCTCGGACAGATCATCGTCTATACCCCTTCGCTGGTCGCTCAGGAACTCCTTCTCCCAGATGACCGCGGTTGGTGGCTGCCGATCCGTGCGCATCCAGCTATGCCGTACTTTGTCCGCTCAGCAGCTTTTCTGCGTACGCGTCCAGCAAATCGTCCTCGTCGTCGGGGAGCCCCAGGACGCGGGCCGCGGCTGGGAAGTCCCAGTCGGTTACCCGTTCCCGGACGGCGACACGGCCGAACGCGTTGTAGCGCTCGAAGTCGACGAGGACGTCGCCGTCGTACGACGCTGCACGTGCGGAGTAATCGTTGTGACCGAAAAAGAAGGTGCCCGGACACCGGATGCCGCCCAGCGCCAAGACCTCGCCTCCGGTGGCACCATCGGCACACTCGATCTCCCTCGCGGCGACCACGGAGTAGCACGGCCTGCACACCAGCGCCCCACTCACCGACAGTCCGCCCAGGACGAACAGCACTGCCCCTTCCTCCAGTACGAGGTCCCCATCGACCTGAACGTCGCCTGCGACAACATGGACCGCGTTCCCCTGCACCAGGACAGGTCCTGCGAGTTCGTGCCGGTCGGCTGACGGATACGCCTCTACCAGAACCCGCAACACAGCCCATCGATAGTGCTCCGGACCGTCGAGCCAGTCCCACGACGTTCCGCTGTCCAGCCGGGCGGGCGGCTGCTGCATTCGCTGGTCGAGCTCGTCGACCGTGACGCCATACTGGGCTGCGTCCTGGATGAACAGTGCGTCATCGATGAGTGATGCCCTGACGCGGGCGTACGCGTCCTTGACCTGCTGTGCCGAAAGCGGGAAGGCTGCGGGCTGCCAGAGAAGGGCACGCGAGGATCTGACCATCCTCCGAAGCTATCAATGCAGAGTGGCGAAACAACGGTATATCCACGTAACCGCATGCCTAAGGGTTGTCCCGTAAGCCGTTGAGCAGCAGCAGGTATCGTGCCAACGATGGTGATCGGCGGCTGATCCGGTGATGGTGGAGTTGTCCTCCGGGCTGCGGCCACGCGGGTTCGCTCGTCTGATCACCCGGTTGCGGTGTGACGGCGCTGATCGGCCGTTGCGGGTAGGCCGTGGGAGCGTGCCGCAACGTGGTGGTGATCGCCGACGGCGGTTACCAGGGCACCGGGCTGATCATTGCGCACCGCCGGGCACCCGGTGCCGAGCTGTCGGAGTGGAAACAGGCCGACAACAAGTCCCACCGCAGAGTCCGTGCCCGTGTCGAACACGTCTTCGCCCGGATGAAGACCTGGAAGATCCTGCGGGACTACCGCCTACGCGGCGACGGACACTCTGGCCAAGCTCGCCCACACCCACTAACGCAAACGAGCACACCGACGCGACTATTCCGGACATACGGGAAACCCTTAGGTCCTCTAGAGTGTGTAGTCGAGTATCGCGCGGGCGAGGGCATCGCTGTCCTCGAGCATCGCCATATGCCCGACTCCGCGAAGGTATCGGAGCTCGGCACCCGGCACCGCCTCGTACTGGTGTGCCGAGGCCGGGTCCCACCGGGGGTCGGAATCCCCGAAGATCACGAGGAGGGGCTTCCGGGTGGCGATGAGGCGCTCGGGCACAGTCCCCGCGGCGATGTAGTCCATGTTGGCGGCGAGAATCGCGCGGAACGTTCGATAGGTCGTCCTTCGCAGATCGGCTACAGCTGTGTCGGGCACCGTGATCGGGGCCGCCGCAGTCGCTGCCAGTCCGCGGCGGATCATCGAATCGGTACGAATCGCCCACACGAGCGGGCCGAAAGGTGGCGAGGCGAGCGCCTTGATGATCGCCGGCTCGGGCAAGAGCGCTGTGAGGCTCGGCCCTGTGCTGACCAGGACCAGCTCGCCGACCAGGTCCGGGCGACGCTCCACGAGGGCGGTAGCGACGTATCCCCCGCTGGAGTGACCGACCACCTTCAGATTCCGGAACCCGAGTTCGTCCAACACTGCCGCCGTCCGATCCGCCTGCTGTGGAACGGCATACGTGGACGCCGGCTCCGATCGGCCGCATCCCGGAAGGTCGATCGTGATCACCCGATACGCCGTGGTGAGCATTGGCACCACCGGCGACCACGTCGAACCGGTTGCGCCCGAACCGTGGATGAGCAACAAGGGCGGTGCCGCCGGGTCTCCGTCGATGACAATGTGCAACCCGTGGACTGTCGTTTCATTGCGTGTCCGGGTGGGGCTCGATTCGTTCATGCCGACAGCTTCGTCGCGGGCTCGTCGCACCGTCTTGTACGAATGTCACGTTGTCCCGATCCGGCTAGCCTGGGATGCATGAGCGCAACTGGCCTACTGGACTGGAGCCGGGTCGAGGTCGCTGTCCCGGCCGGTCGCCCGACTCCAGGAGTCCGGATGGCGGGTTTCCGTTACTACGACATCGGCCCCGTGGACCTCACGATGATCCCGCATCCCTCGGTCACGATCCTGCTGGATCTCACCGAGCACGGAGTCGCCTACACCAGCCCCGGAGGTTCGGTCGCGGGGAGCGCGGTCATCGGACTCCGTGCCGGCGCCTTACGAATGACCAGCGCGGGGGCGGGCGAAGTCTTGCAGATCCGCCTGTCCCCCGTCGCCGCCGCAGCGATTCTCCGAGACACCGAGATGATCGGCGGTACCGTGACATCGTTGCCGCAACTGTGGGGCAGCAGCGCCACCATCTTGACCGAGCGGCTCCGTTCGACACCGTCGTGGGACGACCGTTTCGCCCTCACACGCGCCTTCCTTCGAAGCCGGGCGCCCGGCGAATTCGCGGTAGCACCCGAATTCGTCTACGCCTGGGACCAGACGGTCCGGAGCAGAGGGCAGCTGCGCATCGAGACAATCGCCACCGAGACCGGCTGGACCCGCCAGCGACTCTGGTCCCACTTCCGGAACCGGATCGGAGTCTCGCCCAAGCGGATGTCCGAACTCGTCCGCTTCGACCATGCCGCCCACCTGCTGGCGGCAGGTCGCTCGCCCGCAGATGCCGCGGTCGAGGCAGGCTATACCGACCAATCCCACCTTCACCATCGCACCAAGGCGATCGCCGATATGACCCCGCCCCGCGTCGCCGGCGCACCGTGGCTCGCGATCGACGAAACTGCGTGGCCGACGAGCTGATCCCGCAGCCGACCGTACAACAACCGCCGGCCCGACGGGCACGAGACCGCCTCGGCCCGCCAGCCTGGCGTGCGGCCCGCGTCGGTCAGACCGCGCTTCGCGCCAGCAACGTCCCGAGCGCGCGCATGGCCTCCGCGGTCGCCCACTGGGCTTCCGCCTGCGCGAGGGCAGCATGCGCCTGTGCCTGAGCGATCACGTTCCGCCGCTCCGCGCCGCTCACCGCGTCGCCGGCGGCAAGGCCACCGAGCAGCGCCTCGGCGCGCTCCTTGTGAGTGGTGTAGTCATCCATCGCTCAATTCTCGCACCCCTGGAACTGCGGGCGAATTCGGCAACCACACGCGGGACATGATGTGCGCCGGAAGAATTGCGGACATGCAATGGCCGAGCCGAGGATCGCCGCATGGCGACCTCGACCATCACGATCGCACTGATGTGCTCCCTCCGTGAAAGCCGACCTGGTCGGTTCTCGTGGCCGCGGAAGCGGCACAAAGGGCTCGGGTAGTTCGCTCGCGCGAAGGATCGGTGTCGACAGTCAGCATGGTCATCGCCTGCAGGCCCCGTGTAGTGCAGATCGTGCAACGCAATGCCGCGGGCGGCTCCCGGCTCACATGCCGGTCGCCGCCCGGCGGGGGTTGCTATTACACCGTCTACTCGCAAGCCCACCGGCACGTCAGACGAGCTGGGACGCACTACACAGGCAGGCAGAAACGTACGTAGAACCTCTCGATCGCCAGCCCTGGTCGATACGGTCGCGAATCGGCCTGTCGAGACGCATTACCACTTGTTGACGTGGAGTACGGTCTCGAGCGGGGCGCGTTTGGCGAGCTTGAAATCGGTGCCCTTCGTGTACGCGACAGGCAACAGCACGCCCTGCCGGACACTCCCGGGAATTCCCAGTGCCTCGGCAACCTCCCGTTCGTACTCCAGATGCAGTGACGTCCACGCTGATCCGAGGCCCCGTTCGCGCAGCGCGAGCGCGAGGCTCCAGGCAGCGGGAAGCAGCGAGCCCCACAGACCGGCCTGGTTACCCTCCGGCAGCTGCCCACCCGGCACGTGGATCGCACCGATGACCAGCACCGGCACCTGCTCCATCACCTCCGCCAGATACGTCGCACTCGAGGCCACCTTCTCCGCGGTCTCGAGATCCTTTGGCGGCTTCGCTGCCCGTGCTGCCGCACCCGCCGCGGCGTAGGCGGTGTAGGACTTGCGGTAGTACTCCGCGACGATCTTCTTGGGCTCGGGATCGGTCAGCACGATCCAATGCCAGCCCTGCATGTTGCTGCCCGACGGCGCCTGCAGCGCCACCTCCAAAGCGTCGGTGATCACCTCCAGCGGCACCGGCCGTTCCAGGTCGAGCCGTTTGCGCACTGACCTGGTCGTGGTCAGTACCTCGTCGGCAGACAGGTCGAGATGCGGGAATTCGACGGTCATGGCCTCTCCAATCATGCAGTCGGTCTGGGGATCGCAGCGTCATTTGGTCGGCGGCGCGCTTATCACGAATGCGGCGATCCGTTCACGGGCCTCATCATCGCCGATCGAGTCGGTCATCCTGGCCGTCACGGTGCCGATACGCACACAGAGACGGCACATGACGCCAGTCGACGCAACTCTTTGATCCCGGCCGTCGGCGGCCAGGGCCTTGACGGGGAGACGGCTGGAAAGGCGGGCTCTCCCGTCCATACATGAGCTTCATGGTGTCTGCTGACCATTTACTCGCCTTCACGGCCATGTCGTTCTTGCTGATCGTGATTCCCGGTCCCTGCGTGCTATTCATGGTCGGGCGGGCACTGGCGCATGGACGCCGCGGCGCGTTGACCACGGTTGCGGGGAACACGCTCGGCGCCTGTGTGCTGGTTGTGGCATTCGGGGTCGGGACGGTCGTGGAGCGCTCGGTTCTCATCTTCACGGCGCTCCAGCTGGCGGGCGCCGCTTACCTGGTGTTTCTCGGCGTCAAGGCATGGCGGGAGCGTAAGTCGCTGCACGCGGCGGTCACCGGAATCGGTGGCGCGCAGGGTGGTCTGCGGACGTTTCGGGAAGGGTTCGCGGTCGGCGTGACCAATCCCAAGACCATCGTGTTCTTCGCCGCCGTGTCGCCGCAGTTCGTCGACCGCGGTCAGGGTCAAGTCGCGGTGCAGATGCTGCTGTTGGGCTTGGTCTTCGGTATCATTGCTGTTGCCTCTGACATGGTGTGGGGGCTGCTCGCGGCCACTGCCCGGGACTGGTTCGTGCGCTCACCGCACAGGCTTTCGGTGGTCGGTGGGATCGGTGGGCTCACCATGATCGGGCTCGGTGTCACCGTCGCCGCGACGGTCTTCAACCAACGCAGCTCCAAGCCTCTGACGACACGACGGGACTGGCCCGGTCAACTTCGCTTTCGCGTCGCCACGACGGCGGTCGCCACGCCCACCGCGGTGAGTACCGCGATGCCCAGGGCCATCCAGCGCGCCGAATCGACCATCGAGTCCTCGCCGATCCGGATCAGCGTGCCGGCGATCGCCGCGCTCACCGCATAGGTGTTCGAGAGCCTGCCCGAGGACCACATGCCCAGCAAGCGCGACTGGAATCGCATCTCCAGGCGGGGGCACGACCACCGCGAATCGCGCCGCCGCGAAATCGAGCAGGTGCAACGCGAACTCACCGACTGCATCGGCTGCGGCTGCCTGTCACTGCGCCGCTGCTACGTCCTGGACCCGAGTGACGGTCTCGCCGAGAGCGGCCCAGGCCCGCAGCATCTGTTACACCCCGAAACGCCAGGCGAGTAGCCGATTCTCGCCGGTGCGTGCCACGTGAAGCACGCACGTGCAGCCCGAAACCGACTTCGCGGTCTTGGCATCACCGGCGCCAGCCGAGTCGCAGCTTCACCGGGGCAATGCCCCGGCTGCCGCAAATCCTCGCTGCAGCAAGGATTTAGCCCAGTTCTGGCACGTGAATACGCTCCTGCAATCGCCGGCTGCTCGATTGGGTGGCGTGGAGGAGAATGGTCGCACAATCAATTGCGTGTATTGCCGGTCTGATGTTAGTGTGATGCGTCCGAGTTCGACGTGGTGCGAGAGATTGGGAGGTGAGTTGATGATCGCGGTGATGACCGCTGCCCTGTGCAGCGCCCGGACCATCCTCACGTCCCGGGTTCCGGTCTGACCGATTTCCATCGCTGATAGCGCGAGCCGTGCGGCTCGTAGCCGCGATGGATTCGGCGTTCGAGCCGGAGCTCCCTTTTTCCAAGGGTCTCACTATGTATTCCTCTTCTCTGTCCTCATTCGATTTATCCGCGCTCGGTTGGGACGACTCGTTCGCCGCGCTGTTCGCAGCCCATGCCGTCGATGGTCTGGTTCCGGCTCGCATCGTGCGGGTCGACCGCGGCCGCTGTGACACATTGACCGCATCGGGTCCCGTCCGCGCGGTCAGCACGGCCGTGACCTCCCTCGACCCCGCCCACGCCGTGTGCACAGGCGACTGGGCGGCGCTGCGCATGGAGCCGGAGCCGGAACTGGTGGCACTGCTGCCGCGGCGCAGCGCGATCACCCGGGCCTCGGCGGATCGAACATCCCACCAGCAGGTCTTGGCGGCCAACGTCGACACCGTCGCCATCGCTGTCTCGCTCGCAGTACCGCTGAACGCGGGGCGGGTCGAGCGGCTACTGGCGCTGGCCTGGGACAGCGGCGCGCAACCGGTCGTCGTTCTCACCAAAGCCGACCGCACCAACGAGCCCGACGCAGCCTTGCTCGCTCTCACCTCGCTGGCACCCGGCGTGGACATCGTCACCACCAGCGCCACGACAGGTACGGGTCTGGCCCTACTGTCGGAGGCGGTCACGGGGACCACGGTCCTGCTCGGCCCCTCGGGTGCGGGAAAGTCCACCCTGGCAAACGCCCTGCTCGGTCGAGAACACATGGGCACCAACGCAGTTCGGGCTGGCGACGGCAAAGGCCGGCACACCACCGTGCATCGCGAGTTGCTGCCGTTACCCGGCGGCGGGGTGCTCATCGACACTCCGGGCCTGCGGGGTATCGGTTTGCAGGATGCCACGGACGGCGTGGAGCGGGTCTTCGCCGAAATCGAGGCCTACGCCCGCGACTGTGCCTTCGGCGATTGCGAACATCGCAGTGAACCAAGCTGCGCCGTACAAGAAGCCGTAGTCGCCGGCATGTTGGATGTGGACAGGCTCGACCGGTACCGCAAGCTGCTACGCGAAAGCGAACGGGCCGCGGCCCGCGGCAGCGCCCGCGAGTCGAGCAAGCGCACTAGAACCAAGAAGGCGATCACGCGGGATCTGCGCGCGACCTATCGATTCCGCGACCGCCAGCGCGAACGCTGACGCCGATTGTGGCAGCACGCATCCGGGGACCGCCCGGCTGCGCCGTCTGGCCGCGGCTGGCACTTCAGCCCGCAGATCTGCAGCACTGCTCGTCGAGTAACTCACCCCCCGAAACGGAGAAAACTGTTTTGCGCACCCACACCAACTGGATCACTCGCGCCGAGACCGACGGCGATATCCCCGTGATCCGCGAGATCAACCTCGCCGCGTTCGACACCGCCGAGGAGGCCGACCTCGTCGACGCTCTGCGCTCCGACCCGGCGTGGATCGACGGCCTTTCCATCCTCAGCGCAAGCCCCGACGGCCAGCCCGTCGGCTACGCACTGCTGACGCGCTGTCACGTCGATGACACCCCGGCGCTATGCCTGGGACCGTGCGCTGTTCTGCCCGAATACCAGAAGACCGGGGCAGGATCCGCCGCGATCCGTGCCGCGCTCGAGGCCGCTGAGCAGGCGGGCGAGCACTTCGTGGTCGTTCTCGGGCATCCGACCTACTACCCGCGGTTCGGGTTCACCCGCGCCTCGGAGTACGGCATCCGGATCAGTATCGATGTCCCCGACGAGGCATTGATGGCACTGGGCTTCGACTCCGAACAGCTGCCCAGCGGCACCGTCCGCTACGCAGCACCCTTCGGCATCTAACCCGAGCAGAGACACTCCGCTCCGCCCATCTCGTTGCCCTGGGTTGGCCTGCAGACGTACGGGCAGCCGCCAGCCCAGGGCGCGTCCCCTGCCTCCGAGAGATTCCCGCATGACACATCCCCCATCCCAACCCGTCATCGACGCCATTTTCGCGCTGCACCACAACCTGCCCCGGCAAGGTCCCGGATCCGACGAGACCACCCGCCACCTGCTTCGCTGGCAAACCACGGCCGGCCCCGCCCGCGGGTGCTCGACGTTGGTTGCGGGCCAGGGCGGGCCGCGCTGCTACTCGCCGCCGAAGCCGATGCGCATGTTGTCGCCGTGGATCTGCATCAGCCGTTTCTCGACGAGCTCGCAGGCACCGCGGCCGAGCAAGACCTGAGCGAACGAATCTCAACCGTCAACTGCTCGATGGACCGGCTCCCGTTCCCCGACCACAGCTTCGACATCATCTGGGCAGAAGGCGCGGTCTACAACATCGGTTTCGGCACTGCCCTGCAGGCATGGCGTCGGCTACTGGCCCCCAACGGGGTTCTGGTCGTTACCGAGATCGAGTGGTCGACCGCCACTCCAGCGCCACCGACGAAAACCTTCTGGGCGGGCTCTTACCCGCTGCGAACAACCGAGGAAAACAGGGCCGCGGCACAGTCCGCCGGGTATCGGGTGAGCGCCCACTATCCGCTACCCGAAAGCGACTGGTGGGACGAGTACTACACGCTGCTGAGCGAACGCCTCGACACCGCCGACCCGACCCGACCGGGCATGGCCGAGGCCATCTCCACCCAGCGAGAAGAGATCGCCCTGCGCCGCGAATACGGAGCCGACTACCGATACGCCGGCTACGTCCTGCATCCGGCCCACCCCGTCGGCACCGGGAGCAATGACATCCCCGGGCCCCGGCCGGACCGGTGATCATGGCACAACCGCCGCGGCCGGTCCTCGGCCGAAGTCTCGGCGCCCTTCCTCGCCACGACACCGTCGTACTCACGGCAAGCTTCGTAGGTGCCATGAGAACGGTCCGCCAGGCAAGCTCCGCCACGCCCACTAGGTGCTCAGCAGCGGATCGAGGCCAGCACGCTGTCGACGGACTGTTCGGCCACCTGGTCACTGAGGGGCCGGTGACCGAACAGCACGCGGTAGTAGAGCGGTGCGGCCAACGCATCGAGGACGAAATCCATGTCGATATCTGGCCGCACCTCGCCCCGTTCAATCGCGGAACACAATGTGAGGTTCCCCCGTTTTCACGGAGAGCTCCAACCCGTGGTCCGATAGGACCGGAAGGAGTCGATCAGTGGCAGCACCGAAGAAATATCCGGACGAGTTGA
>NZ_LPNR01000102.1 GCF_019266065.1 Nocardia sp. MH4 | reverse complement strand
GCTGGGTTGGCGGTCACCCGACGAGTACGAAGCCAGCTACCATGGCCGGGTTCCAGCCGGAACCAGGTAATTCGCTCTCCGGCTCAGCGGGGGAACCTCAGCGGGGCACCGAACTGTCGCGCTGCCCGGGTTCGCCGTAGACATGTTGAAGCGGTTGCGGGAGGACCCGACGCACGGACGGATGTGTGAAGTGAAGGCGCTGCGCCAGGTTCGCGGCGAAGTAGTGGAGGTGAATCATCAGACGGCTCTTGTGTTCCCGGGGCGTGGTGGGGTGCTACGCGATCCACACAACTTCAACCGCACATGGCGCGCCGCACGCGGCACCGTGTACAAGGATGTGACGCAATATACGTTTCGAAAGACGGTTGCCACGCTGATCGCCGAAGGCTCAGATGCCAGGACAGCGGCGAAACAACTGGGACATGCCCGGGAGGGGATCACGGAGCGGCACTACATCGCGTCGGCGGAATTGGCGCCGGACTCGTCGGCCGTCCTGGAGGAGGGGTTGGGCAGAGCAAGCTGAATGCTTCGGACCAGCCCGGTGTACCAATGTCCACAGGCGACTACGCGGGCACACCTCAGCCGGACGTGCAATCCACCACGGCCCGCGCCATCGCGCCAGATGCGGGACGGCGCGGGCCGTGGTGGATTTGATCCAGGCCAAAGTTACCCCAAGAATTGGCGGGGATTGTCCGTGATCGTCTGTGAACCGTGGTGCAACACGCCCCCGGCATCGTCGCAGGTAGATCGTCTATTGTGACCCGACGTGCTCGGGAGTGAACACTGGCCAACCCCCGAACCAGCAACGGCAGGTTTCTGGTTCGAGTCCAGATGGGGGAGCATTACCAAAAAGGTCAGGCACGGTTATTGTGCCTGACCTTTTTGCGTTTGCGAAGAGCAACCATAGTGCGCCAAGATTCTCTGCTCGCACTCGGTGGCGTCAACCCGTCTGGCAATGCGGGTCGCTCGTTTCGCGAGATCTGGCCGCCCGGAGTCTTCCGACCCGGCGGCGGATTCCTCGCTGAATCTCACTGCCCGCAGCGCGTTGGACGTGCCAGGTGGCGACGATCAGGTTGCTGCGGGAGGTGGGCTCAGCGGGGTCGAGGCGGGCCATGACACGAATGAACTTGTGTACTAAGAGGTTTCACGGGCTTCAACTCCTCGTCGTTGGGGGATGTCGGCCGAACCGATCGTCAACTAAAGGTTGACGATAGCCCATGCGTCAACTACTAGTTGACGCATGGCGAGAGTTCGTGAGTAGTGCTCGCCGACAGCACATCGAACCGAGGAGCGGCAATGGAAGCCATCGACAGCGCAGCGCACCGGCAAGCCGAGTCATCGGGCAGACGGGCGACGGTCATCGGGGCAGGGATCGCCGGGCTGGCTGCCGCGGTGCGATTGCGGCAGGAGGGCTGGGATGTCGTCGTGGTCGAACGTGCGCCCAGTCGGCGCAGTAGCGGTTACCTGGTGAACCTGCACGGGCCCGGGTACGCCGCTGCCGAGCGGCTCGGGTTGCTGCCGGCGTTGACCCCGCGCGATATCGGCTTCTTCACCTCGGTCCTCGTCCACGCTGATGGGCGGGAGAAACTCAGGATTCCCGCCGCCGTCACCGAGGCCGCCGTCGGGGGCCGGGCCTTGAGTTTGTTCCGCGGTGATGTGGAATCGGCACTGTATGACGCCGTCGCCGAGTTCGCCGATATCCGTTTCGGCGTCACGGTGCGGGCCATTACCCAGACCGCCGGGGAGGTCGACGTCACCCTCAGTGACGACACCCGCCTGCGCAGCGAACTCCTCGTCGGCGCGGACGGCGTGCACTCCCGGGTTCGAGAGCTCGTATTCGGTGCCGAGTCGGAGTATTTCGTGGACCTGGGCCATATGGTCGGCGCATTTCCGCTGGAAACCTCGCCTGTCCACCTGCCCGACGGTGTCGGCGCCACGTTCATCGGTCCCGGCCGCACGGGCGCGGTGATGAACCTGGGGCCGGGAAGGTCGTCGGCGTTCTTCGCCTATCGCTGCCCCGACCCTGCCGCCGAACTCGCTCTCGGCGCCGCCCCCGCCCTCACCCGAGCGTTCGGGGATCTCGGCGGCGGTGTCGCCGAGGCGCTTCGTCAGCTCGAGCCCGACACCGCCTACTTCGATTCCGTCGGCCAGATCGTGATGGACCGCTGGAGCCAGGGCCGCGTCGTCCTGGTCGGTGACGCGGCCTGGTGCGTAACGGTCTTCGCCGGGTACGGCGCCGCCCTCGCCCTCGACGGCGCCGACCGGCTCGGCACCGCGCTCGCGGCACACGGCGACGATATCCCCGCCGCCCTCGGTGCCTGGGAAACGGCGTTGCGGGCCGAGGTGGACAAGCGACAGGCGTTGGCGCGGAAGGGAATCAGCCGGTTCGCCCCGGCATCACGCGCACAGGTGTGGGCGGGCGAAGTGATGCTGCGCGCAATCCAGCTCCCCGGCATCCGCGGCTTGGTCCGACGCTCCATCCAACGCGCCAACAACTAGCCGCCGGTTCCGGCCGGACGGCGGACGATCGGCTAGAGCCCCTTCAAGGCATCCTGCAGCGCCCGGTCGATGTCTTCGGGCGCGACCCCGAGCTCCTCCGCGACTTCCTTCTCGGCCCTGGTCACCGCCTTCTCGATGGCTTCTTTGACCTTGAGTTCACCGATGACGACGAGGCCGGCTTGGCCGGGGTCGATGAAGTCACCGAGTTCCTTGACCTTCGAGCGGGACATGCCCCGGGCGAGGTGGCCGCTGACGCTTCCGATGACGCCGCCGACGGCGGCCGAGGCGAGGACCCCGGGCGGGAAGATCACACCGAGTACCGCGCCTGCCGCGATGCCGCCCCAGGCGCCGTGGCGCGTGGCGGTCTCGTCCTTGTTCTCGTGCACCTTGCCCTTGGCGTCCTTGGTCACCACGGCCGCGTCGTATGAACCGACCAAGCCCCCGGCGTGCAGGTCCTTGACGACCTGGTAGTCCTGTCGAGCCGTGGCTTCGTCCGGGTAGGTCGCGAGATAGAGGAAGGTTTCGTCGTCGGTCTTGGACATCATGTTCTCCGTTCCGGTAGGCGGTCGGTCGACCACGAAGTCAGGGTTCTCCGTCGACTTCGGCCGGTCATCACCCGTACCGGATGAGATAGCGAACCCGTCATCGGATCGACGTCGACGCGGGCGGTCATCGCCAGCTGGTCTGGCGTGGGACGCAGGTAGTAGGCCCGGGAAGTGGGGTAGCCGTGTACTCGCGCTGGTCGGGTCGCATCTTCGTACGTTGAGAGCGGCACACAATCCGCGGCTGACGTGGCGATGGGCATCGGAAGCCGCTCGGAAAACGAGGAGTCCGCATGTCTACCGCCATGACCACATTGACATCGCCCAAGGGGAAACCGCTGACGCTCGTCGGTGATGCGAGGGTGTCGCCGAACTCGGTGTATCCGCGCGTCGAACCGCCGTACGGGGACGAACTCGGCTCCGTTCTCGAGATGTCGGACTACGAGCTCGCCGAAGCGCTGCGGCCGGTGATCTTCAACGACGGCAAGGAATACACGACCGACGCGCCGAACACCTCGTTCGTCGAGCTGCTGCGGGCCGACCGCGATCGGCGCACGTCGTCCTACACCGCGCTGCCGCGCTCGGAGTCCGAACACATCGACGCCAAGTCGCTGCACGCGCTGTCGGGCATCATCGGCACCGACAACCGTGTCGTGCGCCGTGACAACACGGTGTATCCGATGAGCACGGTCACCTACCTCGCGCTGCCGGGCGGCGGATACGCCGGGTCAGGGACGATGGTCGGGCCGTCGACCGCGGTGACCGCGGCGCACGTGGTGCACAACGGGACGAACTGGCTGCCGTTCGCGTCCTTCGCGCCCGGTACCGATCGTCAGGACCCCACCCCGATGCCTTTCGGCAGCCACGGCGGCTACAACGTGACGGTGCCCGGGGGCTGGGTCAACAACGCGGGCGGTGACGCGCGATTCGATTACGCCGTCATCGAGTTCTCCGGTTACGGGGACTTTCCCGGCCGGGCCTCGGGGTGGAAGGGGCTGTGGGTCGCGCCCGACAACGTGGTGACCGGCAACCGGATGTATCTGTACGGACATCCCAGTGACAAGGCGCAGCCGCAGATCTGGGGCAACGAAGGCAACGGGCTGCTCAACGGCCAGTACATCAACTTCTTCATGGACGCGTGGTACGGCGACAGCGGTTCCGGCCTCTACGTATACGACACCGACGGCTGGCCCTACGTGGTCGGCGTGCTCCGCGGGGCCGCGGGCGCGATCGGTGACAACTCGAAGCCCAATTTCGGCCGTCGGATGACGCGCGACGTCTTCGACTTCATCGTCGAGTACTCGGCGCTGTAGGAGGAATCATCATGTCCGACATCATCTCCGCCGAGCCGGAAGCCGGCGTCGCGTTCGACACGGTCGTCCCCGTCGAGAAGCCGTTGCAGTCCGACCTGTCGGTGCTGCCCGAACTGCTCGAGGTCGATCTGCTGGTGCGCGCGGCCGAGGCGCGGGCCAAGTTCAACGTCGACGGCACCGGCATGACCGTCGCCGTGCTCGATACCGGGCTGCGCACCACCCACGTCGATTTCGCCGGTCGGGTCCGGGCGAGCCGGAACTTCACCACCGACAACAACGGTTCGCCCACCGACGCGACCGACGGCCAGGGGCACGGCACCAATGTCGCGGGCATCATCTGCGCCGGCGGCGTGCACACCGGGATGGCGCCGCGCGCGAACGTCGTGCCCGTCAAGGTGCTCGACAACTCCGGTGGCGGTAGCTTTCTCGCGATCCGTGACGCACTGCGGTGGGTACTGGCCAATCGGGCGGCGCTCGGCATCTCCGTGGTCTGTATGTCGCTCGGCGCTTCGGACAACAACACCTCGGACGCGGGTTTCGCCGGTGACGGCATCGGCGCGGAGTTGCGCAAGCTCACCGACGCCGGGGTCGCCTGCTGTGTCGCGGCGGGTAACGACTACTTCGGGCACAGCAGCGCCCAGGGGATGAGCTACCCGGCGATCTTCCGTCAGACGATCAGTGTCGGCGCGGTCTACGACGCCGACGAGGGATCGTTCAGTTACGGATCCGGGGCGACCGCCCTGTCCACGGCGCCGGACCGGATCACGCCGTTCTCGCAGCGCCTGCACGCGACAGCGGGGGGCGACTGCGCGACCGACATCTTCGCGCCCGGCGCCCCGACGACCTCGTCGGGGATCCGCAACGACACCGGTGAGTCGATCCAGCACGGCACCAGTCAGGCCACCCCCGTGGTCGCCGGCGTCATCCTGCTGGTGCAGCAACTGCATCTGCGGGCGACCGGGACGCTGCCCTCGGTCGCCGATGTCCGCAAGTGGCTGCTGGCGGGCGCGGTGCCGATCGTCGACGGTGACGACGAGCACGACAATGTCGTCCACACCGGGCAGACGTTCAGCCGGATCAGCGCGTTCGGTGCGCTCACCGCGTGCGCGAAGGACGTCGCGCGGACCGCGCTGATCGAAGCGGGCATCGACCGTTCGCGGGTCTGAGGACCAGGAACGCCGATCGTTCGGCCGGGCGCGGGTTCGACCCGCGCCCGGGCGCCATGGGCGGGCTGTTCTTCGAGCCCGCGAGCAGGGCCGGCGGCGAAGCGGCGCGGTCCGAGGTCGGTTGGTCTCCTGAGACAAACTTGTTAAGCGAAATTCTCCGGAGGAGAGGAATGTGAGCAGGCGGGTATCGAGGTGGTGACGTGGTCTCGAAATGCCTGTTGATCTCCGGTAACGTAAACACTCCGACTGGTTGCGGACAGTGCTCCGGAATCCGTCTGTCAATGGTGACATGTGAGGTTTTCTAATGCGTGGAGCATCGTCCGGGCCGCAGGCCACCGCGATTCGCGGGAGCGCCGCACCCCAGTTCCGGGAGGCTATCGACCGGTTCGGGCGGCTGTTCGACGGCGGGCGCGGCGGTGGTGCGCTGGCGGTGTACCAGCACGGACGGCGGGTTGTCGACGTGTGGGCCGGGTGCGCGGATGCCGCGGGCACGGTGCCGTGGCAGGAGAACACCGCGGCGTTGTCGTATTCGACGTCGAAGGGCGTCACCTCGACGGTGCTGCATCTTCTGGCCGAACGCGGGCTGGTGGACTACCGGGCGCCGGTCGCGGAGTACTGGCCGGAGTTCGGCGTGAACGGCAAAGCGAAGATCACCGTCGCGGAGGCGATGAGTCATCGGGCCGGGCTGTCGCGGATCGGCGTGTTCGCCCATACCGCCGATGAACTCGCCGATCATCGGTTGATCGAGGAACGCCTCGCCGCCGCCGCACCGGACCGATTCCGCGGAATTCCCGCTTACCACGCGATTTCGTACGGAACCATCATCGCGGGCATCGCCAGGTCGGTGACCGGCAAGAGCATGGGCGAGCTGTATCGCACGGAGCTGGCCGAGCCGCTGGGTGTCGACGGTCTGCACCTCGGTGCCCCCGGCCCCGACGCGCGCACCACCGTGGCCGTGACGCACGGATCGACAACGCCGCTCGGAATTCCGCAGGCCGAGATGATGATTCGGCTCGCCTCGCGTACGCCGGTGCCCGGCGCGGGCTTCCTGCGGTCGATCTACACCCAGGGCATCGACCGCCTGGCCCACGGCGCCGACCCGGCCATCCTCCGCGGTGAACTGCCCGGCGCGAACGGTGTGTTCACCGCGCGCTCGCTGGCCGCCGTCTACAACGCGATCGCCACCGAGTCGCCGCTGTTCTCCCGCAAGCGGGTGCGCACCATGGCGCGGCTGCAATCGGTACTGCCCGACCGAAATCTCCTGCTGCCGATGGGCTGGCGGCTGGGCTACCACTCCATGCCGGTGCCGGGTGCGCGAAACGCGTTCGGGCACATCGGTTTCGTCGGATCCGGCGGCTGGGCCGATCCCGCGTCGGGGCTGGCCGTCGGGTTCGTGCACAACTGGGCGCCGGAGGCGCTGTTGCTGCCACGCGACCAGTTCGTCCTGCTCGGGCTGCTGGCCGCGGTGGTGCGCGGCGCGGGCGCCGAAGCGGGCGAACCGGTCGAGCTGCCGCTGGCGGTCTGACCCGTTTCGCTACTTCGCGGTGCGCGAGTCGCCAGGTGGTCGATCGTGGTGCGCCGACGCCGGGGGCTCATCGCCGCGGCGCGATGTCGATTGCGGCAGGGGCTGTGTGTCACCCGATAGAGGGTCGATGGCGGTTCCCGTGCCCGCGACGATCGCGCGCGAGGCAGCGACGTCGCCGCTTCGGTCGGGATATTGCGAAACCAGGGCGGTGAGCACGCGATCCCAGGTGACGGCCGGGAGTTCGTGGCCGATGCCGTCCAGAGCGAGCAGTTCGGCGCCGGGGATCTCGTCGGCCAGGGCTCGACCGTTGCCGGAGGGGAAGAACGGGTCGTCGGTGCCGTGGACGACGAGGGTCGGCGCGGTGATGTCGCCCAGGCGCTCGCGCCAGCGCGGGCCCGAGTCGACATAGGCCAGGTTGAGCGCGCTCGCGGCCGCATCGGTGGTGCGGTCGACCATCGCGGTCGCCTGCTGTCGCGCCTGCTGTTCATCGAAGCCGTGGGCGCCCGCGAGTACCCGGGCCTGTTCGACGCGGTAGTCGATCACCGCCGCCCGGTCGGACCAGTCCGGGAGCGGGTTGCGGGTGAACGACGCCATGACCCGGTCCGCGTGTTCGGGCAGGTCCGGGTCGGCGGGGCCGGGCGCGGTCGGGCGGGTGTTGATCAGGGTCAGCGCCGAGACCCGGTCGGGGCGGTCGAGTGCGGCGAGCTGGCAGATCCACCCGGCCACGGAGAAGCCGACCAGCTGGGCCCGCTCGAGCTCGAAGACATCCAGGAGGCCGAGGAGGTCGGCGACCAGGTCACCGAGGGTGTAGCCGGGGGAGCCGCACGCATAGGCGGTCGAGCGGCCGGTGTCGCGGATGTCGTAGCGCAGGACGAACCGATCTGCCTCGGCCAGCTTGCGGCAGAACTCGTCTTCCCAGAACAGCACCGAGGTGCACGGCAGCAGCACCGGGGGCTGTCGCCGATCGCCGAAGGTGGTCGCGCACAGGTCGACATCGCCGACGGCGACCAGCTGCTCGGGTGATTGTCGAACGGGCACGGCGACTCCTCCGCTGGGTGCGTCTTGTCAGAAGAGACGACGGCCCGGCCCGGAACTCATCGGTCCGCGCAGGCCGTCACGGCACGAAGGGGGTGGTGGTGCGGGCGGTGTGCAGGGCCGTGGCCCACCAGGTGAGCTGGTCGAGGGTGGTTTCGACGGTGTCGTCGAGCTCGGGGTCGCGGCGGGGCCAGGAGCCGTCGACGGCGAAGCGTTGCCAGGCCTTGGTGATGGTGACGGTGCGGCGGATCGGGACGGCGTTGAGTTCGCCGAAGACCTGACGCAGCTGGGCGGCGCCGTGGCCGCCTTCGGCATCGCGGCAGTAGGTGACCACGCAGACCGGCTTGGCGGCCCATTCGATGTCGAACCAGTCGATCGCGTTCTTCACCGGCGCCGGGAAACTCCGGTTGTACTCGGGGGTGACGAGGACGAAGGCGTCGGCGGTCGCGAGCCGGGAACCCAACGCGCGCACCGGGTCCGGGCGGTCGTCGTCGAGGTCGGGGAGCTGGTGGGGCAGCTCGGCGGTGGCCAGGTCGATCCGGTCCAGGCTCAGTTCGGGGCGGCGGGCGAGGCGACCGGCGAACCAGTCGGCCACCAGCGGGCCGAAACGGCCTGTGCGGGTGGACCCGACGATCAGGGCCACCCGCATCGGCTCGCGCATCAGGCGTCCTTGACGGGCGCGTCGAGGAAGGCGGGGATCATCGGCAGCAGCAGCTCCGGGCGATGGGGCGCGGTGATGTGGGAGGTGCCGGGCAGGATCGCCAGCTGGGCATTCGGCAGGCCCGCGGGGGTGTCACCCATGATGCCGCCGCCGAAGAGCCGGAACATCTCGACGGCGTGCTCGGGCCGGACGATGTCGGAGTCGCCGATCACGGTCAGCGTCGGGGCCTTGATGGTGCGGGCGGCCTCCGGGGACACCGACGGCATGCCGTGCACGTCGTGGTCGACGACCCGGGCCACCAGCTGGGGGAAGTCCTCCGGTCGCGGAGCATTGGCCAGGTAGTCGGTGTGGAACGTCGAGCCGTGCAGGTGCTCGGGCTTCAGCTCGTCCATCCCGTCCATCAGCCCGGGGTGCATGGCCTCGACGCCGAGTCCGCCCGAGAGCAGGACCTGCTTGCGCACCAGTTCCGGGTGGCGCAGCGTGATGTCGAGCGCGACGCCGGCGCCCATGCTGTAGCCGAGCAGGTCGATCCGCCGGATGCCGAGCTGACCGAGCAGCGCGACGGTGTCCTCGGCCATCTGTGGCGTGCGCAGCGGGCGGTCGATATCGGCGGTGCGGCCGTGCGCCTGCTGCTCGATCGCGATCACCTCACGGGTCTTGGACAACTCGGGGATCAGCTCGGCGAAGTCGGTGCCGATGCCCGACAGCGCGCCGTGCAGCAGCACCAGTGGCGGCTGGTCGGTCGCCACGCCATGGCGCTCGTAGTACATGTGCAGGCCGTTGACCTCGGCGTAAGCGCCGGGCGAGCTGGGCGCGGCGGTCTTGTCGGTGCCGCAGGCGGACAGCAGCGCGGTGGCGGCGATGCCGGTGATCAGGGCGAGGGCGGTGAGTTTCATGTCGTGCTCCTGTGGTGTGTCGATCTCGTTGGGACCACAGTGCGCCCGGGGGCTTCCGGTTTGTTTACGGTCGGATTCCGGTGCGCGCGGAACCCGCTAGGGTGCGGTTATGCGTTTCGGTGTGCTCGGTCCGCTGACGGTGTGGACCGACGGTGGTGACGTCGTGCCGGTCCCCGGGACCAAGGTTCGCGCCCTGCTGGCCGACCTGCTGCTCGCCGCCGGTCAGCCGGTGTCCGCCGACCGGTTGATCGATGACATCTGGGGCGAGGACCCGCCCGGCAATCCCGCGGGCACCCTCGCCGCCAAGGCCTCGCAGCTGCGCCGCGCGCTCGAGGACGCCGAACCCGGCGGTCGCGATCTGGTCGTGTCGCCGCCGCCCGGATACCGCCTGGCCACCACCGCGGTCGACGCCTTGCGGTTCCGCGCTCTCCTGGCCCAGGCCCGCGCCCACACCGACACCGGACAGCGGATCGCGACATTGACCGAGGCGCTGGCACTGTGGCGCGGACCGGCCTTCGCCGACTTCCGCGACGCGGAATTCCCCCGCTCGGCCATCGCCCAGCTGGAAGAGCTGCGCCTGGTCGCGGTCGAGGAACTGGCCGAGGCCCGGCTCGCCGAGGGCGAATACGGCGCGGTCGTCGGTGAGCTCACTCGTTTCGTCGCGGAACATCCCCTGCGGGAACGGCTGCGCGCGGCCCAGCTGCGGGCCCTCTACGGCGCGGGCAGGCAGGCCGACGCGCTCGACGGCTACGAGGACCTGCGCAGGCAACTGGCCGACGAACTGGGGCTGGACCCGAGCCCGGAACTGGTCGACCTGCACCGGTCGATCCTCGGCCACGACCCCGACCTGGTGGTCGCTCGTCCGCGCGCCGTCGTCCGCAGGCGCACGACGAACATCCCCGCGCCGCGCACCGCATTGATCGGCCGGACAGCCGATCTAGACGCGTTGAGCCGGGCTCTCGACGACTCGCGCCTGGTGACGTTGATCGGCCCGGGCGGCGTCGGCAAGACCCGCCTCGCCACGGCGACCGCGGCGGCCCGCGGCGATCGCGCCGCGCACGGCACCTGGCTCGTCGAGCTCGCGCCGCTGGCCTCGGCCACCACCGACGCCGACCGCCTCGCCGACACGGTGGCACAGGCCGTGGGCGTCCGGCTCGCGGACGGCGCGGGTTCGGCGGCGGCACTGGGGGAGGCGCTGGCCGAACAGGATCTGCTGCTGGTGCTGGACAACTGCGAACACATCGTCGAACAGGTGGCCGACCTCACCGAGGCCCTGCTCGGCGCGGCTCCACGGCTGCGCATCCTCGCGACCAGCCGCGAACAGCTGCGTCTGGCCGGTGAAGACGTCGTCACGGTCGAACCGCTCACCGTGCCGCCCACCGGCAGTGACGTGTCCACGATCGCCGAGTCGAACGCGGTGCGGCTTTTCGTGACTCGCGCGCAGGCGGGCGCGCGGGAGTTCGCGCTCGACGCGGACAACGCCGATGCGGTCGCCACGCTGTGCCGCAGGCTCGACGGCATCCCGCTGGCGCTGGAGCTGGCCGCGACCAGGGTCCGCGCGCTCGGTGTGCACGAGATGGTGGCCCGGCTCGACGACCGGTTCCGGCTGCTGGCGACCGGGCATCGTGGTGCCCCGCCGCGCCAGCAGACCCTCGCGGCCATGATCGATTGGAGCTGGGGGCTGCTCGACGAGGACGAGCGAGTCGTGCTGCGCCGCTTGGCCGTCCACGCCGGCGGCTGCACCTTGGCGGCGGGCGAATCGGTGTGCGCCGCCGAGATCGACGGCGCGGCGGCGCCGGTCGCGCCCGCCGTGGTCGCCGATGTGATCGCCCGGCTGGTCGACCGATCGCTGGTCCAGCAGAGCGGGCGCCGGTATCGGCTGCTCGAATCGGTGGCGGCGTTCAGCCTGGACCGGCTGGCCGAGGCGGGGGAAGACGTCGCGGTGCGGCGGGCGCATCACCGGTACTACCGTGCGCTGGCCGAGCGCGCCGCGCCCGAACTCCACGGCGCCGACCAGCAACGATGGCTGTGTCAGCTCGACAGCGAGGACGCGAATCTGCGCCTGGCGCTCGATGATTCGCTGCGGGAGGGCGACGCCGACGCGGCGCTCGGACTCACCGACGCCCTGTCGTGGTACTGGCTGTTGCGTGGCCGCCTCGGCCTGGCCCGACGCTGGTTCGACGCGGCCCTCGCGCTGGGTGGCAGCGCGCACCGACGGGCGCCGGTGGCGGCCTGGCAGCTCACCGCGGCCTTCCAGCAGGGCGACTTCACCGAGGCGAGTACGCGCCGCGCGCAGGTGTCGGCGGGGCTCGCCGCCCTCGACGACCCCGCCGTGCGGGTGCGCGCCGAAGTCGTCCTGCTGACCGCGGCGCTGGACGCCGGCGCCAACCAGGACCTGGAAACCTCGGTGCGAGAGCTGCTTTCGGAGTGCCGGGACCTCGGCGACCGCTGGAGCGTGGCGACCATCCAGGTGGCGCTGGCGAAGTCCGCGCACAGCCGAGCCGATGTGGCGGCGCTGACTCGCTACGCGAACGAAGCGGCGCGGTTGTTCGCCGAGCTCGGCGATCGGTGGGGCAGGCTGCAAGCCGCCGAATGGCTCGGTGGTCTGGCCGAGCTGACCGGCGATCTGGCCGGTGCCGCCGAGATCCATCGCGAAGCCCTGGTCCTGGCCAGAGAGCTGGAGTTGTGGGGGCAGGCCGCGTCGCACCTGTGCTGGCTCGGCTGGATCGCCATGCAGCACACCGAGTTCGACGCAGCGCGTGATTTCGCCGAGCAGGCGATGGTGCTCGCGGCCGAACAGGGCGACGGCGCGGGCCGGTTGTTCGCCTCGATCGTGCTCGCTTTCACCGCGCGCCGGGACGGCCGTCCCGAGGAAGCGGAGCGACTGCTGCGCGCCCTGCTCGCCGATGCCCCCACCGACCCCGCCGCCGACGACGAGATCCCGCTGTTCGTCCCGATGCTCCAGGTCGAACTGGGCTATCTGCTGGAACTGCGCGGCGAACCCGCCGCGGGTCTGGCCCAACATCTGCGCGCTTTCGACGGTTCCCAGCGGATGGACGCGCCCCGCGACGCCGCGTTCGCCCTCGGTGGCGCGGCCGCCGCCACCGCTGCGCTCGGCGAATTCGCTACCGCCGCACGCCTGCTCGGCGCTGCCGAGGCGCTGCGAGCCGGCACCGGCATGCCGCTGCTGCCTGCCGAAGAACCCGATATCGACCGCGCCACCGCCATGGTCCGCACCGGCTTGGGCGCGGACGCCTTCGCCGAAGCCCACACCGCCGGACTCGCCTTGACACCGGGCGCGGCGCGCGCACTCCTCGACACGGTCGCCGTGGTCTGATCCCGCAGGCTCAGGGGTGGTCGAGGCGGCCGCCGACGAGCCGGAGAACGCTGTCGCGCAATACGATCTGAGCCTCCGGCTGGGTCATCCGCCCGGCTCTGACCTCGTCGCCCGCCGCATGGCTGACCGCCACGATCGCCGTGACGAGCCACTGCGGTGTGACCGTGTCGGTGAATTCGCCCGCCTGCTGCCCACGGGTGACGAGGCGGAGCAGGCGGTGGTTGACCGGCAGCTGGCGGTCCTCGTCGCGCTGCCGGGCGAACGCGCCGACGTGGTGAGCCAGGGGCGAGACGCGGAAGAACTGCCAGCCCACGTCGAGCATGCGCAGCAGCGCCGCGGTAGCCGGCCCGCTGTCGAGGTCGGCGGCCTGCATGGCTTCGGCGGCGCGGCCGGTCGTGCGGTCGACGACCGCGTTGATCAGGTCCTCGCGCGAAGCGAAGTGCGCGTAGACGGTCTGCCGGGTCACCCCCGCCTCGGCGGCGATGGCGGCCATGCCCGCGTCCGGTCGGGTGGCGAGCAGGCGGGTGGCGGCGTCGAGGACGGCCGCCCGGCTGCGGGTGGCGTCGGCCCGTCGCTTCGGTTCCCGTGATGCGGTCAAAGTCTTACACCCTTGTCAAAGTTACCTGGTCGAGTCTAATCTTTACGGCACTGTAAGAATTCTACGGCTGGAGTGTCATGGACCCTGCATCACCCCGCTCGCCCGAGCGGTTCATCGCCGATTTCTTCACCGATTTCACCGCCGCGGCCCTCGACAGCGACGCCGATCCGGCCGAGGTGGTCGACCGGTTCCACGCGCCCGAGGTGATCCAGGTCGCCGACGGGATCCGGCTCGACCGTGACCGGCTGATCGCGCACCTGCGGCCGGTGCGCAAGAACCTGCGCGACTACCGATTCGAGGTGCACGAGGTGATCGCGGACGGTACCCGGATGGCCGCCCGGCTGACTGTGCACGCCACGCTGCGCACCACCGGGTCCGTGGCCACGGAGGTCTTCCTGTTCGGTGAGTTCACGCCCGACGGCAAGCTCCGTCGCGCCGACCAGCTCACCCGCCGCGTCGCCGCCGCGTGACCGGCCGAGGAGAACCCGTGCTCGTCCGCTCGCTCGCCCTGGCCACCACCGGCCTGCTCGCCGGTGCCTTCGGCTACGGCGCCGCCAATCTGGTGCCGACGTTCCATCGTGTGCCGTTGCGGATGCGCCTGGAATTCCATACCGAACTCATGCGCAACAACAGCATCAGCATGCAGGCCACGATGGCCGCGGCGGCGCTGAGCTGCCTGGCCTTCGCGGTGCTGACGTCCGGCCGGCGCCGGGTCGCCGCCGCGGCCGCCACGGCGTTGGTGGTCGCCTCGTTCCTGATCACCCGCTGGGGCAATGTGCCGATCAATCACCGGATCAACCGGTGGGTGACCGACGGTGCGCCGACCGACTATGCCGCGATCCTGGCCCGTTGGGATCTGTTCCACTTCCTGCGCACCGGCACGTCGTTCGTGGCATTCGCCCTGGTCATCGCCCTCGTCGTGGGGATGCGGCGGGTGGGGGAACGTGACATCGAGCGGCCGAGTTGATTCACTGTTTTCTGAATACAGAATCAGCTGTACTATCGGAGATGTGAGCACCACGATGCACGGCGACGCGCTGTCCCGATTCGGCTACGCGCTCTCGGACCCGACCCGGACGCGGATTCTGCTGAGCCTGCGCGCCGGGCCGGGCTATCCGTCGGAGCTGGCGGACCAGATCGGGGTATCGCGGCAGATCCTGTCGAATCACCTGGCCTGCCTGCGCGGTTGTGGGCTGGTCGTCGCCGTGCCCGAGGGCAGGCGCAGCCGATACGAACTGGCCGATCCCCGGATCGGGCGCGCGCTCGACGACTTGGTCGGGCTGGTGCTCGCGGTCGATCCGGCCTGCTGCCCGGCCGCCGCGACGCAGGACTGCTGCTGATGGCGGAACTCGGGGTACCGCTGCTGGTTTCGGATCGACAACGGGTGCTGGCGACCAGGATCCGGTGGCTCGTGGCGGCGACGATCACCTACAACGTGGTCGAGGCGGGCATCGCGCTGACCGAAGGCGCCCGGGTGTCCTCGACGGCGCTGATCGGGTTCGGGCTCGATTCGGTGATCGAGGTGTCGTCCGCGGCGGCGGTGGCCTGGCAGTTCGCCGGCCGGGACCCACACGCGCGGGAGAAGGTCGCGCTGCGGATCATCGCGGTGTCGTTCTTCGCGCTGGCCGCCTACGTCACCGTCGACGCGATTCGGGCGCTGACCGGCGCGGACGACGCGCGACACTCGCCGATCGGCATCGCCTTGGCCGCCCTGAGTCTGGTGATCATGCCGGTGCTGTCGACCGCGCAGCGCCGGGCGGGCCGTGAACTCGGATCCGCGTCGGCGGTGGCCGATTCCCAGCAGACCATGCTGTGCACCTATCTGTCCGCGGTGCTGCTGGTCGGGCTCGTGCTCAACGCCTCGCTGGGCTGGTCGTGGGCCGACCCGATCGCCGCGCTGGTGATCGCGGTCATCGCCGTCAAGGAAGGGCGCGACGCCTGGCGCGGCGACACCTGCTGTGCGACACCGCCGATCGGCGCTCGCGACTGCTGTGCTGGATGAGAGGAATCGGCCATGGCGGTGACGGCACTGGTCCTGTATGTGATCTTCGGTGCGCTCGGATTCGGGTGGCGCAGCCTGCGGCAGTATCGAACGACCGGCTCCACCGGATTCCGTGGCGTCAGCGGCCGTCCCGGCTCGCTCGAATGGCTGGCCGGGGTGGGCTTCGTCGCGGCGATCCTCGTCGGCCTCGCCGGGGTGGCGCTCCAGCTGACCGGCATCGTGGCTCCGCTCGAGTTCCTCACCGCCACGATGATTCAGCTGATCGGCGTCGTGCTGGCGGTGGCCGGTATCGGCGCGACCCTGGTCGCTCAGAACCAGATGGGCGCCTCGTGGCGCATCGGCGTCGACGCCAGTGAGACAACGGCGCTGGTGCACACCGGCGTGTTCGCCCTCGTGCGCAACCCGATCTTCACCGCCATGCTCGTCTTCGCGGCGGGGATCGCGCTGATCGTCCCGAACATCGTGGCCCTGGCGGCGTTCGCGCTGCTGCTCGGGACGATCGAGGGACAGGTTCGGGTGGTGGAGGAGCCGTATCCGGCGCGCGTCCACGGCGTCGGCTATCGCGAATATTGCGCCAGGACACCACGATTCGTTCCCGGAATCGGGCGGTAGCGGCGGCTCGTCCCGATCAGGACGGCCGCGTGCGCGGCGTGACCAACCCGGATTCGTAAGCGATGACGACGAGCTGGGCGCGGTCGCGGACGTGGAGCTTGGTCATCGCGCGGTTGAGGTGGGTCTTGGCGGTGTGCGGGCTGATCACCATGTGGGCGGCGATCTCGTCGTTGGACAGGCCGTGAGCGGCCAGGGCGACGGCTTCGCGTTCGCGGGCGGTGAGTTCGCGCAGTGCCGAATCCGTGGCGGGGGTGTGCGGGGGCTGGGTGACGTAGCGGGCGATGAGGCGGCGCGTGATCGAGGGGGCGAGCAGGGCGTCGCCGCGGGCGGCCACCCGGATGGCGTGCAGGAAGTCCTCGGGTTCGATGTCCTTGACGAGGAACCCCGCCGCGCCCGCGCGCAGCGCGTCGAAGACGTATTCGTCGAGGCCGTAGTTGGTCAGGATGACGACGTGCACCGCGGCCAGAGCCGGGTCGGCCGCGATGCGGCGGGTCGCTTCGATGCCGTCGACGCTCGGCATCTGGATATCGATGAGGGCGATGTCGGGCAGGTGCCGCCGGGCCAGGTCGACGCCTTCGCGTCCGTCGGCCGCCTCGGCCACGACCTCGATATCGTCCTCGATGTCGAGCAGCGCCCGGAAGCCGCTGCGGATGAGCGGCTGGTCGTCGACCAGCAGCACCCGGATCACGCTCGCACCACCGGTAATTCGGCGTGCACGGCGAATCCGCCGCCGACGCGCGGCGCGGCATGCAGGTGCCCACCGAGCGCGGTCACCCGCTCGCGCATCCCGAGCAGGCCGACACCGGGCAGCGGCGCGGTGGCGGGGGTGGCCCGGCCGTCGTCGGCGACGTCGACCACGAGAGTGTCCGCGCCGTAATCGATGCGCACCGAAGCCGTGTCCGCGTGCGCGTGGCGGGTGACATTGGTGAGCGATTCCTGCACGATCCGGTAGGCGGTCCGGTCGACGGCGGCGGGGATATCGGTGCGGGTGCCCGCGATGGTCAGCGTCGCGTCGACGCCCGACAGGCGCACGCGCTCGACCAGTTCGCCGACGTGGGCGAGCCCCGGCCGCGGTGCGCCGTCGTCGCGCAGCGCTTCCAGCGTCGCCCGTAGCTCGCGGGCCGCCTCGCGCCCGGCCTCCCGGATGGCCAGCAGCGCCTCGGGCACCTCCTCGCCGCGTTTGCGCGCGACGTGGACGGCCGCCTCGGACTGCACCTTGATCACCGAGATCTGATGGGTGAGCGAATCGTGCAGTTCCCTGGCGATGTGCAGGCGTTCCTCGTCGGCGCGGCGGCGCGCGGTCTCCTCCCGGGTGCGTTCGGCCTCGTCGGCGCGGCGCTCGGCCTGCCGCAGCGCCTCACCGGCGGCGGCCGCCGCGATCAGCCAGGCGATCTCGAGCGCGTCGCGGGACCGGGCGAGCGCGGCGGCGGTGTCGTGCAGGGAGAGCATGGCGGCGAGCGGAAGGGTCGCCAGGAGCAGGACCGAGGCGGCGAGCGTCACCCAGCGATGGCCCGCGCGCATGGCGAAGTACACCGCGAACAGGAACGCGACGGCGGGCACGTCGAATCCGAGTGCCTGGGACCCCAGCGCGCAGGCTCCGGTCGCCACCAGCACCGCCACCGGCGCCCGGCGCCGGGCCGCCAGCGCCAGTCCACCGGCGACCAGCAACGCGTATCCGAGGGGCCGCGTCTCGGTCGGGGACGGTTGCCGGGTCAGCGCGGTGATCAGCAGGACGGCAGCCACGCCGACCGCGATCGCCCAGTCACCGATCCATGCCCTGCTCATGCCAGCACCCTAGTCCGATCGGCGGCGCGGCGAGTCCGCCGGCGGGATGATCCCGCGACTACCGCGCTCGCGGTATCCGAGCCGGTGCTACCGCCTCGGTGGTAGCCGGTACCGCGGGTGTGGCAGCGTGGATTGTCCACGGTCGCACGACGACCGGACCCGGGGCGCGGGGCGACGATCGAGCGGTACGCAGCAGATCGTAAGGAGCACCCCATGTCGTCTTTCCGTCACCTCCCCGGCACCGTCGCCGCCGTTCTCGGCGCCGGGCTCGTCTCGGCCGCGCCGGCGTCCGCGTCGACCGTTCTCGTCGCGGACGCCTACGGCCTGACCGCCGACCGCGCGATCGCGACCTCGGCCGCGTTTCTCGCCCTGTTCGGGGCCGTCCTCGGCGGGATCGCGCTGGCGCGGCCGTCGAGTGTCCGGGCCGCGTTCGCGGTGGGCGCGGCGGTGATCGCCGCCGTTGTCGGAGTGTTCGTCGTGGTCACCGCCGACGGTGGTCTCGGCACCGGCAACGGGATCGCGGGCGGGTACATCGCCGGCGTGGTCGGGGTGCTGGGCGCGGCGCTCGGCGGGCTGGCGTTGGTTCGCGCCCGACGGATCGGCTGACCGGCTCCGGGAGCACGATGGATTCGAGCGTCGGGAGTGCCCGCCGACGGACGCGGCGGACGCTCCCGGCGGGCTCAGTGACCGCGGGCGATCCAGTCCGCGAGCGCGGGACGTTCGTCGCCGATCGCGGTGTCGGGGCCGTGGCCGGTGTGCACCGTCGTATCGTCCGGGAGGGCGAACAGCCGGTCGCGGATGGAATCGATGATGGTGCCGAAATCGGAGTAGGAACGGCCGGTGGCGCCGGGTCCGCCCGCGAACAGGGTGTCGCCGGTGAACAGGGCCGACAACTCCGGCAGGTGCAGCGAGACCGAGCCGGGGGAGTGGCCCGGAGTGTGCAGCAGGTCGATATCGGTGCCCGCCACCGTGATCCGGTCGATATCGGCCAGCGAGCGGTAGGCGGCGTCGGGGTGGGTCATCCGCCACAGCGGCTCGTCGCCCGGATGCAGCAGGACCGGCGCGTCGAGTCGCTGGGACAGCTCCGGCGCGACGGTCACGTGGTCGTTGTGGCCGTGCGTGCACAGGATCGCGGTGACGTGCCGGGCACCGACCGCGGCGGCGATGGCGTCGGCATCGTGAGCGGCGTCGACCACCAGCACCTCGGTGTCGTCACCGATCAGCCACACATTGTTGTCGACGTCCCAGGTGCCGCCGTCGAGCGCGAAAGTGCCCGAGGTGACGACCTTCTCGATGCGGGCACTCACCAGACCACCACCGAGCGCAGCACCTTGCCCTCGCCCATGGCGGCGAACGCCTGCTCGACCTCGTCGACGCCGATGCGCTCGGTGACGAAGCGATCCAGCGGCAGCCTGCCCTGGCGGTGCAGGTCGATGAGCATCGGGAAGTCGCGTTCGGGCAGGCAATCGCCGTACCAGGACGACTTCAGCGCGCCGCCGTGCGAGAACAGATCGATCAGCGGCATGTCCAGGGTCATGTCCGGGGTCGGGACGCCGACGAGCACCACGGTGCCTGCCAGGTCGCGGCCGTAGAACGCCTGCTTCCAGGTCTCCGGGCGCCCGACCGCGTCGATCACCACGTCGGCACCGAATCCGTCGGTGAGCTCCTTGATCTGCTCGACCACATCGGCGGTGCTCGCGTCGATGGTGTGGGTGGCACCGAAGTCCCTGGCCCACTCCAGCTTTCGCGGGTCGCGATCGATCGCGATGATGGTGCCCGCGCCGGCGAGGAAGGCGCCGGCGATGGCCGCGTCACCGACGCCGCCGCAGCCGATCACCGCGACACTGTCGCCGCGCGAGACCGCGCCGGTGTTCACCGCCGCGCCGATGCCGGCCATCACACCGCAGCCGAGCAGTCCGGCCACGGCCGGATCGGTCTCGGGATCGACCTTGGTGCACTGCTTTTCGTGCACCAGGGTCTTGTCGGCGAACGCGCCGACGCCGAGCGCCGGAGTGAGCGGGGTGCCGTCGGTGAGCGTCATCGGCACGCTGGCGTTGTGGGTGTCGAAGCAGTACCAGGGGCGACCGCGCCGACAGGCCCGGCACTCGCCGCAGACCGCGCGCCAGTTCAGCACGACGAAATCGCCCTCGGCGACATGGGTGACCGCCGCGCCGACCGACTCGACGACACCCGCCGCCTCGTGGCCGAGCAGGAACGGGAACTCGTCGTTGATCCCGCCTTCGCGATAGTGCAGATCGGTGTGGCAGACCCCGCACGCCTGGACGCGGACGACCACATCGTGCGGCCCGGGATCGGGAATCACGATATCGACGGTTTCGACCGGCGCGTTCTTCGCGCGGGCGATGACTCCGCGAACGGTGTCGGGCATGCGGACCTCCTAGGTTGACGTCGTCGTCAACGCTAGCGGGGTCCGGCGCCGGATCACATCGGGATGGGTGGGATCCGGCCGGTCCGGGTGCCGAGCGCGTCCTGCACGTGATGCTCGACGAGCAGCGGGACGAAGTCGCGGACGTGGGCCCGGGCGAACTGGTCGTGGGTCCGGCGGACGATGTCGGCGATCTCGGCGGGGGCGACGGTCGGATACCGGATGGTCAACCGTTCGATGACCTCGTCGAGTTGCTGATCCTCGTGAGTAGTCATGTCCCAGGGGTACCCCGGGAACGAGGTATCTCACCCGGCTACTTCTCGTCGAAGACCAGATCCGTCGGCGGGTGGGTCAGGCGCACGGTCGGGCCGTCGACCACGGTGATCGCGTCGAGACCGGTGGTGGAGTGACCGGTGGAGAGGATGAAGAAGCGATCGGCCGCCTGGGCGAGGAAGGCGGGGAAACCGTCGAGCGAGAGATCGCCGTCGCCGAGCGCGAGGTAGTCGGCCAGGCGGCGGAACAGCTTCGGTAGCAGCACCACCTCGTCGGACAGGGCGGTCGGCGAGGTGATCGCGGCGCCGGTGGTCGTCGCGTCGGCCGCCCAGACACCGAGCGGGGTCGCCGCGGTCGCGGCGGCCGTGGCGACCGCGGCGAACTCGGTCCGCAGGGCGGGGAACAGGCTGCGATAGAACGTCGGGTAGGCCAGGCCGGTGGCCAGCTGGTGGTGATTGAGGGTGAGTCGCAGCAGGGCCACGTCGACGAACATCTCGGCGCCCGCGCTATCGGGCGAGGCGCCGCGCCCGGCGAAGGCGACACACCGGCCGTGCAGATCGGCGCCCCGGGTCAGGATGAAACCGGGCACCTCGGCCTGATCCGCGGCGGTGACGGTCTCGTTCGCATCGCGCACCACGCCGGTGAAGCCCAGCCAGGCGAGCAGCTCCTCGGCGGCGGCGTGGGCGAGCGGCAACGGTTGGTGGGTGCGGGTGCCGTGGCGGGGCGTGTAGTGCGTCTCCAGCGAATCGATGCCGTCCAGGCGCAACTGCGCGGCGCCGGAGGCGTTGCGTTTCACCCGATGTGGGCCGCCCACCCGGTCCCACAGGGTGGGGTCGTCGGGACGGAAGCGCACCGAGTCGCCGTCGGGCTGGGCGCCCTTGGCGACGAAGACTCCGGAGATCAGCAGAAACGGCATCGCGCGTCCTTCGGCTCGTGGTGATCGCCGCCCGTCGTGGTGCGCGGGGCAGGGAGACCGTGCGGGCCGCGGAGGTGTCGACCGCGCTGTCGGACGGCTCTCAGTGTGGACATCGGCTGGCGCGCAGGGCAATACGGCGAGAGCGATAGTTCTGCGCTGTTCACCGCGTGGTTACCGCGACACGCCATAGACGGTGTCGATGGCGATGATCGGTACTGCGTCCTGGACGCGATGGCACTCGCTGGGCACGGTGGAGGGGACCTGACCAGAGGAGAACCCATGCACCCGGCTCGTTCGACCATCCGTGGCGCCCGCGCGAGCGTGCTCGCGCTCGCCGTGCTGGCGGTGGGTATCGGCGCCTGTTCCGCCGATCCGGACGTACGGTCTGCCGTTCCGGCCACCACGGTGACCACCGAGGCCCCCATCCAGGCGCCGCCGACCACCCGGCAGCTCGACCACAGCCTCGACGACGACCTGTTCGCCGCCGCCGCGAGCAACGACGCGGCGCGCGTACGTGACCTGATCGCTCGGGGCGCCGATCTGGAAACGCGCGGCGACCAGGGCCGGACGCCGCTGATCGCCGCCACCAAGAACCGGGCGAGTGCGGCGGCGGTGGCTCTCATCGACGCGGGCGCCGACGTCGACGCCAAGGACGACCTGCAGGACTCCGCCTACCTCTACGCGGGTGCCGAGGGCTTCGACGAGATCCTCGAGCCGGTCCTGCGCCACGGCGCCGACCTGCGCAGCGTCAATCGCTACGGCGGGACCGCGCTCATTCCCGCCAGTGAGCACGGGCACGTGAGCACCGTGCGCCTGCTGATCGCGGCGGGCGTCGACGTGAACCACGTCAACACGCCGAAATGGACGGCGCTGCAGGAGGCGATCGTCTACGGCGACGGCTCGCAGCGCTACCAGGAGACCGTGACCGCGCTGCTCGACGCGGGCGCCGACCCGCGGATCCGCGACGCGGACGGCCGCACCGCGCTGGACAACGCCGAGCGGAGGAATCAGGACGCGATCGTCGCCCTGCTGCGCGGGCGCTGACCAGGTGCCGACCGCGGCTGCGGGAGACGCTCAGGTCAGCGGTCTACGCTCGGCGATATGGCCGCGGACGGGTTGTTCCTTGCTCCCACGATCGGCCGACCCGCGGACAAGGTCGGATACTTCCCCGATCGGGCGAGCTTCGAGCACTTCGCCGCCGCCTACCGCGCGGGCATGGCCCAACTTCCGCCGCCCGATGCCATCGCCGCGGTGCCGACCTCGTTCGGTCCCGTGCGCGCCTACCGCTTCGGTCCCGGCGGCGACACCCCCGTGGTCTTGCTGTCCGGCCGCCAGGCCTCGACGCCGATGTGGGCCACCAACCTGCCGGGCCTGATGGCGCGGCGCACGGTCTGGTCGGTGGACAGCGTGGGTGAGCCGGGCGCGAGCGGGCAGACCACGGCGCTGACCGATGGGTCGGATCAGGCGACCTGGATCGCCGAAACCCTGGTGGGACTGGGGGTTCGGCGGGCCCATCTGCTCGGTGTCAGCATCGGCGCGAACCTGGCCGTGCAGACCGCGCTGCATCGTCCGGAGCGCGTCGCCTCGATCACCCTGCTCGATCCGGCCGATACCTTCGCCCGGCTGAGCTGGAAGATGATCGTCGTCTCGCTGGGCAGTGCGGTCCCCGCCCTGCCGACCGGGCTGCGAAACCGCTTGCTGGGCTGGATCTCCGGCGGTGTCCCGGTCGACGACTCGATTCCCGAGGGCAGGCTGATCGCCGCCGGGATGACGGATTACCGTGGCGCCCAGCCGCTGCTCCCGCGCCCCACCGAGGACCAGCTGCGCGCTCTGACGGTGCCGGTCTTGGCCCTGTTCGCGGGCCGCTCCATCGTGCACGACGCCGACCGGGCCGCCGCCACCGCGCGCCTGATCCCCGGCGCGCAGGTCGAGGTCTGGCCCGACGCGTCCCACGCCATCAACGGCGAGGACCCCGACCGCATCGCCGAGCGGTTCACCGCCTTCACCGCCGGGATCGGCTGACCGGCAACGGTTCCGGGTCGGCGTCGGGAGCGGGACGCGACAACGTTGCCCGGTAGTGGGCGGGGGCGACCCCGAATCGGCGGACGAAGGCCTGCCGCAGTGATTCGGCGGTGCCGAAGCCGCAGCGGGTCGCGATCACCGCGACCGGGGTCGTGGTGTGGACGAGCAGTTGCGCGGCGGCCTCGACCCGCGCGCGGCGGATGTGGCGGCCGGGGGTGACGCCGAGATGTTTGCCGAACAGCCTGGTCAGGTGACGTGCGCTCACGCCTTCCCTGGCGGCCAGCGTCGCGGTGGACAGGTCCTCGGACAGATGCGCGGCGATATGCGCGGTGACCCGCCGGACCAGCGCGTGCTCGGCGTGCGGCTGCGCGGTGAACATGCTCATCTGCGCCTGTGAACCGGGCCGCTGCAAGTAGGTCACCAGGCCGCGGGCGACCTGGCGGGCCAGCTCGGCGCCGTGGTCCTCCTCGACGAAGGCGAGCATGAGGTCGATCGCGCTGGTCATCCCCGCCGCCGTGGCGACGCGGCCGTCACGGATGTAGATCGGATCGGGATCGACGGTGACGCGCGGATATTCGGCGGCCAGCATGTCGGCGGCGATCCAGTGCGTGGTCGCCCGCCTGCCGTCGAGCAGTCCGGCCGCGGCCAGCACGCTCGCCCCGGTGCAGACCGAGGCGACGCGGCGGCTCACCGCGGCGAGCCTGCGGACATGCGCGACCAGTGCGGTGTCGCGCGCCGCGTCCAGATGGCCGAGACCGCCGGAGACGATCAAGGTGTCGAGGGGGCCGGTGAGGCGCTCCCACCGGGCCTGCCCGTGCAACCGTAGCCCGGAATCGCAGGTGATGGTCCGCCCGCCGCGCGTGGCCAGTTCGACCCGGTACGGCGGATCGGCGCCGAGCCGGTTGGCGCCGTCGAGGGTGGTGGTGACGCAGGCCAGGTCGAGCAGCTCGGCGCCGTCGTAGCCGATGACGGCAACAGTCCGTGCGCCCATACGGCCCAGTGTAGGTGGGCCGGGCGTCGTCCTCGCGGGTCTGTTCTGCCAGGAATCACAAGAAAACAGACAGGGTCGGCCGCGGCTGTCGAATGTCGCGTTCGCGCGCGCCAGGCTGAGGGAACGGCGATCGACGGAGGCGGGTCATGACGGTATCGGACCAACGAATGTCCTTGGGATACAGCAGAATCGGTGCGGCGATGCCGCGGCGCTGGCCGAGTGTCGTCGCGCTCGGGCTGGTGCTGCTGATCTGGCCGACGGGCGCGGAGAGCACGGTGCGGGCGCTGGCGGAGCTGTTGGTCGTGTTGCCGCTGATCTATCTGGTCACCGCGGCCCTCGGCAGGCCGGATCGCACATGGGCTGTCTTCGGCGCGCTCGGCGTCCTGTTCGGCCTGCTGTCGGTGCAGGACCTGGTGCCGACCACGGTCGTGCTGGCGGTGGTGGCGGCGCTCGCGGTGGCCCTGGCGCTGCGCCACGACCGGGTCGATCGGCCGTTTCTGGCGCAGCTCGCGGGTTTCGCGCTGTTCACGGTGCTCGCGGTGGCGGCGCAGCACGTGGATATCGGGTGGGCGCGGGTCCTGGTCGCGGCGGGCTGGATCGGGCACGGTCTGTGGGACTACGAACATCGGCACGCGCGGCGCACGGTCGCGCGTACCTTCGCGGAGTTCTGCGGTCTGGTCGACGTACTCGTGGGAGTGGCCGTCCTCGCGATCCCCTGACCGGGGTTCGGCGATCTCAGCCGAGGACCGAGATCGCCAGGCCGAGCAGGGCGCCGCCGAAATCCACGGTGTTGCGGACCTTCTGGAGGGTCCAGGTCCACGCCGGGAAGCCGGCGGGCACGGGCTGCAACGCCGCCCCGGACGGGACGTTCCGGTTCGGTCTCGCCGCTCTGCTCGACGGCATCGGCGCACGGAGAACGCTCCAGGGCAACCCTATTCGGCGTCCGCGCTGATCCGGTCCAGCACCGCGCCGACCACCAGGCAACCGCTGTCGACGACATCGGCCAGCGGCTGACGGTAGTCGTCGAGCACCCATTTCTGGGCGATGATCAGGATCGCGCCGACCAGCCCGAGCACGACCATCCGCGCGCTCGGCGCGGGATGGGAGTCCAGATCCACATACGGCGTCAACAGCGCCAGGCAGATGTCGACCAGCGCGTCGAGCACATCGTGGTAGGCGCGGTCGACGGTCGGGCTCACGCCGAGGATCTCGAAGAAGGCGATCCGCGGCACGCGGGGATCGTCGAGGATGAGCTGGAAGTACGCCGTGAGCGTGCCGCGCACCCTGGTGTCGATATCGGCGTCGAGGTCGCCGATGCCGACGTGGATCGCCTCCAGCATCCGCGCGGTGACCTCGCGATACACCTCGAGCAGCAGGTCCTCGCTGTCGGTGAAGGATTCGTAGAAGTACCGCTTCCCGACGCCGGCCGCGGCACAGATGGTGGTGACGGTGGTGTTGCGGTAGCCGTCGGTGCCGAAGGCTTCGGTGGCCGCCTCGATGAGCCGGGCACGCCGTTCCTGCTGACGCTGTCCGGGTGCGGCGCCGCGGTACCTGCGTCCGTCGGCATCGATATCGGGCGCGTTCACGCCATCGATTCTGTCAGGTGGCTCGTGCGGGTCGGCGCGGCGGCCGGTGGTTGCGGGGGAGGGGCCGAGAACATGTTCTTGCGATCGAACGTGACGCAGGCTACGTTACTTCCCGGTACGGGAACGTCGTGGTTCCCGATGGTGGAGGGCTGAGACCGAAGCATGATCAAAAATCGAGGGCGACTGGCCGCGCTGGTCGCATCCGTCGTCGTGTTCGCGGGCGCTGTCGCATCGGCCCCGGTCGGCCAGGCGTTGCCGGCCGACGGGGGGCTGGACGCGCAGTTCGTCGCCACCCACAACGGCCCGCAGCAATACCCGAACGTCTTCATCGAGTGGGACGTGCCGATCACGATGAGTGACGGAACGGTATTGAAAGCCAACGTCTATCACCCGGCGGGTGCCGACGGCCAGCCGATCACCGAGCCGACGCCCACCATCGTCAACATGACGCCGTACACGAAGCTGGTGTCCAACGTCGCCGACTCGGCGCTCGCCGTGCCCGGCCTGTCCGACGTGCTGCTGCCGGTGCTGCAGAACCTGGACTTCTCGGCGTTCGGCTTCAGCAGCCTCAGCGACATGATGAAGGCGCTGCCCGGCGGCGCCGCCCGCACCTTCGGTGTCGACCGGAACCTGATCCGCGGCGGCTACACCCAGGTCGTCGTCGATGTGCGCGGCACCGGATTCTCCCAGGGCACCTGGCAGGTGTTCGGCGAACGCGAACAGCTCGACGGCGTCGAGGTCGTCGACTGGGCGGCCGCGCAGGGCTGGTCCAACGGCAAGATCGGGATGAGCGGCATCTCCTACTCGGGGATCAATCAGCTCCAGACCGCGCAGCGCCATCCCGCCGCGCTCAAGGCGATCTTCCCGATCGTGCCCGGCAGCGACCTGATCCGCGATGTGGCCGCGCCCGGCGGCGCGCTGGGCGTCGGCTTCATCCCGCCGTGGCTGCTCGCCGTCGACGGGGCGAAGCTGCTGCCGGACCTGGTGTCGATTTTTTCCGGCAAGTTCGACTGGACGTGGCTCGGCGACCGGGTGCGTGACCCGTTCACCTTCTTCAATGTGCTCATCGCGGCCCTGACCACGCCGAGCGTGGACCAGATCCCGCCGGAGATGGCCAGCATCCTCGACGACGAGAGCCCGCTGCGCACCGCCTGGGTCGGGCAGCCCGACCAGGTGCGGGTGCCGACCTTCCTCTACGGCGGCTGGCACGACATCTTCACCTACTCGACCCCGCGCATCTACAACGCCGTCGATGTGCCCGCCGAGCAGAAGAAGCTCGTCATGGGCAACGTCTACCACGTGACCGTGAGTTCGGGTCTGGGCCAGGCCGGTGCGCCCGCGCCGCTGGAGTCGTTGCAGCGGGCGTGGTTCGACAAGTGGCTCAAGGGCATCGACAACGGAGTCGACCGCTACGAGCCGGTCACCCTGTGGCAGCAGGGCAGTGAGCAGTGGACGACCGACGTCGCCTTCCCGCGGCCCGGCATGCAGTACCGGCGGATGTACCTCGACCCCGCGTCGTCCGGCTCGGCGCCGGGCGCCCGCTTCGACGGCAGTCTCGTCGGCGCACCCGGTGCCGCGCAGCGGGTATCGGTGGATCCGAGCCTGACGACCATCTGCTCGCGGGACGCCGCGCAGGGCACGGCGGGGCTGATCCCGCTGCCGGACGTGTGCGCCAAGGACGCGCGGATCAGTGAGGGCGCGGCGCTGACCTTCACCACCGCTCCGGTCACCCAGGCGACCCGGATCTCCGGCGCGATCGCCGCGCACCTGAACACGGTGCTCGACGCGCCCGACGGCTACTGGACCGTCACGGTGAACGACGTCGCGCCCGACGGCCGGTCGACGGTCTGGTCGCAGGGTCAGCTGGTGGCCTCGCTGCGCGCGGTCGACGACGGCAAGTCGACCCGCTCGCCCAACGGTGACTACACCGACCCGTACCCGATCCTCACCCTGGACACCCGTCAGCCGGTCGTCCCGGGCGAGCCGACCACGATCGACATCGGCATCCGCGCCACCGACGGCGTCCTGCTGCCGGGGCACCGGCTGCGCATCGACGTCTTCGCGAGCAACTTCCCCAGCGGAATCCCGTTGCGGCCGTTGCTGAACGAGAGCGGCCTGCGCACCCAGCACCTCGAACTCGACCCCGCTCGCCCGAGCTGGATCAACGTTCCGCTGGATACCGATCCCGGCTGGTGATCGCCGCCCGCGCGGCGCAGCGCTGATCGTGGCTCGCCTTTCGGCCGAAGGCCCCGCCCCGCGGCGGGGCCTTCATGGCTTCGGCGACGCCGTGACCGGCGCTTCGACCGGAACACCGGAGTCCGGCAGTCCCGCGTAGTCGGGCAGCTCGATGCCGTTGATCGCGCGGTCGATCAGGTCGAAGTCCCACTCGGTCGCGGCCTCGCCCGGCGCGGCGGTCAAGCTCTGCGCGTGCAGCCTGCCGATTTCCTGGTTGGCCTCGACGAACGAGCGCATCCGCCGCTCGTAGCCGGTGAATCCGGCCTCCGGGTCCCAGCCGGCAGCGGCCAGCTCGCCGGCCAGCAGATAGGCGCCGACCAGAGCCAGCCCGGTGCCCTGCCCGGACATCGGCGACGAGCTGAAGGCCGCGTCCCCGAGCAGCCCCACCCGGCCGGTCGACCAGCGGTCCATCACCACCTGGGCGACCTGGTCGAGGTAGAAGTCCGGGGTGTCGTCCAGGTGGGCGAGGATGCGCGAGGTCGACCAGCCCATACCGGCCATCCGCTCGCGCAGCAGGCGCTGCTGGGCCGCGATGTCGCGGTGGTCGACGTCGAAGTCCCCCGAGGGGAAGGAGAAGATCGCCATCGCCCGGGTGGTGTCCCGCAGCGGCCGCAGAATCGCGGAGCGACCGGACTGCTGGTACTCGATCAGCCGGCGGTCCAGCCCGAACTCGTTGGGCACGCTGTAGAAGGCCAGCACGAGCCCGAGGTGGCGGAGGAATCGCTCGTGCGGCCCGAAGACCATCGCCCGCAGTGCCGAGTGCAGCCCGTCCGCCCCGATCACCAGGTCGAAGCGCCGCCGGTCGCCGCTCTCGAAGGTCACGTCGACCCCGTCCGGGTCCTGGGTGAGCGTCGCGATCCGGTCGCCGAACAGGTACTCGACGTCGTCGCGGGTGTCGTCGTAGAGCACCTGGGACAGGTCACCGCGCAGGATCTCGATCTCCGCGATGTAGCCGTCGCCGCCGTCGTCGTCCGCACGGACGGTCTCCAGTACGGTCCCGGTCGCGTCCACGGTGTGCGCGCCCGCGGTCTCGGTGCGGGCCGCGCGCACCCGCGCGTCGAGCCCCATGCGCCGGATGACCTCCCTGCTCACCCCGCGTGCGTCCACCGCCTGTCCCCCGGGACGCAGCGCGGGGGCCCGTTCCACCACCGTCACCTCGGCCCCGCGCCGGTGCAGCCAGTGCGCGAGCGCGGGCCCCGCGATGCTCGCCCCCGCTACCAGCACCCTGGGGCTGTGCGGCCCGCCCGCCCGCTCGCCCGTCTCGTCCGGGTGTTCGTGCGCGGGGTTGTCGACGCTCATCGTTGCCTCCGTGTGCTTCTGCCCGCGCTGGAACGGTCCCGGCACAGGCCCACCGCTGTCGGTGTATCCACCGGTATCGACGACGGATCCACCCAGAATTCATCGGTGCGGTCGCGGTCGGGTGTCCACACCTACCCGGGCACTCGGCTGACCCGCGCGCCCGCCGCGTCGGCGAGGTGGGCGAAGGTGACGGCGTCCTCGACGGCGGCACCGCCGTGGTCGTTGTTGAAGTAGACGTAGCCGTCGGCATCGCCCGGCCCGGCGTCGAGCAGCCGGTCCACCCAGCTCGCTAGCGCCCGGCGACCGTAATGCGGTGGGGGAGTGGCGCGTCCGGCGTGCAGGCGCAGGTAGGCCCAGTCGGTGGTCCGCCACAGCGGGGTGACCGGGCGCGAGTCGCGATCGGCCCAGGCCAGCGCCGCGTTCCGCGATTCCAGGACCGCACGGATCTCGCCGGTCCACCACGACGCGTGCCGCGGCTCGACGGCGACCCGCACCGTGGCGGGGAAGCAGCGCAGGCAGTCGTCGAGCAGCGCGGGATCGGCGCGCAGGGTCGGCGGCAGTTGCAGCAGGATCGGGCCCAGCCGGTCGCCGAGGCCGTCGGCCCGGTCGAGCAGGCGCTGCACCGGTTCGGCGGGATCCCGTAATCGCTTGATGTGGGTGAGATAGCGGCTGGCCTTCACCGCGATCACGAAGTCGGCCGGAGTGCGCTCCCGCCAGGCGGCGAAGGTCTCCCGGCTCGGCAGCCGGTAGAAGGCATTGTTCGACTCGACGGTGGCGAACGCGTCGGCGTAGCGCTCGAGCCAGCGTCGCGTCGGCAGGCCCTCCGGATACAGCACACCGCGCCAATCGCGGTACTGCCAGCCGGAGGTGCCGACCCGGATCACGCCACTCACCTGCCCCTCGCGCACGCTCACTCGGTGCCCCCGCATCCGGCGACTACCCGGGCAGCCCGTCCGGAAACGGTCCTCGCGCCGCGCACCACGGTCCCGGGGCAGGTCCGGCACACTGAGGTGGTGAGCGCATCTGGCAGCGGGCGGGCTCGAACCGGCGCGGTGGCGGTGGGGCGGTGGGTCCGCAGCGCGCCGGGGACCTACCTGTGGCTGGCCGCGCTGGCGGTGACCACGATCATCATCCGGCGGCTGCCCGACGACGAGGCGCGCCAATGGCTGGGCCACCGGTCGACCAATCTGCATCATCTGGCCGAGGACCCCATCCGGGTGCTGATCGGCAGCGCGTTCTGGACCGACGGGGGCAGCTGGTTCGCCTACGCGGTGCTGTTCACTCTTTTCCACGCCAATGCCGAACGCTGGCTCGGCACGCTGCGCTGGCTCGCGGTGGCGGTGCTCGCCCATGTCGGCGCCACCTACCTCAGCGAAGGCGTGCTGCTGTGGGCGATCCGCCACGACGACGCGCCCGAACGCGCGATGTACACCCTCGACGTGGGCGTCAGCTACGCGCTGGCCGGCGTCGCGGCGGTGCTGGCCTACCGGCTGGTGACGCCGTGGCGGTGGCTCTACGTCCTGGGCGTGCTCGCGGTCGTGCTGCCGCCGGTCTTCGTCGATCGCACGTTCACCGACGTGGGACACGCGAGCGCCGCCGCCCTCGGCTTCGCCTGCTACCCGCTCACCCGGGGGCGCGGCGGTGCCTGGGATCCGGCGGCGCTGGTGCGCCGGTTCCGGCACCGCGCCTCGGCCGGATGACCCCTACCTGCGACATCGAGGTTGCCTGCCGGTAGCCGGATAGGGTGGCCTGGTGATCTTGCTGGTGGTCGGTGTGGTTCTGCTCGGGATCTTCGCGCTGCGCTTCCGTCAGGAGCGTCGCCGGTTCGGTAACGGGGTGCTGTTGCTGCTCGGGCTGCTCTGCGCGGGTGGGGCGCTGGTGTCCGCCGGCGCGGAGGGAGCGGGGCCGGAGTTGTTGCTCGCGCTGGCGCTGGTGCTGTCGCCGCTGCTCGTGCTGGTGCTGGCGGGTTTGCTGATGGTCAACGGGGTGGTGATGTTGCGCCGGGAAGGCGTGCGGGCGGCCAATCTGCTCTCGCTCGGCCTGGGCCTGGCGTTGCTCGTCCCGTACGGGCTGCTGGTGGTCGCGGTGGTCGCGCGGTGGCAGGTGCTCGGCGTGCTGCTGCTCGCCGTCGTCCTCGTCGCCGCCTACCTGGGCTTCGTGCTGTCGGCGTTTCTGCTCTATTCGGTGGTCTACGGCATGGCCACCCGCACCGACAACGCCGCCGCGATCGTCGTGCACGGCGCGGGACTGCTGGGCGACCGGGTGCCGCCGCTGCTGGCGAGCAGGCTGGACCGGGCCCTGGGCATCTGGCACGCGGCTCAGGCACGGGGCCGCACTCCGCTGCTGGTGCCCAGTGGCGGCAAGGGCTCCGACGAGAAGGTCTCCGAGGCCGACGCGATGAGCGCCTACCTCGCCGAACACGGCGTGCCCGCCCAGGACGTGCTGCCCGAGGACCGGTCGACGAGCACCAGGGAAAACCTGCTGTTCAGCAGGGAGTTGCTGGCCAGGCAGGGGATCGACCGCGACATTGTGCTGGTCACCAGCAATTTCCATGTGCTGCGCACCGCGCTGCTCGCCCGATCCGTCGGCCTCGACGCCCAGGCGGTCGGTGCGCCGACCGCCCGCTACTACCTGCCCAGCGCCATCCTGCGGGAGTTCGCCGCCGTGCTCGTCGAGTACAAACGGCTCAATATCGCCGTCTGCGCGATGTTGGTCGCGCTCCCGTTCGTGGCACTGCTCGCCTCCTGACTTCGGCGAAAAACGCGGCAAAATAGGTGTTACCTCGAATACTACGTACATGTATCATTTCCTTACCGCACGACCGGCGCACCGTGGCGCCGGCGCTCGACCGAGCAACGCGCGGTAGGACGAGGAGTACCGATGAAGCTACTTCGCCGGGCCGTACGGCGACCGGAGGTAGATCCCGGCAAGGTCGCCCTGCATGCCCGCAACGTGACCTTCGACTGGTCGGATGTCGATCTGCAGTGGATGCCGGCCGAACCGTACGCATCCCACCTGATCAGCGCGCTGAACATGCTGCTGCCCGAGGGCGAGCGCATGTTCATCGTGACCTACCGCGAGGCGCTGGCCTACGTGAAGGACGAGAAGCTGCGCGAGGACATGCTCGGTTTCATCGGGCAGGAATCGATGCACGCCGAGACCCACGAGAAGGTCCTGCACGACGTGCTCACCGCCAACGGCATCGACGCGGCGCCCTACGTGCGGCAGATGGAATACCTGTTCCGCAAGACGCTGGGCCCCCGTGGCGGTGACGACCGCGCCGGACGGCAGATGCTGATCGAACGGCTCGCGTTCATCGCCTGCCTCGAGCACTTCTTCGCCTGGCTCGGCGACTGGGTGATCAACGCCGATTTGGAGAAGTTCGGCGCCGACCCGCGCATGGCCGATCTGTTCCGCTGGCACGGTGCCGAGGAGGTCGAGCACCGCAACGTCGCCCATGATGTCGCCGAGTACTTCGGCGTCGGCTACGTGCGCCGCTGCGCCTCGATGATGCTGGTGTTCCCGATCTTCATCGCGCTGCTGGTGCGTGGCGCGAAATTCCTGGTGCAGCAGGATCCGCAGCTGCCCGATCACGGGTACCCGCGGGTGATCTCTTCGGTCCTGGGCGCGATGTGGCGCGGCGCGTTGCCGGGCATCCCGTCGCTGCTGATCAGTGCGCTGTCGACCTTCCAGCCCGGCTACAGCCCGGAGAACGTCGGTTCGACCGCGCAGGCCGTCGCCTATCTCGCGCAGTCGCCCGCGGCCAGGGCGGCGGCCTCGTGACGGTGCGCGACGTGCCGCAGGCGCTGCCCGGCGACCTCTACGGCAAGCATCGCCACGATCCCGGCACCCGCGTGCTCGACGCGATCGCGACCGCCCGGCTGCGCTGGAGTGCCCTGGTCAACCGCCGTGACGTGCGTCCACGCGTCGACGATCGCCGGTTCCCGGTGGTGGTCACCGAGCGCCGGATCGTCGCGCGCGACCAGGACGTGGTGAGTCTGCGCCTGGAGGCGCCCGACGGCCGGGTGCTGCCCGCGTGGCGTCCCGGCGCGCACCTGGATCTCGAGCTGCCCTCCGGCCTGCTGCGGCAGTACTCGCTGTGCGGCGACCCCGCCGACGAGCGCGCCTACCGGATCGCGGTGCGCCGCATCCCCGACGGCGGCGGTGGCTCGCGCGAGGTGCACGACGAACTGCCGGTGGGCAGTCGATTCGTGGTGCGCGGTCCGCGTAACGCCTTCCCGTTCGCGGTTCCCGGTCATGGTTCGCCCGCGCAGCGCCTGCACTTCGTCGCCGGCGGCATCGGCATCACACCGATCCTGCCGATGGCGCGGCTCGCGCACCGGCTCGGCGTGCCGTGGACGATGGTCTACACGGGGCGCTCGCGCGACACCATCCCGTTCCTGGCCGAGCTGGAGAGCTTCGGCGAGCATGTCGTCGTGCGCACCGACGACGAGCACGGTCTGCCCGACGCGGCGGCGCTGCTGCCCGGGGTCGGCGCGGGCACGGCGGTCTATGCCTGTGGCCCGACCCCGATGACCTCGGCGATCGTCGCCGCGGTGCGCACCATGCCCCAGGTGGAACTGCACTTCGAGCGGTTCTCGCCGCCGCCGATCGTGGACGGCACCGCCTTCGAGATCGAATTCGCCTCCACCGGTGCGGTGATCGAGGTCCCCGCCGACCGCAGCGCGCTCGACGCCATCCTCGCGACCCGCCCCGACCAGCCCTACTCGTGCCGGCAGGGCTTCTGCCGCACCTGCGTCGTGCGGGTGCTCGCGGGCGAGCCCGATCATCGGGAGAACACCCTCTCCGATGCCGACCATGCCGCGGGCGAGCTGCTCGCCTGCGTATCCCGTTCGCACGGTGAGCGATTGGTGCTCGACCTGTGAGTTCGATTCCAGGACAAGGAGTCCGAAGAGAGATGTCTGTCGACACCACGCAGGCCGCCAACCGGCGCACCGTCCGCAACGGCGAGTTCGAGCTCGCCGTGTTCGAATACGGCGACCCCGCGGCCGACACCGTCGTGCTCGTGCACGGCTGGCCCGACACCCACCACCTGTGGGACAAGGTGATTCCACGACTCGCGCAGCGCTTCCACGTCGTCGCCTACGACACCCGCGGCCACGGCGAGTCCACCCGCACCCAGCGCACCGCCGACTTCCGGCTCGACGAACTCGCCCGCGACTTCTACGCCGTCATCGACACGGTCAGTCCCGACCGTCCGGTGCACGTGCTCGCCCACGACTGGGGTTCGGTGCAGGTGTGGGAGGCGGTGTGCGAGCCGCAGGCGACCGAGCGGATCGCCTCGTTCACCTCGGTGTCGGGCCCGAACCTCGACCACCTGGCCGCCTGGGTGCGCGACCGGCTCGCCCGACCGACCCCGCGCAACATCTGGCAGCCGGTGACTCAGGCGCTGTCCTCGGCCTACACCGCGTTCTTCATGACCCCGGTGCTCCCGCGCGCCACCTTCGGCGCCATCGGCACCGAGAAGGTGTGGCAGCGCGCCGTCGCGCTGATGAACGACACCGCGCCCGGCAATGTCGTGCTCGGCCCCACGTTCCGCCGCGACATGGTCGACGGCCTGCTCATCTATCGCGCGAACATCGTGCAGCGCATGCTCTCGCCGCGCGAGCGGCGCACCGAGGTGCCGGTGCAGCTGATCGTGGCCGGTCGCGACGTGGCCGTGCGCCCCGCGGGCTACGACGACTCCCGCAAGTGGACCGCTCGCCTGTGGCGTCGGGATGTGCCCGCCGGGCACTGGATGCCGTTCTCGCACCCCGACCTGCTGGCCACCGCCACCACGGAACTGATCGACGCGCTCGCCGGCGGCGAGGTCCCGCGCGGGCTCGCCCGTGCCGAAGTGGGCCGCACCCGTAAGGAATTCGAGAACAAGCTGGTGGTGATCACCGGTGCGGGCAGCGGCATCGGTCGCGAGACCGCGCTGGCCTTCGCCCGGCTCGGCGGCGAGGTGGTGGTCTCGGACGTGAACGAGAACGCCGCCAAGGAGACGGCGGAGCTGATCGTCGCCGAAGGTGGTGTCGCGCACGCCTACGCGCTGGACGTGTCCGACGAGGCCGCGGTCCGTGCGCATGCCGACGACGTCATCGCCGCGCACGGCGTGCCCGACGTCCTGATCAACAACGCCGGTGTCGGGCAGGCGGGCGGCTTCCTCGACACCCCGTCCGCGGAATTCGACCGGGTCCTGCGGATCAACCTGGGCGGTGTGGTCAACGGCTGCCGAGCTTTCGGCGCGGCGATGGCCGAGCGCGGCCTGGGCGGGCACATCGTGAACCTGTCCAGCATGGCCGCCTACAGCCCGCAGCGCGACATGGCCGCCTATGCCACCAGCAAGTCGGCGGTGTTCATGTTCTCCGACTGCCTGCGGGCCGAACTGGCCGAGCGCGGCATCTCGGTCTCGACCGTGTGCCCGGGCATCGTGCACACCAATATCGTGGCCACCACCCGCATCTCGGGTGTCTCCGCCGAGGACGAGGCGGCCACCCAGCGCAAGTTCGACAAGCTCTACGAGCGGCGCGGTTACACCCCCGACAAGGTCGCGGCGCAGATCGTGAAGGCGGTGCGCGGCGGCCGTGACATCGTGCCGGTGACGCCGGAATCGTGGGTGCAGTACCGGATCAACCGGCTCGCGCCCGGCGCGGTGCGGTTCGCGGCCCGCCGGATGAAGCTGGTCTGACGCGCGGTCACGCCCGGCGCAGTCGCTCCCGCACGGCGGCGACGTGCCGGGCGTCCACGCCCCACGGCTGCTCGACGCCGACCTTGCGGTCGAGGTCCCACAGCACGCACTGTTCGTCCGGTCCGGCCACCAGCGACCAGGCCACCACGGTCCGGCCGAGCTGGTCGAGCATGGACCCGTGATCGGGTGCGCTGTCGCCGGCGCCGTCGGGGAAGTGGTGCAGGAACCGGCCGTAGGCGTCGGTACAGAATCGCGCGTACTGCTGGGTGCACAGGATGAACCCGTGCCAGGCTTCGTCGACCGCGTGCGAGGGCATCCCGATCACCTGGTCGTCGCGCATCGCCGCGCCGCAGCAGCGCAACCATTGGCGCAGACCGGTTTCCACCAGTTCGCGCGGCTGCCAGGGGCAGGTCTTGAAGATCGCGTCGGGGAAACGCAGGTCGGCGACGGTGCGATCGACCGCGCCGAGGTCGATCGGTCGCGGACCGCGTCGAAGGAACGAGAGCGCCACGATGTCACTGTAAGCCCCCTGGGTGGTCGCTCGTCTGCGCTGCCGCGGACGGGTGGGGCGGCTAGCCTGCAGACATGGTGGTGATGCTGGTGATCGTGCTCGCGTTCTTGGTGGTCGGTCTCGCGGTGCTGGTCACGGCGGTAGTGGTGCTGGTTCGCAAGCTGAGTCCGCCGCGTGGCCCGCAGGGGTTCACCGATCAGAGCTGGCTGGCCGGGTCGGCGGGGACCTACGGGTTCTTCGACGGGCCGACCGGGCCGCACGGCTCCGGATCGAGCTGCGGCGGTGGCTCGACCAGCAGTTGTGGCGGGGGCAGTAGCAGCGGTTGCTCCGGCAGCGGCAGTGGTTGCGGTGGCGGATCGAGCAGCAGTTGTGGCGGTGGTTCGAGCAGCAGTTGTGGCGGCGGATCGAGTAGCAGCTGTGGCGGTGGTTCCAGCAGCAGTTGCGGTGGCGGCTCGTGATCGGGTGATCCACGCCGCACCTCTCTTGACCTGAACTCGACTTCAGGTTCCATGCTGAGCGCGTCGGTGTAGATACCACGAGGGAGTCGCGATGCGTGCTGTGCAGGTCAAGGAATTCGGTGGACCGGAAGTGCTCGAGGTGCGGGAACTGCCCGCGCCGCAACCCGGTCCGGCCGAAGTGGTGGTCGATGTCGAGGTCGCCGATGTGATGTTCCTCGACACCCGGCTGCGCAGCGGCTGGGGCCGGGACTTCTTCCCGCTGAGCCTGCCGTACGTGCCCGGCGGCGCGATCGGCGGCGTCGTCTCGGCGGTCGGCGCCGAGGTCGACTCCGGCTGGCTCGGCAAGCGCGTCGTCACCCAGACCGCCGCCAGCGGTGTCGGCGGCGGCGTGCCCACCGGCGGCTACGCCGAACACGCCCTGGCCAAGGCCGAGACCCTGGTGCGGATCGCCGACGGGCTGAGCACCCAGCAGGCCGTCGCGCTCGCCCACGACGGCCGCACCGCGTTCGCCGTGTTCGACCGCGCGGCCGTCGGCCCGGATTCGTGGGTGCTGATCACCGCGGCCGCGGGTGGTCTCGGCACGCTGCTCACCCAGCTGTCGGTGGCGGCGGGCGCGAAGGTGGTGGCCGCCGCGCGCGGCGCCGACAAGCTCGCCCTCGCGCAGCGGCTCGGCGCGAGCGAGGTCGTCGACTACACCGTCGACGGCTGGGACGAGCGGGTGCGTGAGATCACCGGCGGGGGTGCCGATGTCGTCTTCGACGGCGCGGGCGGCGCGCTCGGCGGCCTGGCCCTGACCGCCGCGGCCGACGGCGGCATCTTCCTCGGATACGGGTCCGCCGCAGGTGATTTCGCTCACGCCGACGCCGAGGCGGCCGCCGCCCGCGGCGTCACCGTGCTCGGTCTGTTCGATGTCGTCGCCGGCGAAATCGACTGGACGGCCATCGCTCGACGCGCTCAAACCGAGGTCGCCGCAGGCAGACTGGAGGTGGTGATCGGTCAGACGTTCCCGATCGAGCAAGTCGAGCGCGCGCACGCGGTCATCGAGAGCCGATCGGCACTCGGCCGGACCCTGTTGACGATCGGCGCGTCATTGTAACTTAGTCTGCGCCGCAACGGAATACGCGATAAGTTCATACTGTGCAGGGAATAATTGTCATAGCAGTGATAGTCGCGGTTCTTCTGTTGGTTATCGGCGTGATCAAGCTAGCCAGCAACCCCGGGGGCACGATCGAGCGTCGCGACCGCGAGCGGCGGGCGCAGGTGCCGCGGCAGAAAGCCGAAAAGGCTTAGCTGGGTTCACTTCTGGGGTGCAGTACCACCACGGCGATCGGTCGCCGCGTCTTCGTCTGATAGCCGCGGTACCGGTCGCCGTTGACTGCGTTCACCAGTTCCCAGCGCCGGGCGTAGTCCGGATCGTCCGGGTAGGTCGCCCGCGCGGTCACCGCGATCTTGCGCGTCCCCACCTGGATCTCGCAGTCCGGCCGCGCGGTCACGTTCGCCAGCCATCCCGGCGGCCGCGGCGACCCGCCGTTCGACGCGGTCACCAGAAAGTCCGTTCCGTCGCGGGCATAGGTCAAGGCCGATGTGCGCGCCTGCCCGGTCTTGCGCCCCACCGTCCGCAGCAACAGGGTCGGATTCCCGAACAGCAAACGGTGCCCCACCAGCCCACCGCTGTGCTCGTAGATCCACTGATGCCCCGCCAGAACTCGCACGAAAAGATCGGCCATACCCCCATCCTCGCCCGCCTCGCCGACCCCCGCCACCCGGCTCGCCGAGTGGTCAACGTCGCACCCCACCGGGTACCATGCGACTCGCCCGGGGACACCCCTGGCCAGGGGCGGTAGCTCAGTCGGTTAGAGCCGCGGACTCATAATCCGCTGGTCGTGGGTTCGAGCCCCACCCGCCCCACTGTCCTGTCAGGGTGGGGGAGTCGGTCGGTTTCGGGTGGTTCGCGGTGGCTTGGCGTGTCGGGGAGATCGGGGCGGGGTCGGGCAGGGGGATGTGCGCGGGGTGTGGGCGGCGAGAGCGTCGATCAAGGTGGTGTGCAGCGGGAGCCACTCGGTCAGGCCGGCGACGGCGACGACGCGCGCGACCACCGAGGGGCCCGGATCGACCACGCTGACGAGCACGCTGTGGGCGGCGGCTTGCTGAGCGCGGGCCGCCAGGTCCAGCACCGAGCGGCACGCCATGAATTCGGTGTCGCTGATGTCGACGACGAGGTGACCGCACTCGATGGCGCGGTCGACGGCGGTATCGACCATGCGATGCCAGCGTTGGAGGGTGAAGGCGTCGATCTCGCCGTGCACGTGCAGGATGACCACGGTGCTGCGGGACTCGAGCTCGGCGTGCAGACGCTGACAGATATCGGCGGGTTCGCCGGCGGCCGCGGGGAACAGGTCCTCGTCGTGGCGGTACGGGGTGCTCATCTGCCTGCCTCCTCGGCGAAACCGGCGGGCGTGGCGCCCGACCGGTTCCGGGTCGACAAAGAACGGCTGGTAGTTCCCTATTCCAGCACCACAGTGCCGGGCCTGTCGCCGATCGTGACGCAGCTGTTGTCGAGGGGGAACTCGTTCGTTTTCCGGGTCGCCCGTCGCGCCGGTTCCGCCGGCAGCGCGTGAACGGCATTGCCCAGCAGTGCGGTTCGGTCGGGGAGTTCGCCCGGCCGTGGCCGGATTCTGGGGTCAGGCGGGCCCGTCGTCGGAGGTCCAGAGGGCGCGCAGGGGTCGCAGGCCGTCTTCGACGTAGTCCGCGATCGGGCGGTCGCCGCCGTCGAGGTACCACTGTTCGAGGGCGGCGAAGTAGCCGAAGGTCAGGGCATTGGTGGCGACGCGGGCCTGGGTTTCGGTGAATTTCCCGGTCGAGGCGATCAGCGGGAGGAGTCGCCGGCTGGTGCGATCGGCGGAGGCGCAGGCGGCCATGCGGACCGAGGGCTCGGTGAAGTGGTAGCGGACCCGGCGCCACGGGCCCTTGTCGGCCGGGGCGGGTTCCTCGCCGGTGGATTCGTCGGCGCGTACCGAGCGGAGCAGGCTCTCGACGGGGTCGTGGGGGTCGACCATCTCGGCGATCTCGGCCTCGCTCATGGTGTCGAACTCGTCGGCGACGATGATCCCTTCCTTCGTGCCGAACAGCCGGTAGACCGTCGACGGTGAGACTTCGGCGGCAGCCGCGATCTCGTCGATCGTGACGGCGCCGAAGCCCTTCTCGTCGAACAGATCCAGGGCGCGTTCCTGGATGGTGTGCATGGCCTTGAGCCGCCACCGCTCACGAAGTCCGGTCATGCGAGCAGGTTAGCAAGAGCTACTCGTTTCAGAAAGTGACTCGCTACAGACATTGACTGTCTGTAATTGCTTACCTACAGTCACTTGCTAGAGATAGTGACTTTCTCAAACGACGCGAGTGTCGACATCAGGTCGCTGACCTGTGCTGATGCCGCTGTTGTGCGAGGAGAAGGGACAGCGATGACCACCACCGACCTTGTCGAGGTAAGGGAGATGTCCGCCCCGCCGCCGGATATCGGGTCCGCGGGTCCGCGCCTCACCGCGCTGCTGCGCCCGCATCTCGGGGGATTCGCGGCCGTGCTCATCCTGCAAGTCGTCGGCGCCGTCGCGGGCTTGGCGCCGCTGCTGGCCGTGGTCGAGCTCGGGCGCACCTTGCTGTCGGCCGGCCCGGTCGACCACGGTCACGTGTGGCTGGTGGTGGTGCTGGGGGCGGCGGGACTGTTCGTCCGCTTGGTCTGCACCGCCGCGTCCTCCGGGCTCGGGCACGTCCTCGACAGCACGGTGCAGCTGTCGTTGCGGCGGCAGCTGGCGGACCATCTGGGCCGGGTGCCGATCGGCTGGTTCTCCCGGCGCGGCACCGGGGAGCTGGCCAAGGTGGTCGGTGAGGATGTGAGCGCGGTGCATCCGTTCATCGCCCACGCGCCCGGCGAGCTGGTATCGGCGTTCGTGGTGCCGCTGGTGTCGTTGATCTACCTGGTGACCGTCGACTGGCGACTGACGCTGATCACGCTGATCCCGGTGCTGTCGGCGATCGCGCTGGTCCCGCTGATGATGACGGGGGCCCGGCAGCGCGAGCAAACCGAGTTCGACGCGGCGATGGGCCGCATCGCCGACGCGGTGGTGGAGTTCGTGCAGGGCATCGCCGAGGTCAAGGCGTTCGGCGGCGGCGACCGGGCGCACCGTCGATTCCGTTCGGCGGTGGACGATTTCGCCGATACGTTCCTGCGCTGGGCGCGCGGGCTCTCGCCGATCGCCGCCGCGATGCAGCTGGCGTTGTCGCCCCCGTTCGTGCTGCTCGTGGTCCTGGTCGGCGGCACGTTCCTGATCACGACGGACGCGATGGCGCCCGCCGATCTGCTGCCGTTCCTGCTGCTCGGCCTCGGGTTGACCGCCCCGGTCGCGGCGCTGGGCCACGGCTTCGACGACCTGCAGGCCGCGGGCCGCGCGGTCGGGCGGATCCGGGACGTCCTCGACGTCGAACCGCTGCCCGAGCCGGCCGCGCCCGTCGAGCCGCGCGGGCATCGCGTGGAACTGCGCGGCGTCCGGTTCGGCTACGACGCCGACCGTGAGGTGCTGCGCGGGATCGACCTGGTGCTGGAGCCGGGGACGGTCACCGCCCTCGTGGGGCCGTCGGGCAGCGGCAAATCCACGCTCGTGCGGCTACTTCCGCGATTCTTCGATCCGACGGGCGGCACGATCACCCTCGGCGGCGTCGACCTGCGCGAGATCGGCAGTCACCGGCTGTATCGCGAGGTGTCGTTCGTCTTCCAGGATGTGCGCTTGCTGCGGGCGTCGGTGGCCGACAATATCGCGCTGGCGGTCCCGCACGCCGACCACGAGCGGGTGGTCCACGCGGCCCGGCTGGCGGGCATCCACGACCGGATCACCGAACTCCCGCGCGGATACGACACAGTGCTCGGCGTGGAGGCCGGCCTGTCCGGTGGTGAGGCGCAACGACTCGCCCTGGCCCGCGCTCTGCTGGCCGACACCCCGATCCTGGTGCTCGACGAGGCCACGTCCTTCGCCGATCCACAGACCGAACAAGCGGTGCGCCAAGCACTGTCGAGCCTGCGCGCGGACCGGACGATCCTGGTCATCGCGCACCGGCTGGAGACGATCGCCGATGCCGACACCGTCGTCATGGTGGACGACGGCGTGATCGTGGAGCGCGGCGCGCCCGCGCGCCTGCTGGCAGGCCACGGCAAGTTCGCCGGGTTGCGGCGATCCCACGAAGGAGACGAGTGATGATCCGGACCCTGTTGCGGGTGCTCGGCCATCGGTATGCCGGTCCGGTGCGCCGCACCGTCGCGCTGATGACGGCCACCGCGATCCTCGAAGGCCTGTCCTATGCCCTGCTGGTGCCGGTGCTCCGGGAACTGTTCGGGGACGATCCGGCCGGCGCCCGGCCGTGGCTGCTCGGGTTCGGGATCGCGGTCGCCTGCTACGGCACACTGCGCTATCTCAGCGATCTGGCTGGTTTCCGCGCGGGCACCACGCTGCTGCGCGGCACCTATCACCGGCTCGGCGACCATCTGGCCCGGCTGCCGCTGGGCTGGTACGGCCCCGACCGGGTCGGCGAGGTGTCGGTGCTCGCCAGTCGCGGAGTGCTGGAGGCGATGAGCGTGATCGCGCATCTGCTCGCGCCGTTCGTCGGCGCGGTGGTGACGCCGTTGACGATCGTCGTCGTGATGCTCGCGTTCCACTGGCAGCTGGGGTTGGCGGCCCTGATCGCGGTGCCGCTGGTGGCGGCGATCCAGGGGTGGACGGGGCGAGCGATGGCCGCCGCCGACGCCGAACGACACGACCGCGACCAGCAGGCCGCGGGGCGGGTGATCGAATACCTGCAGGCCCAGCCGGTACTGCGGGCCGGTGGCCGCACCACCGAACGCTTCGGCCTGCTCGACGACGCGCTGCGCGGACTCCAGCGCGCCGCGCGCCGATCCGCGCTGTCGGCCCTGCCCGGGATCGTCGGGCTGACGCTGGCCGTGCAGGTCGTGTTCACCGCGCTGCTCGCGCTCGGCGCCGCCCTCGCTCTGGGCGGTCAGATCGGCGCGGCCGAACTGCTGGCGATCCTCGTCCTGGCGGCTCGCTGCGCCGAGCCGCTGCTGTCGCTGGCCGAGATCGGCGGTCGATTGCGCAGCGCGCGAGCGCAACTGACCCGGCTGGACGAGCTGCTCGGGCTGGAGCCGCTGCCCGAACCCGAGCAGCCGATCGTCCCGGATCGGCACGACCTGGAGTTCGCCGGAGTCGGCTTCCGGCACGGCGATCGCACCGTCGTCGACGACCTGTCGCTGACGGTGCCCGCGGGACAGCGGTTCGCGATCGTCGGGCCGTCCGGCGCGGGCAAGAGCACGCTGCTCCAACTGCTCGCGCGGTTCCATGATGTGCACGCCGGCGCGATCCGGATCGGTGGCGTCGATGTTCGCGAGATGGACACCGCCACGCTGATGTCGCGCATCGCCATCGTCTTCCAGCACGTCTACCTCTTCGACGGCACCATCGAGGACAACATCCGCCTCGGCCGTCCCGACGCCACCGACGCCGAGGTCCGCGCGGCGGCGACGGCCGCGCGTCTGGACGAGGTGATCGAACGACTGCCCGGCGGCTGGTCCGCCGCCGTCGGCGAGGGCGGTGCGCTGCTCTCCGGCGGTGAGCGGCAACGGGTTTCGGTCGCCCGCGCGCTGCTCAAGGACGCGCCCATCGTCCTGCTGGACGAGGTCACCTCCGCCCTGGACCCGGTGAACGAGGCGGCCGTGCACCAGGGCATCGAACGTCTGATGGCGGGCCGCACCGTCGTGCTGGTGGCGCACCGGCTGCGGACCGTCCGCAGCGCCGACCGCGTCATTTTCGTCGACAGCGGGCGCATCGTGGAGGAAGGCACCCACGCGGAGCTGCTCGATCGCGGCGGCCGCTACGCCGATTTCTGGAGCCTCACTACTTCGCCGCTGACGATCTGACCGGCGCTGTCCGCTCGTCGGCCGTGCGCGCCACTCTGCTGGTCCGCACGCCCGGACCGACGGCCCCGATGACCTACCGCGGTCCTCGGGGCCGCCCCGGCCGCGCGGTCACCGGTGCCCGGCGTGCGCGGCGGTGCGCGTCGCGTCGGTGTCGGCCCGGTCCCGCAACAGCTGCGCGCGCTGGTCGCCCTTGGCCCAGCTGTGCGTGCCCGGCTTCCGCGCTTCGGTGGCCAATTGCTTGATGGTGTGGGCGCACACGAATTCCTTGAGCTTCGCGCCAGGGCGCCCGCCGAGGTGGTACCACTTGGCGGCATCGTCCTTGTCGGCGAACTGGAAGATGCCCGCGTGACGGCCGAGGCTGATGCACTGACCAGCGAAGCCCAGGTCGATCGGGTCGGGGCGCTCGTCGGCGATCCGGCGCAGCAGGGTGTCGGCGGCGTGCGCGCCCAAAGGGCCCGCGGCCTGGCAGCTCATCCGGAACGGCAGGTTCGACGGCGCCGCCGAATCGCCCGCGGCGACGATCCGCTCGTCGTCGACGCTGGTCAAGGTCTCGTCGGTGAGCAAGCGGCCGACGGCATCGGTGCGCAGGCCGCTGCGGGTCGCCAGGTCGGGCACACCGAAGCCCGCGGTCCAGATCGTGACGGCGCTGCGCAGGGTATGACCGCCGCTGAGCCGCACGGCCTCCGCGGTCACCTCGACGACCTTCGCGTCGGGACCGTCGAGGATGGTCACGCCGAGCGCGCTCAGTCGCTTGGTGACCGCGCGCCGCCCGCGGGCGTGCAGGTACGGGCCGAGCACATCGCCGCAGATGAGCGTCACGGCGCGGCCCCGCTCCGCCAGCTCGGCAGCGGTCTCGATCCCGGTCGGTCCCGCGCCGACCACCGTCACCGCGGCGGTCGCCGCCGTGGCGTCGAGCACCGGCGCCAGCCGCTGCGCCTCCTCCAGACTCGCGATCGGATAGGCGAAGTCGGCCGCGCCCGGCACCCGCGGCGCGGCACTGCCGCTGCCCACCGCGTAGATCAGATAGTCGTAGCCGATCGTGTCGCCGCCGGCCAGCGCCACGGTGCGCGCGGCCGCGTCGATCCCGGTCGCCGCGTCGACCACCAGGCGCACCCCCGGCGCCAGTACATCGCTGTACTCGGCCACCGCGTCATCGGTCCCGCCCACCAGCTGATGCAACCGAATCCGCTCGACGAACCGCCCCCGCGGATTGATCACCGTGACCGCCACGTCGGCCCGCTGCGTGAGCCGATTGGCCGCCATCACACCCGCGTACCCGCCACCGACCACGACCACATCGATCTTCTCGCTCATCGGTCTCTCCTTCACTCGAGGGCTTCGGGCATAAGACGTCACCGGCCCACCCGATGTGACAAGGAGTGACGCAGGTCACTAACGGTCGATCACCCGAACGTTCCGCTCGCCGGGGAGAGGCCGGCCAGGATCGCGGCGATCTCGGCCGCGCGGAGGCAGACGCCCAGGTGGCTGGCCTCGACGGTGTGCACGGTGAACGGGTTGTGTGGGGTCAGGGCATCGGCTTCGGCGATCATCCGGTCCTGCATGTCCAGGGGGATCGCGCGGTCCAGGGACAGGCGGATGTAGGTGCGGGGGATTCGTCCCCAGGTGGCGACGCGCACGCGACTGTCGGCGGCGAGGACCTGCGCCGAGTCGGCCGGTTCGAGCATGTTGAGGCACGCGCGGAACTGATCGTCGGTGGCGTCAGCCATCAGGCCCTGCTTCAGCGCGGCGAGGTGCCCGGGATCGGCCGAGCGCCAATTGACCATCGTCTCGGCGACGCCGTGATGTCCGAGCGCGGCCAGATAGGCGGCGACGCTGGGCAATTCGACACAGCACCAGGCCGAGACGTAGATGATTCCGGCCAGCAGCTCCGGTGCCCGGTTTCCGACGCCGGAGATCGTCGCGCCGCCACCGCTGGTGCCGACCAGAACCACCGGCCCGTACTCGTGGACTCGGCGCACTGTGTCCAGGACGTGGGTGACGTTGTCGTCCAAGGTGATCGACGCCAATGGCGAGGGCTGCGCCGCGAGGGTGTCGAGGTCCTGGGGCGACTGGTAGGCGAGCGGAAAGTGGGCGTCGAGGCCGTGTCCGGGCAGGTCGACGGCCAGGCCGCGATGGCCGAGCAGCGCCAGTTCCCGCAACAGGGCCGACCACGAGGCGGAACTGCCGTGTGCGCCGTGGACGAGGACGAACGTCGGTCGAGCCGCCGGGGCGGATGGTGCTGCGACTCGGCTACGGGCGGATCGGACAGCTCCGGGATCGGTCACGTGATCGACGGTAGCCCGCCGAAAGGGCGGGCACCGAAGGCTGGTTCGAAACCCGTCGCCGCGCGCGGGAGCTCGCGAGCAGCTCGCTCCGGTGCCGAAATGATTCGTGCGGCGATGACGAATTCCTACCCCTGCAATCCCCGGACGAGTAGCCCGACCACGCGACGCGGCTGATAGCGGGGATCGTTTCCCGCGCCGATGCACAGATTGCCGACCGCGCGCAGGAACTCGTAGGGATCGGTGCCGGGGCCGATCTCGCCCGCCGCCGTGGCGGCATCGAGCAGCTGGGCGCAGACGGGCAGCAGGTGGTCCAGGAAGTAGGCGTGCAGGGTGTCGAAGGCGGCGTCGTCGGATTGCAGGGCTTCGGCGAGACCGTGTTTGGTGACGAGGAAGTCGACGAACAGTTCGATCCACGCGGTCAGGGCGGCATGCGGTGAGTCCTCGGCGGCGAGCAGGGCGGGTCCCGCCTCGGCGCAGGCTTGGACCTGGTGCCGGTAGACGGCGACGATCAGGTCCGCACGGGTGGGGAAGTGGCGGTAGATGGTGCCGACCCCGACGCCGGCCGCGGCGGCGATATCGCGGACCGGAACGTCGACGCCCGCGGCGACGAAGGCCGCCGCGGCCGCCTCGAGCAGGCTCTGCTGGTTGCGTCGGGCGTCGGCGCGCTTGCGCGGCGGCGAGCTGTCGTTGTCGGCCACAGTGCCGTCACCTCCAGGGTTGGCAAACGGAACCATGTTCCGTATGTTGATTATCGGAACGTCGTTCCGTTTGTTCAGGATGTCAGATCCGGCGACCTGAACCAACTCGCACAGCTCACGAAGGAGCAGCGCATGCAGTACCGCAGCCTCGGCCGGACCGGTGTCCGGGTCAGCAGCCTCACGCTCGGCGCGATGAACTTCGGCGCGCTCGGGAATTCCACGCAGGCCGAGGTCACCGCCATGATCGACGTCGCGATCGAGGGCGGCATCAATGTCATCGACACCGCCGACTTCTACGGCAGCGGCGAGTCGGAGGAACTCGTCGGCAAGGCCGTCGCGGGCCGTCGCGACGATCTCGTGCTCGCCACCAAGGCGAGCCTGCCGATGGGGGAGGAGCGCAACCGCCGCGGCGCTTCGCGCCGCTGGCTGGTCACCGCGCTCGACGACAGCCTGCGCCGTCTCGGTGTCGATCACGTGGACCTCTATCAGATCCACCGGTGGGATCCGAGCGTGCGCGACGAGGAGACGCTGTCGGCGCTGACCGACCTGCGGCAGGCGGGCAAGATCCGCTACTTCGGCTCGTCGACCTTCCCCGCCTACCGCATCGTCGAGGCGCAGTGGGCGGCGCGGGAGCATCGCCTGGGTCGCTATGTCACCGAGCAACCCAGCTATTCGATCCTGCAGCGCGGCATCGAAACCCACATGCTGCCGGTCGCCCAGGAGTACGGCCTGGGTGTGCTGGCGTGGAGTCCGCTCGCCTCCGGCTGGCTCTCGGGCGCGATCCGCGCCGACCGCGAGATCGCCACCAGCCGTTCGGCGTTCATGCCCGAACGCTTCGACACCACCCTCCCGGTCAACCAGGCCAGGCTGGCGGCCGTCGAACAGCTGGCCGAGGTGGCCGATCAGGCCGGGCTGACCCTGATCCAGCTCGCCCTCGGTTTCGTCACCGCTCACCCCGGCGTCACCAGCGCCATCATCGGCCCACGCACGATGGCGCACTTGCACTCTCAGCTCGCGGCAGCCGACACGACCCTGTCCGCCGACGTCCTCGACGCGATCGATGCCATCGTCACCCCCGGCACCGACCTCGCCCCCGACGAGAAGCACGACACCCCACCGTCTCTGCTCGACCCGGCGCTGCGCCGCCGCTGACCCCGGATATCCACGGGCCGTGGTCGATCCGGTCCGCCCGGCCGCATGACTTTTGTCATCGTCCGCCCGTGCAGGACTCATCGCTGAACGGTGATCGCGCGTACTACCGGACGGCACCCGCGTCGATGACCGTGGGGAGTGTGAGAAAGGGGCACACGATGAACGACATCGTCATCTCCGCGCGGGGGCTGCGCCGCACCTACGGTCGCGGTGCGCAGGCGTTCGAGGCGGTCGCCGGGGTAGACCTCGACATCGTCGGGGGAGAGGTCTTCGCGCTGCTGGGGACCAACGGCGCGGGCAAGACCTCGACGTTGGATCTGCTGGAGGGGCTCGCCGCGCCGTCGGCGGGCCGGGTCGAGGTGTTCGGCCTCGACCCGCTCCGGCACCGCGATCAGGTGCGGCCGCAGGTCGGGATCATGCTGCAATCCGGCGGACTCCCCGCCGAGTTGACCGTCGCGGAGACGCTGGAGATGTGGCGCGGGACGTGCAGCGATCCGACCACCGTGGAGACGGTGCTCGCCCAGGTCGGCCTGGTCGAGCGCGCCGCGGTGCGGGTCGGGTCGCTCTCGGGCGGCGAGCAGCGCCGCGTCGACCTGGCCTGCGCGCTGCTCGGGCAGCCGCGCCTGCTGTTCCTGGACGAGCCGACCACCGGCCTGGATCCCGAAAGCCGCCGCGCGACGTGGCGATTGCTCGCCGATCTGAAAGCGGCCGGGGTGACGATGGTGCTCACCACGCACTACCTCGACGAGGCCGAGTCGCTGGCCGACCGCATCGTGATCATGGACAAGGGCACGGTCGCGCGACGCGGAACGCTGCGCGAGATCGTCGACGGCCATCCGTCGCGGATCGTCTTCGATCATCCCGGCCTGCCGGTGCCGCCACTGCACGGCGCGCGGATCGAGGCGAACGAGCGCGTCACCGTCAGCACCGACGACCTCCAAGGGCATCTGTTTGCACTCCTGGACTGGGCCCGCGAGGCCGGGGTCCGGCTGACCGGGCTCGAAGCCCGCGCCGCCTCCCTCGAATCGGTCTTCCTCGACATCGCGGGCGACCACGACACCACCCCCGCGCCCGCCACCGCACTGATCGGAGCCCGCCGATGACCACCGCCACCGCGCCTCGTCGCCGCCCGCTCGCCGCCCTCGCCGCGGCGGAATGGTTGCAGTTCCGGCGCAACAAGACCCTGGTCTACCTGGCGACGCTGTTCCCGGTCGGGATTCCGCTGGTCACCTACTTCATCGCCCGCAAGGACACCGAACCCACGGCCGCGATGGCCGCGGTGGCCATCGAGATGCTCGCGCTCATGGCGCTGGTGTTCGTGCAGTACTACTCGGTGCTGTCGATGGTGACGACCCGCCGCAGCGAGGGCGTGCTGAGACGTTTGCGCACCGGCGAGGCCGCCGACTGGCAGATCCAGACCGCCCCAGCGGTTCCCGGCGTGCTGGTGACCCTCGCGTGCGCGGTGGCCGTTCTCGCTGTCGTCTACGGCAGTGGGGCGCCCGCACCGGTGAATCCGGCGCTGATGATCGCCGCACTCCTCGGTGGGATCGCGGTGTTCGCGCTGCTCGCGCTGGCGACCAGCGCGGTCACCAAGAACGCCGAGGCCGCCCAGATCACCTCCCTGCCGGTGATGCTGCTGGCCATGCTCGGGCTCGCGTCGATCCGCGCGGTGCTGCCCGACCGGCTGGCCGCGCTCGCCGACTGGACACCGTTCGCCGCCGTCTCCGACCTGGTGTTCCTCGGCGCGTCCGGCAAGACCGCGACGGCCGCGGCGGCCGATCCGGTGCTGACCCCGGCCGGGACCCTCACCGCGTCCGGCCCGGCGTTTGCGACACTGGCGATATGGACCGTCCTGGCGCTCGCGCTGACCCGCAAGAGCTTCCGCTGGGACGACCGGGGGTGAGGCGCTGGACCGCCTGGTGGCACGAGCTGTCGAGCGCGGCCAAGTTCCGGTTGTACTCGCGGCTCACCTTCCAGGCGGCCATCGCCGGGCTGGTCATCGCGTCGACGACCAGCCTGAGTTCGGCGGCCGCGATCCCCGCGATCCTCGTCGGTGGCGCCGCGGCCGTCGTCGCGGTGGAGGCGCAACCAGATTTCGCCACGGTGGCCGGCATGGTCACGCGGCCGTGGATGCTGCCGGTCGCCACCGCGACGCTGGCCGCGCTGTGGGTCGGTGGCGCGGTCGTTTCGCAGCTGGCCACCGCCGAATCGATCGTCGCCGTCGCTCGCCTGAGCGGAGTGTTCGCGGCGCTGTTCGCGCTGTTCGCGGTCGTTCCGTTCACCCGGCACAAGTGGTGGATCATGGTCGGCCTGAGCCTCGTCACCGGGCTGGTCTTCGCGCCGTCGCCGGAAGGCGGGGTGCGGACCGCGGCGGTACTGCTGATCAGCGGGATCTTCGCCGTCGGCATGACGCTGCTGACGGTGTGGGCCCTGGGCATCATCGACGAGCTCGACCGCGCCAAACTCGTCGAGGCCGAGCTCCAGGTCGCCGAGGAACGCCTGCGCTTCGCGCGCGACCTGCACGATGTGGTCGGTCGTGGGTTCTCCGCGATCGCGGTGAAAAGCGAACTGGCCGTGGCGCTCTCGCGTGCCGGCGACCAGGAGCGGGCGGTCGCGGAGATGGAGGCGGTGCGCGGGCTCGCGGTGGAGTCGATGGGCCAGATGCGCACGCTGGTGCGCGGCTACCGCAATATCGACCTGCGCGGCGAGGTGGCCGGGGCGCGGTCGCTGTTGTCGGCGGTGGGTTGCGAACTCGTCGTCGAGGGTGACGCCGCCAAGGTGCCCCGACGATTCCACGATGTCGCGGCTTGGGTGGTCCGCGAGGGGACGACCAACATCGTCGAACACTCGGCGGCGACGCTGGCGACCCTGGCGCTCGGCAGCGGGGGCATGTCGCTGCGCAACGACCGACCGCACGGCACCATCGGCGAGCGATCCGGGCTGCGCGGCCTGACCGAACGGCTCGCGGCGGTCGGCGCGCGGCTCGACGTCACCGCCACCGACACCGAGTTCACCCTCGAAATCCATTGGGAGAAGCTGTGATTCCGGTCTACCTCGCCGACGACGAGACCCTCATCCGCGCCGCGCTGGCGACGATGCTCGACCTGGAAGCCGACCTGGAGGTCGTCGCGCACGTGGGTTCCGGCGCCGAACTGGTCGACCTGTGGCGGCGTCGCGCCGAGGCGGCCGCACCGATGGCGGTGGCCGTCATCGACCTGCAGATGCCGGGGATCGACGGCGTCGACACCGCCGTCGAGTTGCAGCGGATCACCCCGGGCGCGGGCACGCTGATCGTCACCAGCCACGGCAGGCCCGGATATCTCAAACGCGCACTCGCCGCCGGTGTTCGCGGCTTCCTGCCCAAGACGACCTCGGCGGCGACCCTGGCCGAGGTGATTCGCACCGTCCACCGCGGCGGCCGCTACGTCGACCCGGAGCTGGCGGCCGAGGCCATCAGCGCCGGCGACACCGTCCTCACCGCCCGCGAGGCCGACGTCCTGGAATTCGCCGCCGACGGCGCCTCCGTCGACGACATCGCCCGCCGCGCGCACCTCTCGCCGGGCACCACCCGCAACTACCTGTCCTCGGCGATGAGCAAACTCGGCGTCGCCAACCGCTACGAGGCCGCCCTCAAAGCGAGGGAGAAGGGCTGGATCTAGGACGCGCCCCTACAGTCGATGCCGTCGCCGCTCGACCCGAAACTCGTACCTATGGCCGGCAGGACGAATGACATGCGCTTCACTGTGCCGACCATGGCGTCGATGATGGCGGCTGTTCTACGGCGACAACTCGTACTACATCTCCAAGCTCGAGGTGCGACTCGACGACGAGGCCACTCCGCCCGAGGCGGCATCGGTCGTCCGGGTCACGGGCGCGGTGCAAGTACCGCCGCGGTATCACGGCGATACGACCCTGATCGACCTCGGCCGAGGATCGGACTCCTACTTCGGGGATCGGCGGTTCGAGCAGAGCTATTCGAAGCTGGAGTCCGGCCTGCTCCGAGACCGCCGCCCCGCTTTCCGTCCGAGAGCGAACTCGCGCTGTGGGAGCGGCTCCTGACCGATCCACCCACCCCGGCCATCGTCGAGGTGTCGGTGATCGACCTGCCCGACACGGCGGGTCGCACGATGAAAGTCACGGTGTTCCCGCCTGATACCGAGGAATTCGCCGCCGCCCGGTTACGGCAGCTCGCCGAACGACACCTTCCGTTGCTGGCCCGGCCGGACGCGGTGGTCGACTACCGGGTCGTTCGGCGCACAACCTCCGATATCCGCGTGCTGGTCGGCGGCTGTCTCGAACTCGACCGCGATACCTCGCCGGAGTCGGCGCATTTCGCGCGAAGGTACCAACGCTGCTGACAGTGGGGCCTCGTCCCGGGATCCGCTGCCCACCGGGGTCACTGCCCTTAGGGTGAGGGCAGAACGGCCGACGGAGAAGGAGTGGCGGTGGCTGCTGGGCTGGTGAAGGGGCAGAACGCGGGGTTGGCGCAGCCGAAGGTGATGCTGACCGTGCGGGGCGGTGTGCCCGCGGATCTGTCCGCGCTGCTGGTGACCGCGGCCGGGAAGGTGCGCTCGGACGCCGATTTCGTGTTCTTCAATCAGCCCGAGGCGCCGGGGGTTCGGCTCGACGGGTCGGAACTGGTGGTGACGTTCGCGACCGTGCCCGCCGACATCGAACAGATTCGCGCGGTGATCACCGTCGCGGCCGAAGGGGATACGCTCGGCGCGGCCGTCGCGCCGGTGGCGTCGGTGGCCGATGCGGCCGGGAACCCGTTGTACGAGTATGTGATCGAGGGTCTCGACCGGGAGTCGGTGGTGATCGCGCTGGAGCTGTACCGGCGCGGTGAGCAGTGGAAGGTGCGCGCTGTCGGGCAGGGGTACGCCGGCGGGTTCGCCGACCTGGTCACCGATCACGGGGTCAGCGTGGACGACGAGCCCGAGGTGGCGGCACCGGCCTCGGACCGGTGGGAGGTGCGGACCGTGCCCGGCGAGGCGGCCCTGTCGTTCGAGCAGCGCGAGAAGCTGGACCTGCGCAAACGCGAGGTCGCGAAGGTACTCGTCGACAAGAGCGCGTTCGGCACGCGGGCGCGGGTCGTGCTGGTCATCGACAAGACCGGCAGCATGCAGAAGCTGTACCGCGGCGGCACCGTCCACCGTGTGGTGGAGCGAATGATCCCGGTGGCCACCCAGCTCGACGACGACGGCTCCCTCGAGGCCTACCTCTACGCGCTGACCTTCGCCAAAGTGCCCGACATCACGGTCGCCGGTGGTGAGCACTGGGCGCAGACCTACCTGCACCTGACCGGCACCCACGACGGCATCGACTACGACAGCATCGGCGGCCGCAACGACGAGCTCCCGGTGATGCGCGCCGTCATCGACACCCTCACCGCCGGCGCCGCCCCCACCCTGGTCCTGTTCTTCACCGACGGCGGTTTCGCCAAGAAACGCGAAATCGCCGCCCTCATGCGCGAAGCCGCGGCCCTGCCCGCCTTCTGGCAATTCATCGGCCTCGGCAAAGCCAACTTCGGCGTCCTGCGCACCCTCGACGAACTCGACGGCCGCATCGTCGACAACGCCGGCTTCTTCGCCCTCGACGACATCGACCAGGTCGACGACGCCGAACTCTACCGCCGTCTGCTCGGCGAATTCCCGGACTGGCTCCGCGCCGCCCGCACCGCGGGCATCATCGGCTAGCCACCGCTGGATCGCCCCGTGCCCGCTTCGACGCTGGCGATTCGCACGCTCACCGCCCTCGACGAACGCTCAGGCGTCGATGTCGAGTTCACCCATCCGCGCCCAATCCGTCTCGGGCAATGCGGTGTGCAGAATCCGTGGTGTTTCCCGCAACGCCGGGCGCATCGCCGCCAATCCCTCGTGGAAGTGGTCGGAGCCGACGTGGTCGGCGCCGGCCTTCTCATCCCGGAACGCTTCGATGAGGACGAATTCGGCGGGATCGTCCACGCTGCGGTGCCATTCGAACCACAGGTTCCCCGGCTCTGCGCGAGTGGCCTCGGTGAACGGCGCGGTGCGGGTCAACCAGTCGTCGACGTAGTCGTCGGCGACCGTGAACTTGACGACGATGAAGATCATGGGAACTTCCTTTCGGCCTGGATATCCGGACACGGCGAGGGTAGGCGACATCGATCGGCCAAGCCTTGACGCGCACGTCGTGTCCGACCCGCACCAGCGCCGTCAGGGCGAATCCGCCGATCGTGCCGATACCTCACCGCACCTGAGATCGAGGTCATCCGCACGGCGGCCCGGCGCACCGGAACGAATCCACCCGTGTGCAGGACCCGGCCGAAAATCTGTTGTCGCCCGCGGCGCACATCGTTAGCGTGTCTATCGTTTGTGACCACCACACCGAAAGGACACCCCATGGAGCCCGTCACCGAACGCGACATCAGGTCGTCGTTCGTCAACTGTTCGAAGGGCGACGCCAAACGCCTGTCCGTGCCGCGCGACCTCGACGCTCGTCCCTGGGACGACCTCGACTTCCTCGGCTGGACCGATCCCTCGTACCCAGGTCGTTGCTATCTGTCGGTCCCGCGCGACGGCGAGCTGGTCAGCGTCGCCCTGCGGCACGAGACCGGCGGATCGGGCAAGACGCAGATGTGCGCGTTCTGCCTGACCACCCACACCGGCGGCGGCGTCTCGCTGATGACCGCGAACAAGGCCGGGGAATCGGGACGGCGCGGTAATACGATCGGCAGCTACATCTGCACCGATCTGGCCTGCTCGCTGTATGCCCGCAACAAGAAGCGGCCCGCGCTGGGCAGCCGGTATCGCGAGGATCTGACGCCGGAGGAGAAGGCGCAGCGGGTCCGCGAGAACCTGTTCGCCTTCCTGGACCGCCTCGCCGCCTAGCCGCGCGGCCCCAGCGCACGAAAGGAGGTAGCTGCCATGTGCCGACACTCGAGACCTCGCACGCCAGACGACCCGAGTTCTCTTGCCGAACAAGAGAACTCGGGTCGCGATGCCTTGCCGGTCGAGGTGGCCCGGAGTTGTCCGGACCGCGCCGAGCGGACAGGGGTCAGAGCATGGCGTTCATGATCGTGCCCGCGCTGGTGGCGACCGCGCCGCCGATCATCGCGCCCGCGATCATCTTCGGCGACTCGAGTCCGCCACCGGTCCACTTCTCCCAGGCGAACTTGCCGCCGGCGTAGGTGATGGCGATGACGCCCGACAGCAGGATGAACCAGGTGAAGTAGCGCACCAGCTGCAAGATCTTGTCCGACATCGGGGGTGCTTCGGGAGTCGGATTGCCGATCTGCGCCAGGGTATCGGTGACGGCGGCCAGAATCATGTTTGCTCTCACTCGGTACTCGGGGGGAACGGCGATGAACTGCTGACGCTGATGTTATCCGGTCGAATCGGGTGCCGCAGCCGCCCACCCGCAGCGGACCGATCGGTTTTGTTGGCGTGCTGGGGGTTCGCGCCCCTATCCTGGACTCGTCCGAATACGGCAGTGCTGGAACGCAGTTCGCATCACGCGAAAAGGGGAGCAGGCTATGAGCATCATTCTGACGTCGATGGCCGAGACTGTCACGACGTTCGCGCAGGTCGGCAACCCCACGCCCGAGGCGCCGCCGCTGTCGGACAAGATCATGCAGATGGTCCAGTACCTGACCTGGTTCATGATCTTGTCGGGCGTGCTGGCGATCACCGTGGCGGGTGGCAAGTTCGCCTGGGAGAAGTGGAACGGCAGCGCGATGGAGTCGCCGAAGATGATCGCCGGCGCGATGATCGGCGGCGTGGTGGCCACCAGCGGCGGCACGATCATGAACGCGATTCTCGGCTAGATCCGAGCGCCCTTGGCGCGGTTGCAGGCCCGGCACAGGATCTGCAGGTTCGCCGCGCTCGTCGCACCACCGCGGCTGAGCGGGATGATGTGATCGAACTCCAGGTAGTGGCCGTCGCCGCATTCGACGCAGCGACCACCGTCGCGCTGCCACACCTGGGCTTTCACGTCCTGCGGGATGCTGCGGCTGTCCCGTTGACCCGGCGTCAGGACCAGGCGTTTCGCCACGCGCAGCGCGCCTTCCAGGGCGGCCGCCACATAGTCGGGATCGGTGACGCCGAAGGTGGCGCCGCCGCGTGCCGAGGTCGCGGCCAGCACCACGGTGCCGTGTTCGGGATGCACGGAGACGACCCGGTTCCACGGCAGTTCGATGCCGGTACCGTCGCCGACGAACCGCAGCTTCTTGGAGCTGCCGATCAACCGGCCCTCGGTGTTGCGCGGGCCGCGCGCCAGCATCCTGATGTGCACGGCGGGCAGGTCCAGGTGCACCCGTTCCTCGGGATCCAGGTGCAGGCCCGGCGTATCGATGGTGGGCAGTTCGCCCGCGCGCAGCCGCGACAGGGTGCGGCCCCGGTGCATCCGGCGCCGCAGGTCCTCGACCAGCGGGCCCGACAGCGCCAGCTCGCTCACCACGTGCTCGAACGCGTCGAGCTCGTCGGCGAACACCTCGCCGTCGGCGAAGGCGAACGCGACCATCCGCTCCACCTGGGTCAGTCCGGCATCGCGCAGTACCGCGCGTCCGCGCTCCTCGTCGATGCGCTGGTAGCGCAGGGCCGCCCAGACCTCGATCCAGTCCTCGGACAGGGTGCCGGGGCCGGTGAGCACCCGGCGGGCGCGGGTGCGCCAGTGGGTGAGGAACTCCTCGATCTCGCCCGCGCACGACCGGCACTGGCCGTGCCCACCGAAGAGTTTGCGGCGCAACGGGGTGTCGCAGCGGGGGCAGCGGGCGCGGTTGTCCTGCACGTGCCTGCGGGTGCTGGTGGTCCATTCGTGGCCGTCCCACCAGCGCAACTGGTCGGGGACCTGTGGGTCGGGATGCCAGTCGGCGAGCTCCGGGTCCTGCGGTGGCGGTGGCGGGACATCGATGACACGGCGGGTGAGCGCGGGCGGGCGCGACTGTGCGCGTCCGGCACGCCCGGGTTCGGCCGGATCGATGCGCGCGTCGTCGGGATACGCCGGGGCGTCGCCCTCCGCGCCGTGGGCGAACTCCGCCCGATCGGCGACGCGGGCGGACATCGCCGGCGCGGGCCGCGCCGCCGCGCGATCCGCGCCCGGTTCGTCCACGGTGACGCCGAATTCGGTGGCCAGCCCGGCCAGTCCACCCGACCAGCCCTGCCCGATCGCCCGGAACCGCCACTGCCCGTCGCGCCGGTAGAACTCGCCGAACATCATCGCCTGCACGTCCTCGATGCCGTCCAGCGCGAACCGGGCCACCGGCCCGTCGGCGGCGTGCACGGTGAGCGTCAGCTCGGTCAGCTGATCGAAGGTGCCCTCGTCGAGCGAGGCGCTGACGACGATGCGCGCCACCTCCGCCTCGGTCCGCGGCAGCGACACACTCAGCCGCGCGGTGCCCGGCGCGGGCTCCTGATCCAGCGTCACCGCCTGCGAGGCGTGCCGAGGGGCGTTGAAGAACACGAAATCCCGGTCGCCGCGCACCAGCCCCGACTCGGTGACCAGCAGCGCGTGCGCGTCGACGGCATGCGCCGACCGCCATGAAAGGACCACGGCGAGAAGCGATGTCGGGACCGGCGCGTGCGCGCCCTTGCGGAGTTCCATGGTGCTCGCATGATGTCATGCCCCACCGACAGGGTTGTTGGAGCGCCGGCGCGCTCGAGGTCGCGGCCCGTTGGTCCCGCCGATCGGCCGCCGTGGTTTGCTCCTTCGTCGCTTGCGCCACGGCGCCTGATCGTCGGGACGGCCGCGACGGCCGACTGCGGGCGAGTTGGGGCGACGGTTATGGGCAGTGGCCCGCAGACACGGGCGGGGCGCATCCCTGCGTGGGCGTGCTCGGTGCGGCACAGTGGTGGCATGACGAACCCGAAGAAGCGGGGACGCGCTGTGGAGCCCACGCCGGAGCCGCAGGGGCGCAAGGTGCCGGGGGCCGACCTGCTCTCGGCGGCGCAGGCCGCGGTGGGGGCGGCGCAGACGGCGGCGGGACAGGCCATCGATGCGGCGCAGCAGACGGCGGGATACGCCTTCGACGCGGCGGTGCGGCTGCCCCCGGCCTCGGCCCAGCTGGCCGCCCAGCTGCCGGATCTGGTGGAGAACCTCTCGATCGCGGTCGACCGGCTCAACAGCACCATCGACCGGCTCGACCGCACCCTGGCGCTGGCCGACCCGGTCTTCGCCACCTACGATCGGCTGCTGCCCAGGCTCGAGGCGATGATCTCACTGGGCGAGGATCTCTTCGGCGCGCTGGCGAAACTGCCGGGCGTCGGGCTGCTCGGCCGGATCACCGGCCGGGCCGGCGAGGAACCGCCGCCGGACCTCGGCAAGGGCAAGCGTCCGCGTCGCTAGGCCAGCGCACGGAAGGTCGCGGCGGCCTTGAGCACCATCTCCGCGTACTCGTCCTCGGCGTCGGAATCGAGGACGATCGCGCCGCCCGCGCCGATGCGCCACTCGTCGTCGAAGCGCACGGCCGTGCGGATGACGATGTTCAGGTCGGCCGTGCCGCCCAGGCCGAGGAAGCCGATCGTGCCCGAATAGATCCCGCGCGCCTGCGTTTCCAGCTCGTCGAGGATCTCCATGGTGCGCAGCTTGGGCGCGCCGGTCATCGAGCCGCCGGGGAAGCAGGCCCGCAGACAGTCGATCACTCCGGCGTCGGGGCGCAGCGTCCCCCGCACCGTCGACACCAATTGGTGCAGGGTGGAATAGGTTTCGGTGGCCATCAGCTCCGGCACGTGCACCGAGCCGACCTCGCAGACCCGCCCCAGATCGTTGCGTAGCAGGTCTACGATCATCAGGTTCTCGGCTCTGGTCTTCGGATCGTCGGCCAGCGACAGCCGTAGATGTTCGTCCTCGGCGACGGTCCGCCCGCGCGGCGCGGTGCCCTTGATCGGCTTGCTCTCCACCACCCGGTCGCGGTCGATCTTGAGGAACCGCTCCGGCGACGAACAGGCGACATCGAGCCCGTCGAACCGCAGATACGCGGCATACGGCGCCGGATTGCAGCGGCGTAGCCGTCGGTAGAAGGCGAGCCCGTCGTCGGGGGCCGCGGCGACGGCCACCGTGTCGGTCAGGCAGATCTCGTAGGACTCGCCCGCGTGCAGCCGCTCCTGGCAGACCGCGATATCGGCCAGGTAGCGCTCGCGCCCACGCACCAGGTGCGCCGGTACGGCGTCCGGATCGGCGGGCACGGGCAGGTCGGCCGGATTGACCCAGGTCGGCAGATCGGCCAGGGCCGCGGCGGTCTCGGCCAGCCAGCGATCCGCCGAGGCGGGGTCGTGCTCGGTGAGGGCGAGCAGATGCGTGTGGCCGGCTTCGTGGTCGACGACGATCAGCCGGTCGGCGAAGATCCACTGGGCATCCGGGGTGGGGGAGCGGTGGACCGCGCTCGCGCCGCAGTCGGCCTTGATCTCGTAGCCGAGATAGCCGACGTATCCGCCGGCGAAGTCGAACGGCAGGCCGGGGGTATCACAGTGCCGGTGCCGCAGCTCGTGGTCGAGATAGTCCAGCACGGTCCCGGGGACGGTGCGGACGCCCGCGGCGTCCGTCACCGTGACGGCGCCCTCGCCCACCCGGTACCCGACGATCTCCGCGTGCGGACCCGTCGCGTCGCCCAGGAAGGAGAACCGGTCCAGGCCCGGCTCGACGTGTTCGCTGTCGAGCCAGAATGCGGTCGGTGACTCGGCGTAGCGGCGCAGGAAGATCGCCTCGGTATCGATGGCTCGCTCGATCACGCTGTGCCGCAACCGGAATCGACGTCCGAGAGCGGGGCGCCGCGGCTGCTCGCGCGGTCCGCGCACGACGACCGGCGCGCCGTTGTGCGTGCGCGCCTTGGTCAGATCGGCGAAGTTGCGCAGCAGCGCCGCACCGAACTCACTCGACACCGACTCGGGATGGAACTGCACACCCCACTGCGGCCGCTCGCGATGGCGCACCCCCATGATCACGCCGTCGCTGGTCGAGGCGGTCACCTCGAGCGCCGGCGGCAGCGGCTCCTGCGCGGCCAGCGAGTGATACCGCACGACGGTGAAGTCCTGCGGCAGACCGGCGAACAGGTCGCGATCGTCGTGCATGACCCGATCGAGGAATCCGTGCCGGGCTTGCGGCGCCCGGCCGACCGTGCCGCCCGCGCCGACCACGATGCCCTGGTGACCGAGGCAGACGCCGAGCAGCGGCAGGGTCGACTCCGCGATCACCGCCGTCGACATCCCCATGTCGCGGTCGCGATCGGGGCGGCCGGGGCCGGGCGAGATCACCACATTGTCGAAACCGTCCAGCGCCGGCCCGGCGGCCTCGTCGTTGCGCACGACGATCGGCTCGTTCCCGTTGACCTCGCTGATCAGCTGATAGAGGTTGTAGGTGAACGAGTCGTAGTTGTCGATCAACAGCGTGCGCATCGTGGCAGAAACCCTACGCCGGGCCCACGGACGACTCGCCTCGGGCACAATGATCGCCATGTCTGTTTCGCAACCGGTCGACGTGGACCCGGCGATCGCGGATTTCGCGGCGATCGGCCGATGGATGGACGAGCGTGGCCTGCCCGCCGGCGAGGTCGGCGCGGTCAGCTCGATCGGCGGTGGCACGCAGAACATCATGTTGCGCTTCACCCGTGGCGGTCGTGAGTACGTGCTGCGCCGCGGACCCAAGCATCTGCGCGCCAAGAGCAACGACGTGATCCGTCGCGAATCGCGGCTGCTCGGCGCGATCGACGACACCGAGGTGCGCTCGCCCCGGGTGATCGCCGCCTGTGACGACGAGACGGTGATCGGCGCGGTGTTCTACCTGATGGAACCGATCCACGGCTTCAACCCGCAGACCGAACTTCCCGACCTGCACGCGCACGACCCGGAGATCCGCAGGCAGATGGGTCTGTCCGCGGTCGAGGCCATCGCCCGCCTCGGCGAGCTCGACTATCAGGCGCTCGGCCTGGCCGACTACGGCAAGCCCGAGGGTTTCCTGGAGCGTCAGGTGCCGCGCTGGCTGCGCGAACTCGACTCCTACACCGCCAACGAGGGCTACCCCGGGCCGCGGATTCCGGGCGTCGAGCAGGTCGGCGACTGGCTCGAACGCCACCGCCCGACCACCTGGACCCCGGGCATCATGCACGGCGACTGTCACCTGGCCAACATGATGTTCGACTACGACAGCCCGCAGGTGGCGGCGATGGTGGACTGGGAGATGTCGACCATCGGCGACCCGCTGCTCGACCTGGGCTGGCAGCTGGCGACCCGGCCGGTGCCGGGCACCGTCGGCGCCGGGCTGATGGGCACCCTGGGCACGGTCGGCGGTCTGCCCACCCCCGAGGAGATGATCGAGCACTACGGTCGGTTCTCCGCGCGCGATCTGAGCGCGGTGACCTGGTACGAGGTGCTGGCCTGTTTCAAGCTCGGCATCGTGCTCGAGGGCACCCACGCCCGCGCCTTCGCCGGCAAGGCGCCCAAGTCGGTCGGTGACTTCCTGCACGCGGTGACCCTGGAACTGTTCGAGAAGGCCCGGCAGCTGACCGTGTGATGCCCGGATCTCGCCGATGGTTGGCGGAATATTGATGGATCGCAAGATGCGGACATTCTAGGCTGTGGACATGATCGTTCCCGACGCCAAGAACTGGACCTGGGTCCTCGAACGCGCCTGTCCCGACTGTGGTTTCGACGCCGAGTCGATCGCCTACGCGGCGGTGCCCGACCGGACCGTCGACAGCGCGGCGCGCATCGGTGCCGCTCTCGAACGCGACGACGCGCGGGTGCGCCCCGACGACGCGACCTGGTCGGTGCTCGAATACGGCGCCCACGTGCGCGACGTGTGCCGGATCTTCGACACCCGGCTGGCACTGATGCTCGCCGACGACGGCGCCGAGCCGGCGCGGTTCGAGAACTGGGACCAGGACGCGACCGCCGTCGCCGACCGCTACGACCGGCAGGACCCGGCGGTGGTGGCGACCGAACTCGCGACGGCCGCCGAGCGGATCGCCGCCGCCTTCGCCGCGGTGCCCGCCGATCGGCTCGGCGCGCGGGGCGCGCGCAGCGACGGATCGCTGTTCACGGTCACGTCGCTGGCTCGATACTTCCTGCACGACCTCGTCCATCACGTCCATGACGTGCGCGGATAGATATTTCTCGGATAATTTCTAGAACGTGTTTCAGAATTGGCCGATTCTTCGTTAGGGTGAGTGCAGTCACAACGAGGCACAAGCTTGGCGAGAGGTCGACCGGACATGAAGACGAAGGGCGCGATCCTGTGGGGCATCGATCAGGAATGGTCGGTGGAGGAGATCGAGGTCGGCGATCCCGTCGCCGGTGAAGTGCAGATCCGGATGGAAACGGCGGGCATGTGCCACTCCGACCATCACATCGTCACCGGCGCCACGCCGATGCCGGGCTACCCCGTGATGGGTGGCCACGAGGGCGCGGGTGTCATCACCAAGCTCGGCCCGAACTGCCCCAGCGACCTGGCCGTGGGCGACCACGTCATCCTGTCGTTCATCCCGGCCTGTGGCCGCTGCCCCGCGTGCGTCGCGGGCAACATGGCGCTGTGCGACCTGGGCGCCGGTCTGCTGATGGGCCAGGCGATCTCGGACGGCACCTACCGCATCCAGGCGCGTGGCGAGAACGTCATCCCGATGTGCCTGCTGGGCACCTTCGCTCCGTACATGACGGTGCACCACACCTCGGTCGTGAAGATCGACCCGACCATCCCGTTCGAGGTCGCCTGCCTCGTGGGCTGCGGCGTGCCGACCGGCTTCGGCTCCTCGACCCACGTCGCCGAGGTGAAGCCGGGCGAGACCGTGGTGATCGCGGGCATCGGCGGCGTCGGCATGAGCGCGCTGCAGGGCGCGGTGCTCTCCGGCGCGTCGAAGGTCATCGCCATCGACCCGAACCCGTGGAAGCGCGAGCAGGCGCAGAAGTTCGGCGCGACCCACACCTACGAGAGCATGGCCGCCGCGATCATGCCGATGATCGAGGCCACCGAGGGCCGGATGGCCGAGAAGGTCATCCTCACCATGGGTGAGATGCACGGCGACTACATCGAAGAGGGCCTGATCCTGACCGGCAAGGCCGGCACCCTGGTCGTCACCTCGATGGGTCGCATGGACGCCGGCGACGTGAAGATGAACAGCTTCCTGCTGTCCATGCTGCAGAAGACGGTGAAGGGCTGCATCTTCGGCGGCGGCAACGCCCGCCAGGACGCCCCGCGCCTGCTGTCGCTCTACAAGTCGGGTCAGCTCAACCTCGACGACATGGTCACCCGCAGCTACTCGCTCGAGGAGATCAACCAGGGCTACCAGGACATGCTGGACGGCAAGAACATTCGCGGCATCATCCGCTTCACCGAAGCCGACTGGTAAGTCAGCGCCGCCGTTCCCGCTCGGCGAGCCGAACCGCGACCTGCGCGATCAGGTCGTACGGAATCGGTTCCCCGAGCGGGAATTTCAGGGTGCCACGGCCCGCGGTGTAGGGCTCGATGGCACGGTCGAACGCCTCGTCCCCGTCCGGGATGGGGTACACGCTCACATGTTCCTTCCATCCGGCGAAGGACATGAACGCCCGGCCGTCGAGGGTGACGGCCGGGATGGCGTAACTGATCTTCTCGCCCGTTTCCGGCAGCACGCGATGAATCGTCTCGCGGATCCGCTGGAGCGCGGCGCGCTGGGCCGCCGGCTGATCGGCCAGGTAGGCGTCCACGGAGATCGGTGTCGCGGCCATGATTCCTCCTGCTGCGCGGGCGAGCGGGTGGAGCGGATGCCCGGCGATTCTACGACCGGGCGTCCACCTCGCGAGGGCGACCCGCGGTGATCCGCCCCTCGGCGAGCACCAGCAGATGATCGGCCCTGGCCGCCTCCGACGGATCGTGGGTGGCCTGGACGACGGTGACCCCGGCCGCGCTGACCTCGGTGATGACCAGGGCGATAGTGGCTTGCGAGGCCGCGTCGAGGCCGGTCGCCGGTTCGTCGAGCAGCAGTAGATCGGACTCCTGGGCCAGTGCCTGGGCGAGCAGGGCGCGCTGGCGTTGTCCGCCCGAGAGGGTGTCGAGCCGCCGCGCTGCCAACGCGGTGAGATCCATCCGCTCCAAGCAGGAGTCCGTGATCGCCCGGTCCGCGCGGGTGAGGCGTCGCCACGGTCCGCGATGCGCCCACCGGCCCATGGCCACCGTGTCCCAGACGGTCAGCGGCAGTGTCGGCGGAATCGCGGTGTGCTGCACCACGATTGCCGGTCGTCGCGTGGTGTCGCGCGTCACCCGGCCCGCCTGGATCGGCACAATGCCCGCCAGGACGCCCAGCAGTGTCGATTTCCCCGAACCGTTGGGTCCGCCGATCGCTGTCACCCGGCCGCGCGGAATGCTCGCCGACACTTCGCACAGCACCGGTGTGGCGCCGTAGCCCGCCGTCAGATGCTCGATCTCGATCGCGCTGTCCTCTGTGTGCTGCATCTCACCTCAATTGAAACGATAATCATTTTCAGTATATCGTTCCGCGCTATGGATTGGCTGTTCGCCCCGTTCGAGGTGGCCTTCGTGCAACGCGCGCTGTGGGGTGGGCTGCTCGTGTCGTGCGTGTGCGCCCTCGCCGGAACCTGGGTGGTGGTGCGCGGCATGGCTTTTCTCGGTGACGCGATGTCGCACGGTATGCTGCCCGGCGTCGCGGTCGCGGCCCTGCTCGGTGGCAACCTGCTGCTCGGGGCCGCGATCAGTTGCGCCGCCATGGCTTTCGGGGTGTCGGCGCTGGGACGCAGCAAACGATTCGCACCCGATACCGCCATCGGGCTGCTGTTCGTCGGCATGCTCGCCACGGGAGTGATCATCGTGTCGCGCTCGCAATCGTTCGCCGTGGACCTGACCGGGTTCCTGTTCGGTGACGTGCTGGCGGTGCGGGCCGTAGACCTGGTGTACCTCGGTGCGGCGTTGGTGATCGCGCTCATCGTGGCGGTACTCGGGCACCGCGCGTTCGTCGCCTCGACCTTCGATCCGCGCAAAGCCCATACGCTCGGGTTGCAGCCGAAACTCGCGCAGGTGGCCCTGGTCGGGCTGGTGACGCTGGCGATCGTGGCGTCGTTCCACGTTGTCGGCACGCTGCTGGTGTTCGGCCTGCTCATCGCGCCACCGGCCGCGGCGCTGTACTGGTCGGACCGGATTCCGGTGGTCATGATGGGCGCGGCGCTGATCGGTGCGGCTTCGACCGCCGTCGGATTGCTCGTCTCGTGGCACGCGGAGACCGCGGCGGGCGCGACGATCGCCGCCGTCGCGGTCGGCTCGTTCTTCCTCTCGGCGATCGTCGCCGCGCTGCGGGACCGCTTCGGCGCGCGTCGGCTCGGTGCCGCCGCGGTGGCCGCGCTCGCCGTGGTGCCACTGGTCGGCTGTGGGTCGGGGGAGTCCGCGGTGGTGGAGGAGACGCCGCACGGGTTCGTCGCGGGAGCCGAGGAGATGGCCGAGCCGCAGACGCGGGTGATCGTGGCCGACGCGGGGACGGGGGAGGTGCGGGTCGTCGATCTGCTCACCGAACAGGTGACCGCCCTCGACGCGAAGGAAACCCATTCGCCGCAAACACATTCGACTGGTTCTGACGCGAACGGCGTCCGACTCGCCGGAGACGGCCGATTCGGTTTCGTCGCCGCCGGTGGTCGGCTGTCGATCGTCGACAGCGGGGCGTGGACGGTCGATCACGGCGATCATCGGCACTACTACAGCGCGCCGATCCGTGTGGTCGGGTCGACCGACTTCCCGGCGGCGACCGGTGCCGGCGAGCCGAGCGGCGCGGCCGGACCGAAGACACCGGCCGAGCCCGGCGGTGCGCCCCGGTCGAGCGGTGCGGTGCTCTCGGCGCACAGCGATCCTGTTGTCACAGCGGTCGTTTCGGACGGCGGCGACACGATCGTGTTCGATCGTGTCGCGCTGGGCGAGGGGACGGTGGGCGAGCCGCGACCGATCCCGGGTGTCGCGGTGCCGTACGGGGAGCGGTTGATCGTCGTCGACCGCGCGGGACGCGTGGAGGTGCGCGGGCGCGACGGCACGGCCGGGGAAGCGCAGCCCGCGACGTGCGCGCAGCCGCGCGGACAGGCGGTGACCAGGCGCGGGGTCGTGTTCGGTTGTGCTGACGGCGCGCTCGTGGTGGCCCGACGCGACGGTGCGTTCGTCAGCGAGAAGATCCCGTACCCGGCGTCGTCCGCCGAGCGCGCCACCGCCTTCACCCATCGGCCGGGGAGCACCACGCTGACCGCGCTCGCCGGTCGTACCGGTGTCTGGACGCTCGACATCAGGGCGAAGTCCTGGACGCTGACGCCGATCGCCGACGCGGTGGCGGTGAACACCGCGGGCGAAGGCGCGTCGCTGCTGGTGCTCACCCGCGACGGCGTCCTACACGGCATCGATCCGGTGACCGGCGCGCAGACAGCGCAGCTCCAGCTGACCGACGGCGCGGTCGAGACGGCCACGATCCACGTGGATCCGAATCGCGCCTACGTCAACGACGTTCGCGCGCGCACGGTGTCGGAGATCGCCTACAACGACAACCTCCGCCTGGCGCGCACCCTCCCCGTGGAGATCGCACCGACGCTGATCGTGGAGACCGGACTGTGAACGCGAATCGGGCTCGGCCGACAGGCGAACTCCGCTCCCGCGACGGTGACCGGGCTGCGCGGCGGCAGTTGCTGATCGGCGTCCGGCGCCGTCGCCCGGAGGGGCGGAGGTCACGGCCGACCGCGCTGGTGGTGGCCCTCGTCGTGGCCGTGCTGACCGCGCTGGTCAGCGCCTGCTCGACCGACAGCGACCGATCCGGCATCGTCGTGACGACCAATATCCTCGGCGACCTGACCAGGGCGGTCGTCGGTGACGCCGTGCCGGTCACGGTGCTCATGCAGGCCGGCGCCGATCCGCATTCGTTCGCGATCTCGGCCCGGCAGGCGGCCGACATCGAGCGGTCGGCGCTGGTCGTGCACAACGGGCTCGGCCTCGAGGAAGGAGTGGCCCGGCACGTGCGGGCGGCGGCCGAGGCGGGGGTCCCCACGGTGGCGGTGGCCGAGCGGGTGGACCCGCTCGCCTACACCTCCGACGAGTCGGCGGGCAAGCCCGACCCCCACTTCTGGACCGACCCGCAGCGGGTCCGCAAGGCCGTCGAGGCGATCAGCGCGGAAGTCCTCGCGCGGGTCGACGACATCGACGCCGCCGCGGTGCGCGCGAACACCGACCGCTACCTCGCCGAACTCGATCGGCTCGACCGGTGGATGGTCGACCGGTTCGCCGTGATCCCCGCCGAACGCAGGCAGTTGGTCACCGACCACCACGTCTTCGGCTATCTCGCACAGCGATTCGGGTTCCGGGTGATCGGCGCGGTAATCCCCAGCGGCACCACGCTGGCCGCACCCAGCGCCGCCGATCTCGACGAACTCGCCGCCGCGATCCGGGCCGCGGGCGTCGGCGCGATCTTCGCCGATTCCGCCCAGCCCGATCGGCTCTCGCGCGTCCTCGCCGAGCACACCGGTCTGCACGTGCAGGTGATCGCGCTGCACACCGAATCGCTCACCGCGCCCGGTGGCGGCGCGGCCACCTATCTGGAGATGGCCCGCGCCAACACCGAGGCCATCGCCCGTGGTCTGGCCGGGCCCACAACGTAGTTCACGCAGGAGAAATGGAGCAGCACATGCACAGTCGGTCACGGACCACCACGCTGGTGGCCCTGTCCGGGGTCTTCGCCTCGGTGGTCGCGCTCAGCGGGTGCGGCACGGACGACGCCGCCCACGACCACGAGCACACGCCGGGCGCGGAACCGATCGCGCTCACCTACAACGGCGGCATCTACGTCCTCGACGGCGCCACCCTGACTCAGCAGGGCGAGGTGAAGCTCGACGGATACAACCGGCTCAACCCGGCGGGCGACGAGGACCACCTCATGGTGTCGACCAAGGCGGGATTCCGCGTCTTCGATGCCTACGACCGGGAATTCACCGGCACCGAATTCCCCGCGAGCAAGCCCGGCCATGTGGTGCGGCATGCGGGCAAGACCGTGCTGTTCGCCGACGGGTCGGGCGAGGTCACCGTCTTCGACTCCGACCAACTCGCGCAGGGCACGCCGAAGACCGAGGTCTACCGGGCGGCCGCGCCCCACCACGGCGTCGCGATCCAGCTGACCAACGGCGAGCTGGTGGTGACCCTCGGCACCGAGGACAAGCGGGTCGGCGCCGTCGCGCTCGACCGGAACCGCAAGGAAATCACCAGGAACGAGGACTGCCCTGGCGTGCACGGTGAGGCGACCGCCCAGCACGAGGCGGTGGTGATCGGCTGCCAGACCGGTGCCGTCGTCTACCGCGACGGGACGTTCACCAAGGTCGCCAGCCCGGATCCGTACGGCCGGATCGGCAACATGTCCGGCAGCGCGGTCTCGCCGATCGTGCTCGGCGACTACAAGGTCGACAAGGACGCCGAACTGGAACGGCCGCAGCGCATCTCGCTGGTGAACACCGCCGACGGCACCCTGCGCCTGATCGATATCGGCACCAGCTACACCTTCCGCTCGCTGGGTCGCGGCCCGCAGGGCGAGGCGCTGGTGCTCGGCACCGACGGCAAGATCCACGTCATCGACCCGGTCGCGGGCACCGTCACCCGGACCATTCCGGTGCTCGGCAGCTGGCAGGAACCGCTGGACTGGCAGGACGCCCGGCCCGCGCTGTTCGTGCGTGGTTCGATCGCCTACGTCTCGGACCCGGCGACCAAGCAGGTGCATCGGGTGGACCTGGCGGACGGAAAGGTCACGGCTAGCGTGACGTTGGCGTCGGCGCCGAACGAGATCAGCGGCGTCGCCGGACACTGATCGGCCGTCGGCGCGCACCGGTGGGAACTGCCCCGGTGCGCGCCGAGGTCAGCCAGCGCAGCGCACGACGGCCTCGCGCAGGTTCCGGCTGCGCACGTCGTCGAGGATCGCCATGCCGAGCCGGTTCATGCTGTAGCCGAAGCCCAGACCCGTCGTCGGGTCGGCGAAGCCGAACGAGCCGCCCAATCCCGTGGTGCCGTAGGCGCGTTTGTCCGAGCCGAAGCGGAAACTGCCGCGCGACTTGCGGAAGCCGAGGTGATAGCGGCTCTTGGTGTGCAGCACCAGGTCGGCGGCGGGAACGTCGTCGGCGGTGTCGGCCGCGCCCAGCAGGTCGAGGACCGGGTCGCTGATCGGCAGGGCACCGGTGCGCCCGGCCGCCGCGCCGTAGACGCGAGCCAGCGCGCGGGCGTTGCCCACGCCGTTCATGCCGGGCCACTCGATCTCCAGGAATTCCCGGCGGGCGGCGCGGGCCGGCGCGCCGGGGCGCGGATTGGTCAGCGCCGCATAGGAAAGCCCCCGCTTGGCGTAGACCTCGGCGCCGATCCGCACGGGAATGTCGGCGAGCTCGTAGCGCAGGATGTCGAGGCCCTTCGTCGCCGACAGCTCCGCGACGCGCTCCATCGGCTCGGTCTCGGGGAGTCCGATGAACAGGTCGGCCTCGACCGGAGCCGCGATCTCCTCGGCGAAGAACCGGCCCAGGCTGCGGCCCGCCGGATCGACACGGCGCAGCAGCTCGCTCTGGTAGAGCCCGAGGGTCAGGGCGTGGTAGCCGTGCCGGGTGCCGGGCTGCCACGCCGGCTTCTGCTCGGCCAGCAGCGCGCCGAGCGCGTCGCGGTCGGTGAGCTCACGCAATTTCACGATTCGGTCCAGCCCGGACAGCCCGGCCTGATGGTCGATCAGCTGCCGGACGGTGATCTCGTCCTTGCCGTTGGCGGCGAACTCCGGCCAGTACTTCGCCACCGGCTGCTCGTAGTCGAGCAGGCCGCGCGAGACGGCCGTGGCGATCGTGAACGCCGACATCCCCTTCGACGAGGAGAACACCGGCACGATGGTGTCGCGCTCCCAGGCCACCTCGCGCCTGCGGTCGCGATGGCCGGCCCACAGGTCGACCAGGGGCTCGCCACCTGCGTAGACGGCCACGGCGGCACCGATTTCCCCGTGCTGGGTGAAGTTGCGGCGGAAGGCGTCGGCGACGGGGCCGAAACCGGCCGCCACGTCGCCGTGGATCGATGGTGCGGGACTCATGGTGACTCGATCGTAGCGGCGTCTCGTACGCTGCCGATATGCGTTCGTTCGAGCAGATCCAGCACTGGCCGGTCGCCAACGCCGCCGCCGCGGTCCTCACCGCGAGCGGCGTGTCGACCACCGGCGACACCGCGCGGGTGTTCCGGCTCGCCTCGGTCACCAAGCCCCTGGTCGCCTACGCCACGCTCGTCGCGCTCGAGGAAGGCGCGGTCGAACTCGATCAGCCCGCCGGGCCGCCCGGATCGACCGTGCGTCATCTGCTCGCCCACACCTCCGGTGTCGCCTTCGCCACCCCCGAGGTCATCGCCGCGCCCGGCGCCCGGCGCATCTACTCCAGCGCGGGCTTCGAACTGCTCGCCGACTTCCTCACCGAGAGCACCGGCATCGCTTTCCCGCAGTATCTGCACGAGGCGGTCTTCGAACCGCTCGGAATGCGCACCGCCGTTCTCCACGGTTCCGCCGGGCACGCGGCGCAGGCCTCCGTGGACGACCTGGTTCGATTCGCCGCCGAGTTGCTGACACCTCAATTGATATCGGAGCAAACTCTCGCCGACGCGACCTCGGTGCAATTCCCGGGCCGGGACGGAGTGCTGCCCGGATTCGGCTCCCAGCGACCCAACGACTGGGGATTGGGATTCGAAATCCGCGACGGGAAATCCCCGCACTGGACCGGATCCGTCAATTCCGGGCGGACCTACGGACACTTCGGGCAGTCCGGCACCTTCCTGTGGGTGGACCCGGAAATAGGGGTGGCGACGATCGCCCTGAGCGACGAGAATTTCGGCGACTGGGCTCGAGCGGCGTGGCCGAAATTCAGCGATTCCGTGATCGCAGAGACACACAACACGCTGTGAAGTAACACCCGTAACACCGAACACTTCAGTACACTCGGGCCACGCCAGTCCGACGGGTCGTTGGGGAAGACGCTCCTTGTCGAGGCTGGAGGTGTTGTGCAGTGCGCGCATCGAGTCAGTTCGCTGATGCGACGGCGGGTGTGGTCTACATCCACTCATCGCCCGCCGCGTTGTGCCCGCACGTCGAATGGGCACTGTCCACCGCGCTCTCCTCGCCCGCGAAATTGCGCTGGACCGCGCAACCGGCCGACGGACAACTGCGCGCCAGCAGCGATTGGATCGGTCCCGTCGGCACGGCATCGCGGATTGCCCAATCATTGCGCGCCTGGCCGGTTCTGCGCTTCGAGGTGACCGAGGACCCCAGCGAAGGCGTCGACGGCGAACGCTACAGCTTCGTCCCCGCGCTGGGCCTGTGGCACGGCTCCACCGGCGCCAACGGCGATGTGATGCTCGGCGAGATGCGATTACGTGCCTTACTCCAGGCCGCGCGAGAACTCGGCGGCCACGGCAGCACCTACGACCTGTCCGCCGAGATCGACCGCGCCCTGGGCACCGCGTGGGACGAGGACCTCGAGGCGTTCCGGCAGGGCACCGATTGCGTCGGCGCCGAAGTCACCTGGCTGCGCCGCGACGTGGGCTGAGCACTCGATCCTCGCGCGGACCTCGACGCTGCTACCTTCGTCGGTATGACACGTGGGGGCGGGACATTCGGGTGGGCGATCGTGGTTGTCGGTGCCGTGCTGGCGCTGACGGGATGTTCGGGGAATACGGCGGGGACGGCGACACCGGCATCGTCGAGCGCGGCGGCGTCGACCGCGGCACCCTCGACCAAGGCGAGCACGTCCGGCGCGCCGGTGCCCGCCGGAGATCTGACGACGATGACCTGCGCGCAGTTCCTGGCGCTCGACGATCCGACCCAGAAATCGACGCTGCCCGCGCTGGCGGACCAGCTCGGGTACAAGACGCTCGTGAATCCGAGCAACTACAAGATCGTGCAGGCCATGTGCAAGACGGACGGTGCCAAGCTGGTGAAGGAGTGGCTCGGGCGCGCCTGATCCGCCCACGCCACACCGCGGGCGCTACGGTGTGGCGCGGTCCATGACCCAGCGCATCCCGCGACCCGATTCGCCGGGCGTGCACACGGCGCGTGGGCCGGTGCTCTCGAGTCGGTAGCCGAGGCGGCGGGCCACAGCGGCGCTGCGGAGATTGGCCGCGTCGCAATGGATTTCGACGCGGTCGATGCCGGGGAGGCTCAACGCGACGGTGGTCAGCGCGCCTGCCGTGCGGGTGATCACCCCGCGGCCGACGTGCTCGGAGTGGCACCAGTAGCCGATCTCCAGCGTGGCGGGCCCGACCCGATCGTGCAGACCCACCACTCCGAGCACCGTGCCCGTGCGATCGAAGACGCCGTAGTTGAACCCGCCGTCGGGTGTCGGCCAGGCCGACAACCGCGCGTGCGTCGCGGCCATCTCCTCGAAGTCCGGCGGCTGCGCCGCCCACTCCATCCAGTGATGCAACTGCTCGAACGACGCGCTGATCGCCGCGAACTTGGCGGCCATATCCCCGACCTGCCACCGCCGCATCACCAGATCCCCGACCTCGACCCGATCGGGCGGCACGATCCCGGTCCGCAGCGCCGGGGGATGTTCGGTGTCCACGCTCCGATGGTCGTCCACGGATCGGGACTCACGCAACGCAATTCGACACCTATGACGATGTGGCCGGCGAGATGGGTCGCCGGGTTGTCCCGGTATGGCGGTCGGCGGCTCGGCGAGCGACGCGCGCGGACCGGATGACCTGGGTCAGGGAGTGCGGAAGCGGGGGGCGTTGGTGGTGGCCCACTGGGCGAAGGTGGTGGCGGGCCGGCCGGTGATGTCGGGGACGCTGGTGAGGGGAAGGGTGGTGGGGTCGGGGGTGTAGCCGGTGAGGACGTTGTCGACGTACCAGATGGTGTTGTCGCCCATGGTGGGGGTGAGGGCGGTGATGGTCTCCTCGCGGGTGGACTGCCGGAAGGTGAGGTCGCGGTCCAGGGCGGCGGCGAGGTGGGCGACGAGGGCGGTGCGGGTGAGGACCTCGGGGCCCGCCAGGGGGTAGGCGCGGCCCCGGTGGGAATCGGAGAGCAGGGCGGTGGCGGCGACGGCGGCGATGTCGTCCATGGCGATCGGGGCCGTCGCGGCGTCGGGGTACGGCTCGCGGATGGTGGCGGTGTCGCGGATCTGCTGCGACCACGTGAGCGTGTTCTCCATGAAGTCGGCCGGCCACAGGTGGGTCCAGGCCAGGCCGCTGTCCTCGACGGCCGTGCACACCGTGCCCCACCAACTCTCCGGTTCGCCCGACAGATCGACGACGTGCTCGATGCCCGCCGCGCGGGCCAGGGCCAGGACCTCGGCGGCATTGTCCGGGGTGGGCGCCAGGTACATCCGCTGCACTCCCTCGAACGCCGCGGGCAGCGTTTCGGGTCGACGGAGATAGCCCTCGACCACCTGCACGCCGGCGGGCAGCGCGGCCTTGCGCGGGTTGGTGGTGAGCGCTCGGACATCGGTGTGTCCCGCGGCGAGCAGGTGGTCGACGACCTTGCGGCCGATGTTCGCGGTGGCCCCGGTTACCAGGATGGTCATGTATTTCCCTCCGGTACTACTCGATGAGGAACCCATTCTGCCAACGGAATTCGTCGGCGGCACGTACCGATTTTCGGCCTTCTCGCCGTCGGTCGCGCTCGTCCGCCCGAGTCATGGTTACCGATCAGCTACCCTGACGGGACACCTGATCCCGGCGGCCGAAGGACACCCTGATGCGACGACTCCTCCCGCTCGGCGCGATGCTCGCCGTCGGTGTCCTCGGCTGTGGGAGTCCCGCCGAAGAGCAGCCCGCGGTGAGGGACGAGACCGTCCGGATGTTCGTCGCGCCCGAGCAGGTCGACTGCGTCGGCGTCGCGCCGATGCGCTGTCTGCAGATCCGGTATTCGCCCGACGAGCGCTGGCAGCTGTTCTCCGAGGGCATCGCCGGGTTCACCTACGAGCCCGGCTACGACTACGAGCTGACCGTGCGGGTCACACCCGTCGACGACCCGCCCGCGGACCATTCCAGCCGCCGCTACGACCTGGTCCGGGTCGACGCGAAGACGCCTGTCTGATCCTCACCGCCCGCGCCCGCGCGGATCCAGCCAGGCGGGCAACGGTTCCCGTGCCGACCGCCACGCGGGCGGCACCCCGATCACCCCGGGTCGGTCGCCGATTCCGGTGTAGGCGGCCACGATCCCGCCCACGATCGCGCCGGTGGTGTCCCGATCGCCGTCCGCTTCGATACAGGCGGTGATCGCCGCGGGATAGTTCGCCAGATGCGTCGCCGCGGCCCACAGCGCGAACGGCACCGTGTCCTGCGCTGTCACCCGCGAGCCGTTGCCCAGCTCGCGCACCGCGTCCGCGACGGAAACACCGAGCAGCGCACGGGCTCGGTGCAGCGCCCGGGTCGTCTCGCCGGGTTCGAGGCGCTCGAGTACCGTCGCGAGGAATTCCCTTGGGCCGGGCCGCATTCCGGTCGACCGTGCTCGTGCCGCCTCGCCCGCCGCCACTGCCACCGCCACCGCGCCGGTCACACCCTCCGGATGCAGATGTGTCACCTGCGCCGACCGAATCGCCTCGGCGACAATCCGTTCCGGCTCCTGCGCGTAGAACGCGCCCAGCGGCGCGACCCGCATCGCCGCGCCGTTGCCGCACGATCCCTGCCCGCCGAACGAGGCGCCGGCCGCCGCCCGCCAATGCGCGCCCTCGCGGATACGCCGCAGCGTCGTCACCGTCGCGTGGCCGTAGTCGCGCGCTGGATCACAGCGCCGCGCGAAGACCGCGGCCAGCCGATCCTGGTCGACCTCGTCGCGCACGTGCAGCTCGGCCACCAGGCAGGCCGCCATCTCGGTGTCGTCGGTCCAGACCCACGGTCCCGCCGGCGGCCGTCCCGCCCGCAGCTCCGGAATCGACTGACCCATGAGAAAGAACTGCGCGCCCAGCGCGTCGCCGACGGACAGACCGTCCAACGCGTCGCGCATCAGTTCCCGTCGGCGTTCCCGAGCGCCGGAACGCCGCCACACAGCCATCTCTCGACCAGTCCTTCCGCGCGGTGGGTGCCGTCCACGACTGTAGGCGGGCCTGCGGCGCGCGGCGGAAAGCGTGTGCGTGAAACGACCCAGACCGAGCATCCGGCGAATGGGTGATCCGGCCGATGCGGCGGCGGCGGGTGGCTCCCTAGCGTCGGAATCCAGGACGAAAGGACACCATCATGACCATCCAATACATCGACACCCTCATCATCGGCGCAGGTCAAGCCGGGTTGGCGACTGGTAGCGCGCTGCGGAGGGCGCGACAGCCGTTCCTCATCGTCGATCGCGGCGACCGCATCGGCGACGACTTCGCGGACCGCCGCCGCCGCATTCGCCTACGAACACAACCTCACCTGAATTCGGGCCGATCCGGTGATGTTTTTCCGGTATCACCGCAGGTGGGGTTCCACTTGATCGTTAACGATGCGAAAATGTCGGCGGATCGAGATCCGGTCCAGCAGAGGATGTTCCGCCGATCTGGGCGGGCAGACTGGAGGGGCAAGATGTTTTTCTCGTCTCGAACGAGTTCCAGCGCACGACGATTCGGCACGGTCGCCGTTCTCGCGGTAGGGGCTCTCGGCCTCGCGGCCACCACCGCGCACGCCGGACCAGCAGCAGCCGTTCCGACCGTCCAGGGCGTCGAAGGGGGAGTGGCGTTCACGGCGAGTCCGCTCGCCGACGGCTCCGGACTCACCGCCACCGTCGCCGACGGCAGGTTCCAGCTCGCCGGGGGCGCGGTCACGCTCACCGATCGGGCGGGCCGGGTGGTCGCCGCCGTGCCGACTCGCCTCGTCACCGGCGCCGGCGAGGTCGACCTGGCCGCGGGCATCGCCGCCGACGGGCAGTCGGTCACGTTACGGCCGGTCGCCGCACCGGCTTTCGTCACCGACAACCTGGCGTCCTTCGTCGACGAGGCAAGTGACACCCTCGCCCGCAAGCAGCACAACGCCGGCATCGGCGCCCTGATCGGCGCGGGCATCGGTGCGGTCCTCGGGTTCTTCCTGGGTGGTGTCGGCGCGTTGGTCACCGTGCCGATCGGTGCGGGCATCGGCGCCCTCATCGGCTACTCGACGCCTTAGTGAACGGATGCGGTGGCCGGGCAGGCCCGGCCACCGCGTCGCCGATCTCGACGGATCACGCACCGACTCGCGTCCGGGGAACGCGAGCCCGTTCGACGTCGCTGCCGTGCGAGACCGATCCGACGCTCTACGCTGGGGCGGGGGCGACTCGACAGCCGGTCGCGTCGCAGACGGCGGACCGGGTGCGCGACGGTCCGGTCGAGTGTGGAGGGGATCCGGTGACAGCACCAGAGGACAAGCCTGCCGAGGTATTCGACTACGACGCGGAATTGCGTCTGCACAACGCCCACTTCCGGGCCGCCGCCCGGGTGCGGGTGCACGACCGGGTGCTCGATATCGGGTGCGGTGCGGGGCAGACCACGCGGGAAGCGGCACGCGCCGCCGCCGAGGGGACGGTGGTCGGCGTCGACGTCTCGGAGCGGATGCTCGAACACGCTCGTCGGCTCAGCGTCGACCTCGCCAATGTGAGCTACCAGCTGGCGGACGCCCAGACACATCCCTTCCCGCCGGGGCATTTCGACGTGTGCATCAGCAGGTTCGGCACGATGTTCTTCGCCGACCCGGTGGCCGCGTTCACCAATATCGGTCGCGCGCTGCGTCCCTCGGGACGGCTCGTGCTGCTGGTGTGGCAGGGACGCGACCGCAACGAGTGGACGTCGGTGATCCGCGAGACCCTCACCACCGAGGCGGCGATCGCCGGCGACGGGCCCGGCGCGTTCGCACTCGCCGATCCGGCCGTCACCGAAGCCGTCCTGGCTGCGGCCGGATTCACCGATATCGCGTTCGCCGAGGTCCACGAGCCCGTCTACTACGGCCGGGACAGCGCGGCCGCCTTCGACAATGTGCTGCGGCTGGTGGAGTTCCGCGACATCATCGCCGGGCTGGGGGTCGAGGGCGCCGAGGCGGCGCAGGAGCGGCTGCGGGCACTGCTCGACGCGCATCACTCCGGGGACGGCGTGTACTTCGACTCGCGCGCGTGGCTGGTCACCGCCCGTCGGCCTCCGCGAGCGGGATTCTGAATCCTTTTGCGCGGTGTGCGCCTCTTATCCATGTCCCGACACACTGTCGGGACGGAAACGGAGGTAGTCGTGCTCATCGGAATCGGTATCGTCATCGGCTTGGTGGCGCTGTGCACATGCATGGTCGTCGTGCGGCGCAAACGAGCCGGGCGTGGCTGAGGCGAGCTGGCCCGGCCATCAGCTGATCGTCGCCGCGCAGGGCGGTGACGTCGATTCGATCGCGGCGCTGGTGTCGGGCTCGCACCCCAACATCCAGCGCTTCGCGCGATCTCTGTGCGCCACCCCGGAGGACGCGGAGGACGCGGCGCAGGAGGCGCTGATCATCCTGTATCGCAAGATCGGGATGCTGCGGGCCTCCGGGGCGCTCGCGTCGTGGATGTTCCGCATCGTGCGCAACGAGTGCCTGCGACGGGCACGCAAGGGGATGCGGGACCGTACGCCGGTGTCGCCGGAGATCGCCGCGGTCGCCTCCGCCGAGGACGAGGTGTTACAGCGCCTGGAAGCGGGCCGGGTCGCGGCCGCGGTCGCCGCCTTGCCCGCCGATCAGCGCCAAGTGCTGATCATGCGCGACATCCAGGGCTACAGCGGGCGGATGGTCGCCGACGCCCTCGGCCTCAGCACGGCCGCCATGAAATCCCGCCTGCACCGCGCCCGCGCGACCGTCCGGGAATCCCTGAACACCGTCACCCACCCGGATCCAGGAGGACACGATGACCGGAACGAAACCTGACACGCCCGACTACGCGAGCTCCTCGGTGCCCGTCCACCTACTGCGCGGCGCCCTGGGCTTCCTCGCCCTGACCGGCTCCGTCGCCCTCATCCCGATCACCGGCCTGCTCAGCCTCCTGCTCCTGCCCGTCGGCCTGTTCGCCCTCCGCGGCTGCCCGACCTGCTGGGCGATCGGCCTGATGCAGACCCTGTCCCGAGGCAAGCTGCGGCGCTCCTGCGAAGGGGGCGTCTGCACCCTCACCGTCGCCGACCGCGACAAGGTCGCCTCGTAGTCCCGCACCGGATCGCAGCGTGCCCCACACCATCACCGCGGGGCACGCTGCCCCCTGCCCGGCGCCTGATCCGCCCCTGCTCATCGCGGGGCGAGATGGCGGGTGTCGTCGAGGGTGTGGATTCGGCGGTTGTGGAAGTAGGGGTCTTCGCGGAGTTCGGTGATGCCGCCGGGGGTGGCGTGGAAGTGGGCGTAGCCCGCTGACTCGAGGGGCATGCGGATCCAGGACGTGAGGACGAAAGTCAGTGCGCCGCCGTGGGTGACGATGACCTGGTGGCGGCAGTCGCTGGTGAGGATGTCGTCCATGACGGTGTAGATGCGGTGGGCGAGAGCGGCTTTGGTTTCGGCGCCGGGGATGCCCTCGTCGTGGTTCATGCGGTCGCCGACGGGTGGGGGTGGACGGAAGCGGTCGTCGAGCCATCGCTGGGGGCGCCCGCCCGCTTCGCCGTAGGACTTCTCGCGGAGTCGGTCGTCCAGGGTCGCAACGACTCCCAGCCACGCGGCGAGGGCACCGGCGGTCTGCGCGGTGCGTCGGAGATCGGAGGAGTACAACTCGACCTCGGCGTCGGCGGGGATGCGCGCGCGGACGGCGGCGGCGATCGCTTCGGCGTCACGCAGTCCGGCGGGGGTGAGCGCGGAGTCGTACCAGCCGCCCACCAGATGGTCGACGTGGTGCGTCGCTTCCGGATGCGTCACGACGTAGACGGTGCGCACATAGGTGGGGAGTGGGAAAGTCAAGCCGACCGCAGTGTGGCGCGGTTCGTGTCTGGCGATTGCGGTGGGACGCCGAGTGTCATGCAGGAATCGGTCACCGACCATTCTCGGCTTCCTTCACAAGGTATCCACGGAGCTGGATGAGTCGCAGCGTGTAGTCGGCTTGGTTCAGAGTTGTGGCGGCGTCGATGTAGGCGTCGACGAATTCGATATACAACTCGTTCAGATGGACGGCGAGCAGTGCATCAGCGGTTGCGTCGAGCCCCTCGTTTCGCCACCGAGCTGCCGCTTGCACCAGTTGATAGGACCGCCCTCGGTACCATTCGATCGCGTCCTGGTTGCGGCCGATCTTGCTGGTAGCGAGGGTGTAGAGGAACCTGACCGGGAACAGTGTCTTCTTGGTGACCGCGCGTGTGCCTGCGGCGACAAGTCGCGACGGATGGTGCAGATCCGCGCGGTAGCTTTCGTCGATCTTGCTCAGCGCAAATTCTGCCGAGTCGGTGATCAATTCGTTATGGGTGGGCACGGTGGCCGGTTGACGATTGTCCTGGCCATACAGCAATCGGCCCGACTCCAGCAGGTCCAGGCGGTCGATCGCGGGGAGTCGATGTGTCGGGCCGGCGCCGGATCGAACGCCGGACCAGTCGGACCAGAAGACGGACAGTCGCTGCGCCAGTGGGCTTTCGAACTGCTGCCGGACGGCATCGGTGACACGGAGAATTCCTTCTTTTACCTCTGCATCGCCATCGTTCAGCACGGTTACGAGGTCGACGTCGCTGACGAGCGGTGCGAAGCCGCCATGGGCGAGGCTTCCGATGGCGTAGCACGCTGCCAAATTCTCGCCGAACTCTGTGCGCGCGTGGGCGACTGCGGCGAGGAGTACGTGTTCACCGGTCTGCGTTCCAGCAAGGTCCACAACGTCATTTTGACCACAGAACCTCACGATGACCAATCGGTTCGGTCTGCGACTCGCAGCGCGCGACAAGCGTGGCTCTGCTGGCACTTCCCGCATTGATCGAATCGGTCCGTGTAGGGCATCGGAACGTGTACAGGCCGCGAAGTGGCTGCGGCGCCCGGCCAAGAAGCCCCGTCCGCGGCGCTTGGATTGCGAGAGTTTCATGCAGCGTGGCGACTGCGAACGGGCGCGGCCGCCTCGATGTCGAGCAGTGGTGTTCGCCACGGGCGCTGACTCCGCGGTGACGTCAAACAGTGGACAGTCAGATCGCCGCCGCAACCGTCCAGGCATGAGCGCCGTCCAACCTGAGCATGGGAATGGACGCTGTCGACCGTGAAGCTCTTATCGCCGCTGGCCTTGACCCGGACGATCCGCAGGTCTGGCGCGACCAACAGCGGATAAGCGACCTGCTCGTTTGCTACGGACTGTGGACCCGGAGTTCTAGGAGCAGCGCGTAAAGTTGGGGTTCTCTGCCCCACGTGGGCGACGTGGGGCATACGTCGCAAGCCGCGAGCGGATCGTCTACCTGCAACATCTTCTGTGGGCGCAGAGGGGATCGAACCCCCGACCGCTGGTGTGTAAAACCAGTGCTCTACCGCTGAGCTATACGCCCTGGCACCGCCGGCGGGAACCGGCGGTGACGGTTTATGAATCTAGCGCGGCGAGCGCTTTCTCCCAAGCCGCCTGGTCACGGGCCTCTCCGGGCCCGTTCATCTCCGCGAAAGTGATGTAACCGGACTTGTCGACGACGAAGGTGCCGCGGTTGGGGTAACCGGACTTCTCGTTGAAGACGTCGTAGGCCTGGGTGACGGCGCCGTGCGGCCAGAAATCGGACAGCAGCGGGAACAGGTAGCCCTGTTCGGCGGCCCAGATCTTGTGGGTGGGCGGGGGTCCGACGGAGATCGCGAGGATCTCGGCGTCGTCGTTCTGGAACTTGGGCAGTTCGTCACGCACTTTGCACAGCTCGCCCTGGCAGATGCCGGTGAAGGCGAGCGGATAGAACACCAGCAGGACGTTCTTCTTGCCGCGGTAATCCGACAGCGAGACAGGCTGGTTGTTCTGGTCCTTGAGCGTGAAGTCCGGCGCGAGAGTGCCAACCTCTAGCGGCATACAGCGAATCCTCCGTCGTGTCGGGTCTCAGCCGAGCGTTCTCGTCCGGCTGAGACCTTAGCGAACGGCGGATTCAGCGCTGTTTGGACGGTGCCTTCGGCTGGACCAGGCGCGAGCCCGTCCAGCTGCCGAGGCTGATAGTGGATGTCTGGGTCAGGCCGGCCGTGGGCGCGGCTTCGGCGATCTCGCTCGGATCGACATGGCCCGGTTGACCGGTCTTGGGGGTGAGGACCCAGATGAAGCCTTCGTCGGCCAGCGGGCTGATGGCATCCATCAGCTCGTCGGCCAGATCGCCGTCACCTTCTCGCCACCACAACAGGACGGCGTCCACGACCTCGTCGGAGTCCTCGTCGACCATCTCGCCGCCGCTGACCTCCTCGATCTCGGCGCGCAAGTCGTCGTCGGTGTCCTCGTCCCAGCCCAATTCCTGAACGACCAAGCCGTGAGAAATGCCAAGCTTCTGAGCGTAGTTCTGCGCGTCCGCCGCGGCGACCACGGTGGTGTCCTCCCTAAACTGCCGACAGTAGATAGGTGCAAGCGAACATGGTTATCGGCCGCAGCGCAAGCCGATCGGGTGAATTGGGACCGTATGCCGCGTGTCGGCGGGACGAATTCAGCGGCTCGGGCAGGCGTCGTGGACCGCGGTGCGGGCCTGGTTGATCTTGCGACTGGCGTCGTTGAGCCGGGTCACCTGGGAGCTGTAGGTCATTTTTCTGGTCTCCGCCGACAGTTCGCGCGCGGCGACGACGTAGGCGGTGAACTTCTCGGCGAGATCGGTGGGCATCGCCCCCGCCGCGGCGGTGACGCCGGACTCGACCTTGGTCGCGGCGTTGTCGAGGGTGGTGGCCGCCGCCTCGCGCTTGTCGGCGTAGTCGGGAGCGTTGCGGTCGTGGGCGGTGACGAACTCGTTGAAGGCGGTGACGCCCGCACCGGTCGTGGTCGGGAACTGGGTGCAGTTGTCGCTGATCGCCTTGGTCTGCGCGGCGGCGGCCTTGGCGGCGGCGGCCGCCGAGGCGGACGCGGCGGCGGAGGTCTTGTACGCGGCGACCTCGGCGGGATCGGTGGTCGCGGCGCCGGGCACCTGTTCGGCGCAGCCGGCCACGACCATGCCCGCGGTCACGGCGACAGCGGCACAGACCAGCCCGAGCCGGCGCACGTCCAGCAGCCTCATCGTTCCCCGATCCCTCTCACTCGGTTGCTTCCCCTGCAGAACTTAGTGGATTCCGCGGACACGTGGATCGGCGCTGCGCTGCGACTTCGGCCGGTCCGGAATCCATAGGGAAGTGATATGAATGAGGGGTGTCCGCGAGGTGGTGCGGCGGCCGGTTTCGCGCCGCTGTCGCCCGGGGCACGGGCCGCTGGGGGAGCGTCAGGCTGTGGTCCAGCGAAATACCGGGCAGTACCTGCTCGGGAGGGATGACCCGGGCTGCCTTTTCGGCAAGGATGAAAGGTGCGCCCGAAACTTTCGTGACGGGTGGCCCGCACACCAAGCGGGCAGGCCCGGGGATAGCGACGCCAACAAGCAGTTCAGCCCCCAGTACGAGGAGCAGATTTGACCGACCTGATCCACTCTGTGTCAGCGAATTCCGCGAACGATCCCGCCGCGGCGGCACCCGCCGCAGGCGCCGAGTCCGCCACCAGACCTACCGGTGAGCGGGTTCGGGTGATCCGCGAGGGAGTGGCGTCGTATCTTCCGGATATCGACCCCGAGGAGACCAGCGAATGGCTGGAATCCTTCGACGACATGCTCGACCGCGAAGGGCCGGGCCGCGCCCGGTACCTGATGCTGCGACTGCTCGAGCGCGCCGGCGAGCGTCGCGTCTCGATCCCCGCGCTCACCTCCACCGACTACGTCAACACGATCCCCACCGAGAACGAGCCCTGGTTCCCCGGCGACGAGGAGGTCGAGCGCCGCTACCGCGCCTGGATCCGGTGGAACGCCGCGATCATGGTGCACCGCGCGCAGCGCCCCGGCATCGGCGTCGGCGGCCACATCTCCACCTACGCGTCGTCGGCGGCGCTCTACGAGGTGGGCTTCAACCACTTCTTCCGCGGCAAGGACCATCCCGGCGGCGGCGACCACATCTACATCCAGGGCCACGCCTCGCCCGGCATCTACGCCCGCGCCTTCCTCGAGGGCCGCCTGAGCACCGACCGGCTCGACGGTTTCCGACAGGAATACAGCCACGGCGGACCGGGCCACGGCCTGCCGTCCTACCCGCACCCGCGGTTGATGCCGGACTTCTGGGAGTTCCCGACGGTGTCGATGGGCCTGGGCCCGATGAACGCGATCTACCAGGCGCGGTTCAACCACTACCTGCACGACCGCGGTATCAAGGACACCTCCGACCAGCATGTCTGGGCCTTCCTCGGCGACGGCGAGATGGACGAGCCCGAGTCGCGCGGCCTGATCCAGGTGGCCGCCAACGAGGCGCTCGACAACCTGACCTTCGTGATCAACTGCAATCTGCAGCGGCTCGACGGGCCGGTGCGCGGCAACGGCAAGATCATCCAGGAGCTGGAGTCGTTCTTCCGCGGCGCGGGCTGGAACGTCATCAAGGTGGTCTGGGGCCGCGAGTGGGACGCGCTGCTGGGCGCCGACCGCGACGGCGCGCTGGTGAACCTGATGAACACCACCCCCGACGGTGACTTCCAGACGTACAAGGCCAACGACGGCGCCTACGTGCGCGACCACTTCTTCGGTCGCGACCCGCGGACCAAGGCGCTGGTCCAGAACATGTCCGACAGCGACATCTGGAACCTCAAGCGTGGCGGTCACGACTACCGCAAGGTCTACGCGGCCTACGCGGCCGCGATGGCGCACAAGGGTCAGCCGACGGTGATCCTGGCCAAGACGATCAAGGGCTACACCCTCGGCAAGCACTTCGAGGGCCGCAACGCCACCCACCAGATGAAGAAGCTGGCGTTGCAGGACCTCAAGGACTTCCGCGATCTGCAGCGCATCCCGATCACGGACGCCGAGCTGGAGAAAGATCCGTACCTGCCGCCGTACTACCACCCCGGCATGGACAACCCGGCCATCCAGTACATGCTGAGCCGGCGTCAGTCGCTCGGTGGTTTCGTGCCGGAGCGCCGCTCGGCCGCCAAGCCGCTGACGCTGCCCGGCGACGAGGCGTATCGCTCGGTGCGCAAGGGCTCGGGTAAGCAGAAGGTCGCCACCACCATGGCGCTGGTGCGCCTGGTCAAGGAACTGCTGCGCGACAAGGAGATCGGCAAGCGCATCGTGCCGATCATCCCGGACGAGGCCCGCACCTTCGGCATGGACTCGTGGTTCCCCACGCTGAAGATCTACAACCGCAACGGCCAGCTCTACACCTCGGTCGACGCGGAGCTGATGCTCGCCTACAAGGAGAGCACCGTCGGCCAGATCATGCACGAGGGCATCAACGAGGCCGGTTCCACCGCGACCTTCACCGCGGCGGGCACCTCCTACGCCACCCACGGCGAGCCGATGATCCCGCTCTACATCTTCTATTCGATGTTCGGGTTCCAGCGCACCGGCGACAGCTTCTGGGCCGCCGCCGACCAGCTGGCGCGCGGTTTCGTCCTCGGTGCCACCGCGGGCCGCACCACGCTGACCGGCGAGGGCCTGCAACACAACGACGGGCAGTCGCTGCTGCTGGCGTCGACCAATCCGGCCGTGGTGACCTACGACCCGGCGTTCTCGTTCGAGATCGCGCACATCATGCGCGACGGCCTGCGCCGGATGTACGGCGGAACGACCCCCGACACCAGCCCGCTGCCCGGCACGAATCCGCCGGAGAGCGGCGCCTTCGCCGGGGAGAACATCTTCTACTACATCACCCTGTACAACGAGCCCTACCAGCAGCCCGCCGAGCCGGACGACCTCGACGTGGCCGGTCTGCTCAAGGGTCTGTACCTGTACCAGCGGGGTGGTGAGGGCAGCATCCGCGCCCAGATCCTCGTCTCCGGCGTGACCGTGCCCGACGGTCTGCGCGCCCAGGAGATCCTGGCGCAGGAGTGGGGCGTGGCCGCCGACGTGTGGTCGGTCACCTCGTTCGGCGAGCTGCGCAGGGAGGCGCTGGACAAGGAGATCCAGGCGCTCAAGCACCCCGACACCGATCCGGGCGTGCCCTACGTCACCCAGGCGCTCGCGCCGACGCAGGGCCCGGTCGTGGCCGCCACGGACTGGATGCGCGCGGTCTCCGATCAGATCCGGCAGTGGGTGCCCGGCGACTACATCACCCTGGGCACCGACGGGTTCGGCTTCTCCGACACCCGCCCGGCCGCCCGCCGGGTGTTCAACGTCGACGCGCAGTCGATCGTGGTCGCGGTGCTCGAGGGCCTGGTCAAGGACGGCACGCTGGACAAGGCGAAGGCGGTCGAGGCGGCGGCGAAATACCGCATCGACGACGTCTCCGCCGCGCCGAAGCCCAGTGCGGACGCGGCCGAGGAACTCGCGTAGCGGACTATTGGACTGTGGAGCGCAAACCGCCGCGGCCCCGTCGGATCACCGAGGGCACCAGCGAACACGAGGTCTACCTGCCGACCGGGGCACTGTCCCCGAATCGGCAGACCCGTGATCCGCTGCCCGACACGCTGCTCAAGCGGGTCAAGCAGTTCTCGGGCCGGCTGTCGACCGAGGCGGTGGGGTCGATGCAGGACCGGCTGCCGTTCTTCGCCGATCTGGACGCCGCGCAGCGCGCGGGCGTCCAGATGCTGGTGCAGACGGCGGTCGTGAACTTCCTGGAGTGGTTGCAGGATCCCGATTCCGATATCCGCTTCAGCCTGGACGCGTTCCAGGTGATTCCGCAGGATCTGGCGCGGCGGCTGACGCTGCGCCAGACCGTGGACATGGTCCGGGTGGCCATGGACTTCTTCGAGCAGTGGCTGCCCGCGCTGGCGCGCAACGACCGGCAGTTGGTCGCGCTCACCGAGGCGGTGCTGCGATACGGGCGTGAGCTCGGTTTCGCGGCCGCCTCGGTGTACGCCAGCGCCGCGGAGTCGCGCGGCGCGTGGGACACCCGCCTGGAGGCGCTGGTGGTCGACGCGGTCGTCCGCGGCGACACCGGTCCCGACATGCTCTCCCGGGCCGCCACGTTGAACTGGGACGCCACCGCGCCCGCCACGGTGCTCGTCGGTACGCCGCCCGCCGATCAGGGCGTGTCGACGGTCGGCGCGGTGCACACCATCGCGACCCGGCACGGCAGGGCCGCGCTGGCGGTCGTGCAGGGCGCGCGGCTGGTGATGGTGGTCAGCGGGCATCTCGGCGACGCCGGGATCGGCTCGCCCTTCCTGTCCGATCTGCTGGCCGACGTCTTCTCCGACGGCCCGGTGGTGATCGGCCCGACCATGCGGACGCTGGGCGCCGCGCACGCCAGCGCGATCGAGGCGCTGGCCGGAATGGAGGCCGTGGTGGGCTGGCGCGCCGCGCCAAGGCCCGTTCACGCCTCGGAATTGCTCCCCGAACGCGCCCTGCTGGGCGATAGAGCTGCGATCGAGGCGCTGAACGAGTATCTTGTGCTCCCGTTGGCTGCTGCCGGATCTTCGTTATCCGACACACTCGACGCCTATCTGGATTGTGGTGGAGCAGTAGAAACGTGCGCGCGTCAGCTGTACGTCCATCCAAATACCGTTCGGTACCGTCTCAAACGAATCGGCGAGATCACCGGACGTGATCCCATGAATCCCCGAGACGCGTATGTGCTCCGAATCGCGGCCACCGTGGGCCGTTTGACACGAACGCATAACGAATCGTCACCCTCCGTCACAGAAACACCGCCTACCCCAGTGGGCTACGACCCCCTGTAACGAGATCGGGGAATCGGTCGATCGGGACACTCCACCTCGGATTTTGTGGGACCCCTACAAAACCCGTTCGAAAGCTTCATTCGCGCCGACATCTCGTGCGGCGGGGGTCACAGTGTTTTCTTAGGGAGTGATCGCGTTGTTCACCCCTGGACAGGGGTCCCAGACACCCGGCATGCTCGCGCCCTGGCTCGCCCTCCCCGGTGCGACCGACCGCCTCGAGCTGTGGTCGAAGGCCGCCGGCCTCGACCTGGTCCGTCTCGGTACCACCGCGACGGCCGAGGAGATCGTCGACACGGCGGTGACCCAGCCGCTCGTCGTCGCGGCCGCACTGCTCGCGTTCGCCGAAATCGCCCCCGAGGCGATTCCGGCGGATACCATCGTCGCCGGACACTCGGTCGGCGAATTCGCCGCGGCCGCTGTCGCCGGCGTCATCACTGCCGACGAAGCGGTCACCCTGGCCGCCATCCGCGGCCGGGAGATGGCCAAGGCGTGCGCGCAGGAGCCGACCGGTATGTCCGCTGTGCTCGGTGGTGACGAAGCCACCGTGCTCGCACGGCTCGCCGAGCTCGATCTCGTCCCGGCCAACCGCAACGCGGTCGGCCAGATCGTGGCGGCGGGTCGCTTGGAAGCTCTGGCGGAGCTCGCCGCGAACCCGCCGGAGAAGGCACGGGTCCGCGCATTGCCCGTCGCCGGTGCGTTCCACACCGTTTTCATGGCCCCGGCCCAGGCTGCTGTCGCCGATGCCATCGCTCAGATCTCGCCGAGCGACCCGATCCGGACGCTGCTGTCGAACTTCGACGGCAAGCCGGTCACCTCGGGCGCCGACGCGATCGACAAGCTCGCCGCCCAGGTCACTCGCCCCGTGCGCTGGGACCTGTGCACCGAGACCGTTCGCGAGGCGGGCGTCTCGGCGGTGGCCGAACTGCCGCCGGCGGGCACCCTCGTCGGTATCGCCAAGCGGGAGCTGAAGGGCACGCCCAACCTGGCCCTGAAGACTCCGGAAGACCTCCCCGCGTTGGTCGAACTGACCATCTCCGGCTAGCTTTCCCCCCGGCGGTCGCGCACGACGAAGTGCCGGCCGTACAAGACCCCTACAAATGAGAACAAGAAGGGAGCCACCAAAGTGGCCGCTCTGACCCAGGAACAGATCGTCGAAGAACTCGGCAAGATCATCGAAGAGGTTACGGGTATCGAACCCTCCGAGGTGACCATCGAGAAGTCCTTCGTCGACGACCTGGACATCGACTCGCTGTCCATGGTCGAGATCGCTGTGCAGACCGAGGACAAGTACGGCGTCAAGATCCCCGACGAGGACCTTGCCAGCCTGAAGACCGTGGGTGACGCTGTCTCCTACATCCAGAAGCTCGAGGCGGAGAACTCCGACGCCGCCGCGGAGCTCAAGGCCAAGTTCGACGCCGAGTAGGGCTGAACCAGTGACCACTCCTTCCACCTTGAACGGGAATTTCCCCAACGTCGTCGTCACCAGCATGGCGGCGACCACGTCGATCGCGGGTGATGTCGATGCGACGTGGAAGGGACTCCTCAACGGTGAGAGCGGAATCGACGTTCTCGAGGATTCCTTCATCGAGGAATACGACCTGCCGGTGCGTATCGGCGGTCACCTGAAAGTCAGCCCCGACACCCTGCTGAGCCGGGTCGAGATCCGCCGGATGGCGTATGTCGAGCGCCTGGCGACCGTCCTCGGTCGCGAGGTGTGGAAGAACGCGGGCAGCCCGGAGGTCGACCCCGACCGCCTGGGCGTCGCGATCGGCACCGGTCTCGGTGGTGGCGACGCGCTGATCGACTCGGTCGACAAGCTGAAGAACGGCGGCTATCGCAAGATCTCGCCGCTGGCTGTTCAGATGGTCATGCCGAACGGTCCGTCGGCCGTCGTCGGTCTCGAGCTGAAGGCCAGGGCGGGAGTGGTCACTCCGGTCTCGGCGTGCTCGTCGGGTTCGGAGGCCATCGCCAACGCGTGGCGGATGATCGTGATGGGTGACGCCGACATCGTCGTCACCGGTGGCGTCGAGGGCTTCATCGACTCGGTGCCGATCGCCGCGTTCTCCATGATGCGCGCGATGAGTACTCGCAACGACGATCCGAAGGGCGCCTCGCGTCCGTTCGACAAGGATCGTGACGGCTTCGTCTTCGGCGAAGCGGGCGCGCTGATGGTCATCGAGACCGAGGAGCACGCCAAGGCTCGCGGTGCCACCATCCACGCTCGACTGCTGGGTGCGGGCATCACGTCCGACGGCTTCCACCTGGTCGCCCCCGATCCCGCGGGCACCGGTGCGGCCAGGGCGATGACCCGCGCGATCCAGACCGCCGGTCTGACCAAGCAGGACATCACCCACATCAACGCCCACGCGACCGCGACCCCCATCGGCGACACCGCCGAGGCCAACGCGATCAACCTGGCCGTGGGCAACCACGCTTCGGTCTACGCGCCGAAGTCGGCACTGGGCCACTCGATCGGCGCCGTCGGTGCCCTCGAGTCCGTGCTCACCGTGCTCGCCATCAGGGACGGCGTCGTTCCGCCGACGCTGAACCTGGACAACCAGGATCCGGAGATCGATCTCGACGTGGTGCACGGGCAGGCCCGTCACCAGGAAATCGAGTACGCGATCAACAACTCCTTCGGATTCGGTGGGCACAACGTCGCGCTCGCCTTCGGTCGGGCATAGCTCGACCTGGTCAAGGGCCGAAGGAGGCAGCTTGCGTCACCACGTAGGCCCTCCAGGTCGGGCTGGTTGATACAGCCGCACCGATCGACTGCATTCACGATCCCCGGTGGGGTTCGCGCCAACTAAATGGTTCGACCCCACCGGCGGTTCGCCATACGCAGCCGCCGCAGCGGCAACTCTTCTTCGAAGGCAGGAGACGAACGCGATGACCATCATTGCTCCCGCGTTTCACGACACGACGACCGATCCGCGCGACCCGCTCGGCCGCCTGCAGCGGTTCTTCGATCCCGGCACGGTGCTTCCGCTGCACCCGCGGGACAAGTCCGGTGTGCTGGCCGCGATCGGCGAGGTCGACGGTGTCCGCACCGTGGCCTACTGCTCGGATGCCACCGTCATGGGCGGCGCGATGGGCGTCGAGGGCTGCAAGCACATCGTCGACGCGATCGACACCGCCATCGATTCCGGCCTCCCGGTCGTCGGCCTGTGGCACTCCGGTGGCGCACGCCTGGCCGAGGGCGTCGAGGCCCTGCACGCGGTAGGCCTGGTCTTCGAGGCCATGGTCCGCGCGTCCGGCCTGGTTCCCCAGATTTCCGTGGTGCTCGGCTTCGCCGCCGGTGGCGCCGCGTACGGCCCCGCGCTCACCGACATCGTCATCATGGCGCCCGAGGGCCGTGTCTTCGTCACCGGTCCGGACGTGGTGCGTTCGGTGACCGGCGAGAACGTCGACATGGAGACCCTCGGTGGTCCCACCACACACTTCAAGAAGTCGGGCGTGTGCCACATCGCCGCCGACGACGAGGCCGATGCCATGCATCGCGCTCGCCGGCTGGTCTCGATGTTCGCCGAGCAGGGCGAATTCGATCAGGCCGTCGCCGAGCACGGTGACGTCGACCTGAAGGCGATGCTGCCCGCCTCGGCCAAGCGCGCCTACGACGTGAAGCCGATCATCCACGAGCTGCTCGACAACGTCGACGGCGAATCCTCCTTCGAGGAACTGCAGGGTGGTTACGCCCGCAGCATGGTCGTCGGCCTCGGCCGTCTCGGCGGCCGCACCGTCGGCGTGCTCGCCAACAACCCGCTGCGCCTCGGCGGCTGCCTGAACTCCGAAAGCGCCGAGAAGGCTTCGCGTTTCGTGCGCCTGTGCGACGCGTTCGGCATCCCGCTGATCGTGGTCACCGACGTCCCCGGCTACCTGCCCGGCGTCGGCCAGGAACTCGAGGGCGTGGTCCGCCGCGGCGCGAAGCTGCTGCACGCCTTCGCCGAGGCCCGCGTCCCGCGCGTCACCCTGGTGACCCGCAAGATCTACGGCGGCGCCTACATCGCGATGAACGCCCGCTCCCTGGGCGCCACCGCCGTGTACGCCTGGCCCGGTTCCGAAGTCGCCGTCATGGGCGCCAAGGCCGCGGTCGGCATCCTGCACAAGAAGGCACTCGCGGCCGCCCCCGAGGACGAGCGCGAAGCCCTCCACGAGCGCCTGACCGCCGAGCACGAGCAGATCGCCGGCGGTGTCGAACGCGCCGTGGCCATCGGCGTCGTCGACGAGGTCATCGACCCCGCCAAGACCCGCAGCATCATCGCCGCGGCCCTGGCCTCGGCCCCGGCCCGCAAGAGCCACCACAAGAACATCCCGCTCTGACCCCAGCGCGGTAGTCCTACCCGCCCGTCGGCTCGTCCTGCATCAGGACGAGCCGACGGCCGTTTCACGCCCACCTCAGTTGTATTCATCGATATCGAGCTCGGCTCCGGTCGCCACCAGGAATTCGAGCACGGCCGTCGTGAGGTGCCAACCCAGTGGACGCGGCCAGTTGTGGACATCGGCCAGACTTGTGCCGCCGGGTGCACCATGGACACCATCGGGATCGTCGTAATGGCGCACGACCTGCATACTCGCGCCGACATCCGGCCGGTCGATCAGGGAGAGCAGGCGGGGGAGTACCGGTGTCAGCCGGTCGATCAGGTACTCGATCTGTTCGTCGATGCTCTCGGGGCTGTGCCGGTGGATCTGCCAGCTGTGAGACCGGGGAAGGCGATGCTCCGCGGACCTGCTTCCCAGCACCCGGATCTCGTCCGGCTCCATGCTCAGGTGAACGGTCATATCGGCCGCGGTCATCGTCTCGCTGTACAGCGCGAAGTAGGAACACCGTCGGATCTTGATCACCGCGAGATCCCACCACGCGGCCGGCCGGTTGCCGAACGATTTTCGCGCGCACGAATTCGGGCGCCGGACCGCTGTCGACCAGGCGAAGTGGCGCAGGGAGTCGGTTACGGTGTGGCCGTGAAGGATTCTCGTGGAAAGGGCGCTGGGCGCCCCTGCCGGTGAACCCGGCGCGTGGCCGGTTCCCGATGCTGACCAGACCACGTATCTCGCTCATGCGCTCGCACTCGCCGCTGTGCACGGTCCGGGACCGTGGCCGCGGGAGGGGCATCCGTATCCGGACGAAGCGCCCGGTGCGCAGACCTTTCCGAGTTCGACTGTGCTGGACGGTGTCCAGACGCATCACTTCGCGAACGAGACCTCATCAATCCGCCGCCGCGCGTTCGGGGAACGGGCGCGCATAATGGCAGGGTGCGCTACGAAGAACTCGCCGAGGTCCCGTGCTCGATCACGCGGCCGTTGGTGATCTTCGGGGATCGCTGGACCTTGCTGATCCTCAAGTACTGCTTCACCGGGATCCGGCGCTTCAACGCCTTCCAGAGCGCGCTCGGGATTTCGCGCGGTCGGCTCCAGGACCGTCTCGACCGGCTGATCGAGCACGAGATCCTGGTGAAGCGGCCCGCCGAGGACGGCGCCTACGAGGAATACCGCCTGACCGAGAAGGGGCACGCCATCTATCCGATCCTGATGGCCATCCGCGACTGGGGCGACACCTACATGGCCCCCGACGGCCCCCCGGTCGAATACCGTCACCGTGGCTGCACCGGCGAGGCCCACGTCCACCTCAGCTGCGACGAGTGCGCCGCCGAGGTCACCGCCCGCGACATCGTCCCCGAACCGGGCCCCGGCATCACCTCCACCGCCCGGCCCGCCTGACGCCATCACCTGGACAAACGCGCACCATGCTCTGGGGTGCCATCGGCAGAGAACCGGTCGCCCCAGCGCGTGGTGATCTCGAGCGAGGTCAGCTGGTGTGCCAGGTGACCTGGTCGGGGAGGGCGGCGCGGGTGGTGCGGAAGGTGTTGATGGGGTGGGTGCGGTCGGGGTGACCGAAGGAGACGCCGAAGACGACCTTGCGGTGGTCCGGGAGGCCGAAGTACTCGCGGATGAAGGGGGAGTAGGAGGCCAGGGCGGCCTGGGGGGCGGCGCCGAGGCCGAGGGCCTGGGCGCCGAGGAGGAAGCTCTGGAGCCAGAGGCCGCAGTCGACGGCGCCGTAGGTGCCCAGGTCGGCTTCGGAGGTGACGACGGCGACGTGGGGTGCGTCGAAGAACTCGAAGTTGCGCACCATCTGGCGCATGGTGTTCTCGTGGTCGCCCTTGGCGATGCCGAGGCTGTCGTAGAGCTGGAAGCCGCACGCGCGCCTGCGCTCCCGATAGACACCGGCGTACTGCGCGGGAAATTCGAAATCCGGTGCGGCGCCGCTGGTCTGGATGTGGGTGAGCAACGCCTTGCGGAAGCTCTCGGTGCCCTCGCCCGCGGTGACGACGACTTGCCACGGCTGGGTGTTGCACCACGACGGGGTGCGCGCGCCCAGGCTCAGCAACTGGTCGATGGTCGCGCGGTCGACCTCGTCGGGCAGGAACTGCCTGCAGGTCCAGCGCTCGTCGGCGAGGCGCTGCAGGGCGGCGAAGTCGCCGTTGTCGTGGTCGGTCGGCGCCATGGCGCGGCTCCTCGGTCGATCCGGAGAACTAGTCTCATTTTGAGACCACGTTAGCAGCCGGGCGTGCGACGCGGAACCCGCCGGCACCTACGAAGACAGGTACGAGCGGGTTCGGCGGTGCGCTCAGGCGCGAGGTCGGGAGAGCACCCGGAAAGCGACGCCGATGCCGATCCCGCGCCGCCGATCTCGGCGAACCGCACGTGATTGGCCAGCCCCTGGTCCCAATTCAGGCGCACTTGTAGAAGACGTACCAGCCGGACCGGATCGTGTCGGTGTACGCGCCGTTGGCGTCGAGCGCGCTGGCGACGGTGAACGATCCGCCGCCGCTGGCCGGCGTCGCAGGGTCCGCCGGTTCGGCGAACCAGGTCTCCGCGGTGACCGAGCTCGGGCCGGAATCGGTGCCCCCCGGGCTCCATGCCGACCACTAGCCGCGTGGCCTGCCAGCCGGGCCTCGTCCCAGGTGAGCTCGGAGTGGGTCATGGCCGGGCGTAACCCCAAAATCGGTGGCACGAGCCACTGTTTGCCGGACGAAATGATGTTTCGTCAGGTAACGATCGGTTTTTCGCTCGGATACCGGTCCGCGGCCTCGCGCCTACGGCACGACACCGGCCTCCCGGGGCAGAATCGAGCGCATGGCTTCGCAGGCCCGGGACGCCCAGGAGCGCAAACGGCACGGCAGGCACTACACCCCGCCCGCGCTCGCGCGGTTCCTGGCGCGACGGGCGCTGCTGCACGCACCGCGCACCGGCGAGCTCCGGGTGCTCGATCCGGCCTGCGGTGACGGCGAGCTGCTGCTGGCGGTACATCGCGAGCTGGCGTCGTCCGGCGTCACGGCACGGCTGACCGGCTATGACCTGGACCGGCGTGCGGTCGGCGACACCGCAGCGCGCGCCGCCGCCGAGGGGGTCGAGATCGATTGCCGAGCCGGGGATTTCCTCGCCGCGTCGACCCGGATCGCGGACGGTTCCTTCGATCTCGTCATCAGCAATCCGCCGTACGTGCGGACCCAGCAGCTCGGCGGGTCGACCGCACAGCTGCTGAGCAAGCGGTTCGGGCTGCGCGGGCGCATCGACCTCACCCATCCGTTCGTGGCGATCACACCCCGGCTGCTCGCCGCCGACGGCGTGCTCGGATTGCTGTGCGCCAACCGATTTCTCACCACCAGGGCCGGGGCGAATCTGCGCCGGATCCTCACCAGCGAACTGCATCCCGCCGAGCTCTACGACCTCGGTGACACCAAGCTCTTCGCGGCCGCGGTGCTGCCCGCCGTCACCGTCGCCACGCGCGCGCCCCAGGAGTGCGACTGCCGGTACGTCTCGGTCTACGAGGAGCTCGGGGCCGAACCCGATTGCGCGACCGACCTGTTCGACGCGCTGGCCGGGGACGCGGCCTGCGTGGTCGGCGCGGGCGGGCGGGTGTTCGCGGTCGAGGTGGGTGTGCTGTCCACCGGCCCGGTCGGTGCTCGGATGTCGGCGCCGTCCGCGGACAACACATCGATCGGGCGCGGCGGACCGAGCGTTCGACCCGGCGTGGGCTCCATGGAGGTGGGGGCGCCCTCGGCACTCCGGAGCGGTCGTCGGGGACCGGCGCCACCGGACCCCGACCGGCGCGCCGGAGCGCGGAGTCGATCCGGCGAGCTCGACCGGTCGAGTGTCGTGGCCCCGGGCGATACCGCCTGGCGCATGTCGCGCCCCGTTGTCGACCGCTGGCTCGGCCGCATCGCCGAGCGCACGTGGCGCACCTTCGGCGACACCGCCCGCATCCGCGTCGGCATCAAGACCACCGCGGACCGGGTGTTCATCTCCGACCACTGGGATCAGATGGATCCGAGGCCGGAGCCGGAACTGTTGCGGCAGTTGATCACTCACCACGATCTGCAACCGTGGCGGATCGGGCGGGATCGCGGCACCAGGGTGCTCTATCCCTACGATCTCGGGCAGCCGCGCCGCACGCCCATCGATCTCGCCGAATTCCCCGGTGCCGCCGAGTATCTGCGGTCGCACGAGGAGGTGCTCGCCGGTCGCCGGTATGTGCTCGACGGCGGGCGGAAGTGGTTCGAGATCTGGGTGCCGCAGCGACCGCACCTGTGGGGTGCGCCGAAACTGGTGTTCCCGGATATCAGTGAGCGGCCGCGGTTCGCGCTGGACCGTTCCGGCGCGGTGGTCAACGGGGACTGCTACTGGATCTCGCTCACCGATCTCGGCATCGGCGAGCAGGCGACCGAACTCGCGTATCTGCTGATGGGCGTGGCGAATTCGGCGTTGGGACTGCGGTTCTACGACGCGGTGTGCGGCAACCGGCTGTATTCGGGCCGACGGCGCTGGATCACCCAGTACGTGGCCCGGCTGCCGCTGCCCGATCCGGCGGACCCGGCCGCGGCAGCGATCGTCGGCCGGGTGCGTGGCGTGCTCGAGGACGGGGTCCCCGCGGCGGCGGCGGGCATCGACGAGGCGGTGGCCGCCGCGTTCGGCGTGCCCGCTCAGTGAGCGACGCGGATGCCGACCATCGGCAGCAGGGTGCGGCGGGCGAAGTCGCGGCCCGCGGCCGGGTCGTCGAGCGGGATGAGGCCGTCGGGGGTGAGCGCCAGCGACAGCGCGAGCCGGGCCATGATCTCGGCGACGAGATCGGGTTCGAAGTCGGGCACCGTCGCGCCTGCCTGGAGTTCGCGCAGTTTGTCGGCGAGATATCCGCGGCCGACCGCGAGGATCGGGCCTGCTTCGGTGGTGAGCTTGGGCAGGATGGCCTCCGGCTCGGTGCTGAGCAGCCTGCGTAGTAGTTCGTTGCCCGCCAGGGTCGTCACGAACGCGACGAAGATCTCCACGAGCTGTTCGCCCGGCTCGGTGACCGCCCGTACCCGCTCATCGATCTCGGCCACATAGCGTTGCGCCTCCCGCACCCCGACCGCTTCGACCAGGTCGTTCTTGGATTCGAAGCGCCGGTACAGGGTGGCCGGACTGATCCCCGCCCGCCGGGCGATCTCGCCCATGCTCGTGCGTTTGATCCCGAAATCGAGAAACGCCGACAGCGCGCTGTCGAGCAGCTTCTCCCCGTCGGTGACGGGCTTTTCCAGTATCCGCGCGAGGATGGACGAGACAGTGGGCATGGCCCCATTATCCCTGTGGGGACAGATCCAGTGCGGCCATCTCTTGTTCGATCGCGTTCGCCGCGAAATGGACGCCGCGGGAGCGGAGTTCGTGGACCCGGCACTGGAGTGCCTCGATTCCGCCCGGCTGGGCGGCAATATCGGCCACGCTGAGCCGTCCCCCCGCTCGGTGCACACCGGACTGCACGTATGCCACCGTGATACCTCCTACCTCGCGTACCCGGTGCCGGCCGCCACACTCATGGCCGGACGCAATACGCAGGGCAAATGTTATCAGGTATCCCTACTGGTCACTTGCTCAGTGTGACGTGTCACAACACCTCGGCGTCGCGATGAGTCGCCAGATTGTGGAGGTACACGGCGGCATTGAGCTTGATCCCGTCCAGCTGGGCCTCGGTGAGCTCGCGGCGCACCTTGCCGGGCACGCCGGCGACCAGCGAACCGGGTGGAATCTGGGCGCCCTCCGGGATCAGGGCATTGGCCGCGATCAGGCTGCCCGCGCCGATCACCGCGCCGTTGAGCACGGTGGCGCCCATGCCGACCAGGACGTCGTCGCCGACGGTGCAGCCGTGCAGGATCGCGTTGTGCCCCACCGAGACTCCGCTGCCGACGGTGAGCGGGAAACCGGGGTCGGCGTGCAGCACGCAGCCGTCCTGGATATTGGTGCGCGCGCCAACGGTGAGCTGTTCGAGGTCGCCGCGCAGTACCGCCGAATACCAGATGCCGACCTCGGCGGCCAGGCGCACCCGGCCGATGACGGTCGCGTTCGGCGCGATCCAGGCAGTGTCGTCGATTTCCGGCGCGAACCCGGACACCTTGATGATCATGCGGTGATTATTGCGCCGCGCCGCGGAACTGGGCGCGGTGGGCCGCCGGACTGGTGCCGAGCATGCGATGGAAATGGTGCCGCAGGCTCACGGCACTGCCGAAACCGGTGTCGCGCGCGATCCGGTCGACGGTCTCGTCGGTCGATTCCAGCAGCAGCCGGGCATGGTCGGTGCGCTGCTGCAACAGCCATTGCTGCGGGCTGGTGCCGGTGCGCTCGCGGAACCGGCGGGTGAAGGTGCGTCGCGACATGAGCGCCTCGCGCGACCAGAGATCGAGGTCGATGCCGGTCTCGAGGTGCGTGCGCGCCCACATCATGGCGTGCTCGATCGGGTCGTCGCTGTCCTCGGCGGGGACCGCGACCGGGATGAACTGCGCCTGCGAGCCGTTGCGGTGCGGCGCGGTGACCAGCGCGCGAGCCAGATCGGTGGCGGCGCGGGCGCCGAGATCGCCGCGCACGATGTGCAGGCAGCAGTCCAGCGCGGCGGCCACGCCCGCGGAGGTGATCACGTCGCCGAGATCGGTCCAGAGCGTGTCCGCGCGCACCCGTACCCGCGGATAGGCGCGGGCCATCGCCTCGGCGGCGGCCCAGTGCGTGGTGAGTTCGCGGCCGTCGGCCAGGCCGGTCGCCGCGATCGCCCACGAGCCCAGGCACAGACCGACCAGCCGGGCGCCGTTCGCGTGCGCGGTGTGCACGGCGTCGTTGAGCGCGGGGGAGACCTCCAGGTCGCGATGCCAGCCGGGGAAGACCACCATGTCGGCGCCGGCGACGGTGTCCAGGCCGTGGTGCACGGTGATGTCGAAACCGGCTGCGGTGGACAGGGTTCCGGGATGTTCGGTGCAGACCCGTACGTCGTAGGGCGACGCGTCGTCGACACCGGTGCCGGAGCGGCCGAGCACCAGGGTCGGCACCGACAGGTGGAAGGGACTGATCCCGTCGAACGCGACGACCGCCACCGAACGCATGGCCCGATCTTAGCGATGGTCGGCCTGGAGGCCACTGTCGTGGGGTGTCGCGGTCGGCGACAGTTGTCGACATGACCGAGACGATCACCCGCCCCACCCTGCTCGACGTCCTGCACATCGGTGGTCCGACCCTGCGCTTCCGGTACGGCGGCCTGACCTGGCTCACCGACCCGACCTTCGACGAGCCCGGCGACTACCCCGGCCCGATCACGCTGCACAAGCTCAGCGGCCCCGCGGTGCCGGTGGAGTCGATCGGCGCGATCGACGTCGTGCTGCTCTCGCACGATCAGCACGCCGACAACCTCGATACCGCGGGCCGCGCCCTGCTGGCCGACGTCGCGACCGTGCTCTCCACCCCGGACGCCGCCGGCCGGATCGCGGGCGTGCGCGGGCTGGTGCCGTGGGAGGTCGTGACGATCGGCGAGGTCGAGGTCACCGCGGTGCCCGCGCTGCACGGTCCCGAGGGCTGCGAGCCGCTCAGCGGTGTGGTGACCGGGTTCGTGCTGCGCGCGGCGGGCGAGCCGACGGTCTATGTCTCCGGTGACAACGCGTCGGTGGAGCTGGTCGGGCGGATCGTCGAGCGGATCGGGCGGATCGACGTCGCGGTGCTCAATATCGGCGCCGCCAATGTCGGCCGGTTCGGCGACAGCGACGTCACGCTCAACGCCAGGACCGCCGTCGAGGCCGCCGCCGTCCTCGGTGACGCCGTCGTGGTGGCGGTGCACGCGGAGGGCTGGGGTCACTTCAGCGAGTCGCTGGACTACCTTGAGCGCACCTTCGCCTACGCCGATCGCGCCGCGCAGCTCCGGATTCCGGTGCGGGGCGAGGTCTTCGCGGTCTGAGCGACCGTACCCGGCACCGATTTCCGTCACCCGCGCCCGAATCATCGGGCGCGGGTTTTTCCCACGATCGCAGGAGCAGACTTGCCGAACACACGGATGGGCAGCCGATCGCGCACGATGGTGCGGTTACTGCTGGCCCTGGTCGCGTTGGTGCTGGCGTTGTCGGCGTGTTCGTCGAACGGGTCCGGCTCGGACCGACCCGCCACGACCACCGCGTCGAAGACCTCGGTCACCGCGACCACTGCGGCGACGAGCTCGACCCCGCCCTCGGCGAACCCGGGTGACGGCGGCACCTCGGGACCGAGCCACGATTCCCCGCCGGGACCCGCGACGAACGCGCCGACAGCCGCGCCGGGCGGCACCGAGCCGACCATCCCGCCGGGCCACAACTGTGTGCCGGGACCGGACTGCGGGACCGACAGCTGCGGCCCCACCGAATGCGGCATGACGACGGAAGGATGCCCGCCGGGCGTTCCGATCTGCGGCATCGACAGCTGCGGCCCCCAGCACGACCAGTGCGGCACGACCGTGCCGCCCGTGACGACCACGGTCGCTCCCACCCCGACCACCACCTCGCCCCCGGCGACGACGCCGGAGGCGACCACCACGGCCCCGGCGACCACCTCGGCCACGGCCGCGCCCGACCCGGCGGTGACGACCACCGCGACGGCGCCGCCCGCCTAGCGACGACACACGACCGGTAACCCCCTGATTCCCGTCGGTGGGCGTCCTAAGCTGGCGCAATGACGGGAACAGGCGGAACGGTGGGTGTGCCGGCGGAGGTCAAACCGCAGGAGTTCCGGGTGGCGCTCACCCCGGCCGGTGCCACCGAACTGACCGCGCACGGGCACGAGGTGCTCGTGCAGGCCGGTGCCGGAACCGGATCGGGCTTCGGCGACGAGGACTATCTCGCCGCCGGCGCCCGGATCGTGCCCGACGCCGATACGCTCTGGGCCACGGCCGGGCTGATCCTCAAGGTGAAAGAGCCCATCGCGCAGGAGTATTTGCGGATGCGGCGCGACCAGGTGCTGTTCACCTATCTGCACCTGGCCGCGTCGAAGGAATGCACCGACGCGATCCTGGACTCCGGGATCACCGCCATCGCCTACGAAACCGTGCGGGCCGCCGACGGTTCGCTGCCGCTGCTCGCGCCGATGAGCGAGGTGGCGGGCAAGCTCGGCACCCAGGTCGGCGCGTATCACCTGATGGCGCCGATGGGTGGCGAGGGCGTGCTGCTCGGCGGCGTGCCCGGCGTCCGTCCCGCCGATGTGGTGGTGCTCGGTGGCGGGGTGGCCGGCACCAACGCGGCGAGCGTCGCGGTCGGGATGGGCGCGCGAGTGAGCGTGCTCGATACCAACCTGGCGCGCCTGCGCGAGCTCGACGCCCGCTTCGGCGGCCGGGTCGGCACCCTCGCCTCGCACGCGCTGGAGATCGAAAAGGCCGTGCTCGCCGCGGATCTGGTGATCGGCTCGGTGCTGGTGCCCGGCGCCAAGGCGCCGAAGCTGGTGTCCGACGAGCTCGTCGCCGGGATGCGGCCGGGTTCGGTGCTCGTCGACATCGCCGTCGACCAGGGTGGCTGCTTCGCCTCCACCCGGCCGACGACGCACGCCGATCCGACCTTCCCCGTGGCGGATTCGCTGTTCTACTGCGTCGCGAACATGCCCGGCGCCGTGCCGCACACCTCCACGGTCGCCCTCACCAACGCCACCCTGCCCTACGCGCTCGCGATCGCCGACAAGGGCTGGCGCGGCGCGTGCACCGCCGACCCCGGCCTGGCGGCCGGTCTCACTGCCGTCGACGGAAAACTGCTCTCCGCCGAAGTTGCCGCTGCGCACGGGTATTCGCTGAGTGCGTGAGGCCTGATCGCGTGCTAATCGCCCGCGCCCAGGTACCAGTCCGGCTCGCCATCGGTGGGCAGATCGTGGAGCTTGTCGGGGTTGCGGACGATATTGATCGCGACGATGCGGCCTGCGTCGACGACGAACGAGAACACGCCGGTGTTGGCGCCGTCGAAGACGACCAGGCCGGGCACCCCGTTGACCAGGACCGCGCGGCCCCAGGCGCCGGACGCCGACGGCGCGTGGTACCAGCCGAGCAGGGCCTTGGCGATGAGCTCGGCGCCGCGCAGCGGCTGGCGGACGGCGGGCACCTTGCCGCCCCCGTCGGCGGTGAGCACCACGTTCTCGTCGAGCACGCCGAGCAGCGAGCTCAGATCACCCGAACGCCAGGCCAGCGCGAACGCCGAGACGACCTTCTCCTGTTCGGCCGGTGACGCCGGGAACCGCGGGGTCCCGGATTCGACGTGCTTGCGGGCGCGCGAGGCGAGCTGGCGGACCGCGGCCGGGGTGCGCCCGACGACCTCGGCGACCTCGGGACCGGTCATGCCGAAGACGTCCTGCAGGACGAACGCGGTGCGCTCGGCGGGCGACAGCGATTCCAGCACCACCAGCAGCGCGGTGGTGACCCGCTCGTCCTGGGAGATGCGGTCGGCGGGGTCGTCCCAGGTGGTGACCTCCGGCTCGGGCAGCCATTCGCCGACGTACTGCTCGCGACGGGCGCGCGCCGAGCCGAGCTGATCCAGCGCCAGCCGACCGGTGACCGTGGTGAGCCAGGCGCGCAGGTTGTCGATCTCGCCCGCCCTGCCCGCCTCGTGGTGGCGCTGCAGGCGCAGCCACGCGTCCTGCACGACGTCCTCGGCGTCGGTGAGGCTGCCGAGCGTGCTGTAGGCGAGTCGGCGCAGGTAGGGGCGGTGTTCTTCGAAACGGCGGGCCAGCTGTGCCTGGTCGATCTGCGAGGGTACGTCGGTCATCGTGGTTCGCCGTTCGGTCGTCTGGCCCGGGTCCGGGCGAGTGTATGAGGGTGTCGCAGAGAGGACGAACCAGCGGGCACGGGTGTGACATTCCCGCGGTCGACTACCCTCGGCCGGGTGCAGAAGGGGACATCGACCGCGGTCGGGCTGATGCTGGGGTTCGCGCTCGATCGGGTGTTCGCCGATCCGCGCCGGTGGCATCCGGTAGCCGGATTCGGCTCCGCGGCAGCGGCGTTGGAACAGGTGACCTACGCCGACGAGCGGCGGGCCGGGGTGGTCCACGAGGTGGTCGCGGTGGGTTCGGTGCTGGGTTTCGGGGTGCTCGCGGCACGGGGCGGCGTGGTCGCCACCGCGCTGGCGACCTGGACCGCGCTGGGCGGGCGCAGTCTGGCGCGTGCCGGGCACGCGATGGCCGAGCGGCTCGACGCCGGCGACATCGACGGGGCCAGGCAACTGCTGCCGTCGCTGTGCGGACGCGACCCGTCGGTCCTGGACGCGGACGGGCTGGCCAGGGCCGCGCTGGAGTCGGTGGCCGAGAACACCTCCGACGCGACCGTCGCGCCACTGCTGTGGGGCGCTGTCGCCGGGGTGCCCGGACTGCTCGGGTACCGGGCGGTCAACACGCTCGACGCGATGATCGGCTACCGCAACGAGCGCTACCTGCGGTTCGGCTGGGCCGCCGCGCGAACCGACGACCTGGCGAACGTGGTGCCCGCCCGGGCGACCGGGTTGCTCACCGCCGCACTCGCCCCGCTGGTCGGGGGCACGCCCGCCGCCGCATGGCGGGCCTGGCGGCGCGACGCGAGCAAGCATCCGAGCCCGAACGCGGGCGTGGTGGAAGCGTCCATGGCCGGGGCCCTCGGCGTCCGGCTCGGCGGCCGCACCCAGTACCGGCATGGTGCCGAACTGCGGCCGACGCTCGGCGACGGGCCCGCGCCGAGCACCGCCGATCTGCGGCGCGCGGTGCGCATGTCCGAGGCGGTGCAGCTGGGGTCACTGGTGGTCGCGGTGGCGGTCGCCGGAGTGTTGCGGCGCGCGCGTCGCGGTTAGCCTGCTATCTCTCGCTGGACCGATGAGTTTCGAGCGTGGAGGAGGTCTACCCCGCATGAGGAAACTGATCTATGGATTCGGCGTGTCCCTGGACGGCTACGTCAACGACCGCGACGGCAACATCGATTGGACCGAACCCGACGACGAACTGCACCAGTTCCACAACGATCGGTTCCGCGATCTCGAGATCGTGCTGAACGGCCGTCGGCTGTACGAGCTGATGGCCGACTACTGGCCGCACGTCCCCGAGGACGCCCCGCCGATCCAACGGGACTTCGGCCGGCTCTGGACGGAGAAACCCAAGGTCGTGTTCTCCCGCACGCTCACCGAGGTCCGGTGGAACAGCAGGCTGGTCGCGGCGAACGCGGTCGAGGAGGTCCGCAGGCTCAAGGCCGACGGTGACGGCGTGATGGAGGTCGGTGGCGCGAGCCTGGCGTCCTCGCTGATCCCGCACGGGCTCATCGACGAGTACCAGGTGTACATCTCGCCCGTGCTGCTGGGCGGCGGCACGCCGATGTTCCCCGCGCTGGATCAGCGCATCGGGCTCCGGCTGGTGGAGACGCGGCACTTCGCGACCGCGGTGCTGCTGCGCTACCTCGCCGAATGAGACGCGGAACTCAGCGGTTGCGGCCGTAGCGGTCGGCCAGACGGGCCTCGGTGGTGGGCGCGGCCTGCGTGCTCGGCTCGGTCGAGACGGTCGCGGACTCGGGTGCCGCGGGCGCTTGCGCGCGGTCGCGACGGCGCGCGCGCAGTTCGGCGACGACGAAATAGCCGAGGCCGAGCGGGGCCATGATGCCGAACGCCAGCCACTGCAGGCCGTAGGACAGGTACGGGCCCGCGTCGAGCTGGGGGAGCGGGCTGGGGGTGAAGGCGCCGGGCTGGCCCGCGGCGAGCTGGAGGTAGCCGCCCTTGTCCGTGCCGGTGGGGATGGGCGTCAGCGCGGTGCCGAGGACGGTGGATTCCTGCCCGGTGTCGACGGTGTAGACCTGGCGATAGCCGTCCTGGGTGCTCGGCGGCTTGTCCGCGACGACGCCTTCGGAGGCGCGCACCCGGGCCTCGAGCCGCTGCGGGCCGGTCGGCGGCGCGGCGATCGCCGGGGGACGGGTGCCGTCGACGGCGGCGACCAGGCCACGGTCGACCAGCAGGGTGCGGCCGTCGTCGAGGCGGAACGCGTTGAGCACGGCGTAGCCGGGGGCGCCGTCGAGATGACGCAACCGGACCAGGACGGTCGACTCCGGGACATACGTGCCGCTCGCGGTGACCTTGCGCCATTCGGTGTGCGCGCTCGGGTCGCCGTCGAGGACGCTGTCGACGGTCACCGGATCGGCCTGCACGGAGTCGGCGATCAGCTGGTTGCGGTGCTCGGTGCTGGTGTTCTTGCCCAGCTGCCACGGCGCGAGCACGGTGAAGCACAGATAGGCGAACGCCACGACGATCACCGCGAGGATGAGCCAGCTCGGGCGCAGCAGGAAGGTGAGTTTGCGCATCAGCGGTGCGCGTCGGCGGTGGCGCGGGCGTCGAGTTCGGCGTGCACCCAGTCGAGCAGGCCGGGGATGGCGGCTTCGATCTGGTCGCGGACCAGGTCGAAATCGGTCTGGTCGCCGTAGTACGGGTCGGGCACGTCACGGCCGTCGGCGGCCGGGTCGAAGCTGCGCAGCAGCCTGCGCTGGTCGGTGGCGACGCCGCGCTGGGCCAGCTCCCGGTCGTGCCCGGTGTCCAGGGCGACGATCAGGTCGGCGTCGCGATGCTCGGGACCGAAGGTGGCCGCGGTGTGCTCGGTGGGGTAGCCCGCCCGGCGCAGCGTCGTCTCGGTACGCGGATCGGCCGGATCGCCGACATGCCACGATCCGGTGCCCGCGCTGGTCACCCGTACCCGGTTCGCGAGACCGGCACGGTACAGGTGCGCTTCGAACATCTTCGCCGCCATCGGCGACCGGCAGATGTTTCCTGTGCAAATGAATGACACGTGCAGCTGACCCACGCCTGCCATTGTCGCCCGTGCCGCCGAATCGCCGCCACGTAGGGTGTTCAGTTGTGTTCCAGGACTCCGTCGACTCCGCGATGCTGCGCCACCACGGCGACGTGGACGCGCGCCCTGGCATGCTCGATTTCGCGGTGAACGTGCGCGGCACCGCCCCGCCCGCCTGGTTGCGCGACCGCCTCGCCGCCCGCCTGGACGACCTGGGCCGCTACCCGAGCGCCGAGGACGAGGCCGCCGCCCGCGCCGCCGTCGCCGCCCGCCACGGCCGCCGCCCCGACGAGGTCCTGCTGCTCGCCGGCGCCGCCGAGGGCTTCGCCCTGCT
>NZ_LPNR01000101.1 GCF_019266065.1 Nocardia sp. MH4 | reverse complement strand
CTTCTGCCAGCACAACTGAAGACTGAAACCATCAATCCGACCGGCCGGAGGGGTCAGAATTCAGGTGCCGAAAAGTGTTCAGCTTTCGCATGCCGTTGACATATTCCTGCTCAGAGCATCGCGTAGTCCGCTCGAGCATCTTTCGTTGATCTGGTTCACCGTCTGGTCAAGCGTTGCGCACGCTGTAGTCATGGCTACGCATGCCGTTGCCGCGCACGGTGAACGAACGCACCTTATAGCCGATATTCCGTTGTTGATCGCGGCGGCCGCACTCCTCGCCGCACTCACACCTGTAAGCGTGCAGCGAGTCGAGGCGGAAGCGGGAGGGCCGAACGATCAACAACCAACGCCATAGTGCTTCGCTGGATACGCCGCGACGCCGAGTGAAGAACCCGTGTCGGAACCGCTGGACTAGGGGCGACACGGGGCCGACTGGTTGCGGTCGTCGACTACTCGGGGGAGGAGCGTGCTTCGAATCGCTTCTGCAAGACATGCCACGGCGCACTGCGCGATTGCTCGGGCGGCAGGATGGCGGGCGATTCGCATAGCGGTGTCGGATGAAAAGTGCACGTGGTCCTCCTGGGCTATGAGAGAAGGGGACGACACTCTGTGTCGTCCCCTTCTCCGATCGGCGGTGTTCGTTCAGTTCGCCGTGGACTTGAATCGGCGCAGCCGCAGGCTGTTGCTCACCACGAAGACCGAGCTGAACGCCATCGCGGCGCCGGCCAGCATCGGGTTGAGCAGGCCTGCCATGGCCAGCGGGATAGCGGCCACGTTGTAGGCGAAGGCCCAGAACAGATTGCCCTTGATCGTGGCGAGCGTGCGCCGCGACAGGCGGATCGCGTCGGCGGCGGCACGGAGGTCGCCGCGAACGAGGGTGAGGTCGCTGGCCTCGATGGCGACGTCGGTGCCGGTGCCCATCGACAGGCCGAGGTCGGCCTGGGCCAGGGCTGCCGCGTCGTTGACGCCGTCACCGACCATCGCGACGACCTTGCCCTCGGCCTGCAGCCGCTTGACGGTGTCGACCTTGTCCTGCGGCAGCACCTCGGCGATGACCTCGTCGATGCCCACTTCGTCGCCGATGGTGCGGGCCGCGCGGGCATTGTCACCGGTCAGCAGGATCGGGGTGAGACCCAGTTCACGGAATTGCGAGATCGCCTGCGCCGAGGTCGGTTTCACCGCGTCGGCGACAACGAGCACACCGCGCGCCTTGCCGTCCCAGCCGATCGCAACCGCGGTCTTACCCGCCGACTCGGCGTCGGTCATCGCCGTTGCCAGCGCTTCGGGTAGCGGCTGTGACCAATCGGCCAGCAGTCGCGCCCGGCCGACGATCACGGCCTTTCCGTCGATCACACCCTGCACACCGAGGCCTTCGATGTTGGCGAAGCCCTCGACCGGCAGGAGTGTGCCGACCTTGTCCCGCGCGGCTTTGGCTATGGCTTGAGCGATCGGATGTTCCGACGAATCCTCCAGCGCACCAGCGAGTTCCAGCACCTGTTCATCGTCCTCGCCGTCGGCGGGGATCACGTCGAGCAGGGTCATCTTGCCGGTGGTGACGGTGCCGGTCTTGTCCAGCACGATGGTGTCGACCTCGCGGGTCGATTCCAACACCTCGGGTCCCTTGATCAGGATGCCCAGCTGCGCGCCGCGCCCAGTGCCCACCATCAGCGCGGTCGGCGTGGCCAGGCCGAGGGCGCACGGGCAGGCGATGATCAGCACCGCCACGCCCGCGGTGAAAGCGGCGGCGACCGAACCACCTGTACCGAGCCAGAATCCGAGCGTGGCGACGGCGAGCGCGATGACGATCGGAACGAAGATGCCGGAGATCTTGTCGGCCAGCCGCTGCGCCTGCGCCTTGCCGGTCTGCGCATCCTCGACGAGCTGCGCCATCTGGGCGAGCTGGGTGTCGGCGCCGATCCTGGTGGCGCGCACCACGAGTCGTCCGCCGACGTTCACGGTGGCACCGGTGACCCCGTCGTCCACGCCGACCTCCACCGGCACCGACTCACCGGTCAGCATGGACGCGTCGACCGCCGACGTCCCCTCGGTGATCACACCGTCGGTGGCGATCTTCTCGCCCGGCCGCACGATGAACTCGTCGCCGACGGTCAGCTGCTCCACCGGAATTCGCGTCTCGACTCCGCCGCGAAGAACCGCGACATCCTTGGCTCCGAGCTCGAGCAGTGCCTTCAATGCAGCGCCCGCCCGTCGCTTCGACCTGGCCTCGAAGTAGCGCCCGGCGAGGATGAACGTGGTCACGCCCGCCGCGGCTTCGAGGTAGATGCTGCCGGTGCCGTCCATCCGCGCGATGGTGAGCTCGAACGGGTGTTTCATTCCCGGCGTGCCCGCGGTGCCCCAGAACAAGGCGAACAGCGACCACCCGAACGCGGCGAGGGTGCCGATCGACACCAGCGTGTCCATGGTGGCGGTGCCGTGCTTCAGGTTGGTCCACGCCGCCTTGTGGAAGGGCAGCGCGCCCCAGATCACGACCGGTGCCGCGAGGGTCAGCGAGAGCCACTGCCAGTTGGTGAACTGCAGCGCCGGAATCATCGCCATCGCGATCACCGGAACGGTGAGCACCAGCGAGACCAGCAGACGGGTGCGCAGCGAGGCGGTGGGGTCGGGCTCGGCGGGGGCGTCCTCGGCAGGCTCGGCCTTCTTCGGCGCGGGCAGTGCCGCGGTGTAGCCGGCCTGCTCGACGGTGGCGATGAGTTCCTCGGGGGAGACCTCACCGGTGAAGTCGACGCGCGCCTTCTCGGTGGCGTAGTTGACGGTGGCGGTGACCCCGTCGAGCTTGTTGAGCTTCTTTTCGATCCGGTTGGCGCAGGAAGCGCAGGTCATGCCACCGATCACCAGTTCTACCTGGCCGGTGCCCGGTGGGTGTGTCACGGTGGTCATGGGGTGCTCCATTCTTGTGTTGACAGTGCTGAAGAGTTGGGGGTCGGAAGCTGGTTTGTCATCGAATGTTCCTGTTGCCCGGCGGTGTTCAGTGTCCGTGGCCGGGAGTTCCGTGGTTGGCGGGTGCTGGGGTTGGCGCCGCCGGTGCTGCCGCAGCCTGGTTTGTGGTGGCAACGCTGAGGGTGAATTCGGCGGTGCGTACGACGCCCTGGTGCTGGAAGTCCAGGAACAGCCGGTAGTCGCCGGTACTCGGTGCATTCACCACGAAGTCGATGCCGGGACCGGCGGGGGTGACCCCGTCGCTGGGCGTGCCCTCCGGGTGAACGTGCAGGTAAGCGAGGTCGGCAGCCCGGAGCGCGACCAGGTGACCGAAGGCGCCGAGGTAGGGCTGCAGGTCGGTGACCGGAGTGCCGTTACGGCTGACCGAGAGTGTCACCTTCGAGGCAGCACCCGGGGTGACGGTGCCGTTCAGTGCGACCGTGTACTCGCCGACCTGCGTTGTCGCGGCGGGGGCAGGCAGCGCCTGGACGTCGTAGTTCCCGGCGACGCGCAGATCAGTGCCGAGGGTCAGGTTCGACCCGCCGGCCGGGGTGAAGTCGGCGAAGACTCGGTAGTCACCGGCCCGGCTGAGATTCAGCGGGACGGTCCAGGTTCCGGCCGGGTCGAGCACCGGGTGCACGTGCTGGAAGCCGGCCATGTCGCGCCGGACCACGATCAGGTGCAGGTCCTTGTCGTGGCTGGCCTGGTATTTCGTGACCGGGGTTCCGGTGGCGTCGAGGATGCGGAAGGAGACCGTCGTCTGCGCCGCGGTCATAGTGTTCGGTTTATCCAAAGCGAGGGTGTACCCCTGGTCGGTGACAAGCAGACCACCGGGTAGATCGGCGGAGGGGGCAGTGTCACTGGGTGCGGCGTGGCCGCCGTGCCCGGCGGGTCCACTCGGATCGGGGTCCGGGCCGATTGTCGCGCCGGCGGCGACAGCGATTCCGAAGACCGCGGCGAGGCCGAGGGCGAATCCGGCGAACTTGGTGGTGGCATTCATCCAGAGCTCCGTACTTTCTGTACTTGGTTGTCCGATAAGGGGATCGGATCAGCCGATGAGGGTGGGCTGACGGGTGTCACGCGGCCACCTCAGGTGTTCTGCGTCGATGACGTAGGGATGGGTGTGCAGGTAGAGGCGGTCGCTGACGCGAATCGCATCGGCCAAACGGGCGGGGTCGATGGTGCCCGCCTCGTGTAGGTGGGTGATCTGCTCGGGGTCGTGGCGCGGCCAGAACCGCAGCGCGACCATGGTGCCGACGACTGCGAGTACCGCCAGCACCACCCATGTTGTGGTGAAACCGGCTGTGCGGGTGAGCCATCCGGCAATCGGGTAGGTGAGCAGCCAGGCCAGGTGGGACAGCGAGAACTGAGCGGCGAACAGGGCCGCACGGTCGGCGGCCTGCGACGAGCGACGCAGGACCTGCCCGGTCGGGGTGAGGACCGCGGCGGTGCCCGCGCCGATTACGGCCCACACCGCGAACGCGGCACCCCAGCGCCACTGGCCACCGTTCGCGGTCGACAGCGCGATAGCCGAGCTGAGCCCGAAGACCAACGTCGTGGCGCCGGACAGCATCACCGGGCGTGCGCCGATCCGGTCCAGGACTCGCGGCAGTGACAGGGCAGCGATCATCGTCCCGAAGCCGTTGGCGGCCAACAGCATCGCAACACCGGTTTGGGTTCCGCCGAGGGTGTCGCGGACGTAGTTGACGGTATTGACCATGATCACCGACCCCGCCGCGGCGACGACCAGGTTAAGGCCGAGCAGCCCGCGTAGGCGAGGCGTGGCGGCGAAGATCCGCATTCCGACCGCGATCCGTTCGCGGAAGCTGCCCTGGGTGCTAGCGCCCGCGTTGGGGACTCGGGTCGAGATCACCAGGGCGGCCGAGACAAGGAAGCCGATCGCGGTGCCGACGAACAGCCAGTGGAAGCTGATCAGGGTCAGCGCGGCCGCGGCCAGCATGGGGCTGAGCAGTGTTTCCATGGTCGCGGCGAGCTGTGCGGCCGACAGTGCGCGGGTGTAGTCACGTTCGTCGGGCAGGATATCGGGGATCACTGCCTGGTAAGTCGGGGTGAACGCGGCTGAGGCGGTCTGTAGGACGGCGATCAGTACGTAGATGTGCCAGATCTGGTCGATGAAGGGCAGTGCCAGTACGACGCCGCCGCGAATCATGTTGAGCGAGACCAGGAACAGTCGGCGGGGGAATCGGTCGGCGTAAGCGGCCACGATCGGGGCGACGGTGACGTAGACGGCCATCTTGATGGTCAACGCGGTGCCGAGCACGGCTCCGGCGTCGGCTCCGGCGAGTTCGTAAGCGAGCAGTCCGAGCGCGACCGTGGTCAGGCCGGTACCGAACAGGGCGGTCATCTGTGCGGTGAACAACCGCATGTAGTCGCGGTTGGCGAACAGTGACGTGATCATCGGGGTTGTCCTTCTACTTCTGTGTCGGTGCGTGGCACCTGCTGAGCGTGGCCACCCGTTCACTGACTTCCCCGAGGATCGGCCACCGTGTCATCGAGTGAAGAGGCTCGATGACACGGTGGCGGGGTATCAGTTCTGGACGAGTTCGTAGCCGAGGTTTTCGACGGTGTCCTGGATCAGCGCGTCGTCGATCGCGCCTGCGCCGATGACGGTCATCCGGCCGGTGGCGAGTTCGATGTCGACACCGTTGATGCCGTCGAGCTTGCCGATCTCGTTCTTGACCTTGCCGACGCAGCTGCCACACGACATGCCCGAGACGACGTAGGTGCTGGTGCTGTTGTTGGTGCTCATGACCGTTTGTCTCCTTGTGCTTCAGGGGCGTTCCGAGAACAGACGATACGACAACCGAGTCACGTTGTCTACCCCTAGGGGGTATGCGTATTGAGTGCTACGGATACCCCCAATGGGTATGTATGGTGGCGATATGAGAAAGCTGAATCGGATCGTCGTTGTCGGAGCTTCGCTGGCAGGTCTGCGCGCAGTACAGGCCCTACGCGCCTCGGACTTCGCTGGTGACATCACCTTGATCGGCGCGGAAAACCACGCACCCTACAACCGGCCGCCCCTGTCGAAAAGTGTCCTGGACGGCGACGACGACATCGCCCTCCCCGGTGCTGAGCAGCTCGACGGCGACTGGCTGCGCAAACGGCGAGCCACTGCACTGCGCACCGACGAACACCTGGTCGTCGTCGATGACGGCTCGGAAATCGCATTCGACGGACTGGTCGTGGCGACGGGTGCGAGCCCGCGGCGCTTCGATGCGCAGCCCGCAGGTGTGCACAACCTTCGAACCGTCGACGACGCTCGCGCCTTGCGGACCGAACTTGCGGCTGTCCCCGGTCACGTCACGGTGATCGGCGGTGGCTTCATCGGAAGCGAAGTGGCATCCACGGCTCGACGCCAGGGAATCTCGGTCACTCTGGTCGACGCCGGATCCCACCCGATGAGCGCGACATTGGGATCACACGGCGCGCAGTGGCTCGCCCGGCACCACGAGCGGCACGGCGTCGATCTCGTATCCGGGGTTCGAGCCCTTGGCTTCGATGGTGAAAGCCGCGCCACCGCGGTGCTGTTGAGTGATGGCCGTCGAATTCCCACCGACGTCGTCGTCGCGGGCACTGGAGTGGAACCGAATACCGACTGGTTGCGCGAGAGCGGGCTCAAGCTCGACAACGGCGTCGTCTGCACGAGTTCGCTGTTCGCCGAAGGGGAATCGTCGATCGTCGCTGCCGGTGATGTCGCCCGCTGGTCGCACCCGCTCTACGACGGCGAACTCGTCCGCGTCGAACACTGGGCCAACGCCAATGAACAGGGAGCTCTAGCTGCTCGCAACCTCCTCGCTGGGCCAGCCGAAGCCGAAACATACGCGGCGGTACCATCTTTCGCGACGCATATTCACGGTGTCCGCATTCAGATCGCGGGCATGCCCGCGATCGCCGACGAGGAGCGCGTGCTCCTTGATGAGTCGGCTGAGGACCGTCTCGTGGTTGCGTTCTCCTCGCGCGGTGTTCTCGTCGGTGCGGTGGCGGTGAATGCGCCGAAGGATCTCATCCGACTGAAGCGCGCTATTGCCGCGCGCACCTCGAGTGATGAGGTCGTTGCTTGACGGACCGAACACGTCGCGAGCTGTAGTCGGGCCAGCTCGGCATCGGATCTGCCGCCCGTCGGATGGGGTGACGTCTCGAATCGTCGCCTCATCCCGGATGCGTTGACAAAGCCGTGACGAACCGGCTAAATACTAAGTTACTTAGTAGATAAGAACGGAAGGTTCGTGTGATTCGGCGGCCCGCATCTGTGACACCCGAGGGGGTGTCCGCTCGAACGAGCGCGGGCGCGACCGACACTCCTGAGCGCGTCATGCCGAGGCGTAGCGCGCCATACGCGATGGTGGTGCCGGTGATGCGCTATTACGCATCCCGTGTTCTGCGGCCGATGATCACCTCGCTCCGCACCCCACCTCGTGTCACCCTGGCCGGTCGAACCTCGCGTGGAGAAGCGGTCACCCTACGCCCGCCGCGACTGTCCGACGCCGCTACCTGGCGCGAGATTCGAATCGCCGACCGTCTCGCCATCGAACCGTTCTGGGTGACAGACAGTCGCGGCTGGGAGTCGCGCCATCGCGAGCGGATATGGATTCACGAGTGGCTGTGGTCGAGGTCGGAGGCGAAGGCCGGCCGAATCGTGCGCACTGTGATCGAGGTCGATGGACAATTCGCCGGGCAGTGTGACCTGTGGATACAGCCACACGACGAGCGCGGCGAGCTCAGTATCTGGGTCGACTCGCGACTGGCCGGGCGTGGCATCGCGGGCGCGGCATGTCGCCTGCTCATCGGCTACGCCTTCGACCAGCTGGGTCTGGCGCGGGTCACGGCGCCGATCGATGTGGACAATGCCCATTCGGCTCGATTGGCCCGCCGGATCGGTCTGGTGCGCGAGGGAACGATGATCAGTTACCTCAGCGTCGGGGGCAGGCGCCGCGATCACGATCTCTGGGCGGTTTCCGCGCAAGCTTGGACGCGACAGTCGTCTGCTGAATGAGGCCGAGGTGGTGACGCTGTGCGACGCCGAGTGTGCGACCGAGCAGTCCGGATGACGTCCTCGAGTACGTAGAGATATAGTATGTGTTGGCACGCCGGACGCCGCCGAGGCACGGTCGAGCGGAGAACGGGAGAACGACGATGGGTCATCGCTTCGGAGAGCTGGAAGCGGTTGTGATGGATCGCGTCTGGTCGGCCGACGACACCATCACCGTCCGGCAGGTCTACGACGATTTGCTGCGTGACCGCGACATCGCGTACACGACCGTCATGACAACCATGGACAACCTGCACCGCAAAGGTTGGCTCGAGCGCGAACGACTCGGCAAGGCCTACACCTACTGGGCCACCCTGACGCGTGAACAGTACAGTGCGAAGCTGATGCGCGACGCTCTCGGCGACGGTGGCCGATCCGATCTGGTGCTGGCTCACTTCATTGATCAGATCACCGAAGACGAATCGAACGCACTGCGAACTGTGCTGCGGGGATTGACTTCTCGGCGGAAAAAGGACTGACCCGCACGGTCCTGATTTGCCGCTGTCCAAGCCGGACATGGTAATTCGACCGGACGTTTCACGTCTTCGATGCGAAATCGGCAATCGTGTAGCCGCTAGAGTATCCATGATCTACTATCCGGTTTAGTAGTTTGCCGAGGGCGGAGGAGGCGCAGTCGTGACGATCTCGCAGTGGCCGATTCAACGGTGGTTGGTGGCACTGGCCGTGGCAACGGTGGTCGCTGCTGTGGTGGGCATTCCCACCGGGGTGATTCAGACGCCGTTGTACACGCGGATGACTCCAGTGCTGTGGTGGAACTACCCGATCTGGCTGCTCACCGCAGTACTCAGCGGTCTCGTCGCAGCGACCTACGTACGAAGTCAGATGCCGTCGACCACACGCTCGGCCGGGCCGTTGGCCACGCTCGCATCGGCATTCGCCGTCGGTTGCCCGGTGTGCAACAAGCTGATCGTGGCACTGCTGGGAGTCGGTGGTGCGCTCAGCATCTGGGCGCCTCTGCAGCCGATTATCGCGGTGGCGTCGCTGTCGCTGTTGGTATGGGCGCTGCGTCGCAGAATCATGGGCGAGCGCGCGTGTGCGGCATCCGCGCCGGTGGACGCGCAGGCAATCGAAGCGGATCCCGTGCGTCGGTAATCCCCGTGTCAGTCCCTCCGGTTTACGTACCGAAATAGTACTGTCACTCGCGGGGGAGCAGGAGGTGACCGTCGATGCTCAATCTGCTCATAGTCCTTGCCGTGGTGGTGGCCTCGACGGCATTGGTGTACGCGGCGGGCCGCGCGGGGCAATCGGGACCGGTCGCGACCGATGTCGCACCGTTCCTGTCGGGTGCGAAGGCCACCGAGCACGCTGTGTCGCGCTATCACGTGCGCTGGTACACGATCACGATGATCTTCCTGGCTTTCGACATGGAAATGGCGTTCATGTATCCGTGGTCGGTCGTCGTCGCTGATCTCGGGGCCATGGCGGTCGCCGAGATGTTCGGATTCCTGGCCGTGTTGATGATCGCGGTCCTCTATGCCTGGCGAGAGGGAGCGCTGCGATGGGTCTGAACTCCTGGTTGCGTGCCCGAGTTGCCGTTGCGCCGTTCGTGGTGACCGTGCCTGGTGGTACCTCTGTACGCTTGGCGGTTGAACGCGAAATCCGCGAACACGGTCTGCGCCAGGTGAGCAGTCCAGCTGCGGCCGACCTGCTGGTCGTCGCCGGACCGGCCGACGAGGAATTCGATTCCTATGTCACGCGGGTATTCGACAGCATGGCACTGCCTCGAGATCGCGTATGGATCACCGAAACCGATACTGCCGCAGCAGAAATCGGCGCCGCGATCGTTCGTCTGCGTGCTGAAGTCGTTGCTGTCTCACCACCGTCGGACCCCGAATCCGTTGACGGTCCACACCACCAGCACAACAGGGCAAGTGGCCACGACGCTGAGCAGGCGCCAGTGCACGAGCAGGCTGCGGTGCATGAGCAAATGCAGCACGCCGCAGGGCATGAGCACATAGGGCACTCCGCTGAACATGAGCACGTGGAGCACGCTGCGGAACATGAGCATATGGGGCACTCCGCTGAACATGAGCACGTGGAGCACGCCGCGGAACACGAGCACATGGAGCACGCCGCGGGCGGTGCGGCGCACGGTGGGCACGACCACGATATGGGCATGATGATGCCGGGTGGGCTGGCGATGGCTGATCGAGCGGATGATCGGGACGGTCTGAAGCTCGACGTGCTGACGGTCCCGCTGGGACCGGTGCTCGCCTGGTGGCCCGCGGGTCTGACCGTTGTCACACGATGGCAGGGCGATATCGTCTGCGACGCAGCGGTTTCAGTGTTGGCGGCCCCGACGGGAACCGCGCCGTTCTGGTTGCGGCCATGGCTGCGCGCAGGGTCGGTCGACGCGGACGAACGAAGACGATGGCGAGCGGCCTGGGCACTGGACTCGGCCTCGACGCTGCTGACGGTGGCGGGATGGTCGGATACGGCGACGACCGCGCGCCGGGTGCGGGACGACTTGCTGGTCGGTGATCTGTCCGGGGCCGGTGAGGTGCGGATGCGCCGTTGGGCGCGGCGGGTCGCGGGCTCGTGGGTGCTGAGGTGGTCGTTACGTAATGTCGGACGAATCGCCGCAGGGCCGGGGGTGCCGGCGGAGCTGGTCGGCGACGTGCATGACCGGCTGCTGCGCTGGATCGCCGAGACGGACCCGGCGCGCCGACGTGAGGAGAAGCCCACAGAGCCAGATGGATTCATCGATGCCCAGATCGGTCGATGCCAGTGGATCGTCGACACGTTGCCGACACTGCTGGCCGGAACGGAACTCGCGGAGGCCCGCTTGATCGTGGCCAGCCTCGATCCCGACATCGAGGTGCTGACCGCAGCAGGTTCGGAGGCGGCGCATGGTTGAGTCGGCTCCCTGGTGGCAGGCCGCGTTCTTGCCTGTAGCCGTGGTGGCGTTTGCTTTCGCCGTCGAGGTCTGCCAGGGGATACTCAACGCGCGAGTCGCTGGAGCTTCCGCACCGGTTGCCGCGTTCGCACGGGCGCGGACTGTCGCACTTCTACTCACCCAGCAGCGCCGCCGGATCGTCGGTGCTGATGTATTGCTTTGGCGTTGTGCAGGATTGATCCTGCTGGTCGCCGGTGTGCTCACAGCGGCGCTCGTGCCGGTCGGTGATCGCGTCGTACTGGGCGGTAGCGTGTCGCTCGCGTGGTTCAACGCTGTCGAGATCCTCTCCTGGGCAGCGGTGTGGTTGGCCGGGTGGGGCGCAGACTCGGCTTTCTCCCTCGTGGGTGGGTATCGCTTCGTCGCGCAGGGCCTTGCCTACGAGTTGCCGCATATGTTCGCGTTGATCTGCGCCGCGGTGGCCGCCGAGTCACTCGACATCTCCGACATCGTTGCCGCACAGCAGGACCGGTGGTTCGTTGTGATCATGCCGGTGGCTTTCGTGATCTATCTGCTCTCGGTACCTGCCATGTCCTTCACCGCGCCCTTCGACGCTCCGGTGGGTGTGGATATCGCTGGTGGCGTCTTCGCCGAGGTGTCGGGGGTCGACCGCCTGGTGCTGACCGTGGGTCGCCGGGTGCTGTTCGTAGCGGCCGCGGCCATGGCGGTGCCGCTGTTCCTGGGCGGTGGTGCGGGTCCGTGGTTGCCGGGCTGGCTGTGGTCGCTGGTGAAGACACTGTTGGTGCTGGCCGCGCTGATCTGGCTCGGGCGGCGCTGGCCGACCATCAGGATGTCGCGCTACATGGAGGTCGCCTGGATCATCTTGCTTCCGCTGATTCTGCTGCAGGCGTTGGTGGTGTCGATCGTGATGATTCGCTGAGAAGGAGCCGACGATGTGGGCACAGGTGATCTTCTGGGTGTGCGCGGTCGGAGCTGTCGCGACCGGGCTCGCGGTATTCCGCGTCGATTCGATGGCGCGCGCGACCTTCGCGCTGCTGCTGTCGTTCTGCTTCGCCGCGGGCACCGTGTTTCTGGTCGACCTGGCCTACCTCGGTGTCCTCGTCGTCCTGATGATGATCATGGAGATGGTCATCATGGTGGTGTTCATGATCATGTACATGATGAACCCGGCCGGGTTGATGCCGATGTCGATGGTGCATAACCAGAAAGCGTCGCTGGGCATTTCGGTGGTGGTCTTTCTCGGGCTGGCGAGCGTCGCGCTGCTGGTCGACTGGCCGGAACGGGAGCAACCGCTGCCCGCCGACCCGACGGTTCAGCTCGGTGAGTCCATCATGGGCTCGAAGATGCTCGTGATGATCATTGTCGGGCTGGTGCTGTTCGCCACGATTGTGTCGACGGTGGTGCTGGCGACTCACCGGGGCCGCTACGACCGCTACGGCGACCGGCTCGACCGGCGCATTCCCGACGATCCCCTCGAGGGAGGAGTGTTCCGATGAATCTGCCCGAATTCCTGCTGCTCGCCGCGGCCTTGTTCAGCATCGGGCTCTACGGAGTGCTGTCTCAGCAGTCCATCGTGATGATCATGATGGGCGTGGAACTGATGATCAACGCGGTCATCGTCGCCGCAGTCGCGTTCTGGTATTTCGCCTGGCCATCCGCCGACCCCCAAGTGCTCGTGCTGGTCGCGATGACAGCCATGGCGGTGGAGATGGCGGCTGGGTTCGCTGTCACGACGGCCATTTTCCGGGCCCGCGACATCGACATGGTCGATATGGCCGACGATCTGAAGGGCTGAGGCGATGCTGTGGTCGCTGATCGCGCTGCCGGGTGTGGTCGGCGTGGCCCTGCTGGTGTGTGGCCGCCGTGTCGACCACGTCGCGCCGATGCTCGGTGTCACGGTCGCGGCGGTGAGTACGGTGCTGGCCGTGCTCACCGCGGTCGATCGGCCGAGTGGGTCGGCTCCGCTGCTGGCAGGGATACCGTTCGTGGTCGGGGTGGACGGGCTGTCGGCGGTCATGATCGTCACCGTCGCCGCGGTGACCACCGCGGTGCTCGTGTTCGCGACCGGCGACCTGAGTGCCGACCAACCACGTGCTCGGTTCTACGGTCTCATGCTCGTCTTCGCCGCGGCAATGCTCACCACGGTGGTTGCGCAGAACATCGTCACGTTGCTGATGGCGTGGGAGATCATGGGCGCCGCGTCCTACGCACTGATCGGTTTTCATTGGCGTGACGACTATCGCGTGTCTTCTGGCCTGGTGGCCTTCCTGACCACCCGCACCGGCGATGTAGGTCTGTATCTCGCCGCCGGTGCTCTGTTGGCAGGTGGAGACGGCACTCTCGCAATGGTTTCCGCTGCCGGTGTCGAGGGCGGATGGCGTGATGTCGTGGCTGCTGGGGTGCTGCTTGCCGCACTGGGCAAATCCGCACAACTTCCATTCAGCTTCTGGCTGTCACGTGCCATGTCGGGCCCGAGTCCGGTGTCGGCGCTGTTGCACTCCGCCACGATGGTTGCCGCGGGTGCGTACCTGCTCCTTCGGATGCAGCCCCTGCTCGCATCCACCTCGTGGGCAGGTCCGACTACGGCTTGGATCGGAGTCGCCACCGCGATCGTGCTAGGCGCCGTTGCCGTGTGCCAGGCCGACTTGAAACAGCTGCTTGCCGCGTCTACCTGTGCTCAAATCGGCTTCATCGTCGTTGCCGCCGGCGTCGGTGGCATCGCGGCGGGGACAGGACAACTCGTTGCGCACGCCGCGACGAAGAGTCTGTTGTTCCTCGGTGCGGGTGCGTGGCTCTCGGCGCTGGGAACCAAACAGCTCACGGGTCTGCGTGGGGTGGCGCGTACCTATCCAATCGTCGGCGTGACCTTCACCGTCGGTGCCCTCAGTCTGGCGGGCGTGCCGCCGTTTGCGCTGTGGCCGACCAAAGATGCCGTACTCGCCGCGGCCCGATCTGATTCGATCGCGTTGTACCTGGCCGGTTTGGTCGCCGCCGTGCTCAGCGCGGTGTACGCGGGTCGCGCACTCGTGCTTGTGTGGTCCCGGCCGACCGCCGACACAGACAGCTTCCGGGACACCGAGGAGGTCGGAACTCGTCGGGTGAATGCCAGCGAACGGCTGTCGCTGGTGGTGCTGGCTGCCGTCACCGCGGTCGGGGGAGCCGCCGTACTGCCCTGGGTGCGTGACAGATTCGCCGACATCGTCGACGGGGGAGCGATGGTCGAAGCCACCTGGTGGGAACTGGGGGTGTCGGGTCTTATCGCGGTGTTGACCGTGTTGGTCGTGCGTGCGGTGATTCTTCGTCGCGGCGACCTTCCCGCACCGGCGCTGGCTGCCGACTGGTTCGGGCTGGAGAAGGCTGCGCATTACGCGGTGGTCGTGCCGACGCTCACCGTGGCGCGATGGCTGGCCGATTTCGACGACCGGGTGCTCAACCGCGGCGTGTATGCCACGGCCACCACAACTCTGGCGTTTTCTCACGATCTCGATCAGCGCGTGGAGAAGCCACTTGATGCCGCAGTGCGCGATACCGCCGCCGCGGCACGCGGTGTGGGGCGATGGGCGCGCCATCTGGAAACGGGCCAGGTGCACCAGTACTACGCCCAAGCGGTGGTAGGTCTGCTGCTGCTCGCTGTGATTGTGCTGATCCTGCGATGAATCACGTTGTCACAGTGACGAATTTGCTGCGAATAGAGGTGAGGTAAGCGTGCTCAGCATTCTGGTGTTCCTGCCGATGGTCGTGGCAGCTGTGCTGCTGGCCGTGCCGCGCATCGGCGACCGAGTGTCGCGATGGACGTGGGTCGTGGTCAGCGCGGTCGATGTCGTGCTGGTCGTGGGGTTGTGGATCGATTATCGCCGGACCCCGCCCGTCGACGGCGGGTTCGCCTACGAGGAGCGTCGCTCCTGGATTCCTACCGTCGGTTCCAGCTATCACGTGGGCATCGACGGATTCAGTCTGCCGCTTGTCGCTCTGACCACTGTGCTGTTCGCGGCCTGCGCGATCTATTCGCTGCGCGAGACCCGCCGGGTTCGGTTCTACGCCGCATTGTTCCTGTTCCTCGAAAGCGTCTGCCTCGGCGCGTTCGTGTCCCTCGACCTGGTGCTGTTCTTCGTCTTCTTCGACCTGTCGATCGTCGGCATGTACTTCGTGATCAACGGCTGGGGGCACGGACAGGCGCGGCGGGCGGCGTTGCAGTTCTTCCTCTACACCTTCATCGGCTCGCTGGCCCTGCTGCTCGGTTTCATCGTCCTGTACCTCGCGGCAGATCCGCACACCTTCGACATGGTCGAGTTGACCGAGGCAAACCCATTGGCAGGCACTGGTGCTCGCGGTGCGGTCGCGCTCGCCGCCATCGTGGTCGGCCTCGCTATCAAGACACCGACAGTGCCCTTCCACACGTGGCTCCCGCCCGCGCATACCGAGGCCCCGGCCGCCGGATCGGCCATCCTGGCCGGCGTGCTGCTCAAACTCGGCACCTACGGTTTCGTGCGGATCGCGATGCCGATGCTGCCCGACCAGTGGCGACGCTACGCACTGGTGATCGTGATCGTCGGAGTGATCAGCGTCCTATACGGAGCACTGGTCGCCCTCGCGCAGACCAACTTCAAACGGATGATCGCCTATACCTCGGTCAACCACATGGGCTACATCGTCCTTGCCGTCGGTGCGGCCGGGCTGGTCGCCGACAACACCGAACAAGCGCGCACATTGGCGATCACCGGCGCTGTGACCCAGATGGTCAGCCACGGCCTGATCACGGGCGCACTGTTTCTGCTCGCGGGAGTGCTCTACGAACGCCGGCGGACTTACGAGATCGACGCCTACGGCGGCTTGGCAGGGCAGGCACCAGTTTTCGCCGCCGTCACCGCCGCTGCGGTATTCGCCTCGCTCGGCCTGCCCGGGTTCTCCGGGTTCATCGCCGAGTTCCAGATCTTCACGGGATCGTTCGCACCCGCGCCGGTGTATACCGCATTGTCAGTACTGGGCATTCTGATCACCGCGGCGCTGCTGCTGCGCGCCTATCAGCGAATGTTCCTCGGCGACTCGACGAGTGGGACGTTCCCGGATTTCACCGGCCGCGAAGCAGTGTCGATCATTCCCCTGATGGTGGGTTCGGTGGTGATCGGGGTATTCCCGCGTTTCCTGCTCGACGTCATCGAACCCGCCGCTCGGATGCTCGGTCTGCTGGTGGGGCGCTGAGATGGGGGAGATGGACCAGATGTCTGACGACATGATGGTCGCGGACCTGCTCGCCCTCGTACCCGAAGCGGCCCTCGCACTGGCCGCTGTCCTCGGATTACTCCTCGGCTCGTTCCTGCCGCGTACCAGGCAGTGGCCGGTGCGGATGCTCGCGGCGGTCGCCGCGACGACAACCATCGCCACGACGGTGGTGGTGTGGCAACGCGATGTCTACACACTGTTCGACGGCAGCTACGGCATCGACACCGCGACCAATACGGTGCGCATCACTGTGGCCGGTTCGATTCTGCTGTTGCTCGCGATGTCGCAGTCCGAAACCCGAGGCAATGCGCGGGAATCGGAGTTCGTGGTCTTGCTGGTGCTGGGTGGGCTCGGCGCGATCCTGCTGGCCGGGGCCAACGACTTGCTGGTTCTGCTCACCGGCTATCTCCTCGCCAGCATTCCCCTGTACGCGCTCACCGCGTTCGGCAAGGACTCACTCGGCACCGAGGCGGCGTTGAAGTTCTACCTGATGGGGGCGTTGTTCGGCACCACGATGCTCTTCGGTGCGACGCTGCTGCTCGGCGTAGGTGGCGGCACGGACTACCCGCTGTTGGCGACGACCACCTACGACGCGCCGCGCGCCGCGCTCGGCATCGGTGCCGTCGCGGTACTGAGCGGACTGTTGTTCAAAGCCGGGGCTGTCCCCGTGCACTTCTGGGTGCCCGACGTAACCCAGGGTGCCCGCCCCGCTGTCGCCGCCATCATCACAACGGTGCCCAAACTCGGTGCGGTCGTCGCCATCTACCGGCTCGGCGCGCTCGTGCTCGACCCGAGCGGTCTGAATTGGCGGCTGCTCCTTGCCATCATCGCCGCACTGTCGATGACATTGGGAAACTTCGCGGCCTTCTTCCAGACCGATGTCCGTCGTCTGCTCGGCTACTCGACGATCAGCCAGGTCGGCTACCTACTTGTCGGCGTAGTCGCCGCCGACCGCAGCACACTCGCGCTGCCCGCCGTGCTGCTGTATCTGGCGGCCTACGCCCTCACCAATCTCGGCGTGTTCGCGGTGGTCTGCGCGCTACCTCGGTCGCACACCATCACCGACTACACCGGGCTGATCCGCCACAAACCCGCGCTGGTCATCGCACTCATCGTCTGCCTGCTCGGTCTCATCGGAACTCCACCCACCGGTGTCTTCGTGGGCAAACTGATGGTCTTCACCGCCGCCTTCGACGCCGGGTTCGACTGGTTGGTCGTGCTCGCGCTGATCAACGCGGTGGCCAGCGTCTTCTACTACCTGCGATGGATCGTTCCTGCCGTGAGCGGCAAGCCAGCCATCGACGGAGAACGTCCGGGGCCGTTCTCCGTCGCCGGGGCGGTCGCCTACAGTGCAGCGACCGCATCGATCCTGATCGGCATCTTCGCCGGTCCGATCCTGAACGCGATGCAGGGTTCCCTCGCTGTGCCCTGATTCGATTGCGCGGCACACGGTCTCGGATCAACTCACATACGACACCACGGCCATCATTCCCGCCTCGCCGTGATAGATGTTGTGGCAGTGCACCATCCACTGTCCGGGATTGTCGGTGTCGAAATCGACTTCGAGAGTCTTCATCGGCAGCACGATCGAGGTGTCCTTGCGCGGGCCATTGCCTGCTGGGGTGACCACCTGGAACGTATGGCCGTGCAGATGCATGGGATGGAACATCATGGTCTTGTTGACGAATCGCAGGCGAACCCGCTGCCCCTCGGACACGTCGAGCGGCGCGTGGTCGGGGAAAGCTTTCCCGTTGATGGTCCAGACGTATTTCTTGTCATCCACGGCGAGGGTCACGTCGTGCGTCTTGTCGGGTTTGCGGGCAGGGAGCCGAACAGCATCAGCCGCCGTCAGTACCGTCGCGGTGACGGGCACGGCGGCGAGTTCGGTGGGGCGCACGTCGCGCGGGGGCGGGGTTCCCCCGCCGGTACGAATCAACGCGAACCCTTGTGGCCCGGTCTTGCCCTCGGGAACGGCGACCACGGGAAAGACGCCGTCGGCCAGATCGACGATGACGTCGTACCGCTCGCCCATGCTGATCAGCAGGTTCGAAGCCGGCTGCGGTTGCACGGGAAAGCCGTCGCTGTGCGTGATGCGAAGCTGATGGCCGCCGACAGCGAAACGGAACGCAGTGTCGGATGCGGCGTTGATGATCCGCAGACGCATCCGCTGGCCGGGACGTCCTGCGAAGGTGACAGGGTCGGTGCCGATTCGGCCGTTTATCAGGTAGTACGGGTAGGTGACATCGCCCGGGTCTTCACCGAGAGGTGCGTTGGGGTCGGTGGGCATCGCCATGGTCGTGGTCGCCCCGCCCATGTCCATGCCGCCGTGGCCACCTCCCGACGGTGCTGCTCCGCCCATGTTCATGCCTGCCATGCCTTTGGCACGCAACTGTTCGAGCTCGCTGTCGGGGTTGCGCCCGTCGACGCCGTCGAGCCAGTCATCCAGCACGACAACGGCTTCCAGGTCGTAGTCCTTGCCGTCTTCGGGGTCCTCGATGATCAGCGGTGCGTACAGCCCGCGATCCAACTGCACACCGACATGCGGGTGGAAGAAGTACGTTCCGGCATCGGGCGCCGCGAACTCGTAGCGAAAGGTGCCGCCGGGTGCGATCGCGGACTGGGTGACGTCGGGAACCCCGTCCATGTCGTTGCGCAACGCGATGCCATGCCAGTGCACGGTGGTCGGAGCTGGGAGCGAATTGGTGATATCGGCACGCAGCACCTCCCCACGACGGATCCGAATCTCCTGCCCGGGCAGGGTGTTTCCGAAGGCCCAGCTGCGAACCTGGACGCCGCCGAGGTCCAGGGTCGTCGGCTCAGCACGCAGGGTGACCTCCCGGACGGTGGCGTCGGCGGCTCGACGGCTGTTCTCCGCGGCCTGGACGGCTTCGGATCCCGGTTCGACGAGGGTCCGCGCACCAGGCGGGTTCTGCGAACAGGCGGTGAGTACGGCGGCGGTGGCCGCGCCGGTCCCGAGCGCGAGGAACCCGCGCCGACTCATCGGGACGGAAGGAAGGTGACTGGACGGCATGGACTCTCCCTTGTGCGTGGTCATCCGAAGGACCCCGCTCGACTGCGATCGAACGTGCGAGTGACTTCGGGCTCAGTTCAGACTAGCAAATATCTACTACCTAGCTTAGTAGAAGATCGGCTTCCGCTGTGTTGCGGGATTGTCGATTCCGCAATGTCGCCCGAGACGGATGGTGCCGTGACGGGGGCGTTTCTGGTGCGTAACTACTTGATCGTGCGGCTGGGAAATGTTGCGCCGATTCGCAGGCGGTGTCAATACTATCTATGTACGTAGGATGTATCGCTGACCGACTCGGGTCGCGGGCCCGCCTTTCTTCCGGTTGTGCGCGGAGCGGCGGTTCGTTGCCATGAGGATGCATGCGACGCGTTCGCCTCGAGGTAGGGAGGCCGGCAATGGGTTCGCGAGGATTCGGAGTGCTGGAGTCTGCGGTAATGGATCGCTTGTGGCAGCGCGCGGGGCCGACCACGGTTCGGGAAGTGTTCGAGGACTTGTCCGGCGACCGGTCCCTGGCATACACGACGGTGCTGTCGACGATGACCAATCTGCATCGCAAGGGCTGGCTCGACCAAGTGCGTGAGAGTAAGGCATACAGGTACGTGCCTGTCTTGACGCGAGAAGAATATGGGGCGCGACTGATGCACGACGCGCTCCGCGCAGGGGGCGAGTCAGCCACGGTCCTCGCCTGTTTCGTGGAAGGGATCAGCGGCGAGCAATCCGAGAGTCTGTGTGCGGCATTGGTCCGGTATCGACAGTCGAACGCTTCGGAGTCCCTTCTGCGGCTACCTTCGAAATGATCTGTGTCACCGCGCCATCCGCTCGGTCGGCACCGGCATCTTCGCGGCGTCGGTCTGTCGGTGACCGTCGCAGCCGAACGGCGTGATCGCCAATGAGATCCCGTCGGCTCGGTGGTGCCCCATAGTAATGCCTTCACCGCGCTCGTCGTCGGCGCAGATCGCGATTCCGACTGCTGCCAGCAGCGCGGCGATCAGCGGACCGATGGTCACCAGTGCGGTCGCGGTGCTGAGGCGCAGGCGGGCGCGCACCCGCTGCGCGGGCTCTGCTGGTGTGGCCAGTCGGGCGATCCGCGCGTCTACCCCCACTCCGGCGGCACCGAGCACACCTACAGTTTCGCGGCCATGCGACAGTGCGATCAGTGCTTCCAAGACAGTGCGGCGGCCGTGTGTACGGGCGGCCGCATCGTCGGCACACATCTCGACGAGTAGTGCGACTTCCCTTGCCGCTGTATGGAACAGAGCGATGCGCGGGAAAACTGAGACGAGTCCTCGGGTCAATGCGAGGAGTAGATGATGACGGCCCCTCAGGTGCGCTCGCTCGTGCGCGAGGACGGCCAAAAGGTGACGGTCTTCGAGAGTCGCGATGATGCCCTCGGTGACCACGATCGTGGGTGGACTGCCTGCGACGCAATAGGCAACCGGTTCATCGACATCGATGACCACCGCGCCCAGCCCGGCGTGATGGCGGCCCGCGATGCGTGCCATCCGAGAGTGCTCGTGGGTCGTGCTTCGCGCCTGCAGCAGGGTGCGTATCAATTTGTAGGCCAGCGTCGAACCTGCCACCGCGGCGGCGGCGGTCAAGGCCAACAGGCCGACCTGCACGAACCCGCCATAGCGGCCGATCGCGGCATCGTGTAACTGGAGAAAGCACTCGTCCAGAATGCCCGGCCCTCCGGGTTTGGCAAGGTCGCGTATCCCATCGGCGACGAATGCGAGGACAGCGAGGACAGCGGAAACGCCGACCGAAACGATCGCGCTCAACCAGGCCGCCACGCCGAGGCGCGGCGCCATACCACCACTGGTGAATCGGCGCAGCACCCGCGGCGCCAGGACAGCGACGGTGAATCCATAGAGCAGCAGACACACCGCGACGCTCACAGGCGGCCTTTCGTCGGAGAGGGTCGAGCCGATGGGCAATCTAGGTCATTCGGCCGTCGCGATTCACACATGCGATTCGCATTACTGGATACGTACGTAGACAGTAGTGAAGTGGCGGACCTACGGCAACGACGCCCTCCCGGCCCTGCGCCGACTCGGTTTCCCGACAGTCCGGGATGGGGTGGAGCTTCAGTCCGGGTCACCAGGACCACCTTGGTCGTACCGACGGTATCGGTGATCGTGGGCTACACCTCGGCGGGAGGCTCGGCGATGACGCGAAGCACCACGGTGGCGCCCTCGGTGTCGATGTCCCGGGCTCAGCGGCGCGGCCAGGATGTCGAGTCCACTTCGCCCGGCTCGGTGCTGATATTGCCGAGCGCACCCGGCTTGTCGCTGTAGCTCAGCACGGCCAGGAACAACATCGCATGCCAGGTCTGTCGACCAATCGCTTTCTCTGGCGAGCACTGCTCGGTCGACCTGTGCGGCGGCATCACCGCGAACGGGATCTACTGTTCCACTACGTAGATGATGGTCTACTATTTCGCTACGTAGATCAGTGGGTTGTGGCTCACTGTAAGCAATCCGAACCTGAAGGACGATTCGTGAACCATGCGCCCCATCCGGTCACTCCCAGCGTCGGCAACAGCCTTCCCGTTCCGGCAGTCAGGTGGCGTGTCCGCTGCATCGTCGCTGCATTGGCGTTGCCCGCCACGATCATCGGTGGTCCAGGCCTCGGTATGGCTGCCGGTCTAGCTCATCCTGACTGTCTGTGGGCCGGAGAAGCTCACCCGCAGAACGCGGCAGTGATCACGGGCGGCTGGAGTTTCACTTGCGAATCAGACACCGGCGCACCCGTCTGGCGACGGGGACCGGCAACGAGTCGCCACAGCACCGTTCGCACGCCCGGCGCCGCTACTGATCCTGTTGGGGTATTCAGCGTCGGCGCACAACAGCCGGGCACGACTTACGTCGACCGCTGCGTCGGGAGCCAACTGGTGGAAGGGCGCGATGACCTCTACGAAGCGTTTTCGGACGACAAGGGGGGCCTCGTTTGGAAGCCTGTCGAGTCGGTCGCCGCCTGGACTTTTGATCCCGGCTCAGTGCCCCCACCGCCGTCGTGGCGTGACGCGAGCTTATGTATCGACGGTGTGCTTACGTAGATCCTGTCGCGAGAGTGCGGCTCGCGTGCAGGTCGGCATGAGTCGGGGCCCACGCCCCTGCGTGCCGACCTGCGCGGCGCATTATCGGAGAACCTCAATGAAAGTCACGACGAAGTTCGCGCATGCCCGATCCACTCGATGATCATTGGACGTGAATGCGTGGACTGGTGCCCCCGTCCCGTCGGGCAGGTGTTCAGCACAACGTGCCATAGCCCTCCGTGCCGGACGCGGGAAGCCTGCTGTTCGCCTCAGTTCGCGGTGCGACGAGATGCGGTGCGACCCAACAGCGCCCGTAATGCGTCGGAGTCGTCGTCGCTGATCTGCTCGACAAAGCGCGCAAGGACGAGGTTGGAGCGAGTCCCGTCGAGTGCGGCTCGCATGAGCTGGGCGCTGTATTCCTCGCGGGTCAGGGTGGGCCAGTAAAAGTAGGCTTTGCCGTGGCGTTCACGGTCGAGCCAGCCCTTGCGGTGCAGGTTGTCCATGGTCGACATCACTGTGGTGTAGGCGAGGTGGCGCTCGAGGAGCAAGCTTTCGTAGACCCCGCGGACGGTGAGTTCGCCTTCGGCCGTCCACACTCGGTCCATCACTGCGGCTTCGAGATCACCGAAACGATGTGCCATCGCCACCACCTCCAAAAACGCAAAATCTACGTAGCAATATCGTAGATGAGGCGACAGCGCTATGTCGCATCGGATCGAAAAAAGTAGTCGGCGCGCGAAAACGGCCGGACGCCACGGCGACCCGACCGCTTCGCGCGCCGCGGCTGCTACCAGCTGCCAGTGCGGGGCAACGGCAACGGCGTCCGATGATTGCTGTGACCATTGTGGTTGCCATGGTTGGTGTGACCCCCGCCGTGGTGGCCGCCGTGTCTGGCCGCGACCTCGGTGACCGACGGCGTCGGGCTGGAATCTGCGAAAGCTGGCGAGGCGAGGGTGGTCGCTGCGGCAACGGCCACCGCTGCGAAGCCGAAACGGGTTGCAATGCGGCGGGAAGAGTGGTTGAACTTCATGATTTCCTATCCTTGCATTACTGCTATCTACGTACGGTAATAGTAGATGTGAGGTTCCGGGCTTCGGTGGTTAGAGTCTGCGCGGGGCCGACGTTCAATTGAGCCCGATCGGCCCCGGCTCTGTTATCTGGTCGGCGGTGTGCGATCACATCTGACAGCACGAGGGCATCATCGTGCACATCCAGTCACACAGCATCTTCAGCGGGTTCATCGGTCGATCACCTCCTTGTCGAATGGGTTGAGCGTTGGATGGGTGGCGGTCCGCGCGGGCGGACCGCGAGCCTGTGCGGTGGCAAACGGGCTCGAGTTGGTGCCGGTGGTCACCGACATCGTTGGATCTGGCCACAGCACCACGCCGGAACCCAACCCGATCGCTACGTCAGCGGGGTCCGGTACAGCCGCGAGGCAGGCAGTGGCCGCCGTCGTCGGAGGGGTCGTGACGACCAGCGTCGGTCCGATCGTGGCCGTGGCTGCGTCCGCCGTTGTCGGTGTGGTGGCCGTTGTCGACGCGACCGTTTCCATGCCATGCGGTTCCGCGTCCGTCGTCACTGCCCGCGGGTCTGCCGCTGGTCCCGGAAGAAGGCGGCGCGGCGGTCGCCGGCACCACCACCAGAAACGTCGCCGCGGCAGCGATCGAGGTCGCGGCCAGTAGCCGTGCGGGCAGTCGTGTGCGGTGGGGCCTCGAAGGTGTGGTCATAGTAGTGGTCTTCCTTTCAACGTTTTCGACCTGCAGTTGCGGTCAACGAATGCATCCGGCGGGGCCGACCGGGCTGTTAGCCGACACCTCGCCGAGGCGTGTCGTGAATGTGACGCGATATAAGTCATTGGGCCCCACACGCCGACAGCGTGTTCCTGATCACCCATCATCTACTATGTACGTACCAAGATAGTAGATTGATCGGTGTGGATGTCAACCAGCCCCGACCGGCGGTCCGGTGGAGACTGCGAGATATGTTGATACTCAACAGGTCTGGACGTCGGAGGTGAGTATGCATGGACTGCGGTCGCAGTCGGGATCGTGCCCGTCGTCGGCGACCGGCCATCGGGCGCGCGGCGTGCAAACGTCCGACGGTGGCATGCGAGGAGCGGCAGCATCGTTGCGCATGCCGTTACGTTTTCGTTACTATCGCTGCATTATGAAGTCTCTCGGCTGGATGCGACGCGGTAGCTGGCTAGTGCTGCTGCTAGCTGCTGCTCTGGTGGTCGTTCCTGCCGCCGACTGCCTTCTTTTCGACGGACACGGCCGCACGGTCGACCATCACGTAGCGGCCGCCGAGGGTGCGGACGCGGCCGCTGGTCATGAACACGTCGTGTCTGCCGACGCTGAACAATGCGCCGCGCATGCCGTGCACGGCCCTGCCAAGGCTCTGCCGCCGGGAATCGTGTCCATGACATTGGCGGCGTTGATCCTCGCCGCGGCCACGAGTGTGTTTCCGGCGGTCTCGGCGCGGACGGCCGGCACCGGTGGCGTGCGTGGGCCACCACTGCGTCCGGCCCGTCCGGATGGACGCGCCGTGTTGACGCTGCACTGCATCTCCCGACGCTGATCGGTCAGCGCCAGGCCGACCCGTCGTGTCGGCCGGTGCCCGCTGCCCATCGTCGTGGCGTACCGCGAAAGCGGCCCGCCTGTGCAGAGAAGAGACAGCAAACCGTGAACAACACCTTCCCCACTCTCGAACTCGCCCACACTCGTCGCATGCTGGGCGCCCCCGATGCGATCGATGCGCCCCGCGGCCTGGTCGGCAATACGCCGGTGTTGTGGATCGGCGAACCGCTGGCTGCCGCCGATCGCGGATTCTGGGCCAAACTCGAAGGGTTCAACCCTGGCGGGATGAAGGACCGGCCCGCGCTGCACATGGTGCAGAAGGCGCGTGAACGCGGCGACCTGCGGCCCGGAGCACGCATCGTCGAGTCGACCAGCGGCACGCTGGGCCTGGGTCTCGCCTTGGCCGGCATGGTGTATCAGCACCCGGTCACCGTGGTGACCGACCCTGGGTTGGAACCGATCGTTGCCCAGATGCTGACCGCCTACGGCGCCACCGTCGAACTGGTGAGCGAGCCGCATCCAGTCGGTGGCTGGCAGCAGGCGCGGCGCGAGCGGGTCGCGCAGTTGTTGGCTGCCGACCCCGATGCCTGGTGCCCCGATCAGTACAGCAACCCCGACAATGTCGAGGGCTACGAATCCCTTGCCTTGGAGCTGATCGAGCAGCTCGGGACTGTCGATGTACTGGTGTGCGCGGTCGGTACCGGCGGGCACTCCGCCGGTGTGGCGCGGGTGCTGCGCCGCTACAACCCCGAGTTGACGCTCGTCGGTGTCGACACGATCTCCTCGACGATCTTCGGCCAGCCGGCCGGGCCGCGGCTGATGCGAGGCCTGGGATCGAGCATCTATCCCGCCAACGTCGACTACGAGGCATTCGACGAGGTCCACTGGGTCGCACCGGCGGAATCGGTGTGGGCGTGCCGCACACTCGCGGCCACCCACCACGCGACCGGCGGGTGGAGCGTGGGCGCGGTCGCGCTGGTCGCCGGGTGGGCAGCCCGCGTCGCCGCTCCGTCGACCCGGATCGCGGCGGTATTCCCCGACGGGCCCCATCGCTACTTCGACACCATCTACAACGACTCCTATTGCGCCGAGCACGGGCTTCTCGACGTCACCGCACCCGTCGCGCCCGAGGCGATCAGCCACCCCGGTGAACGGGTCGTCCAGCGCTGGACCCGCTGCACCTCGGTGGTCTCGCCCGTCGCAATGACAGAAGGGGAGCTCGCTTCGTGACCGTGATCGCCAAGTTCGGAAGTTTCGATCTGCCCGCCCGGCTGCTGATGATCAACCAGTTCGGCATCAACCTGGGCTTCTACATGCTGATGCCCTTTCTGGCCGGATATCTGGCCGGGCCATTGGGGTTAGCCGCGTGGGCGGTCGGTCTGGTCCTGGGTGTGCGCAACTTCTCCCAGCAGGGCATGTTCCTCATCGGTGGCACGCTGGCCGATCGGCTCGGCTACAAGCCGTTGATCGTTGCCGGATGCCTGCTGCGCACCGGTGGCTTCGCACTGTTGGTCTTCGCAGACTCCTTGCCCGCGGTGTTGATCGCCTCCGCGGCGACCGGGTTCGCGGGCGCGTTGTTCAATCCGGCGGTGCGCGCCTATCTTGCCGCGGACACCGGAGAGCGGCGCGTCGAAGCGTTCGCGGTGTTCAACATGTTCTATCAGGCGGGCATCCTGGCCGGGCCGCTGGTGGGACTGGCGTTGATGGCGGTCGACTTCCGGGTCACCGCTGGTGTCGCGGCGGCGGTGTTCGCCGCCTTGACCATCGCCCAACTGTTCGCCCTACCCGCTCGCCGCGGCGAGGCACCGGCCGAGAAGACCTCGGTCCTCGACGACTGGCGCCGCGTCATGTCCAACCGGCGGTTCCTGGCGTTCTCGGTGGCGATGATCGGCTCCTACGTTTTGTCGTTCCAGGTGTATCTGGCCTTGCCGCTGCAAGCGGAATTCATAGCCGGGGCTCGCTCGCAAGCCCTGGTCTCGGCACTGTTCGTGGTCTCCGGTGTCGTCGCCGTCGCCGGCCAGCTCCGAATCACCGCCTGGTTGCGTGCCCGCTGGGGCCCGGGCAAGAGCCTGGTCGCCGGGATGAGCGTCCTGGCCGCAGCCTTCGTTCCGTTGATCGTCGTGTCCGGTCCGGGGACTTTCGGCGCTGTGGCGGCGGTGGCCGCGTTGTTGATCACGACCACTCTGCTGGCGATCGGCACCGCGGCGGTGTTCCCGTTCGAGATGGATACCGTGGTGTCGCTGTCGGGAAACAGGCTGGTCGCGACGCACTACGGCTTTTACAACACCGTTGTCGGAGTCGGAATCCTGATCGGCAACCTGGCTACCGGCACTCTCGTGGGTGCGGCCCGCGATGCCGGACTGGACTGGATCGTCTGGGCGGGGTTGACCGGGATCGGTGTCATCGCCGCCTATGCTTTGCTGCGTCTGGAACGGGCCGACCGTGCCACCACCGTGCCGGAGCAGTACACCACCGGACGTCATCGTCTGCCCAGTGGACGTCACCGGCCCATCGACCCCGCATTCTCGGGCTCGGATTCGCCGACCACCCCACTGCGACGCCGACCCAACCGCATCGGCGAACCTGTGGCAGCGATCGGCGCAGTGACCAAGACCCGGCCCGGCGCGGAGGTCGACCAGCACGCATATCGCAAACCACCCCCGCCAGTTCTGTCCCGGCCCCAATCCGGCGAGGACCGACCCGGCCCCGGCGTTCGGGTCCCGACCGGCGCGCCACGACCGTGGCCAGGCACCGAGCCGGATCGTCGCGGACACCGCCGAGCCCAACCGCCCGCACCACGCACCCGCCCCTCACCCGAGGACCGGCGCTCGCGCTACCCCGCTGGACCGGAAACCAGGCGGTGAGGCATGCCTGGCTGCTCTCTACTGCCTAGATGGCAATAACACTTGTGCCGAACTCGATCTCGGCACGGGCGCCCCTAAGAGCCGGGGGTGTTGGCCACGGCTGAAGTTGCGCGATCCCCTCATCTCGCGCGCTCGGCCAGGTCATCGGAAGTGGGGGCGACGACTCGTGGCGTCGCCCCCACCTTTGTTCTCCCGAGAGCTGCAGGATCCGGTCGTTATCGGGTACGCAGCCCACAGCCCACAGCCCACAGCCCACAGCCCACAGCCCACAGCCCACAGCGCCGGGCCAGTCCGACGAGCACAGCAAGCCCGCCCCGGCGCCCAGCCCGACCAGTACGCATACCGCAGGGCCATGCCGCAGCACCACTCGAGAGGCGACGGAATAGCCCGACGCCGTCGAATATTCTGATTCGCCGATTCCGCACACACCGACGCCTATCGGCGGATAGTGAACTCGCCCAAGCCATCTCGGTACTCGCCCGCGCTCGCCAGAACGTGATCAGTGGAAGACCCTAGTGCCTCGTCCAGAAGGGTTGGCCGCGTAATCTGGCAAGCGTGCGCGCCGGGTTGATCTGAGGTCCGGGGCCAGCGATGCTGCTCGCGGAGGTGGTGTCGGGTGGTGAGAAAACCCGGAGTGTTCGTTCGGCCGGTGACCCCGGAAGAGGGACAGAAACTGGCAAGGATCGCCAAGACCAGCAAGGTGTCGGTGCGGATGCGGCGCGCGATCGTGGTCATGGCCTCGGCTCAACGCCAGCCTGTCCCGCTGATAGCCAAGTTGATGCAGGTCAGCGAGGATTACGTGCGTGAGGTGATCCACGCGTTCAACGAGAAGGGATTTGCGGCCCTGGACCCAAAATGGAGCGGGGAGAGGCCGAGCAAGACTGATCGGGGCACGCGTGAACGGATCGCCCAGATCGCTCGGTGCTGCCCCCAAGACCTGGGTTGTCCGTTCTCGACCTGGAGTTGTCGAAGCTTCGGGAAGTGTTGCGTACCAACAGTATTGCTGATTTGAGCCGGGAAACGATACGGCAGTTCTTGAAGGCGGCAGGGGTGTCGTGGCAAGCGACCAAGACATGGAAGGCCAGCAACGATCCCGAGTTCGCCGACAAGATGACCCGGATCCTGGATCTCTACGACAATCCGCCCGCCGATGGCCGGGTGATCTGCGCAGATGAGTTCGGTCCGTTGAACCTGCTGCCTCGCGCGGGCCGGGGCTGGTTTCCCGCACGCCGCCCGAGGCGGTTGCGGGCCACCTACAACCGCACCCAGGGTGTTCGGCACATGTTCGGGGCGCTGGATCTGGCTACCGGGAGATGTACTACCGGATCCGAGACCGGAAGCGGTGGATGGAATTTCTCGCGTTCGTCAAGTCGCTGCGCGCACGCTGGCCAGGGCAGAAGCTGTATGTGATCGTGGACAACTACTCGGTCCACAAGCGTCGCGAGGTGCGGGAATGGGCTGCCGACAACGCCGTTGAGCTGGTGTTCACTCCGACCTATTCATCGTGGTTGAACTGGATCGAGTCCGAGTTCGCCGCGCTGCGCTACTTCGCGCTCAACGGCACCGATCACCCAGCCACGGCGAGCAGGACGCCGCGATCGGCGCCTACATTCGCTGGCGCAACCAGCACGCCGAGCCCAAACGCGAGTTCGCCGTCAACTCCAAGATCCGGCTACCTGATTACCTGGCCAACGTAGCTTGACGAGGCACTAGCTGCCATTGCCCCGGACACCAGCCGCCCCGGCCAGTTGACCGAATTGTGCGGTCATCACCGCGTTGGGGAGCGCCCTGGGGCGGATCAGCTCACCGCGATTTCGGTGCTCATGCCGAGTTCCCGATGATTTCCGATAGAGCACCACAGCTTGTAAGAACCAGGCTCCAGGTTTACGGTCAGCTCACTGGACCCGCCGCTCTCGATCCGCGATGTCTGCTGTGATTCCCCGCCCGGACCCAGAATCACGAGATCATGAGAGACGGACCCGGAGTTCTCTACGACGAACGTGTACGCACCCGGTGTCAATTGAGAGTCGGGCACGTTGATGGAGAATTCGGTCTCACTGACTACCATCCGCGTCGAATTGGCCGAATTCGACGCGACGCCGGATTCTCGAACGGTTGCCACGTCACCCGTATCCCCGGCCCCAGAGCTACATGCCGACAACACCAGCGCTGGCAGCACAGCGAGTGCCGCGAACACCTGGCGTTTCGTCCACCAGCCTCGTCCGGGTGCCATGGCGATCTCCCCGATATTCGATGTAGACCAAGCTTTCAGTCAACTACCTAGAGTACTCCCCGGAACAGCAGAGTTCTATGACTCACCAGCGGTGGTGGGGTCAGTTTGTACTCACCGACCCTCTGATCTACTATTTACTAACGTAGGCAGTAGATAGAGACTTGTGCCGATGAGGATCTCGGCACGGGGCGCCCCGAGGTAGCGGAGGGGTGTCGACTGCGGCGGAGGCGCGATCCCCTCATCTCGCGAGGCCTCCGCCTCGGTCTCTCGAAGGTGGGGCGACGACTCGTGGCGTCGCCCCACCTTCGCTGACTTCTTCCATGCGGCTTCAGTGGCAGGCCGAGCGGACCGCGGGTGCCCGCGTAACCGTTGACAGCAGGGCCGGGCCGACGGGGTTGAACAATGCCGTCGCGACCACGGTCGGTGAAACGCGGGGTGCGCCGCCCGGCAGTCGGCCGTCACGCAGCAGCCGTTCGAACAGCTCGGCGATATATCGTCGATCAGCGCATTCGGGCCGGGCTGAACTTCGAATCATCGAATTGGCCGTTGCATTCTTTGACATCGCTGGCTACCGTTCTACTGAGATGGATAGTACTTGTGCCGAATGGTGATCCCGGCACAAGGCACCCCCGAGACCCCGGGGTGTCGGCTGCGGCGGAGGCGTGCGATTCCCTTCATCTCGCGAAGCCTCCGCCGCAGTCATCGAAGGTGGAGGCGACGAGTCGGGGCGTCGCCCCCCGCCTGCGTTCTCCCGACAACTGCCCTGATTCGATTGCGGCGGTGCTCAACGTTCGTGTCACCGTGTGCCGGATTCGATACCGCCCGCGACGTTCGGCCAGGCGCACCGCAACATAGGCTGCGACCACCACGGCCGCCGGCGGGCGCAGCGGTACGAACCCGGCGCGCCACCGTTGCCGCAGCGAGGCCGACCGCGAGCAGCATCAGCGGCTACAGGCTTTCGTCGAACGGTGGTCCATCGTATTCGTCCCCACCGAGCAGGCGCCGTCTACCGATTCGATACCCGAGGGGGGTATAATCATAGTCAGGCGGTCGGAGGCGACCGCAGACTTCGGGAGATCTGCCATGAGCACCATCACCGTCAACGTGACCGGAATGACCTGCAGCTGCTGCGCGAATTCGGTGAACAAAGAAATCGGGAAGATCCCGGGTGTTACCGCAGTGGAGGCCGACTTCACCAGCGGGCACGTGACCATCGACGCGGCGGACGCGATAGACCGACGCGCAATCGCCGCGGCTGTCAGCGAGGCCGGCTATCAGCTCGTCGGCTGACCGAGCCTGTCGATTTCATTACCTGTAGTCAGATTCATCGCAGTACGGATCGGAGTCAGTGATGGGCACCACGACGCAACCGTCCACCCGGATCGAGTTGACGATCGGTGGCATGACCTGCGCGTCGTGCGCCAATCGCATCGAGAAGAAACTGAACAAGCTCGACGGGGTCACCGCCACGGTGAACTACGCCACGGAGAAGGCGCGCGTGGAATACTCCGGCGACCTCACGCCTGAAACCCTGGTCGCCACGGTCGAGGAAGCCGGTTACACCGCCGCGCTCCCAGTCTCGACGATCGACAAAAGTGTCGCCTCAGCACCTGCTACCGAAGGCGATGACCCGACAGCCTCACTAAGGCAGCGTCTGCTCATCTCGCTGATCCTCACGGTGCCGGTGATCGCCATGGCGATGATTCCGGCATTGCAGTTCACCAACTGGCAGTGGCTGTCGCTGACACTGGCCGCGCCGGTAGTTGTTTGGGGTGCGTTGCCGTTCCACCGGGCGGCCTGGACCAACCTGCGCCACGCCACCGCCACGATGGACACGCTCATCTCCATCGGCACGCTCGCCGCGCTCGGCTGGTCGCTGTACGCACTGTTCTTGGGCACCGCCGGTATGCCGGGAATGACGCACCCATTCGAACTGACCATCGCCCCTGACGGCGGCGCCGGCAACATCTATCTGGAGGTGGCAGCCGGGGTCACCACCTTCATCCTCGCCGGACGCTACTTCGAGGCCCGCGCCAAGCGGCAGGCCGGTGCCGCACTGCGAGCACTGTTGGAGCTCGGTGCCAAAGAAGTATCGGTGTTGCGCGACGGTAAAGAGGAGCGCATACCCGCCGATCAGCTCGCCGTGGGCGACCTGTTCGTCGTGCGCCCCGGCGAGAAGGTCGCCTCCGACGGTGTTGTCGCGGAAGGTTCCTCGGCGGTCGACGCCTCGATGCTGACCGGTGAGTCGGTGCCGGTAGAGGTGGGCGTCGGCGACGCTGTGGTCGGCGCCACTGTCAACGTCGGCGGCCGAATCGTGGTGCGTACGAGCCGTGTCGGCTCGGACACCCAGCTGGCCCAGATGGCCAAGCTGGTGGAGGAGGCTCAGAGCGGCAAGGCCCAGGCCCAGCGGCTGGCCGACAGGATCTCCGGCGTCTTCGTGCCCATCGTGATCGCGCTGTCGGTGGTGGCCCTCGGGTTCTGGCTCGGTACCGGGGGTTCGGTCGCGGCGGCCTTCACTGCCGCAGTCGCCGTGCTGATCATCGCCTGCCCCTGCGCGCTCGGCCTGGCCACGCCCACCGCGCTGATGGTCGGTACCGGCCGCGGTGCGCAGATGGGCATTCTCATCAAGGGGCCGGAGGTGCTGGAATCGACCAGACGGGTCGACACCGTGGTGCTGGACAAGACCGGTACCGTCACCACCGGCAAGATGAGCCTGCTGAAGGTGTATGCCGCCGACGGCGAGGACGAGATGCAGATCCTGGCGTTGGCCGGGGCGCTGGAGGACTCGTCCGAGCACCCGATCGCGCAGGCGATCGCCAAGGGCGCCCGGGACAAGGTCGGCGATCTCGAACCGGTGCAGGGCTTCGCCAACGTCGAGGGCCTCGGTGTACACGGTGTCGTCGATGGCCACGCGGTTGTTGTCGGGCGTCGCCGACTGCTGGCAGAGCAAGCGCAAAACCTGGACTCGGGCTTGGAGCAAGCCATGGCCGCTGCCGAATCCGAGGGGAAAACGGCCGTCGCGGTGGCCTGGGACGGTAAGGCACGCGGCATCCTGGTAGTCGCCGACACGGTGAAACCAACGTCCGCCGAAGCGATTACACAACTGCGTGCGCTGGGACTGACACCGATGTTGCTGACCGGCGACAACGCCGCCGCGGCCCGGGCCATCGGCGACGAGGTCGGCATCGAACAGGTGATCGCCGAGGTGCTGCCCCAGGACAAGGTCGATGTCATCAAGAAACTGCAGGCTCAGGGCAAGGTCGTCGCCATGGTCGGCGACGGCGTCAACGACGCGGCGGCACTGGCCCAGTCAGACCTCGGCCTGGCTATGGGTACCGGCACCGACGTGGCGATCGAGGCCAGCGACCTGACCCTGGTCCGTGGCGACCTGCGGGCTGCGGCGGACGCGATCCGGTTGTCGCGCAAGACGCTCGGCACCATCAAAGGCAACCTGTTCTGGGCCTTCGCCTACAACGTTGCCGCTTTGCCGCTGGCCATGGCAGGCCTGCTGAACCCCATGCTGGCCGGTGCCGCGATGGCGTTCTCCTCGGTCTTCGTGGTGAGCAACAGTCTGCGTTTGCGTCGCTTCCGCTCCAGCAACGGTTGACACACGAGCACCGCCGGACCGCAACGCTGTGCCGGGGCGCTCGCAACACCCGGCCCCTTGATTCGTCGCTCCCAGCGGCGCACCTGGCGTCCCGGCCAGGTGCGCTGAATCGGAATCTAGTTGGCGTCGAGTCAGTTGATGTCGATGATCCCGTCGAAGATCAGCGGTGTCGGACCCGGCTGGCATCCACGGAAGCTGGTCGTCGGCATCGGGATTCCATAGCCGATCCGATTAGGTTCCCCGCCGGTGCCCTTGGTGACGGTGATCTGGATGGCCATCGAGTCGGGTGCGAACATCATGACCGGTTCGGCAGTAGTGATCGGATAGATCAACGACACGGTGTTTCCGTTGATCGTCAGACAGGTCACCGGGCCGGTCACGCGCACCGGCAGCGGCATATTCCCCAATCGTCCGCTTGCGACGTAGGTGCCCGTGGCCGGGCCGTCACCTGTGCCTTGGGCGTCGATGTGCAGCACGTTCATACCCAGCACCTGCATGTTGCCGTCGATCGAGACCGATCCAGGATCAGCGGCGGCTTGTCCAGCACTGGCGACTATCGCCGCGGACACCACAGCAGCGGATGCGGCCAGTCGAGTGAGTCGAGTCGTCATCGGTATGCCTCCTCGGTTGATGCTCCTGCCACCCGCATACCCTGCATGCGGGTGTTCAAGCCGACCGGTCTTCCCCGGACACATCGTGGCCGATAGCGGCATGATCTGTCCCCGCCGTGGACAACGGGGACAGTCCGCTTGCCGGTGCACGGTCATGCGCCCAACGCTGCGCTCATGTCGAGAATTGCAGTGATGCTTCGTCGCAGGTGTCACTTCATCGGGGGTGCTGGAGGCTGGTCGATCAGGCCAGGTCGACCAGCACGACCTTGGCGGCGCCGACTACCTTCTCGATCCACGCTTTCGTTTCCGCGGACACCTCCTTGTCAACGCGGAGGATGGCAGTGGCACCTCCGGGATCGACATCCTGTGCCAACTGGGCAGCTTTGATGTCGACTCCGGCCTGGCCGAGAACCGTTCCGATGTAACCCAACTGTCCCGGGCGGTCCTCATAGTTGAGGATGGCCAGGTTCAGGCCCTCGGCGCGCATGTCGTAGTTGCGGCCGTTGATGTTGACGATCTTCTCGACCAGGTTGGGCTCGGTCAGGGTGCCTGCCACGTTCAGGGTCGAACCGTCGCCGAACACGGCGCGCAGGTCGACAACGCTGCGGTGAGTCGGGCTCTCCGACGCGGTGGTGACGGTGGCGGTGATGCCACGATCCTTGGCCAGCGCCGGGGCGTTGACGAAGGTGACCTGGTCCTCGACCAGCGCCGAGAACACACCGCGCAGCGCGGACAGCTCCAGCACGGCGACGTCCTGTGCGGACAGCTCGCCACGAACCTGCACCTCGACACTGACGGGCAGCTCGTTGGCGATGGCGCCCAGCAGCGCGCCCTGCTTGCGGACGACGTCGAGCCAGGGGGCGACCTCGTCGGTCACGGCGCCACCGGTGACGTTCACCGCGCCGGGCACGAACTCACCGGCCAGCGACAGCAGCACCGACTTGGCGACATCGGTGCCCGCGCGGTCCTGCGCCTCCGAGGTGGAAGCACCGAGGTGCGGGGTCACGACGACCTGCGGGAGGTCGAACAGCGGCGAGTCGGTGCACGGCTCGGTCTCGAACACGTCGAGGCCCGCGGCGCGCACGTGGCCGGACTTGATGGCGTCGGCGAGCGCCTGCTCGTCGATCAGGCCGCCACGGGCGGCGTTGACGATGATGACGCCCGGCTTGGTCTTGGCGAGGGTCTCGGCGTTGAGCATGCCCTTGGTCTCGGGCGTCTTCGGCAGGTGGATGGAGATGAAGTCGGCGCGCTCGAGCACCTCATCCAGGCTCAGCAGCTCGATGCCGAGCTGGGCGGCGCGAGCGGGCGAGGTGTAGGGGTCGTAGGCGACGATCTTGGTCTCGAAAGCGGCCAGACGCTGCGCGAACAGCTGACCGATGCGGCCGAGGCCGATCACACCGACGGTCTTGCCGAAGATCTCGACACCGTTGAACTTGCTGCGCGCCCAGGTCTTCTCCCGCAGGGTCGCGTCGGCGGCCGGGATCTGGCGCGCGGCCGAGAGCAGCAGCGTGACGGCGTGCTCGGCGGCGGTGTGGATGTTGGAGGTCGGCGCGTTGACGACCATCACGCCACGCTCGGTGGCGGCGGGCACGTCGACATTGTCGAGGCCGACACCGGCACGGGCGACGATCTGCAGCTTCTTGCCCGCGTCGAGCACCTCGGCGTCGACGGTGGTGGCGGAGCGCACGAGCAGCGCGTCGGCCTCGGGGACCGCGGCGAGCAGCGCCGGGCGGTCGGGTCCGTCGACCCAGCGAACCTCGACACCGTCACCGAGTGCGTCGACGGTCGACTGGGCGAGCTTGTCGGCGATCAGAACTACAGGACGGCCTGCTTGGCTCACTGTGGAGTACTCCTCTGCGCTGGTGTTCGATCGATCACGACGGTGGGCGCCGAACATCTGTCGGTATCTACGTAGTGAAATAGTAGGTAATGCGGGCTGATGGGGCAACTGGGGCTGCAAATGACAGTCGGGGATGACTGGGCATGTGCTGAACGTCACCATTCTTGCTGTCGGTGGTGTTCGTCGGCGCTGTTCAGTGCATGGGCCGGGGGCGGTTGATGTGCACGAGTGCCGGTAAACTACGGATTCATATAGTAGATAAGCGGCGCGGTGCGACAACGGAGGAAAATATGGCGCGAAGCCACGGGGCGACTGTAGCTATCGTCGCACTCACAGCGGTAGCGACGCTCCTGGTCGCTGCCTGTACATCGTCAGCTCCCTCGAACATCCGAGATTCCGCTGAGCCCGCGCAGATCTCGTTTACACCGGCACCCGGAACTCGCGATGCTGACCCGGGTAATGGGATCACGGTCAGCGCCTCTGACGGGATCCTCGCTGCGGTGACCATGACAAACGAGCAGGGCACTCAGATCGAAGGCGTCCTCACGCCGGATAAATCCACGTGGAAGCCGCTGCAACCGCTCGGTTATGGGCGCACCTATACGGTCATCGCGGAAGCCATGACCGTGACCGGTCGGATCGGTCCGACAACAGCGACCTTCTCGACCATTACGCCCCGTAATCAGTCCAAGGTGTATCTGACCACCGCGGGTGGGCAGTCCTTCGCCTCGGATGGCCGCTACGGCGTCGGGACCGTGGTTGTTGCGCACTTCGACGAGGACATTCCCGATCGAGCTGCGGCCGAGGCGCGGCTGTCGGTGACCGCCGATCCGCCGGTCGACGGATCGTGGTACTGGGTCGACGATCGGAACGCGCACTGGCGTCCTCGGCAGTATTGGGCGCCCGGCACCAAAGTCAGTGTCGCCGCAAACATTTACGGCGCCCAGCTCGGGCCAGGTCTCTACGGTCAGGAGGATGCCCGTGAAGCTTTCACTATCGGAGCCTCACGAGTGTCGATCGCCGATGACAACACCAAGCAGGTATCGGTGTACGAGAACGGCAACCTCATCCGGACCATGCCGACCTCGATGGGTATGGGCGGCAGCGAAGTCGTCGCGGGCACGACCATCACATTTTGGACCCAGCCCGGCACCTACACAGTGATGGACAAAGCCAACCCGGTCATCATGGACTCTTCGACGTACGGACTGCCGGTCAACTCCCGGCTCGGCTACAAGGAAACAATCAACTGGGCCACCCGGATCAGTACCGATGGCATTTATCTGCACGCGCTCGAGTCCAGCATCTGGGCGCAGGGCAACACCAACGTGTCGCATGGTTGCCTCAACCTGAGCCCCGCGAACGCCGAATGGTTCTTCAACTTCTCCCAACCGGGAGATGTAGTCGAAGTTCGCAATACCGGTGGCGCCCCACTCGAAGTGTGGCAGAACGGCGACTGGAGCGTGTCGTGGGATCAATGGCAGCAAGGTAGTGCGTTGCGGTAGCGCTATTCCCTCCGGTACCGGCTGCCGACCCGGGGCAGTTGTGACACCAGGTCGGTCAGGTTGGCGCGCAGGGCGGTAGCCGCGAGAGTGGCGACGTCACCGCAGGTGAAGGCACGCACGCCTGCCGCTCGCCAGTGCTTGTGGCGCTCCGCCGTGCGGACGAGCGCGCAGAAGTCGACACCGTGGTTCGTACAGCTCTCGTGCAGCCGCGTTACTGCCGCCTGCACCGTCTCATGCCGCAATTGCCAGGGCACGCCCAAGGATTGGGACAGATCGGCGATGCCGGGCAGGATCATGTCGATGCCGCCACCGCGCAGGATATCGTCGATCGAATCCACCGCGTCGGCGTCTTCGATCAGGGCGATGAGCATGACTTCGGCGTTGCTGCGCCGGCACTGCTCGACGGGGTCGTCCAGGCCGTAGGCCGCCGCCCGCCCGCTGCCGAGCGAGCGCATACCCACGGGCGCGTAGTAGACGGCCCGCACTGCCGCGTCGACATCCGCGCGACTGCGCACATGCGGCACGACAATGCCGAGGATCCCGGCGTCGAGCCCGCGCAGCATGGTCGCGGTGTCGTGCGGGGCCACGCGCAGAAAGGGAGTAAGGCCCGCGACCTGCGCGGCGCGGATCAGGTTCTCGAGATTCTGTGGATCGAGCAGCGTGTGTTCGGCATCGATGATGACAAAGTCGTAGCCGGCCAAGCCGACCATCTCGACCAGCGTGGGCGCGGGAATCGAACAGAACAGTCCGTGCACCTGCTCCCCGTCGGCCAGCTTGCGCCGGACGTGATTGACGGGTGTCATCGGCTCACGCCGGTCTCGTCGGCGAAGTGGAATGTCGGAGGCGGGTGCATCAGGAAGTCGTGATGGGAGATATTCCAGGCGTAGGCGCCGGCGAGTCCGAACACGATCCGATCGCCTGCCCGCAGTACGTCGGACGAGACGTTTTGTGCCAATTGATCTTTGGGTGTGCAGAGCTGACCGGCAACGGTGACGGACGTGGTCGCGGCGCGTGGTCTCGCCCAGGGCTGGTCCCACCCGTCGACCGGAACCACCGCGCAGGGCTGACTGTGGCCTTTCGTCGCGGGCGTGCGCAGGTGGTGTGTGCCGCCGCGCACGATGGCGAATTCGCCGCCGTGGCTGGACTTCACGTCGAGCACGTCGGTGGCGTACCAACCGCAGTAGGCGGTCAACGACCTGCCCGGCTCGATCCGTAGCCGCAGCCCCGGCGTCGCCTGCACGAGGTCGTCGAGCGCGGCGCCGTAAGCGGCCCAATCGAACCGGCGCTCCGGTGCGGCGTAGTCGACGTTCATACCGCCGCCGATGTTCACCTCGGTGAGCGCGACATCGTGGCGATCGGCTGTCTCGGTCGCCCACCGGAGAACCGCGGCCGCGATGGTGGCCAGCTCCGGTGCCTCCAGTCCGCTGGTGAGGTGGGCGTGCACGCCACGCCAGCGCAGTCCCGGATATCGGCCACCGGCCAGTTCGGCCAGCAGCTCGGTGGCATCGTGTGGATCGAGGCCGAACGGGGTGGGGCGCCCGCCCATCGCCAGGGCGCTGTCGGCCAGCGTGCGCGAGTCGAGCGGCAGATTCACCCGAAGCAACACATCGACCGGCTGGGCGGCCCGGTCGGTCAGCGCTCCCAACGCCCGAAGCTCGCCGACGCTCTCGACGTGGATGCGATGCACCCCGTGATCGAGGGCTGCCCGTAGCTCGGCGGCGGTCTTTCCCGGCCCACCGAAGGCCAGTGGGTGGCCGGGCACCGCGCCGGCCACATGCGCGAGTTCACCTCCCGACGAAACTTCGAAGCCGTCGACCGACCCGGCGAGTGCCGAGAGCAGGCGCGATTCCGGGTTCGCCTTGGCGGCGTAGTACAGCTCCACCTGCTCGGGCAACGCGGCGCGCACCGCGGCGGCGTGGTCGCGCAGGGCGGCCAGATCGTAGAGATAGGCCGGAAGATCGGCATCCGGCAGGGTCCTCGCCCAACCCGCCGCTGTGTCGGAGAGCGTGATCACCGGGTCAGCTCCGCCAGGGCGCTGGTTCCGTATTCGGACAGCGGTGGGCTCGTCAGCGGGGAGGGTAGTCGGACGTATCCGGCGTCGCGATCGGGTTTGCGCTCCCATCGGGTGAGTAGATTCGCCTTGGCGGGCAGCGGAACTCCGGCCAGCAGCGCGGCGAGGCGAGGCGGGTGACCAGCCTGCGCGGAGTAGCCGCACACCTTGTCGCGCACCCGTTCCCAGAGAACGGTCTCGAGTGCGGGATGCAGATCGGCGAGCGCGGCCAGCATGTCGGCGATGTTGTTGACGAACAGACAGTAGACAACACGGTCCCAGCCGCGGTGCGCGTCGTAGGTCATCCGCTGACCGACCTCGGGCAACAGGGCGGCCAGCACCGCCTCGTGCTGGTCGGCGACGAGCTTGGTGCCCTCGAGATCCCGGAACAGTACCTGCACAGGTAGTCCGGCGCCGTCTACCCCGATCAGCACGTTCTGCAGGTGCGGTTCGAGCACCACGCCGAACTCGAAGTACGCGGCGAGAATCGGGGCAACCAGCAGGTCCAGATAGGCGTCCCACCAGCGCAGCGCCTGGTCCGCGTCCTGATCGGGCAGCAGCCGGGAAATGTGTGCCGGGCCCGTCGGATATTCGTCGGCGACGGCGGCGGCGAGCAAGGCGGTGACACCGGGGCGTAATCGTCCCGACAGCCCTTCGCGCACGATCACGCCGAACCCTTCCAGCAGTTCGCGATCTGGGCCGCCGTTCGTTCCGGGCAGGGCCAGGCTGCGGTATGCGGGTTCACGCAGCATCGCGCTGCCGGGGAAGCGGGTGTGCAGCTGCTCGAAGATCGGTGCCAGGATCCGGTCGAGGGTGACCGCGCCGGTCAGCTCGTACCACGCGTTCTTCCGCAGGCAGTTGGTGATCCGAACATTGAGACTGAACTTGAGGAATGTCGTGCCGTCGTAGACGGTGCGTACGGACGCGGTAGCGGCGAATTGTTTTGTCCCGACCCCCAAATCGATGATGTCGCCCCGATCGAGGGCGGCCTGCACGGCGGGCCGGGTACGCATCATCTCGTACTGCCATGGGTGGGCGGGCAGCAGCCGATACCCGACGGGCACGGTCGGTCCGAGATCGTCGAGTGCGGCCGACGCCGCCTGGTCATTGCTTTCCTCGGCGATGAGATGGGTGCGCACGGCGAGCATGCGCAGCCCGAATCCGGCGCCCACCTCGGGGGAGTACCTGGCCCATTGCTCGGGCGATCCAGTGCGGGCTTTCGGCGTGGGATGGAAGCGGTGGCCGAATATCAGGGACCGCTCAGAGGAGAGGTAGTCGAGGTCGCCGACATCGGGTACCGATTCGAGGGTGGTGGTCAGCGTCGCATGGCTGGAGGCGATCTGGGCGAGGAACTCGTCGTTGGCCACACCGTTGTGCAGTGCGAGCTCATCGTGGGCATAGCGGGCGAGGGTCTGCCAGTCGACCGGCCGCCATTGCCCGCTGTGTCGATGCTCGACCGGGCCGAGGAAGCGGTGCGCGCCGATGCGTGAGGTCCGCCGTATCCGGATGCGCAACAGCACATCCCGACGTGGAAGCCGTAAGAGCAGATGGTCACCGGACACGGCGGACTGGCTTTCGGGGCCGGACACCTCGCGCAGCAGGCAGTTGAGCAAGGTGTGGGCGACGGCGTCGTCGGCACTTGGCAGCACGGACGGCGCGGTCAGCGTTTCGGGCAGGGCGGTGTTCGACATGGACGACTCCATCGGGTCAGTGGACGGCGGTCCGGGAGCGCAGGACTGCGCCGGTCGTGATCGACAGCGCGGCGGCTGCGACGACCGCACCGGCCAGAGCTGGTGCGGCGGGGCCGAATTCGAGGTTCACTACGGTGGCGGTGAGACCGGCGGCGACCGCCCCGGCCTTGGCGAAGAATTCGAGCGAGCCGAACATTCGCCCCGCCGGGCGACGGCTCGCACAGTGTGCGGCGAGCGCGTTGCGGCCGAGCAGGCACAGCGTGAGTCCGACTCCGAGCAGGACTCGGGTGAGGACGAGCTCGGTCAGGTTGTCCGCCCACAGATGTCCAGCCGAACCCAGTGCGAGGCAGCCGAATCCGATGATCACAAGGGTCGAGGTGTCGAGCCGCACTACTCGCTGCGCGGTCGTCGCGGTGGCGAGATACACGAGGTGGGGCACGGCGAACAACACGCCGACGACGAGGGCGCCGGTTTCGGGCAGGTGTTGTTCGATGAGCGCCTGCAGGTACGGAAACGAGACGACGGTAGCGAAGACGAAACCGAATTCCAGCGCGAACAGTGCCCGCAGCGAGGCGGTGTCGCCGGCTTCGCTGTGGGTAGCGGCTCGCGACGGCTCATCGACACCGGCCGAGGGTTCCGGTAGGAACGCCAGCATCAGCGCGGCAGCCAGCGGTAGCAACGCCAGCACGAGATACTGCCGATGCGGCGACAACCACGGTGACAGTGCCCCGACGGCGATGGGCGCGATGACCAGGGCCAGGCGGGCACTGCCCTGCAGGACGGTCAGCGCCCGCGCCAGCGCGGGCCCGCGCAACGAAGCACCCAGATACCCACTCGAGGCGGCGAAGGTGCCGCCGAGTACACCCTGCAGGATCAGTGCGGCGGCGAACAGCGGCAGTGAGTCGGCCCACCCGGCCAGCAGGAACGCGGCCGCGAGTCCGAGTTGGGCGCGCAGCAGCAATCGTTTCTGGCCGTACCGATCAGCGAGCCTGCCCCACAGTGGGGCGCCGAGACCGCCGAACACGGTAGGCACGACATAGAGCACTCCGGCCCACCGCGCCGTCGGATCGCCGAGCTCGGGCAGGATCGTCGTCAGGTACGGCGGTAGACCGAGCGCCGCGAAGGACGCGACGAAATAGCATCCCGCCACCGCGTAGATCTGATTTCCGCGCCCGGCCTGCGTGGTCGGCGTGGGGGCGAGTGGCGCTCGGGTCACCGCGCCGCTCCGTCACGCAGATAGTTGGGTCCGCTCGTGTAGTGCTTGTTCACATCCACGGCACCGCTGCGCTGTTTGCTGAACAAGGTGGCGGCGCTGACCATCGCTTTCACCGGCAGCGACGGCGCTTCCAGCACGTCGGCGCGCAACCGGTCGGCACACGGGGTGTCCAGGCGCGCGATGGCTTGCTCGAGCCGGTCGCGGACCATGCCGAGCAGGTCGGACAACGGTGCCCGACCCAGGTCGGCGAGAGCGAACGCGAAAGCCCCGGCACACAGATGCACGGTGATCGTGGTGAACAGGTCGGTGAGTGGCCCGTCGTCATCGACATTGATCCGGGGATCGGCGAAGGCCGCCGGTTCGTCGCCGAGCCGGTGCCGCAGCCGGGTGGTGTGCACGCGCGGGGTGTCGTTGTCCTTGAACAACAGGCGCAGCGTGGGGCCACCGCGGTCGTCGAGGACGAGGGAGATGTTCTGTTGGTGTGATTCCAGCGCCATGCCGTATCCGAACAGCGTGGCCTGCCAGTCGAACAGCAGCTCGAGCCAGGCGTCGAACAGGGCGATGACATCGCCGCCGTAGAAGCGGTCGGCCAGGTGATCGATCACCGGGCGGCCGTCGTGTGCGCGGCACAGCAGGGCCGCCATCGGGACGACGACGCAGCCGCGCACCGCGGGCGGGTCACGCCGGCACAGCACCGCCAGCAGCTCGTGGGCGGCCTGGGCGTAGATGCTCTCGTCCACCAGCAGAATCCGTTCGCGGAAGCGAGCTTCCCCGGCCAGCACGGTAGTCAGCAGCCGTTGACACAGTGCGCCGTCGGACAGGGTCCTCGGCCGGATGGTGCGGACATTGCGGATGCCGAGTGTCGCGGTGGTCAGCGGCAGCTTGAGGTATTCGCCGGGCGCGTCGAGGCAGGCGACGGTCCGCATCGACAAGGTCGGCACGACGTCGAGGAACTCGGTGTCCAGCAGCACCGCACGGCCGTCGAGACCGAGTGATCGGATTGCCTGATCGAGGGTCGGGCCGATGCTGAGCGGGTGGACCGGTAGCAGCACGTGTGTCGAGGACAGCTCCGGGGCGCCGAGCTGGGCGGGCGTCGGCCAGAACGCCGGCAGTTCGAGAGTCCCGACGATGGTGATCTGCTCCACGGGGACCGCCAGCCAGCGCAAGGCGAAGGTGGGATGGAATTCTGGTGCGTAGGAACGCAATTGCTCGGTGGTCAGCCCGGTGCGCGCTCGGGCGGCGGGGTAGACGGGGTGGTCGTGGCGCGCGGCGAGGGTGTCGAAGCCGAGGGCGGCCGGGCCGGTCCATCGGTCGAGCTGACACCCGTAGGTGGCAATGAGCCGCGCGGTGGTGCGGCCTCGGGTCGCGGTATGTAGTCGCATGGCAGACAACGCGCTCGCGCATTCGGCGCCGAAATCGTCGAATCCACTCCGGTCGACGGGATCGGCGAGGTCGGCGAACACACCGACGACTCCGGCCACCGAATCGAATCGGGTGCCGTCGGGTTCGCGCCACAGTTGCGGCTCTCGCACGGTGTCGGTGCAGAGGAAACCGTCGGGCTCGACGGGCAGGCACACGGTGATCGACTCTGTGCCGACGGTGCGGGTCAGGCGTAACCACCGGCCGTCGGGCCTGGTCTCGGTGCTCGACCGGGTCCGCACGCCGAGGACGTCCTCGCGCAACATCGTCGCCAGCATGCGCCGCACCAGAGCGGATTCGTCGGCGTCGGGCAGAAGGAGGGGATCGATAGGACTCGGGTGGGCGGGCGCGGTCACGGGTGCACCTCCCAGCGCTGCTCGGTCAGGAAGTGGTCGGCGACGCGGTCGACGGTGGCGCTGTCGGGACCTACGGTGCGCAAGACGCCGACATAGTCACGATTGGTGAGGGTGAGCCGGTGGTGGCTGCCGATCGCACGCAGCGGTCGATAGGTGAGGTCGACACCGTCGACAACGTGGGTCAGCGCCGCGGGAGCGGCATGCAACGTGCCGGAATCCGCGGCGCAGACGTGATCGACGCGGGCACCGAAGCCGGTGCGAAGCCCGAGATCGGCGGCGAGCGGTTCCCCGAGGTGGGTGCGCAGGACGTGCTCGAACAGGTCGATGCCGACAACGTCACGTAGCGCCAGATCGCACTGGTCGCCGATGGTGCGATAGTTCACCTCGATGAGCCGGGCACGACCCTGGTCCACGACGAACTCGGTGTGGCAGGCACCGAATCCGACCCCGAGCGCGTCGAGCTGATCGCATACCTGGCCGAGGATGTGCGGCGGGTGCGCGCCGACGAACGTATGGCGCAACTCGATGAATTGCGGTGGTGCGGTGAGTGTGGTGCGAAATCCGCCGAGCACATGCCGCCGTCGGCCGTCACCGAGTGTTTCCACGGTGAACAACTGACCGGGCAAGTACTCCTCCACGAGCAGCGGCACCCCGGGACGCCGCTCTCGAATGTGCTTGCCGCGCAGCACCAATTCCTCGACATCGTGCACCAGGTACACGTCCTCGCTGGCCACTCCTTCGCGTGGTTTGACCACACAGGGCAGTGGCACAGCGAGATCGGCCAGCGTCGCCGGGTCCTGCAGCGGACCGAGTTCGGCCGACCAGACCCCGCCGAGGCCTGCCGCGTCCAGCCGACGACGCATCTCCGCCTTGTTGTTCACCCGCAGCGTCGCGCGCCAGTCCTTGCCGGGCAGACCGAAATACGCGGCGGCGATAGCGGCCGGGGTTTGCAGATGGTCACTGTTGGTGAAGACCGCGGCAGGTGCGGGACCCGCGGCGATCGCCGCGATGACCGTTTCGGGATCACGGACATCGCAGCGGACCGCGTCGACGCCGGGGTGGCGTGCCTGGTGCGGTTCGGGATCGTCGCTGAGGATCGTGACGTCGAGTCCGAGCGCGGTGGCGGCGGGTAGATATCCGTCCGACACCGAGTCGGTGGGATTCAATGCGAGCAGATAGAGCTGCACGGCAACCCTTTCGTCTTGTTCGGCGGGCGGACCTATTCGGTGGGCAGTGCCACGCCGGTGGCCTGGGCGATATCGGCGAGCATCCGCTGGGCCGCCTGGACGCCGATGCCCGACATCCAGGTCTCGTCGGGAACCTCATAGACCTTGCCGTCGCGGACCGCGCGCAGGTCCTTCCACACAGGGCTGCTGGTCACCGCGTTCTTCGGGGTCTTGCCCGGGTCGTCGATCGTGGCGACGAAGATCAGGTCGGCGTCGGCCTGGTCGATCTGCTCGGGACTGACCTCGGTCATCGTCTTCTTGGGGTCGGTCGAGGTCTGCGAGGCGGGCCGATTCAGGCCGACATCGGCCAAGACGACGCCGCTGAACGAGGTGCTCTGGTACAGCCGGGTCGGCCCCGCGAGGAACCGCACGACCGAGGCGCTGGGCGCCGTGTCATGGTGTGCGGTTGTGATCGCCGCGCCGAGGGCCCGGGCTCGGTCCTCGTACTTGCGCAGGGCGGTCGCCGCGGCCTGATCACGGCCGAGGGCAGCGGCGTGCACCGCCAGGTTTGCTTTCCACGGGCCGCCGGTGGTCTCGGTGAGAACCGTGGGCGCGATACCTCTGAGCTTGTCGTAGATCTTGTCGTGGCGGACCTTCGAGGACAGGATCAGATCGGGCTTCAGCGAGGCGATGCGCTCCAGATTCGGCTCCAGCAGAGGGCCGACATCGCTGACCTTGTCGAGACCGCTCGCGAGGTAACCGGGGAAGCCACCCCCGGTCTTGGTATGCGGGACGACCGCGCCCACCGGGGTGACTCCCAACAGGGTGACCGAGTCGAGTTCGGCGGTGTCGAGGACGACCACGCGCTGCGGCGCGCTGGGGATCGTCACTTGCCCCTTGGCGGTCTCCAGGGTGCGAGGGAACGACGCCGTCTCATCGGCGGACACCGTGGGAGCTGTTGTAGCGGAGTCAGTTCCGCAACCGACGAGTGCCGAGACAGCGATCACGGCACCTGCTGTCGCAGCGCCGATACGACGGGATCCGCGCAGGCGGAAACACCGAATGGACATGGCTGGTCCTCATCTCTCATGGAGCGAACGCGACGGAGCCGGAATCGGGTGTCGCGAGTGAAAAGGTCGGGGTCAGGCCCGGACAGCGGTGGTATCGCGCCCGGACCTGGTATCTCGGGCGCTGCGGCTGCGTGGTATGACGAGCGGCGTTCCGGTCTCGGGATCAGGGATGACGCGGCAGTCGACGTCGAAGACGGTGCGTACGAGGTCGGCGTCGAGCACGTCGGCGGGTGGTCCCGCCGCGGCCAGACGGCCCTCGTGCAGCACGACGAGATGGTCGGCGTAGCGGGCGGCCTGACCGAGGTCGTGCAGCACCATGACGACGGTGCGTCCCGCCTCTGCGTGCAAATCGGTGACGAGGTCGAGCACGTCGAGCTGATGGCGCAGGTCGAGGAAGGTGGTCGGCTCGTCGAGGAGCAGAAGATCGGTGTCCTGGGCCAAAGCCAAGGCGATCCAAGCGCGTTGGCGTTGGCCACCGGAAAGCTGATCGACCGGGAGGGCACGCAGCTGTGCGGTCGCGGTCCGGGCCAAGGCGTCTTCGACGGCCGCTTGATCGCTCGCCGACCACGGACGCAGAAGCCTTTGGTGTGGATACCTGCCCAGCCGAACCAACGCCTCGACCGTGATCGCCTCCGGTGTCACCGGTTGCTGGGGGAGTAGCCCGAGCCGCAGCGCGAGGGCGCGTGCGGGGAGCCGATGGATGTCGGCGCCGTCGAGGGTGACCGTGCCACCCGCCGGGCGCAGCAGCCGGGTGAGTCCCCGCAGCAGTGTGGACTTTCCGCAGGCATTGGGACCGACGATGGCGGTGACGGCGTTGCCTGGCAGCGTCAGATCAAGCCCGTCGACCACGACACGATCGCCATAGCTCAACGACAGCGTGTGCGTGGTGAGTTCGTTTCGGCTCTCGTTCATGCGGTTCTCCTGATCGCCGGGCCGCTGTCGCGGACCAGCAGCCACAGCAGCCACGGCGCGCCTACGGTGGTGGTGACGACTCCCACCGGCAGTCCGTGGACCGGTAGCAGATGTTGGGCGGTGAAGTCCGCGGCGACCAGCAGACTTGCCCCGGCGAGTGCGGTGACGGCGAGGGTCGCGGGCGTCGGTGGCCCGCACAGCAGCTGCACGATCTGCGGCACCGCCAGGGCGACGAACACGATGGGACCCGAGATCGCGACTGCGAGCGCCGCCATCGCCACCGCGGTGATCAGCAATCGCAGCCGCGCGGAATCCACGCCGATCCCGAGCGCACCCGCCGAGTCGTCGCCGAGGTCGAGCACCGCCAGGGTCCGGTACTGCGCGTACAGCAGCACCATCACGAGCACGCAACCGATCGCCGCTCCGCTCACTTCCGGCCAGGTCCGGCCATAGAGGGAGCCCGCGGTCCAGCGCATCGCTGACCCGGCCAGCTCCTTGGGGAACCGGACGATGACAAGGTTCACGGCGGCAGCCAGCCCGGCTTGAATCGCCAGCCCGACCAGTACCAGCCGGGCCGTCGACAACTGCGACTTCCAGCCGATCGCGCCGAGCGCGAGCGCGGCGAACATCCCACCCGCGAGCGCGGCCAACGGAATCGCCGATTGGCTCGCCCCGGCCGCGAGCACGATCACGGCGCCGAACGAAGCACCGCCGGTCACGCCGATCACATCGGGCGAAGCGAGCGGATTACGGAACAGCCGTTGCAGCACTGCGCCCGCTGCGGCCAGGCCCGCGCCCGCGATGACGCCCGCGACCAACCGCGGCGCACGGAACTCCTGCACCACGAAGACGTCGCCACGATCGCCGAAACCCAACGCGGCCGCCAGAGCGGTCGCCGCGCTCATCGACACTTCGCCCGCGGTGAGCGCGGCGATGGCCAAGGCGGCCAGCGCGAGCAGAAACGTCGTCGCGACGATTGGAATCATCCAGCGAGACAAGGAAGTTCGGGCGATCATCGGATCTGCCTCCGGCTTGCGAGGACCGCGAGCAGCGGAGCACCGACGAAGGCAGTCACAATGCCGACCTCTACTTCGGTCGGGGGTGCGATGAGCCTGCCGACAACGTCGGCTGCCAGCAGGAGCAGTGGCCCGGCGATGAGACAACCAGGGATGAGCACACGATGGTCGCTGCCCAGCACCAACCGGACCAGGTGCGGTGCGGCGAGGCCGATGAACGCGATGGGCCCGGCGACCGCGACGGCCGATCCGGCCAGCAGCACCACGGCCACCATGCCGGCGGCCCTGATCCGCCCGACCGGCACACCGAGCGCTGCCGCGGCTTCGTCTCCGAGTGCCAGCGTATTCAGTGTGGCGGCGATCGCGAGGCCGATCATCGCACCGAGGACGAAAGCGGGAAGGAGCGGAATCAGAATCGAGAGGTCTCGTCCCGCAATCGATCCGACCAGCCAGAAGCGAGCCTCGTCTAGGGTGCGCTCGCTGAACAGCAGTACCGCGGAGGTCCAGGACGCCAAGACCAGTTGCACGACAATGCCGCCGAGGACCAGCCGAATCGGGTCGACCCCGCCTGCCCGCCTGCCCAGGGTGAGGGTGAACAGCGCGGCAGCGGCGGCACCGGCGAAGGCGAACCACACATACTGGCCGGGCTGAGAAAGACCCAGCGCGTAGATAGCGGTCACCACAGCGAGCGCGGCCCCGGCGTTGATACCCAGAGTGGTCGGCGCGGCCAGTGAATTGCGGGTGACTCCCTGCACTATCGCGCCGGCCAACCCGAGTGCCGCGCCCACTGCCATCCCGACGAGAGTCCGCGGCACCCGCATTCCCGTGATCACCGCCGCGTCGCGACCATGAACCCGGCTGAGCAGCGCATCGATCACCGCGGGCGCCGAGATGTCGCGAGAGCCGAGCGCCAGGCTCAACCCCGCACACAGCGCCAATGCCGCAACCCCGAATGCGAGCACCACGATCGGGTGCCGCATCGGGGAGCGATGCGATGTGCCTATCACTGTCATGGGCCGAGAGCTTAGGTAAGCAGTACCTAAGTTTGTCAACGGGTTCGACCTGCGCCCGCGTTGCTCGGGAGTCGCGACGATCGATCGGGCAATCTGCGTCGATGGCGTTTTACATGGTCGGCAGGATGGTCCGGTCGACGAGTGAAGCGCAGGTGGTCGCCCATTTGTTCGGATGCCCTGCAAGTCGCAAAGTTGATGCGTGGTGTGACTCTATAGCGTTTGTGATCCATCGGATGGTTGGCTAAACGTGACCAGTGTCATCCACATGTAAGTTCATCCGCCCGGGGCGGGGAAGCTTGTGTTCGTATTCGGCTACGTACTAAGCCGGATGGTAGATCTACTGCGACGAACTCGAGCGAGGTCGACCGCCCGAGCCGCGGGGGGTACTGGCGATTCGGGCCGGACATGGTTGGACCGCCGACGGCAGCGGCAAGACGGACTGTCCCCGCCCGGCTGGCGGTGAGCCCAAACTATGCATCTAGACAGTAGTGATGTTCAATCCAAAAAGTGACGCAGATCACTGAATGTTGAAATGCCTTGCATAGCAACAAAATTCAGTGACGCGCTCGTTGGGTGAACGCATCCATTACTGCATAAAATAGTAGATATCCGCAGGTGAGTTGCCTATCTACCTGAGTCGAAGGGTTCGGTCTGCGGTGCTGACGTAATGGTTGCGGGGCGGTCACGGATCGGTACAGTTCTTATCACGCCGCGCGCCGAAAGTCGCTGTCGATAAGTCGGCAACGACCTGGTCGAGGCGCCTTTCGCCGATCGACCCGAGGACGAGCCTTGTCACATCACCGAAAGACTTCTGGTTCCCTGTCCGTTCAACATCTACTCGCCGACTCCAGGCGGTCGGGTCGGCATCGCGCCGAACCTGCGCCGGATGGCCGAATCAAGGTGGCCGTCGGTGTCGCGGCGGCTGCCGGAGCCCTACTCAGTACGTCGACGCAAGTCGCGATGGCCGCGCCGTTGGCTCCGGATGTCGCCCATGGCGTCGAACCTGCTGCCGCGCCGTTCGGATTAGCTGGACTGCCAGTGGAAGTCGTTGGTCCGCTCGCTCAGGCAGAACAGTTCATCGAGGATCTGCAGCAGCAGGTGATTCCCGCTCCGTCACAAGCGGTCGCGCCACCAGCGGCGTTGCCGTTGGCTGGTGACATCAGTTCTGTATTCGGTGCGCGATGGGGTCAATTCCATTCCGGTGTAGACATCGCGGATGCGCTGGGAACGCCCATTCGGTCCGCTCTCGGCGGGACGGTGCTCGAAGCCGGTCCGGCATCGGGATTCGGTCAGTGGATTCGTGTCGGGCAGGACGACGGAACAACCGCCGTGTACGGCCATATCAATGACATCTATGTCCAGGAAGGTCAGCGAGTGAACGCCGGCGATGTGATCGCTTCGGTCGGCAACCGCGGCATTTCCACCGGCCCGCACTTGCATCTGGAAATCTGGGATCAGGACGGTGTCAAGATCGACCCACTGCCCTGGATGGCCAGCAAAGGCATTGTGATGGAACAGCATTGGGGTTCTGACTGACGGGATTGTCCTGAAGTGGGGCCGGATCGCCACAATCTCTCGCCCCACTTCAGGTGATCGCGGCGAACGCACGAGATGAGGGGATCGTGCCATCTCCGCCGCAGTCGACGCCCCAGGAGGGAGCGTCTCGCGCCAGCTCGTCCTGCTGACGCAAGCATCTACTGTCTACGTTAGTAGACAGTAGATGGTGTTGCCGGTTGACGCAACATTGCCGGTTATGGAGGAAAGGGGCTCGACCCTGTCTGTGCCGGAGGTACTCGGCGAGGGGTCGATACAATGAAGTCGCCTCTCTGATCCGTCGCTGACCTCGGATCTCGATCCGCAAGGAGTCCCCTCGTGCCAGCAGTGCAGTCGTTGCCGACCCTGCCGGTGGCGTCGAAGTGTGACCGACGATGAGCGTCGCTATCTGCCTGCTCGTCTACAGCCTGGTCGTCATGGTTCTCGCTCCGCCGACCCTGATTCGGTCGACGCGCTGCGGTGTCGGCCCGCGCCTGAGCTTGATCGCGTGGCTCAGCGCGATCGGGTCGGTCGTGCTGGCTTGGGTGGCCGCGATCGGCTTCGTTATCGCGGATGTCGTCCGCGACATGCTCGCCGACCAGCATCTCAACCTGAGTCGATGCTTTGATCAGCTCCACGACGCGGCGATCGGCGAATATGGAACAGCTGTCCAGATGGGCCTGCTGGTCCTGGTGACGTGCGGCGTTGCCGCAGGGGTCGTGTTGATAGGGGGAGTGGGCCGTGCACTGGTGCGGGCACGTTCGGTGACCCATGGGCACGCGCGCGCCGCCAGGATCGTCGGGCGACCGCATGCTGGTCACGATGCCGTTGTCATCGATCATCCAGAGCCCGCCGCGTACTCGGTTGCGGGGGATCCGCACACGATTGTCCTCACTCAGGGAATTGTCGCCGCACTCGACGAAGCGCACCTCGCGGCCGTATTGGCACACGAGCGTGCTCACCTCGCAGGCAAGCACCACCTTCTCCTTGCTGTTACGCGCGCTTTGGCCGGGGCGTTCCCGCGGATCGATCTGTTCACTGTCGGGGCGGCTCAGGTTGCCCGTCTCGTCGAAATGTCGGCCGACGATGTTGCCGCCGCCTCGCATGGTCGGGAAACCGTTCGCGAGGCGTTGCTCACCCTGGCCGACTCGAACGGTGCAAGCACGCTCGGTGCGACCGAAGTCGGACTCGCTGATCGTGTGACTCGGCTTGCGTCCGCCTCCCCAGTGGGCCGCTCGATGGTCGGCATCGTCTCAGCGCTGATCATCGCCACAGTTCTTGCCGGTCCCATGATCGCGACGCTCGTCGCTGTGATCGGGCTCGGAGTGTGTCAGCCCGGCTAGCGGTCTCTGCCTCGGTCGGGGCGGAATGTTCTGCGATCGACTACTGTCTGTGTACCCATGTAGTAGATGAGTTCGTCGGATCGAGGGGGCATCATGGATGAACCGGATGCACGCGAAAGCGTCGGTGCAGGACCGACGCGCGCAATGGTGGCGCGGCCTGCGCATATATCGGTCGAGTCGTCCGACGGGCATCGGTGGTTGACCTGGTCGGCACTCGTCGCGGCGGTGGGCGCGCTGGTCTTGGTGCTGTTCGGAATCCCCTCGATGGACTTGCACGGCCCGCTGCATCAGCTGGGAATCATGGACCCGTTCTGCGGAGGGACGAGGTCGTGGTATTTGCTGCTGCATGGGCAGGTCTGGGATGCGCTGCGGTACAACCCCGCTGGGCCGCTACTGATGGCGATCGCGGTGGCAGCGCTGATCCGGGCCGCTATCGGCATGCGCACCGGACGATGGGTGAACATTGCCGTCGATCGGCGTGTCTACCTTCCAGTTCTGCTTGTCGCGACGGTCGCGCTCCAGATCAATCAGCAGATGAACGCACCCCTGCTCATCGCGCGGTGGGGTGGCTGAGGGCGGTTGACCGGCCGCCTGCCGGTTCTACGTACCTAGTTAGTAGTATCTGCGGGGTGAGTGCTGCCCCGACACTGAGCCGCGTCGGATTCGCGCGGTTCGTCGCGGTGTTCGCGGCCCTGTTCGCGATCGCCATGATCGAAGGCAGTCCCTGCCATGTCGCCGCGATGTCGACCAGCTCGATGACGATGGAACAGTCGCGGCCCACTGCCACGGCCGCTGCGCCGACTGCCGCGATGCCGACGAGCGGCGTCCACCGCACAGGGGAGGGCACCCACGAGGCGATCGTCGCCGACCATTCCGAGCCGGCGGTTGACGTGAAGTACGAAGGGCTTTCGCCGACCACTGTCGACGTGGTGATGGCGTGCCTCGCGGTATTCCTGGCTCTGCTGGGCGCGCTTCTAACGGTGCGGCCGGACACAACCGTCACTCCGCTGCCTGTGCTCTACCGGCGCCGAGTGCTACCGCGACGCACGATTCCGATACGGAAACCGAGCCTCCACGAACTCTGCATCCTGCGTACGTAGAGCACGCTGGCCCGATTCGCCAACCGGCGGCACCTGGCCTCCGTCGGCCGACATTCCCGTGCCGGTCCACATCGATCTCGTTCTATTGTCCACAGGAGTACTTCTCGTGAACCTTTTCCCTGTCCTGGTCACCGGCCTGTTCGCTGGTGGTGTCTCCTGCGCCGCAGTGCAAGGCGGCTTGCTCACCGGATTGATCACCCGCCAGCGCGCCGCCGCTGCGGGCGCCACCGCTTTGTCCCCGGCCTCTGCCTCGTCCACTACGGAGGCGCCCGCGCTGCGTCGGTGGAGTAGCCGTATCGGGGACGACCTCACCCCAGTGGGTGGGTTTCTCGCCGGAAAGCTTCTCTCGCACACTGTGTTCGGCGCCTTGCTCGGCGCGCTGGGTGGCGTCTTCGAACTGTCGGTCGGGACTCGCACCTGGTTACAGATCGGCGCCGGGCTATTGATCGTCGTCTTCGGCCTCGCGCAGTTGGGAGTCCCCGGATTCCGTGGCATCGTTATCGAACCGCCTGCCTCCTGGATGCGGTTGATTCGCACGCGGACCCGCTCACAGTCCGCTGTCGCGCCGGCAATGCTCGGTATGTTGACGATCCTCATCCCGTGCGGAGTAACACTGTCGGTGGAAGCTCTCGCCCTGGCTTCGGGATCGCCGTGGTGGGGTGCGGCGACAATGGCGGTGTTCGTTCTCGGTACCAGCCCCTTGTTCGCTGTTCTCGGCTACGCGGCCCGCGTAGCCGCCACCGTCTGGCGCGGACGATTGGCTTTCGCCACCGGTGTGGTCGTCTTGCTCATGGGCCTCTACACCCTCAACGGTGGCTTGGAGTTGGCCGGTTCCCCGTTGGCCGCGAGCCGGTTGGCTGCGACAGTCGGGGTCGAACCGGCCCCCGCCGACGCCAGTACCGCGGTAATCGCCGACGGCATGCAGACCGTGACGATCGCCGCGAGCAATCGCGCCTACAGCCCCGGCAACGCCGAAGTGAAGTCCGGCATTCCGACCACCCTCGTCATCAAGACCAAAGGCACCCAGGGCTGTATTCGGTCGTTGATCATCCCCGAACTCGACATCCAGAAGACGCTGCCTTCGACCGGCGAAACTCGCATCGATCTGGGCGTTCTGCAGCCCGGCCGCCTGGATTACAGCTGCGGCATGGGTATGTACTCCGGCATCGTCACCATCTCCTGAAAGGCCCGAAATTCCATGGCAACACATACTTTCGAGATCCAGGGCATGCACTGTGGTAGCTGTGCCCTCCTCGTCGACGACACACTCGAGGACCTGCCCGGCGTTCGCACCACCCAGACGTCGATGAAGAAGGGCCGTGCCACCGTCGAACTCGACCCCGCGCTGAGCAGCCCTGACGACATCGTCACGGCCATCGCGGAACTCGGTTACGTAGCGGCGATCGTCGAGTAGCCCGATCGACCGGACAAGGCAAAGGCGCCGGGTTCGATAGTGAACCCGGCGCCGATATCACGCCTGCCCGTGGGCAGATCGGCTACTCAGAATTGCGACGGGTGCGGGCAAGGGCGCCCACTCCCGCGACAGCGCCGAGCCCACCCAGCGCGAGTCCACCGATACCGAGCCAGCGTGCTGCCGAGTCGGTTTCGGTGTCGGCTTCGGCGTGGGGTGCTGCCTGCGGCTTCTCGGGTTCGGTGCCGTGGGAATGTCCGTCGCCCGGCTCAGCTGCCGTCAAAGCGAGGACGGGCAGCGGGAACTCCGGCTCTGCCGCACCAGCGGTGGCAGGTTGATCCCACGTGACGACCTTGCCGTCGCTGTAGGTCTGCACCGCCTTGAACGCGACAGTGTCCTGCTTGGGCAGGGGACCTGCGTAGAGGACGAACCGTTGGAACTGGCCCGGCCCGACGCCGGCGCCGGGTGTTGCCGTCCAGGTCACCGAGGTGGCCATTTTGTTCGGATCGCGCTGCACGACGGCGTCCCAGCCCGGCATCGGCTCGGTGCGTGCGGTCTTGAGACCGGGCACCTCGACGGTCAATGTGGTGGTCGAGGCTTGCTCGGATTCGTTGGAGATCCGGAACGAAAGGACCGTGGAGGAACCTTGTTTCGCCCCGGGGGCCTCGACTGCCAGATGCGCGGAGGCGACGCCGACGCCCAGCACGGTCGCGGCCGCGACGGCACCGGTGGTGAGGGCGATCCGCCGCAGAATGGTGTTCATGTCATATGTCCTTGTCATGGTCAGAAATGTCGGATGGCCGAGGACCCGATTGGGGGGCCTCGGCGTTCAATTCCGGATGTGGCGTTCCTGACTCGGTGGCCGCGGCGGTTCACCGCCTGGCCGCTGGTGAACCTGCGGGATTGCGGCGGCGGTCATCGCCGATGGTCGGGCGGGGGCGTGGTGGTGGACTCGTGCGTGACGGGCTGGGCCTCTGCGGACTCGTCCGCTGCGGGCTGGACCGAGTCGGCGCGGGGCGCTCCTCGCGCCGGTGGCGCCCTGCCGGGAGCCGGTGGCGTCCGCTGCGATACACCGCCGAGGCGGCGGGCTGCTCGCCGGCTCTTTCCAATCGGACCAGCGCGTAGGACGAGATGACACCGATGGCGGCGAGCCCCGCCCAGACCGCCCAGTCGATTCCGGCGTCGCGGGCGGCGCCTACGACGACACCAGTGGCGAGGTTGCCGAGAAGGATGCCGACGCCGACGACGGTGTTGTAGAACCCGTAGTGCGTGGCGACGAGTCTGTCGCCGGACAGCGTGACGACGGTATCCATCTCGAAGGGGAACACCGCGGCGGTGCCGATCGCCAGCAGCGTCGTCGTGATCAACAGGGCTGCGACGGCGGCGATCGTTCCGAACCTGCTCGGAGTCGGCACCACGATCAGCGGGATGAACGACGCCGCGAGGACGGTCATTCCGGCGACCAGGCTCCGGCCCGGACCCCACCTGGCCCGCAACCATGCGGTGATGCGTAGCTGGCCGGCGACCGCGACCACGCCGGAGACCACGAACAGTGCCGAGACCAGCGTCTGGGACTGCGCGCCTGCGATGAACTCAGCCTGCAACGGCAGCGCCAGATAGACCTGGAACGACAGAACATAGGAGCCGATCATGGCCACCGAGAACGCCAGGAACCGGCGATTGGACACCACTGTGCGCCAGTCATCGAGAACCGACGTCTTCGCCGTCGAGGTTTCCCCCTTGCGAGCGGGTAGTGCGAACAGCTGGGCGATGGTCAGCGCCGCGAACACGATCGCGGCGACGCCCGCGGTGACCCGGAAGTCGACCGTCATCAGCGCCAGCCCTACCAGCGGGCCCGCGAGGATCCCTGCCTGATAGAACATGTTGAACACGGCGAAGGCCTCGACGCGACGTTCACCGGCGTCGGCCGCGAGGTACGCGCGCACCGCGGGGTTGAACAACGCACCGGCGAAGCCGGTCGCCGCGGAGGCGATCAACACTGCGGGCAGGGAGTCAGCGAAGACCAACAGCGCGAACCCGCCGGTCCGCAGTAGGCAGCCCGCGACGATCAGCGGTTTGTAGCCGAGTCGATCGGCCAGTGTCCCGCCGATGAGGAACATGCCCTGCTGGGAGAAGTTGCGAACGCCCAGGACAAGCCCGACCGCCCACGCGGCGAGTCCCAATGGGCCTGCCAGGTAACCGGCGAGAAACGGCATCAACATGTAAAAACCCAGGTTGATGCCGAACTGGTTGACCATCAGCAGCTGTGCGGGTCGATCGAAGCTCGCGAACTTGGCGAATGCTGTCACGATGCGAGCTCCTCCGCGGACGGCTTCCACACCGTTGTGCAGCGCGTCCAACGCTGCACAACCCGTTCGGTGGGGTGGGTGATGGTGTCGGGTTCGACCGGTGGCGCGGCGTCGAGCAATCCGTGCTCAGTGCAGTAGTCGTCGTTGTAGATGGTGTCGAAGTAGCGGTGGGGTCCGTCCGGGAACACGGCTGCGACGCGGGTACCTGCCTCTTGGACGCGAGCTGTCCAGCCGGCGACCAGGGCGACGGCTCCGACGCTCCACCCGCCGGTGGCGTGGTGGGTCGCGGCCAGAGTTCGGCAAGCCCACACCGATTCGGCGGGTGCGACCCAGTGAACTTCGTCGAAGGCGGCGTAGTCGACGTTGGCGGGGAAGATGCTCGACCCCAGTCCACGCATCAACCGTGGTCCTGCTGGTTGGCCGAAGATCGTCGAGGAGATGGTGTCGACGCCGATGAGCTTCATCGCCGGGTTGAAGCGACGCAGCACTCGTGCGACCCCGGCGGAGTGGCCGCCGGTACCGACCGCGCACACCAGCACATCGACGTTGCCGACCTGCTCGATCAGCTCGAGTGCCAACGACTCGTAGCCGTCGACGTTGTCGGGGTTGCTGTACTGGTCGGGGCACCAAGCATCGGATTCCTGCGCCAGCAGTTCAGTCACGCGGTCGCGGCGGGCTTGTTGCCAGCCGCCGGTCGGGTGCGGCTCTGCGACCATGTCGACCTTCGCGCCGTAGGCAGCCAGCATTTGCGCGACGATCGGCTCGAGGCCGGGGTCGGTTACTACGGTGACCGGATGCTGATGCACCATGCCCGCCAGTGCGAGGCCGAGGCCGAGGGTGCCGCTGGACGATTCCACGATCCGCGCGCCAGGTGCCAAGTCGCCGCGTTCCTCCGCGCAACGAACCATGTGCAGCGCGGGCCGATCCTTCATTCCGCCAGGGTTAAATCCTTCGAGCTTGGCCCAGAAGCCGCGACCGGCCGATGCCAACGGCTGGCCTATCCACAGCACCGGAGTGTTACCGACGAGTCCGCGTGGCTGATGGGTCGCTTCGGGCACTCCGAGCAATCCGGTCTCGTGCTGGATCGGCTTGGCGAGCATGACTTTGTTCATGTGGGGTGTCTCTCTCCTGCATCGGTGGCCACGTCAGACGGGCACCGTGATGGTTCGGGCAGCGGTCCCCGGCCGAGAAGGAGAACTCGACCTGGCGCTGACCGATCACCGTCGGGCGATGCAGTGCAGAGAGAGAATGTTGCGGCCACGCGTGCCGGGCGGTTGGCCCGGTGGTCCGCGTACGCCTACGCCACCAGCAGGCGGAGTCGGCGAAACCGGCATCACCGCTGCGAAGGCGGCGAGCAGCATAGCCGCCAGCGTCAGCGAGACGACGCCTGGAGGAAGCGCCTTCGCGATGCAATGGACAGTGTCGACATCGCAGTGTGCGGTCGTGGCTGTGGGGAAGAAGAACTCGGCCAGGCCAGCGTCCGAGGCGGACGTTTCAGCTGAATCCACGGCGTGATGGTTATCCGAGTGAGTGTGTTCGCGCACCAGTGAGCAGTCCACAGCCGGGACGACAAGCAGCGCTGCCATCAGCAGCGCGATCAGCCAGCCACCACGGCGCAATCGGACGAAGAGTTTCACTGTGGGCCGAGGGTAACGAATATGTAACGACGATGGCAATGTCGCTGCGCCAGGGTTGCCCAGGAGTGCTGGGGCTTGGGTGGGTCGCATGGCCGGGTTGTGCCATGGCGGCGTTCGATCAACGCGCAACTTCACACCTCCCGACCGATCGCAGTGCTTGGAACAGGTTTTGGGATGTCGGAACCGGCCCGCTTCTGGGCTGGTTGACAACCTCGCCGATCAATCTACTATCTCGGTACGTAAATAGTTTCTGTTGTGTGATCAGGCGCACGCACCGCGTGTCGGACGCGTCTACCTCGGCATCGTCACATCGGTGACATGCGCAGGTGACGAAATTGTGACGCTAGGTCGTCCTTCCTCGGAGGGCGAGCACGCATCGCGCAACCTGAGCAAATTTCTGGGAACCAGCGAAAGGCGCCCTATGAACACCGCCATATCGATGCCGACAAGCTCTCGGCCGACTGCACGGCTACTCGCGGCTACGTGCCTCGCGGCGGCGGCAACATTGCTGACAGCAGGGCAGGCATTCGCCGCGCCCGCTTCGGCAGGCGCCGACCGCGCCAGCGGTTCCGACAATCGTGACAGCAGCTGGCATGGGAATTACCGTGCCGAAAACGGCCATCACGACAACGGCAGCGCGCAAGGCCACGGTCACGACCGCCCCGATGTCGGACGCCGCGACAGCGACCTTTGTGTCCCGCGTTGCATCGGTTCGCGTTAAGTGCCGACCCTGGTTCGTCGCCCATCCCGGCGCGGACGCATGAAGCTTCGACCCGACCCATCTGGAAGGAGGTGGTCCGAATGAACCCGTTCAAAATGCTGTGTGACTTGATGTGCGCGATGATGCCTTCGTGCTGTCAGATGTAGCGCACGCGGCGTCAGCCATGGTCGGCTCTCCTGTGCCGCACCTCGAATGAGAGGGCTGGCGCCGTCTGCTCTACTCACTCCCGCGGGCTCAGATCGGTAACCGGTCTGAGCCCGCGGCTAGTCATCGCGCTCTGCGGCGCCCACTTCTCGGTGCTACGAAGGCGGCTGCGGTGCGTATGCGGCGAGCAGAGTGGTCGTAATGAGCGTGGCCGCTTTTCGGTCGGTGAGTCGGCCCGCGATGACTTCGGTGGCCGCACCATGTACGACGCTGTGGTACACCGCGACCATCCAAGATACGGGTAGGTCGTCGCGGAAAACACCTGCGGCACGGCCGCTTTCGATGAGATGTCGCACGCGTCGCAGGGGACGTTCGTGAGCGGCGCGAATTCGTTCACTCGGAATGTGGTTCTCTGCCGCCAGCAGCAGGGAACGGAATTGGTCGATGATCTTCCACGATGCCGTGACGAGGCGGCCAAGTGCCTCCCTTGGGTCGCCGTCGACATCGACCGTGTCGAGGATGCGATCGCTCTCGGTTACCGCGCGAGTGAAGACCGCGTCGATCAGGTCGGCGCGTGAGGGGAAATGGCCGTACAGGGTGACTCGACCGACGCCCGCTCGCTTGGCGATCTCGGATCAGCACCCGGCGCACCACCCGGGTTCCTGGCAACGGTATTCGACAGCTTCCGCGTTGGTATGTCCGCCGCCCTCGTGGTGGGCATCGTTGTCGTCGCGCTCGGCACCATCGCCGCGTGGGTGTCCGGTCGGGGGCAAGGCCGCGGAGCGTCGAAGGGGGTGGTCGTCTCACCGGAGGGAAACGTCGCCTAGATATCGCCTCGGAGAAGTGCCGACCGTTCGTCGGAAGGCCGCGGAGAACGCACTGGCCGTTCCATATCCGACGGCGTGCGCGACGCGCGATATGGGCTGACCGTCTGCGAGTAGTGACAATGCGACCTGGAGCCGCGCGTGAGTGCGCCAGCGGTCGAAGCTCATCCCGGTGTCCTGGACGAATAGCCGGGTCAGGGTGCGTCGGCTCACGCCGACGGTCCTGGCGTGGGCTTCCATGCTTCGTGGATCGGCGGGGTTGTCCAAAAGGGCGTCGGTGACGGCGCGTACTCGCTCATCGGTGGGGCGTGGCACGTCGATGGGTGTGACCGGCAGTGGTTGCAGTAGGTCGAGGACGACTGCCTCGGCCCGCAGCCGTACATCATCGGCTAGAACCTCTTGGGCGAGGTGGGCGATCAAATGCGCCAAGAGTCCATCGACCCGAACAGCGGTGGGGTCGGTCCATGCCAGGTCGCAGCGGTCCGGCTCGAAATAGAGGCTGCACAGCACGGCGTCACGGGTGGCGCCGGTCTTGTGAACGACTCCTGCGGGCAGCCACAGCGCGCGGGTCGGTGGCAGGATCCAATTCGCCTCTCCGACAGCGACACCGAGTACCCCGCTGCGGGTCCAGGCCAGTTGGTGCTGTGGGTGATAGTGCTCGTGGGTCCACTGTCCCGCCGTGAGCGGGAAGCTGCCGACCACGATCGCGCCCACCCCGGTGGGAGCGGGTTCGAAAGCAGGTTCGGGCATGTCACCAGACTATGTCCTCAACGCGATATTACCTGGCCTGGTGGCGTATCGCGGCCGTCGCGGCGGGTGCCTACCGTTCGTTTCATGACTTCGACTTCAACGGCGGACGCGGCCTCGGTCCGGGGCAACGGCCGTCGCCGGGCAGTGCTGATCGTGCTCTGCTCGGTGCAGTTCATGCTCAATCTGGACGACAACGTGGTCAGTGTCGCGCTGGCCAGCGTTCGTGATGACCTCGGATTCGGTACCGCGGGTCTGGCATGGGTGGTGAACGGGTACATCCTCGCTTTCGGCGGGTTTCTGTTGTTGTCCGGGCGGGTCGCCGATCTGGTCGGCCGCCGGCGTGTATTCCTCAGTGGTGTCGCACTTTTCGGTGTGGCAAGTGTGTTGTGCGGGCTCGCGCAGCAACCGTGGCAGTTGGTGGCAGGCCGATTCGTTCAGGGGACGGGGGCGGCGATGGCGAGCCCGGCCGCGCTGGCGTTGCTCACCCTGCTCTATCCCGGTGCGCGTGAGCGTGCCAAGGCAATCGGAATCTGGGGTGGAACCGCGGCCCTCGGTGCCACGTCGGGTTTGGTGATCTCCGGCGCGCTGACCGGGTTCGCCTCGTGGCGGTGGGTCTTTCTGATCAATGTGCCGGTGGTCTTGGCGGCGCTGGTGTTGCTTCCCCGGTTGGTAGCGGAGAGCCGCAGCGAACGCCGCACGCGCATAGACATTCCGGGTGCGGTATTGATCACGGCCGTGCCGGTTCTGCTGGTCTACGGCCTGTTGCGGGCGTCCGAAACCAGCTGGGGAGACGTTGGTTCCACAGTTGCGATGATTGCAGCACTGCTGCTGGCGATCGCCTTCGTAATCGTGGAAACGCGTACGTCCGAGCCGCTGGTTCCCTTGTCATTCTTGGCCTTTCGGCCTCGGGCCGTGGCCAATGGTGCAACGTTGTTGTTCTCTGCGGCCTTCTACGCGATGGCATTCCTGCTGATGTTGCACATCCAGACCGTCCTCGGCTACGAGCCGTTCACCGCTGGTCTGGCGTATCTCCCGTTCGGCGCGGGCATTCTGGCGGGGATGTGGCTGTCGTCCCGGGCGGTGAACAGGCTCGGTGACCGCTGGGCATTGGTGACATCGTTGCTGATCAGCGCGGCGGGCCTGCTCCTGATGACCGGTATCGACCGCGCCGACACTTACACCTGGGGAGTGCTTCCGGCGTTGCTCGTCACCAGCCTCGGCTGCGGAATGAGCCTGCCCGCCCTGACGGTCACCGCGCTCACCGGCACCACCGAGGACAATGCCGGAATCGGCTCCGCTCTGCTGAGCTCGGTCCAACAACTCGGCGGCGCAGTAGGTTTGGCGGTTTTGGTGACCCTCGCGACGCGCCACAGCGACGCACTCTCCGGCACGGTAGACACCCAGCAGGCCTCGACCGAAGGGTTCGCCTACGCGCTCACCGTTGCCGCGATCCTGGTCGTACTCGCCGCGGTGCTGATCGCCACGATGCTGCGCAACCGTCCGGCGTCTATCGGAACGGCAGTCGACTGGCCGACCCAGTGAAAACTGGTATCGCCCGTTCCGGGCACGACCGACCCATTCTCGTCGCGAGTCAGGTAGCGACCTCGGCATGCCGCTCGACCCGGGTGGACCCCTGCGTAAATACCCACCCAGGGTATATAGTCGCCACTATGTCCACTGATCCCTCATCCTCCGGCAGCGGCTCAGACTCGACTGACACCGGCCACGAGCATCACGGACACGAAGGTCGTGACATGCCCCCGCTGTCTCACGACAACAAGCCTGATCACACCGGTCACGAACTCAGCGATCACACCGGCCACCAACTCGAGACAAGCTCGGCCGGCCACGATTCGCACTCTGGCCACGGTGAGCATGCGGGACACGGCGACCACGTCGCGATGTTCCGGCGACTGTTCTGGGTGATGCTGGTCCTCGCGATTCCGGTGGTGACCGCGGACATGATGTTCGCCGACCTGATCGGCTACACCGTGCCGGGCGCGTTGGCTTGGGTATCGCCCGTACTCGGCACGGTCATGTACCTGTGGGGCGGGCGCCCGTTCCTGACCGGTGCGGTGTCGGAGATCCGTTCACGACAGCCCGGGATGATGTTGCTGATCGCGTTGGCGATCACCGTGGCCTTCGTCGCGTCCTGGGGTTCCACGCTCGGGTTGCTGGCTCACGAGCTGGACTTCTGGTGGGAACTGGCGCTGCTCATCGTGATCATGCTGCTGGGGCATTGGATCGAGATGCGCTCACTCGGGCAGGCATCGAGCGCGCTGGAATCGCTAGCCGCGCTGCTTCCTGACGAAGCCGAACGCGTCGACGACAACGGGGCGGTCAGCACCGTCGCATCAAGCGGATTGCAGACCGGCGACCTGGTCGTGGTCCGGCCTGGAGGACGGGTGCCCGCCGACGGCGAGGTCGAATCCGGCACCGCCGACGTCGACGAATCCATGATCACCGGTGAATCCCGGCCAGTGCGCCGCGGACCCGGTGACCACGTCGTCGCCGGAACCGTCACCACCGATTCCGCACTGCGGGTGCGCATCACCGCCGTCGGTGACGACACCGCCTTGGCGGGCATTCAGCGACTGGTCGCCGAAGCTCAGAACTCCACCTCGCGCGCTCAGGTTCTGGCCGACCGCGCCGCGGGCTGGCTGTTCTGGTTTGCCTCCGGCTCCGCGGTCATCACCGCGGTGGCCTGGATGATCCTCGGTCAACCCGAAGCCGCGATCACCCGCACGATCACCGTGCTGGTGATCGCCTGCCCCCACGCTCTCGGTTTGGCGATTCCGCTGGTGGTCTCCATCGCGACCGAACGGGCAGCCAAGGCAGGCATCCTGATCACCGACCGCCGCGCTCTCGAACAGATGCGCACCGTGGACGCGGTCTTGTTCGACAAAACCGGCACCCTGACCCGCGGCGAACCTGCTGTCGTGGCCGCGACCGCTACCACGACGACAGCCAGCGAAGACGAGGTCATCGCACTGGCCGCGGCGGCCGAAGGCGACAGTGAACACCCCTTGGGCCGTGCCATTGTCACCGCCGCGTCCAATCGCGGCCTCGACGTGCCCTCGGCCACCGACTTCGCCGCCCGCAACGGTATCGGTGTCACGGCTACCGTCGGTGGGGCAACGGTCAGCGTCGGCGGACCGGCAATGCTCAGCGAGCGCGACCTCAGCCCCGCACCAGAAGCCGCGAAATGGGCTGAGCAGGGATCGACTGTTTTGCACGTCGTACGCGACAGCGAGGTCGTGGGCGCCCTGGCCTTGGCAGATGAGATCCGTCCTGAATCCGCTCGAGCGATCCGAGCGTTGCACGATCGCGGTATTCACGTCGCCATGATCACCGGCGACGCCGAACCCGTTGCCCGCACCGTGGCCGCGAAGCTCGGCATCGACGAAGTCTTCGCCGGAGTCCTGCCACAAGACAAGGGCGCCAAAGTCCAAGCCCTGCAGGACGCCGGCCACAAGGTCGCCATGGTCGGTGACGGCGTCAACGACGCCCCAGCCCTTGCTCGCGCCGACGTCGGCATCGCCATCGGCGCGGGCACCGACGTCGCCATCGCCTCGGCCGGAGTCGTCTTGGCCAGCGACGACCCGCGTTCGGTGGTCTCGGTCATCGCGTTGTCGAAAGCGACCTACCGCAAGATGATCCAAAACCTCACCTGGGCAGCTGGATATAACGTCATCGCCGTTCCCCTCGCTGCCGGGGTGCTTGCCCCCTGGGGGATCACGCTGCCCATGGAGGTCGGCGCGCTGCTCATGTCCGCCTCCACGGTCGTTGTCGCTGTCAACGCACAACTGCTGCGCCGTCTCGACTTGAATCCGGATGCGATCACGTCGCGCTGATCCATCCGAGTCGGGCAGTCGGAGGAGCACCTCCGTACCTCAACGCAGGACCTCCTGCCGACCGAACGCACATCTGCCAGTCGAGCCAACGCGAAAGCGGCTTCAACTACCAGCTGACCAGCACGAACCCCCAGGTCACCCGCGTTCCCAGCTTCGATGTGCCCCACCATGGCCACATCGAAGTGGCTCACAACGTTCTGCGGTTCGCGGCGAGTCTCCTTCCCTGTGGGAATCGCGAAGACTGACCCGCCAGTGGACGAGCTGCGGGTACCGAGCCGAGAGGTGTTCTGGCTCCGACGTCGGTTCTGCCAATGATTCCGATGGTGGCACCTGAGCCGGTTCGAACAGCTGTCGCCTCAAGGACCTGCGCGAAGTTGCTGCTTCGTTTGGTGTCATACCTGGCTGGGATGATCGCCTTCGGGCCAGTGAACTCCAGGCCCGTTTGGGCGCAGGCAGGTTGCCCTCCGTTGCCGGGGGAGACAGAGTGAGACGGGAACTGACATGTATCGATCAAGCTCGCCGCTGTTGGCGTTCAACTTCGTCCCGGTGCGATTCTCTGCGGAGAAGTTCGACGGCGGGCTGGTCCAGTACGAGTCACATGATCAACTGAACAGCCTTCGTGCGGAACTGGAAGACACGCATGTTGTTTCCAGGACGCGCGGGGGGATCGCCTGTATCCCCCTAGTTGATGACGCCGACTCACCCGGCACAATGACCACGTTTCCTTCTCGCGAGTACCGGCGTCTGACGATGCGCCTGGTGCAGGAGGCGATGCTGAGGTTGGTTCTGGAGTGGGGATACAAACTACGCAAGCGCGTCCCACCGACCTTCGTGTCGCGGCTGCCGGGCAAGGACTTGCTCACACCAATCGTTCGCAGTCGACGTCATGACGACCTGCGGAGCCTGCATGTGTTCCCGCAATGGGTTCTGGATAGCAGGGCCGTTGGTCCCTCGAATCGCCCAGGGATTGTTATCGGTCTGAAGACTCGGTACGAGATCGACCTGACGGTCGCGGAGTTGATCGAACGCGGACTCTCGGTCGAGGGTCTGTACGTCCTCGCTGAAGACAGCGCGTTCGAGACGTCTCCATGGATGGACCGCTATGCATCCCGGCGGAATGTCGGTGCTGTCAACCACATCGATGGCGCCGATCTGGTGCTTCGTGATGCGCCTGGCATCGGGCGTGTCCCAGCCGCCGAGGCGTGGCTGGAGAGCCGCCGCGAGACCTTCGCCACCGTGATGACAACTCTCGCAGGTGCAGACGGTGCTCAGATCACCAAGGAACTGGAACAAGCCACGTTCGATCTGCTGGGGGCGTTCGGCCGCTACGACAAGACGATCGAAATCGCAGGCCGCCTTGCGAGGCGAGGACCGCTGTCCATTGCTCGTGACCTGTCGGTGTCGCTGGAACCACCGGTCGGATCGAGCAATGATCGTGCTCGCACTGTCGACTGGAAGCTCTACGACGAGCCAGTATTTCAGTTCGACCAGTCAGGGGATAAGACCCACCGATCGGCCGATCGCGGTCTCGACGAGTATGGCCCGTTTGACGTTGAGTTCTTCGCCAAGAAGAAGCCCCGGATCGCGGTTGTCACCCCGCGTGCCCACAAAGGCATCGTGGAAAACTTCGTGACCAAGTTTCTGCACGGAGTTCAAGGCGAATCTGTCTACAGTCAGGGTTTCGTCCGCAAGTACCATCTCGGCGGCTACGAGGTGGATATTCAAGCGTTCGACGGCGATGCTACCGATGCGGGTGCATACCGCGAGGCATGCATGGCCGCGCTCCGCGCGGGCGAAGTTGATCTTGCACTGGTCATCACCAGCGAGGCCCAGGTGCATCTAAACGGCGACGATAGCCCCTACCTCGTCGCCAAATCGACCTTCATGGGACAAGGCGTACCAGTTCAGGACGTCAGGATCGAGACAGCTCGGCTGAGCAAGCTCGCCTATCCGCTAAACAGCATCGCCTTGGCTTGCTACGCCAAGCTCGGTGGCGTTCCGTTCGTGATCGCAGCTCCACGACCTCTCGCGCAGGAGCTGGTCATCGGTATCGGTAGCGCCCATGTCAAGTCGAGTCGTCTCTCCGATGCTGAACGGATCGTCGGGATCACTACGGTTTTCAGCGCCGACGGCAATTACCTGTTGTCGAACACTTCTCGCGAGGCGGACTACGACGACTATCCACAAGAACTGTTGAGGTCGCTAACCGAGTGCATCGATGACATCAAGAGGCGCAATGCCTGGCAAAGGGGCGACGAGCTTCGGCTGGTTTTCCATGTCTTCAAGCCGTTGAAAGACATCGAGGCGAATGCCGTCAAAGAGCTTGTCGAAAGCCTGACACGGCAATACGCAAAAGTTGAGTTCGCCTTCGTACACATCAGCACAGAACACGAGTGGGTGATGTTCGATCGCGCCAGCTCAGGCGTCGCGAACCAGCGGACCCGAGGACAAGGCAAAGGCTACTACGTTCCGAACCGGGGAGTCGCTGTTCCTGTCGGGACAAGCGACATGCTCCTGGCAGTCAGCGGGCCAAGAGACCTGAAGAGTGCGTTGCATGGCGCACCCAAACCCCTGCTGCTGCAACTTCATCGACAGTCCACCTTCAAGGACATGGAGTACCTATCTCGGCAGGTTTTCCGGTTCACCTCGATGTCTTGGCGCACCATGTACCCCTCCAGTCGGCCGGTCACGATCTTGTACTCCGATCTGATCGCCGACCTTCTCGGCCACCTCCGTCATGTTCGGAATTGGAACGCCGACGCCGTCGCGACCGCGCTGCGTTCCAGCAGGTGGTTCTTGTGACTACTGCGGATGACCAAGACTCGACAGCCATCACCGGCGAGGTTCTCGGGGTGCGGATCGCCAACCTCGAGAGCGTCGTCCAACGCGCGAACCTTCCGGGCAACCTCGAGGGTCTGCTGGCCCATCGCATCCTCGCCGATCGCCATAGCAGCGTCGTATGGAACGTAAACCCCATGACCCCGGAGTGGTTGGCCGAGAATCGTCACCGCTTCGTGTACGCAGCTGGCGTGGCCATTCTCGGCTTCGGGCTTACAGGGTTCGTCTCGATGGAATCTCAAACTGGTCGGCAGTATCTGTCGGAGGGTTTGCCAAACCTCATGCGCAAGAATCCTTTCCAGGCCGATGGCGTCACGTTTGTGAACGACCCCGGTCAGATCATCGGCCTTGCGCTCGCGGTTAACGCCGTCCTGGAGGATGTTCCGAAGGCGCGACCCTGGCTGGCCGAGGTGCTTCATGATCCCCGACTACGCCCAGCCACTCCACTTCTTGGCATATTTCATCACTACGCACGTCATATCATCGGCACACCGATCGGCAACAGCCCCGACGCGCGCAATATCTCCGACCCGGTCGAACTCGCCGGCTGGCTCTGGCTAGCGGGCCTTCCTGGATGCCAGATTCTGAAAGACCCTGACGAGCTGCGCAGACTGCGCTCGCGCCTGATCAGCGAGTTGGTGTTGAATCAGGCCGAGTCGCTATCTGCGGGGCGGGCCGCCCTGCTCTTGAATGCTGTGGTGCGGATCGTCACCGCGAGCGTCGACGATCTAGTTCTGAGTACGAGCCACGTCGGTGTGCTGTTGAGCCGCTTCGGCGATGCCATGCGCCAATGGCGGCACGATGGAGATAATCTCATCCACCCTATTCGGTGGTTGATCACCGAAGAACGTGAGATTCAGAACATCCTCTGGCTGATGCTTCGGCCCGTTTTCGATGACCTCGTAGATGAGGAAACCCTGCGCAAAGTCGGACACAGCACCTACCGAGCTGACTTCGGGATCCCCTCCCTCGGCCTACTCATCGAGGTCAAATACGCACGCAGGGCAGCCGACTTCAAAGCATTCGAGAAGGAAATCCTAGAGGATTACGTCGCCTACCTCATTGACAACAAGCCGTACACGAAGCTAGCTGTGTTCATCTACGACGAATCCGCTTCCGTGCAGGAACATGGGACCACTCGCAACGCGCTGCTCAAGCTGCCCCACGTTACCGACGTCGTCATCGTGTGCCGCCCCAGCCATGTGCCAGCGGCGCCGCGTACCTCTCGGCGGCGCAACCCGACCGCTCCGGCCACAGATGAATCCTCGACCGCATAGGCGATCGTCACGCTGAATGGTCTTGGTATACGGCAAATTGCCGCTGGATTCGGCTCGGCGAGGTCAGGTTCGGTCCCAGGCGGTGGTGTCCGATGCGCAAGATCAAACCTGAATTCTGTGGGTCCTACGCTGGACCCTGCCCGCGAGGCGTCCTGCCGGGCAGCACCACCGGCTCACTTCGCGGAGGTAGAAGGGAGTTCGGGGACCGTGGCAGACCCATTGCATCGCTGATCGCATCGTCCGCCATGCGGTCGAGAACCCGGAATCGTTCCGCCAGCACCGCAAGAAGGTTGTTCGACCATCCGCCGACGTCCGCGCCTGGCAGTTTCGGGTTCTTCTTCGTCGACTTGCTGCGAAGCATCGTCAGATGTGCGCCGCCCTTCCCTTCGAGCCACAAGCCATGCACGACTTGATGTCTCAACGGAAGTAGTTCGCGTAGTTCGTCCGCGATCGGTTGCAGCGTCGGATCGCCAATGCTCTCCAGGGCATCGGCAAGGCCAGTACCGCTCTGCCACCACGACATATGCGGCTTGTCCATCCCGCACCGCAACACAATCAACTCACCGATCGAGTCCTCGGCATCAGCGGCCTCCAAGACCACATAGCCGACGGCCTGAGCCACTTCGGCAGAGAAGGCAGACTTCATGTAGAGATCCTGTCAGAACAGCGGCTCGAAGGTTCGCGACTGGTATCCGACGTACACACCTACCACGCGAGCAGTCTCGCTGCGTTCTCGAGAAAGCACTGCACCGAGCCGCCCTCGCTTGACGTGTTTGTCAGCGAGGGCAGGCTCAGGAGAATCGGAGGTTGATCCTGGGCTGAGATCAGGCCCGGGTGGGCAGCAGTTCAGCGACGAGGGCCTCGACTCGTGTTTTGATTTCGTCGAGGATCGGTCGGACCGAGTCCACGCCCTTGCCTGCGGGGTCTTCCAGGACCCAATCGCGGTAGCTGACACCGGGGAACGACGGGCAGGTGTCGCCGCAGCCCATGGTGATCACGACGTCGGAGGTTTCCACGGCGTCGTAGGTCAGGATCTTCGGGGTCTGGTCGGCGATGTCGATGCCGAGTTCGGCCATCGCCGCGACTGCGGACGGGTTGATCGTCTCGGCGGGTGCACTGCCCGCGGATCGGACCTCGATCGAGTCGCCGGCGAGGTGGGTGAGGAATCCGGCGGCCATCTGGGAGCGTCCGGCGTTGTGGACGCAGACGAATAAGACACTGGGCTTGGTGCTCATGTGGGGCAATGCCTTTCAGTTGGCTGGGAGGTCGAGCTCGCCGAGCAGGTGGCGTACGCGGGTTTCGATCTCGTCGCGGATGGGGCGGATCGAAGCGATGTCGAGTTCGGCGGGGTCGTCGAGGTTCCATTCCTCGTAGCGGCGTCCGGGGTAGAGAGGACAGGCGTCACCGCAGCCCATGGTGATGACCACGTCGGCGGCCTGGATGATCTCTTCGGTCCACGGCTTGGGGAATTCGGTCGTGATGTCGATGCCGACCTCAGCCATCGCCGCGATCGCGGCGGGGTTGATCTCGTCGCCGGGTTCGCTACCGCCGGACCAGGCCACGGCCCGGTCACCGGCGAGGTGGGTGAAGAACCCGAGTGCCATCTGGGAACGTCCGGCGTTGTGGGTGCACAGGAACAACACGGTCGGGGTGCCGGTGTGGGCTTTGCCTTCGACGCGTGCCAGTGCGTGCAGACGTTGGCGGGCGAAGCGTTCGGCCAGCAGCGGCAGGTAGTTGATCACGGTCGCGCGTCCGGCGAACTGGTCATAGGACGAGTACAGGAACCGTTCGACGGTCTCGATGCCGAAGGTGCCGTCGAACTCGCGTTGCAGGTGGGTGGCGGCGGTTTTGAGGGCGAGTTGCTGGTCGATGGTCAGGTCGTGACGGGTGTGGAAGGGGGCGAGAGGGCTGTCGCTCATGTGGGTGTCCGTTGCTAGGCGGGTGTGGTGAGTTCGGTGAGCAGAGTTTCGACGCGGGCGGCGATGTCGTCGCGGACCAGGCGCATGCGTTCGATGCCGTCGATGCCGCGTTCGGAGGGTTCGTCGGTGTCCCAGTTGATGATTCGTACCCCGTCGACTGGTTCGACGTGGGCTTCGCTGCCGAGCGTGACGACCAGGTCGACCGAGCGAAGAAGCGCGGGATCGATCGGTTTCGGGATCTCGGCGCGGATGTCGACCCCGAGTTCGAGCAACGATTGCGCTGACATGGCGTTGACCGAGGTGCCGGGTGTGGTTCCGGCGGAATGGATCTCGACCCGATCCTCGGCGGCGGCGCGCATCAAACCGGCGGCCATCTGGGACTTGCCGCCGTTCTTGACGCACACGAACAGCACGGACGGTGTTGTGCTCACCGCGGCGTCACCCCTTCGGTAGCGGCGTTTGCAGTGGTTGTGGGTCGGAATCGCTTGCGTAGCGCGAGGGAGACATAGACCAGCCCGACCAGGACGGGGACTTCGATGAGCGGGCCGACGACACCGGCGAGCGCTTGGCCGGAGGTGACCCCGTAGGTGGCGATGGCTACGGCGATGGCGAGTTCGAAGTTGTTGCCCGCAGCGGTGAAGGCGAGGGTGGTGGTGCGTTCATAGCCCAGGCCCAGGGCCGCGCCCATGGCGTAGCCGCCGCCCCACATGATCGCGAAGTAGGCCAGCAGCGGGATCGCGATGCGCACGACGTCGAGGGGATGGGAGGTGATCTGGTCGCCTTGCAGCGCGAACAGGATCACGATGGTGAACAGCAGCCCGTAGAGCGCCCACGGCCCGATCTTGGGCAGGAACTTCGATTCGTACCAGTCGCGGCCCTTGGCGCGTTCGCCGAAGCGGCGGGTCAAGAACCCTGCCAGCAGCGGGATGCCGAGGAAGATCAGGACCGATTTCGCGATCTGCCAGGGGGAGACGTCGATGGTGGTTTGTTCCAGGCCCAGCCAGCCGGGCAGGACCGCGAGGTAGAACCAGCCGAGCACGGCGAACATGAAGACCTGGAACACCGAGTTCAGCGCGACGAGGACGGCGGCGGCTTCGCGGTCGCCGCAGGCCAGGTCGTTCCAGATGATCACCATCGCGATGCAGCGTGCGAGGCCGACGATGATCAGCCCGGTCCGGTATTCGGGCAGGTCGGGCAGGAACAGCCAGGCCAGGGCGAACATCAGGGCCGGGCCGAGGATCCAGTTCAGGACCAGGGAGCTGATCAGGAGTTTGCGGTCGCCGGTGACGGAGTCGAGGCGGTCGTAGCGGACCTTGGCCAGGACCGGGTACATCATGATCAGCAGCCCGATCGCGATCGGCAGGGAGATGCCGTCGATCTCCACGGCGGACAAGGTGTCGCCGAGGCCGGGGATCATGCGTCCGAGTAGTAGTCCGGCGGCCATCGCGATGCCGATCCAGACGGGCAGGAATCGGTCGAGGGTGGACAGTTTGCCGACGACGGCGGGGTGGTCGGTGGTTGTCGCGTTCATGCGTTGGCTCCCAGGGTGGTGCCGCTCTCGACGAGCAGGACTTCGGAGAGTCGTTGCAGGGCTGCGGGGACGACTCGGTAGTACACCCAGGAGGCGCGGCGTTCGCTGTCGAGCAGTCCGGCTTCGCGTAGCACTTTGAGGTGGTGCGAGATCGTGGGTTGGGTCAGCTCGATCCCGACCGACAGGTCACACACGCACGCTTCTTGACTCTCACGGGACGCGATGGCGCTCAGCAGGCGCAACCGGACCGGATCCGACAGTGCTTTGAACACGGTCGCGAGTTCGGTGGCGTGGGGTTCGGTCAGGGGCTCGCGCACCAGGGGCGCGGCGGAGCACGCCTGCACGGGCGTCACCACCAACTTCGACTTCGACATATGCCTATATTGACTGATATCGATACAGCGAGGCAAACGAACAGCCGGTGAACTCCCCGCGCTGCCGCGCGAGGGGCTACCCGGTTCTATCGGCAGATCTCGACGGCATCGATCGGAAGTTTCTGACGCCGCCCATCCCGCTCGATTCGGCATCGACGGATCCTGGCACCGCGCCTCCTGCGGGCGGTGAGGTTGCCGTGCGCCCGTAGCGTCTCAGTCTGTGAGTGAGACAGTCGAAGGCCCACCGGGACTTGCCGCGGTAGCGCGGCGCGATGCTGTGGTGCTGGTGTTCTGCGCCGGTGCGGTGATCGGTGTGCTCGGCGGGCTGATCGGGCTCGGCGGTGCGGAGTTCCGGCTGCCGCTGTTGATCGGGCTGTTCGGATTCGCGGCTCTGCACGCGGTCATACTGAACAAGGCGATGAGCCTGATCGTGGTCCTCACCGCACTCCCGGCGCGGCTGATCGCTCTGCCGTATTCCGAGGTGAGCCAGCACTGGACGATCGCGGTCAACCTGCTCGCGGGCAGCCTCGTCGGTGCCTGGCTCGGGGCGGGCTGGGCCACCAGGATGGCCTCGCAAACCCTGTACCGGGTCCTGGCGCTGCTGCTCGTGCTGATCGCTGCCGCCCTGGCAGTGAGCCATCTCGGTCATGTCGGCAGCTTGGAGTTGCCGACGGTGGCGAGGATCTGCGCTGCGGTGGCGGCCGGTGTCGGTATCGGGATTGTCGCCGCGTTGATGGGTGTGGCCGGTGGGGAGCTGCTGATTCCGACGATCGTGCTGTTGTTCGGAGTGGACATCAAGGTCGCCGGGAGCCTGTCGCTGATGGTGTCGCTGCCGACGATGCTGGTCGCGTTCGCCCGCTACAGCCGCGACCAGAGTTTTCAGATCCTGCGTGGCAACACCCGATTCGTGCTCGTCATGGCCGCAGGATCGATCGCCGGGACCATCGTCGGAGGGCTGCTGCTCGGCATTGTGCCCAGCGCGGCACTGATCCCGATCCTGACCGTGCTGCTCCTTCTCTCAGCGGTGAAGGTCTGGCGGCACCAATAGGCGGTGCCTGTTACCGCACCGATGAGCGGCGTTCGAGCAAGACCGTGTCGCGCCAGAGGCCGTCTCGTTGGGCGATGCGTTCGCGTACGCCGACAGTGCGGTACCCGGCGCTGTGATGCAGGGCGAGTGAGGCGCGGTTGTCGGTGAAGATCGAGGTCTGCAACGTCCACAAGCCGTCGTCGTCGGCGGCGAGGACCTGCTTGTGCAGCAGGGCTTTGCCGACGCCGCGACCGCGATGGGAGTCCGCGACATAGACCGAGGTCTCAGCGACCCCGGCGTAGCACTCACGGCTCGACACCGCGCTCGCGGCGGTCCAGCCCACGACCTGTCCGTCGAGCTCGGCGACCCAACGGTGTCCGGGCAGCCAGTGTTTGTCGAGATGCGCGCGGGTCGGGACCTCGGTCTCGAACGTCGCGATCCCGGTGGCGATGCCCTCGCCGTAGATGCGCCGCACCTCGGCCCAATCGCCGGGTTCCAGGGCGCGGACGGTGACGTCCAGGGGAAGGTCGGCGGGGCAGCACGGGCGGGGGGCGAGCAGGCCCATTACGGCATCGGCGGCGTGCGGGAGCCCGGCGCAGCAGGCTTCGTTGACCGTGACGATGGTGGCGGTGCCCTCCTTGTGCAGGCGCACGAATCCGACGTCGGCGAGCTTGCGGACGTGATGGGAGGTCGTGGACTGACTGGTGCCCAGGATCTCGGTCAGCGCGCCGACTGTGATGCCTTTCGGAGTGGTCGCCACGGCATGCAGCAATCGCACTCGTACCGGTTCGGCCAGGCAGGCGAACCATTCGGCGTAGGTGGTGGCCTCGCCGGTAGGCAGGACCTGGGCTTGGGGCAGGGCGAGGGGCATGCCGCCAGTATATCGACGTAGATCGATGGTTGCATTCATCGACCCCAGTCGATACTCTCGGCCGTAGTTAATCGATCCAAGTCGATGAAAGAGGTTCGTGATGAACGCCCTGCCCGTTGTCATTGTCGGAGCTGGCCCGGTCGGTCTGGCCGCCGCCGCCGAACTCACCCGCCGCGAACTGCCGTTCCTGCTGCTCGAACGCGGTGAGCACGCCGGTGCCGCTGTCGCGCAGTGGCATCACGTGCGAGTGTTCTCCCGCTGGGCCGAGCTGATCGCTCCCGCTGCACGCCCCCTGCTCGACGCGCAGGGCTGGACCGAACCCGACCTCGAGGGTTACCCGACCGGTGCGGAATGGGTCGCCAACTACCTGCGCCCGCTCGGCGAAGCGCTCGGCGAGGCAGCCCGGTTCAACACCGAAGTGACCGGTGTGGCGCGCCGTGGCCGCGACCGCGTCGTCGACGCCGGACGCGACACCGAACCACTGACCGTGCACATCCGCACCGCCGACGGCCGCGAGGAGCGGATCACCGCTCGCGCGGTTATCGAGACCTCCGGTACATGGACCACACCGAACCCGCTCGGCGGCGACGGGCTGCCCGCGATCGGGGAAACCGCTGCGGTGCAACAGATCTCCTACCGCGTGCCCGACCTCACCGACCCCGATGTCGCCGCCCGCCACGCCGGTCACCACGTCGTCGTCGCCGGAAGCGGCCACTCCGCGCTCACCGCGCTGATCGTGCTCGCCGACCTGGCTGCCGAGCACCCCGACACTCGCATCACCTGGCTGCTGCGTCGCGGGGCGATCGGATCCACCTTCGGCGGCGGACAAGCAGACGAACTGCCCGCCCGCGGCGCACTCGGACTGCGCGCGCAAGCCGCCGTCGAAGCCGGACACATCTCCGTGGTCACCGGATTCCGCACCGAGACCGTCGAACAGCACGACAACGGCCAGCTCACCCTGATTCCCGCCGAAGGTGACCCGGTTACCGGCGTCGACGAAGTCATCGTGTTGACCGGGTTCCGCCCGGACCTGTCGTGGCTCTCGGAGATCCGCCTCGACCTCGATGCGACCTTGCAGGCGCCGACCCAGCTGGCACCGCTGATCGACCCGAACGCCCACTCCTGTGGCACCGTCTACCCGCACGGAGTCAAAGAACTGTCACACCCCGAGCCCGGCGTGTTCCTGGCCGGGATGAAGAGCTACGGCCGCGCACCGACGTTCTTGGCGATGACCGGCTACGAGCAGGTCCGCTCGATCGTCGCAGCTCTCGCTGGTGACCACGCAGCTGCCGAACGGGTCGAGCTGACCTTGCCCGATACCGGTGTTTGCGGCGGATCGGGCCTGTTCGACGCCCCGGCCGAAGAATCTGCGGGCGGGTGCTGCGCGGCTCCGGCTGCGGTGCAGGAGTTGACCCTGAGCATGCCGACCGCGATCCGGGAACTGCCCCTGACCTCCTCGCCCGTGCGCTGATCCACTGCGATGCAGGTTGTTTCGACAACAGCGGCACCCGCCGCGACCGGGTTGCGGCGGGTGCTGGTCGTCTTGTGCGTCACCGAGATCACCAGCTGGGGAATCCTGTTCTACGCCTTCCCGGTCCTGCTCGGATCCATCGCCACCGACACCGGCTGGTCTGCCACCGCATTGACGGCGGTGTTCTCGGCCGGGCAGTTGCTCACCGCGCTCACCGGGATCTTCGTCGGTCGCCGACTGGACCGACACGGACCACGAGCCGTGATGACCGCAGGCTCGGTGCTCGCGGTCGCGGCACTGATCATCGTGGCTACCGCCCAGACCTTGATGACGTTTCTGCTCGGCTGGGCGCTGGTCGGAGTCTCGATGGGTGCGGTGCTGTATCCACCGGCATTCGCGGCGCTGACCCGCTGGTATGGGCCCGACCGAGTGAGGGCATTGACGGTGCTGACACTCGCCGGCGGACTCGCGTCCACGGTGTTCGCGCCGTTGACCGCAGCACTCGCGACCCGGTTCGACTGGCGCGCAACCTATCTGGTGCTCGCGGTGATTCTCGCGGTCGTGACCGTTCCCGGTCACTGGTTCGGCCTGCGAGTTCCCTGGCCCGACCGACCAGACGCTGATACCGAGCACATCCATCTTGGTGATCCCGGCACGATCGCGCGCAGCCGAGCGTTCCTCACACTGGCTTTCGCGTTGAGTGTCACCGGGTTCGCTTCCTTCGCGGTCGTGGTGACCCTCGTGCCGTTGATGACCGAACGCGGGATCTCCACCACCACTGCCGCGATCGCCCTCGGGCTCGGTGGTGTCGGGCAGGTCGTGAGCCGGATCGGCTACAGCGCGTTCGCCGCCCGCACCAGTGTGCGCACCCGCACGGCGGTGATTCTGGTCGCGATCGCTGCTACCACGATGCTGCTCGGAATCTTCACCACCGCAGCAGCACTGACTGTCGCGGCCGTGCTGTCGGGCATGGCACGCGGGGTCTTCACCTTGCTCCAAGCCACCGCGATCACCGACCGTTGGGGCTCGACCCACTACGGGCAACTCACCGGGCTGCTTTCGGCACCGATGACCATCACCGTGGCGTCGGCGCCGTTCGCTGCCACCGCACTGGCCTCGGGCCTGGGTGGCTATCCGGGCACCTTCTTGATCCTGGGCATCGCCGCCGCAGCCGCTGCGGCCCTGTCGCTGACTACCATCCCGAAACTCTCACGGAAAGAAAAACTCTCGTGATCGACGCCCTCGTCATCGGCGCTGGCCAATCCGGACTCGCCGCCGCCCGCGCCCTGACCGACCGTCATCTCCACCCGGTTGTCCTGGAAGCCGGGGCTGATCCTGTCGGGTCCTGGCCGCACTACTACGACAGCCTCACCCTGTTCGCACCCGCCCAGCACAGCAGCCTTGCGGGCCTGGACTTTCCCGCCGACCCCGACCACTACCCCCACCGCGACGAAGTCGTGGACTACCTGCGCCGCTACGCCAAAACCCTCGACGCCGACATCCGCACCAACACCACTGTCACCACGGTGCAGGCCCATCCCGAGGAAGGGTTCGTCGTCCACACCACTGATGGACAACAATTCCACACCGCCGGAATCGTCGCCGCCACCGGATCTTTCGGTAACCCACACCTGCCCGAGTTCCCCGGACAAGACCAGTTCGGCGGCAACCTGCTGCACGCCGCCGACTACCGCCGCCCCGAGGACTACACCGGCCAGCGGGTCATCGTGGTCGGTGCGGGCAACTCCGCGGTGCAGGTCGCCTACGAACTCGCCGACCACGCCACCGTCACCCTGGCCACCCACAACCGGATCAACTTCTTGCCCCAACACCGCGACGGACACGACATCCACCACTGGCTCGTCTCCACCGGATTCGACCAGCTCCCACCGGAATGGCTCATCCGCTACGTCGGCGGCACCCTGGTCATGGACACCGGCGACTACCAGCACGCCCTCACCAGCGGCCGAATGGACCGGCGACCCATGTTCACCAGCTTCGACACCGACACCGTCGTCTGGGCCGACGGCACCCGCGAACCGGTCGACACCGTGCTGTTCGCCACCGGCTACCGACCCAACCTCGGCTACCTCACCGAACTCGGCGCACTCGCCGACGGCTACCCCCTCCACAGCGCCGGGGTCTCGACGACACACCCCGGGTTGGTCTACCTCGGCCTGGAGTTCCAGCGGTCGTTCTCCTCCAACACCCTGCGCGGGGTCCATCGCGACGCCGAACTCGTCATCACCGCGCTGGCCGCCCATGTCAACCGGGCACCAGCCAAGGTCGGGCTGTAGATCCTCACCGGGCATTGCCTGCACAGTGGATGGCCTGTCATCGTTTGGGGTGGCAGCCTTAGTGACTTTGGAATCGGCCAAGTACGGCTCGAAACTTGGGCGTCAACGCCTACGACAGTCGGTGTTGACGGGTGGTCAGTCGAACATCGTCGGTAGGTCTGGCTTGTTCCAGTGGTCGTGGAGGAGTCGGATTTGGGTGCCGAGTACGCGGGTGGTCGATAGTTCGGGCAGGTTGTCGATGTCGAACCAGCCGATTTCCATGGTCTCTACGGGGCTTGGTTGGCCGTGGGAGATGGTCTCGCATAGGAAGAACAGCTTGTATACGTGGTAGGGGAAGGCGGGCTCGTGGCCTTGCACGTCACGGTCGTGTAGAGCCACGAGCTTGCTGGCGCGCACGGTGATTCCGGATTCTTCCTCGACTTCGCGTTCGACTGCGAGCGATGGTGGTTCCAGGACATCACACCAGCCGCCGGGCAAAGTCCATCTTTCGTCGCTGCGGTCGCGGATGAGCAGGATGCGACCGTTGTCATCGAAGACGCCGCCTCGGACGTCGACTTTGGGTGTCATGTACCCCTTTTCGAGGAACACGTTCTTCTGCACATCCTCGACGGTGCCGTTGCTGATGAGGGCGAGCAGGTCCGCGGCGATCTGTTTGGCCTGTTCGTAGCGTTGCCGGTCGAAGACGTCGGTGGCGAAGACGAGGCCGTTGTGCGCGAGGGCGGCCAGGGCGATGGCGTGTTGCCGGATCTGGGCCTCAGCTGTCGGTTGAGCGCTGTCCATTCGGGGTCCTTCTGTCTGGTCGGCGTTGTCGCGGTGGCTGTTCGACTTTGGTCAGGGAATCATGCGGTAGGTCAGGGCCAGAGGACGCACGGTGGTCGTGGGCTCGGTTGAGATCATCGGAGCTTCTCATTTGGTGGCCTCCTGATGCCGTGCCCGATGGCGCGGAGCGATTAGGCCAGGTGCGTAATCGTCTGCGCGGTAGCATTTCTGATGCCCATCATGGCTGCGAGTAACGGCGTGTGGAACCGCATAGCGGTGGGGTACCGTAGGGTTTTCTGGTCCATTTACCAGCTCAGATGCTGAAACCCTGGGGGCGGCGATGATACGAGGGCGGGGGTGGACCGGCTTCGAAGCAGCCGCGTTGCAAGAGGCGATGCGTAGATCGAACCGAGAGTTTGCCGCGCTGCTGGGCGTTGAGACCACCACGATCAACAATTGGCGTGCGGGATTGAGCGCGGTCAGACCCCGGTCCAAGGCACAAGCGATCCTCGATACCACCTACCGGCAACACGCCAGCCCAGAAGATCGGTTGCGGTTCGATCAAATAGTGGCCGAAGGCGAGGCGGCGTGGCGGCGACGGCACCGACCGCGAATGCAACAGCCAGCCACGACAACCCATCCTGGCACCGGCCTGGCGTTGAATGGCTCGAGCAGTGGCTCGCCCGAGGACGGCATTTTTCAGTTGCGGCGAGTCCTTATGGGCTCCATTCCGAGCACCCCACCTGGCACCGAGTTGGAGTTCACGGCTGCGGTTCCCTACGTCTGGGACTTATTCTTCTCGGCTCGGTTCAGCGAAATGCAGCGCATACTGCCTGGCGTCCTGGCAAGCGCGTACAACGCAATCGAGGACACCGGGGGCGAGTCGCGGTGCCAGGCACATGTTTCGCTTGCCCAGTTGCTCCATGCCTCCTCTAACCTCCTGGGTTACGCAGGTCAGGCGGACTTGGCATCCTTGGCGCTTCTCCGCGCGGATCAGTTCGCGGCTGAGAGCGGAGATGACCTGACTCGAGCTGCGATCAAAGGATCTCAGTCATGGCTCCTGGCTAAGAACAACATGTACGACGACGCGGTCGCCCATGCCGAACGAGCGGCTGCGGAAATCGAGCCTCGTTTGTCCACAGCTACACCTCGCCATGTCGCCATCTGGGGAGAACTTCTCTGCTACGCCGCCTTCGCGGCCTCACGATCAGGGGACTACCGCGAAGCGCAGAGGTTCCTCCGCTTATGCGACGCAGCGGGGACTCAGCTGGAAGACGCCTATGTCGATAGGCCCGAGGTATCCAATGTGTTCGGTCGCACCTCGGCCGCTAGTTTTGGTGTCATCAACGAGATGGGGGCTAGTCGGCCGCGTGAGGCTCTGAAACTTGCGGCTGCTGTCAGTAGCGGAGGTCCCGGAATTCCGCCTACCCTCCAAAGTCGCAGGCTCATCAACGTTGCCCAAGCCCAGATCCACAGTCGAGACGATGCGGGAGCCGTTGACACCCTTCGCGACGCTTGCGCGCTGGCACCGGAATTCGTTGGTCACATCCCGCTGGCCCACACACTGACCCATGAGCTGCTGGACCGTCGAAGTCGGCAACGGCTGGATGGGCTCGACGATGTCGTCAACTACCTCGGAGTTTCCACCCAACCTGTAGGAATCCAACCTTGATTGTTAATCCTGACGCCTTTACCGTCTTGTGCTTCGGTGACTCGAACACCTTCGGCCAACCGGCTGAACGGCGCGGTCGCTGGCCAGTCGACGTGCGCTGGACTGGGCGGCTACAGCAACGTCTCGGTGCCGGATACGCCGTTATCGAGGAAGGTCTCGGCGGCCGGACCACTGACTTGGACGATCCCGATCGTGACGATCGCAACGGTCGTACATACTTTCAACCCTGTCTGCGCAGCCACTCGCCCTTGGACATGGTTGTGGTCATGTTGGGAAACAATGATCTCAAGACCAAATTCGGTCGAGAACCAGATGCCGTTGCCGCCGCGCTCGAGGGCTATATCGACAACGTCGAGCGCACGGCGTGGACTCGAACCGGCGCGGTTCCTGCGGTATTGCTGGTCAGTCCGATTCACCTCGATGCCAGTCAGCCGGAGTTTTCTGAGCAGAGCTCTGAGTACGACGATGACTCCGTGCATAAATCACGCGAACTCGGCGGTGCGATACGTCGCGTCGCTTCCAAGCGCGGAGTTTTGTTCGCCGACGCGGCTACGGTCGGGTGTCCTGGAATCGACGGCGTACACCTGAGCCGTGACTCACACGAACAGGTTTCACGGCTGATCGCTGAAAAGATCGAAGTGTGAGAACAGTCGGCAAGGACAGGCCGTATCCGAAACCCACGGTGGTCCCCCGAGACTCGGTCATGTCCGCGCCTCTTGTGACGTGTCCGATGTGTGGGGCACCAACCGGTCGAGGTGCGTGATCGGTTGCCCAGCAACGAGTTCTGATTCCCGTCGTGGACTGCGCGTAACTGCGCAAGGAACCGCATAGCGGTGGGGTAGCGTGGGCGTACCGGGTTCATCTACCAGCTCAGATGCTGAAATTGTTGGGGGCGGCGATGATACGAGGGCGGGGATGGACCGGCTTCGAGGCGGCTGCGCTGCAAGAGGCGATGCGTAAATCGAACCGAGAATTCGCCGCGCTGCTTGGTGTCGAGACGACCACGGTTAACAATTGGCGTGCGGGTTTGAGCGCGGTCAGACCCCGGTCCAAGGTGCAAGAGATCCTCGACATCACCCTGCGGCGGTACACCAGCGAAGAGGACCGCGCCCGGTTCGAAGCGATGGTCGCGGCTGGCCAACGCGAGTGGGAGGAATTCCGACGATCACCGCGGAGCGGCTCTCCCGCAACCACTGCTACTCGACCCGCCCGCGGCGAGGTAGACGCCACCTTCGAACGACCGTCCCTGATCATCGAACGTATGCGGCTGCTGCGGGCCAAAGGTGTCGACGACGGAGTGCTCGACGTGATCGAGGTGGCGTTCGGGGACATCCTGATCCGATACGAAGCAGAAGGACCGACACTTCTCGCACCAGAAGTTCTCGCCCTTCGTCGGCAAGTTGACGTCTTGCTCGAGCAGTGTCGGCAACCGCTGCATCTGGCGCGGCTGTATCGGTTCGCGTGCCAGATGTCGGGCGCGCTGGCGTATATGGCGGTCAACCTAGGACGTTTCCAGCACTCAAGGATGTACGGCGAAGAAGCTCTCGGCCTCGCGGAGTTCACGCGAGACCTGGAGCTGATCGCGTGGGTCAAAGGGACGCAGAGCTTCTGCTCCTACTATCAGGGCGACTACACACGCGCCGTCGATGCTGCGCAAGAAGGGTTACGGGTTGCGGGTTCGAGTGGACAAGCGATCCGCCTGTACGCCAACGGCCTGGCCCGTGCATTGGGCAAACTCGGAGATTCCGTCGGCGTACACACGGCGATCGAGGCGGCGCTGAACCTCAGTGACAACACGGGCACGTCGCATGGGCTGACGCCCGCATTGTCGTTCGAGCCTTACAGCGTGCCACGGCTGATGGCCAACGCCGCGACAGCTCATTTGTCTGCCGGAGATCACAGCAAGACTCTCGAGTACGGTCAATTGGTGGCCGAGTTGGTGGACACGTCGGACTCGGTGTGGAGTCAAGCCCTCGTTCGGCTGGACGTCGCAACAGCCCTGGTCAAGCAGAAGCGCCCTGACACCGAACATGCGATGTCGCTGGCACGGCAAGCGCTGGCAGCCTCGCACGGCCAGCCGATCCGCTCGGTCTGGCAGCGTGCCCACGAACTCGCCGACGTTGTCGACGCGATCGATCGTCGGGTCGTTGGCACGTATCTGAGCGAGCTCGAGGAGTGGTCATCTTCGGCGAGCGTGGTTTCCGAGGGTGCTCGCCCTATCGAAGGGCGATAGTGGCGATGTCGTCCCATTGGTAGGAATACTGGGATCGCCAGAGGCGGACGAGCTTGACTTGCTTGACCGTGACCGGGACGGGAACCATGTTGCGTAACTGTGAGACTCGCTCGATGATGGGCGCGATCTCTTGGCGCCGATTGCTGTAGGCGATCCCGACGTGGGGGCGGAAGTGGGAGAGAGGTTTTGACGCTGGGCTCGCTGCGACGTTCTCAGATTGACTACGCAGAATCGTGGTGAGCTGCCAGATCGACGACCAGGGCGTTACCGAGAATCGGATCGCTCCCGAGGAACCGGCCAGAGGCCCGACCTCGATCTCGAAGCTGTCGATGCGGTCGAGAGCCTCGACGGCGCTGGAGGCGACTACCGCGATGGCGGTATCGCTGATCGTATCGGCGGCACCAACCCGGCACAGGGTCATGTGCAGCGACGACAGCGGGACCGGGTGCAGTCCATAGGAACTCAAGCTCTTTTGGCAATGTTGAGCCAAGGAGACCAGCTCGGCGTCCTCGAACGTCAGATACCAGTAGTACGCCGAGAACCCGTCGGGCCACGGTTTGACGGTGAAATGATCCTCCATATGAGTCAGCCCTGAAAACGCCGACCAATCATTGCTTCTGATCGCACCGGCGTCGGTCAGCGACGTCGGCGGCTCGGGAGGAAAGGGCCCGCGTTTCAAGACTCTCCATCGTCGTTGCCAGATTGCCGGTCAAGTTGTTCGGACCAAACTCGGTCCCGGTATGAAAAAAGTCGGATTGGGTGCCGCGAGGCCCGCTGTCCCGTGTTGTGACGAGGGTACGGCCACGCCGTGTCAGGGGCCTCGCGGTCGGTCGAAGGGCTATCCGAGCAGCACGGCGAGTTGCTCGCGGATTCGCTGGGCGTCCAGCTCGGCGTTCTGGTGACGGGTGCGGATACCGGCGACGATGTCGTTGGGAGCTTTGGCGAGGAAGCTGTCGTTGCTCAGCTTCTTAGCAGCAGCCTCGATTTCCTTGAGCGCGCCGGCGAGATCCTTTTCGAGGCGACGCTTCTCGGCATCAACGTCGATCGCTTGCGACAAGTCCAGGCTCACACGTGAGTCACCGATCGGCAGTGCCGCGGTCGAGTGGAAGTCAGCCGTAGGGGGATCGAGACGCAGCAGTTGCCGGATGGCCGCCTCGTGGCCCGCCAATGCGTCGGTGAGGGTGAGTTCGGCGGGCACCCGCTGGCTGGTTCGTACACCCTGCTCGGAGCGGAAGCGTCGAACTTCGGTCACGAGTTGCTGCAACTGAGCCACCGTGGCCTCGGCGGCCGGGTCCCGGAGGCCGGAATCGTGTGGCCAAGTGGCGATGACGACCGATTCTTCGCCGGTGAGTGTGGTCCACAGCTTCTCGGTGACGAACGGCACGAGTGGGTGCAGCAGCCGCAGCAGGGTGTCGAGCACATGCCCGAGGACCCGACGCGACGCATCTGCGGCTGGACCGCCGTGGGCGAATACGGCTTTGGACAGTTCGAGGTACCAGTCGAAGGTTTCGTCCCAGGCGAAGTGGTAGAGCAGGTCGGATAGTTTCGCGAACTGGTAGTCCTCGTAGTAGCCGTCGGCTTCGGCGATCACAGCGTTGAGCCGCGACAGAATCCAACGGTCGGTGACCGAGAGATCCTCAACCGGCGGCAGAGGCCCGGTGGTCGTTGCACCGTTGAGCAGTGCGAATCGGCTCGCGTTCCACAGTTTGGTTGTGAAGTTGCGGCTGCCCGCGACGGACTCTTCCGCGATCGGTGCGTCGGTGCCGGGGTTGGCGGCGCGTGCCAGGGCGAAGCGCAGGGCGTCGGTGCCGTAGGAGTCCATCCACTCGATTGGATCGACCACGTTGCCGAACGACTTGGACATCTTCTTGCCGTGCTTGTCGCGCACCATGCCGTGCAAGGCGATCGTCTCGAATGGTGCCTGGCCGGTTGCGTAGATCCCGAACATCATCATCCGGGCGATCCAGAAGAACAGCAGGTCATACCCGGTGAATAGCACGCTGTTGGGGTAGAACTTCGCGAGGCCGTCAGTCTGATCGGGCCAGCCCATGGTCGAGAACGGCCACAGTGCCGAAGAGAACCAGGTGTCGAGGACATCGGGGTCTTGCGTCCAACCCTCCGGAGCGGTCTCACCTGCGCCGACGCACTTGACCTCACCGGTGGGGCTGTACCAGACAGGAATGCGGTGGCCCCACCACAGCTGGCGGGAGATGTTCCAGTCGCGCAGGTTGTCAACCCAGTCGAAGTAGCGGCCAGCCAACTCGGGGGGATGGATGGCCACCTGGCCGTCACGAACGGCGTCACCGGCGGCCTTGGCCAGTGGTGCGACCTTGACCCACCACTGCATCGACAGGCGCGGCTCGATCACGGTGCCGCAGCGCGAGCAGTGCCCGACAGCGTGGGTGTAAGGCCGCTTCTCCGCGACGATGCGTCCGTCGGCTCGCAATGCGGCGACGACGGCGCTGCGAGCTTCGAGACGATCGAGCCCTTGGAACGGGCCAGGGGCGGTAATGATCGCGTGGTCGTCCATCACCGTGAGCGAGGGCAGACTGTGGCGTTGGCCGATCTCGAAGTCGTTGGGGTCGTGGGCGGGGGTGACTTTCACAGCGCCGGAACCGAATTCGGGATCGACGTGCTCGTCGGCAACCACAGGGATACGGCGACCGGTCAGCGGCAGCTCGATCTCGCGACCGATGAGGTGGCTGTATCGGGGGTCGTCGGGGTGAACGGCCACGGCGGTGTCACCGAGCATCGTTTCGGCGCGGGTGGTCGCGACAACGATCTGGTCATCGCCCTCGCCGTATCGGATCGAGACCAGCTCGCCGTCGAGGTCCTTGTGATCGACCTCGATATCGGAGATCGCGGTCGCGCAGCGCGGGCACCAGTTGATGATGCGTTCGGCCCGGTAGATGAGGCCGTCGTCGTAGAGGCGTTTGAAGATCGTCTGGACAGCGCGCGAGAGCCCCTCGTCCATGGTGAACCGCTCGCGGTCCCAGTCGACGCCGTCGCCGAGGCGACGCATCTGATCGGAGATGGCGCCACCGGACTCGGCCTTCCACTGCCACACACGCGCCTCAAACGCCTCACGTCCGAGATCGTGTCGCGAGAGGCCCTCTTTGGCGAGTTCGCGTTCGACCACGTTCTGGGTGGCGATGCCCGCGTGGTCCATACCGGGTTGCCACAGCGTCTCGAAGCCCTGCATACGTTTGCGGCGGGTAATCGCGTCGATCTGGGTGTGCTCGTAGGCATGGCCCATGTGCAGGCGGCCGGTGACGTTAGGGGGCGGGATAACGACGGTGTAGGCGGGCTTGTCGCTGGTCTCATCGGCTTTGAAGTAGCCGTTGGCTACCCACCGTACGTACAGCTCACCCTCTAGTTCTACCGGTACGAAAGTCGTCGGCAGGGTTGTGGGGTCAGTGCTGTCTGTGTGGTGGGTATCGGTCACAGTCGCCCAGCATATTGCCTGCCCATCGGCTGTCTGACCGCCGCCGGTGGGAGGTGGCGTCGCGTTCGTCTCGGTCACGGGATCCCCAATACATCGACAGCACTGCCCAGGGTGGCTTTGCGTCCCTGAGCCAGTGCCAGGGCCTGGTCGAGGTCGACGGCGGCCATGTGGAGAAGGTCGGTCAACCGGTCGGGCTTGCAAGCGTGAACGAACGCGGCGATGTCGTCGGCAGGGCGATCCTTGCCGAGGATCGTCTGGAAGTAGCCGAGGTTCTTCTTGACCACGTATCGCACCGACTCCAGTTCATCGACTTGGCTGGCGGATATGCGAGCGAACCGATTGTGGACGCGGTACTCGTGGAGCGGGCCCGGTATGCAGCCGATCTCGTTGGGCTTGCCTCGCCGGTGGCGGGCGGCGAGCAGATCGATCGCGAAGGCCCAGTCCTGCCACTTACAGACCCGCTCGTCGTAGCCGCCCGCGGCGAGGGCATCGGCGCGCCCGTAGACGATCGACATCGGCGCGTGGTGCTTGCGGACGAGCAGTTCCTCGCGGCAGGGATAGGCCGAGATCGTCAGTCCGTCGAACCCGGCGAACATCTGCGAGTAGGTGTGGACGAAAGCAAGGTCCGGTGAGGAGGCCAGGAGCTGGACCGCTCGTTCGGGGTAGCTACCGGCTGCGAGGAGGTCGGGGTCAGTGGCCAGCCGGTCATCTGAATCCAATGGGAGGACGTAGGGGTAACGGGCGTAGTAGAGCGCGGCGGTGCGGGCCCCCTGTGCGCCACGGTTGTCGCTTCGCCGAATGACGCGGACGTTCGGCAACTCCTGGCAGGCATCGAGGCTGGCCAGTGTGTCGGGGTCGTCGCTGCCGTCATCGACCACGAGAACTTCGTAGCGAAACGACATCGGCTGTCCAACAGCGGATTCGACTGCCTCCAGGACGAAGTTTCCGCTGTTGTGGCAGGGCACGATGACCGTGAGCCCGAGCGGGTCGGTACTCATCGGCGGGCCTGGTGGTCGGTGGTGCGGTGTGCGTGGACAGTGATCCTGTTGGCTTCGAAGTAGTTGTGCTCCGAGTCGGTGTTGCGCTCACTGTGTCGGGTCAAGCTCATGTGGCAGGCCCATCCGGTGTAGAGGCGTTCGATCGTGGTGCGGAAGGTGTCGGCGGTGTAGGTGGCCTCGTCCTCGATCAACACCCGACGTCCATGCCGGTCGGTGCGGGAGATATCGGTGAACACCTCGAGGAAATGTCCTGTGCCGACGGGGGCGCGCTGGATGTAGCGGGTCAGGAGCTCGCGGACCTGATCCTGGCGCAGGTAGTGCAGAACATCTTTGGCGACAACGACACCGAACTGTCTGTGGACGGAGAAGGTTTCGATCCGCTGTTGAACCACGTCGATGTGGTCGGCCAGGTTCGCCAGGCCCGTCAGCCGTGAGCGCAGGATCTGGGCCGGGACCTGGTCGACGGCCACGACATCGAAACCAGCTCGGGCCAAGGCGACCGTGTAGGTGCCCCTGCCGTATCCGAGGTCGAGCGCGGTTCGGGGAGCACTGTTATCGACGGCGTTGAGGAATTCGGCGAACCTGTCTGAGACCGGTGCCGACAGTCGCTCCGCTGTCGGCGCTTCGCCCGCCAATGCTGCGAGATAGAAGGCGGTGACATCTTTTTGAGAGCGTGTGAGGTACATGGGGGGCTCCTAGAATCCGTCGACTTCCACGATTTGGCCGGGGATGCGCAGCGATAGCGCGAGGGCTTCGGTGACACGCATCGGCAGGTAGTGGTCCTGCAGTCGGCTGCGGGTTTCGGTGCCGCGCAACCAGTTCTGCATCAGGGCGCGGTTACTATCGCTGTGGAAGAGGCCGTCGAAAGTTTCGCGCGAAACGTACTCATCGTCGGTGAGCAGCGAGGCATTGGCGCGGGTGAGAATCTCTGCGACCGCGCCGATCTTGTCGGCATCGGGCCCGCGAGGCACGTCGTAGCAGTGCACGTGCACCGAGTACAGCGTCGACAGCTGCGCTTCCAGATCGACGCTGCTGGTCCGGCCGTTCTTGTTGTACACCCCGTCAGGGAACGCCTGCCAGCTCCGAATCGAGGGCGTCGTCTGCTCGAAAGACAGCGTGCCCAAGGTGATCGTGGACTCGGTTTCGGCGTCGATCAGCCGGAACGTGGAGGTGATGTCGGTTTCGCCGTAGCGGCCCGGTTCACGCGCCAGCGCAGCACATTTCGAGTGCCCACCGAGCAACTTCGTGGCCGGGGCAGACACTCGCTGGTCTTGGTCGGCGGGAAACGCGCCGAAAGAGCTCACCTGCAACCGCAGCGGCCGGCCTCGGAAGAGCAGCTTGTTGAGCGAGAGGACCTGGACCGCGAGGTCGATGTAGTGGTAGCTGCCGTGCATCAGCATCCCGTATCCGTGCCGGTAGGGGTGGTCGTCGCGGGTTACGAACTCGTGCGACAGATTCCAGACTCCGCCTGCGGCCCGCAGATGAAACGAGGTCAACGGTGCCTTCCACGCGAGCATCCGTTCGCGCAATGCTCCGATGAGCCGGTCGTTGTAGATGCTGTGGTAGCGGCTCAAAGTCATCACCGAGTGCCGCGCGGTCCTTCGTGCGGCGTCGGAGATCAGCTCGTCCATGGTCGTGGAAATCAGGGAGGGTTCGAACGTGCCATCGAGCATCGGAGCGAAAACCGGCTTCTCGACCAGTGAGTTGATGCCTTCGGCCACGCACCGGCGCAGGTATTGCAAGTGCGAGCCGACCTCGGTGGCGATGTAGGCCAGCATCGGCAGGCCCGGCGACCGCAGGAAACGCAGCGCTGTCTGCGCTGTTTCCAGAGCCAGTGCGGGATCGCCTCGGTCGGCCTGGACGAAGAACTTCGTGCGCGGCTGCGGGTCCGCACCGACAAGCCGTGCCTCGATGACCTCGCGCTCGGATTCGAGGTCTATCAGCGACCAGGAATCGAGGTGTCCCTCGGCGATCGCCTGCCGGATGACGGGCATGTACTTGTTGCGAACGATCTCGTCGTAGCCGATAACGACCAGCTGATGAATGCTCATCGAGTCCTCCGATATTTCACGTGCCGGATCGCGGTTCGTCGCGTTCCGTGCCCCTGAGATGCTGGCCGTCGCTTCCGTGTGTGGAGCTGTGCCAGCGAAAGGTGTCGTCTACGAAAGGTGTTAGGGCGACATCGCTTGTGCACCAAGGCCATTCGACGACGGGCTTCGAGTCGCGGCGGTGTTCACCGGTGCGTGCTCGACTGAGTTGGTTGCGCTGTCTGGATGGGTGGTCGGCGGCGGTGCGGATGTCTGACAGGGCCCGCAAGGTCGCGATGCTGGTCGGGTCGTGGGGAGCCAGGGCTTGGGTGCTATGGCGGCAGTTGGCCGATGGCGGCGTAGGCGGCCAGGTCCCAGGTGTCGGGGTGTAGAGGCCGCAGGGTGTTGTGCTCGGTATCGGTGGGCCGCCACCGGTGTGGTGCGATCAATCCGGGAGCGGCGAGCCGGTAGGGGGCCAGCATCGCGGTGATCGTGTCGCGGTCGCGCGGGTGAAAGCCGATGCCCGCGTCGCCCAGAGCCGCGACGGCGCTACCGATGTCGTTCCCGGCGACGTCGTCGGTGATATGGCTGAACACGATCCAGGTTCCGGGTCGGAGCTGGCGGGTCAGCTCGTGGAGAACGGCGGGGGCGTCGGCGAGGAGTTCAGCGGTCCCGGACAGGCAGACCGCTAAAGGCGCGGTGGAGTCCATGACCGCGGTGATCTCGGCGAGGACAGCACTGACATCGGTGAGGTCGACTTCGGCGACAACACTGTTCGGTTCGGTCAGCAGGGCACGGGCGTGGGTAGCGGCGAGACGATCGTTGTCGATGTAGAGGGTGCGGGCGGTGCTGTTGGCGGCTGCGGTGATCTCGCCGATGTCCGGTGGTGCCGGGAATCCGCAGCCGAGTTCGACCACCTGGGTCACTTGGTGCTGGTTGCGCAGGTGCTCAACGGCGCGGCGGGCGAAGCGGCGTGCTTCGCGCATGGCGACGGTGAACTGGCTGTCCAAAAGAGGCTCGGCGATCACGCGATCGAGGTCGTAACCGTCTCTGCCGCCCAGCAGAACGTTGCACACGCGGGCGGCGTTAGGTCGGCTGGTGTCCACTGTCTGGTTGGGGGCTGTCATGTCCTGTCCTCGCCGGAGGGGTGCCTCGAATCCCCGCCCAACCTCTCGGCTGCCGTGATGAGGGATGCGGCGTCGGGTTGGTCGCGGGGCCTCCCGCTCGGTTGGCTCAGATGCCGGACTCGGTGTGACTGGCCAGTGCTCGGGCCAGGATGGCGTGGGCCTCCTCGCCATAGACCGCCGTCGTGGCGAGCAGCTCGAAAGTGCGGGTGTGCAGCTCGATCTCGGAAGTCTCGGTGTTCTCGATCGGCCCGGAGATTCCTTCGCTGTCGGCGGAGGTCTCGTCGTGGAGGACGAAATTGATCGCCGGGGCCACGAATTCGGCGTTCAGCGGGATGATGCCGATCTTGACGTGGTCACGCAGGGTCAGGATGTCGCCGAGCATGCGGATCTGGGCGGCCATCACCTCGGAACTGCCGACCGTGAGCCGCAGCGCGGCTTCACCGATGAGCAGGTGGAACTGATGGTCGGGCAGGTTGAGCACGGTCTGGCGTTCCAGACGCGCGATCGCGGTCGCCTCGCTGTCGTCATCGAGATCCAGCACGGCCGAGCACTTGGTGAGGATCGCGCGGGCGTAGTCGTGGGTCTGCAACAGTCCCGGAATGATGTCGGGGTTGTAGCCGCGCTGGTCCTTGGTGTCGGCCTCGATGGGGATCAGGCTGCGCTGCAAGGTCTCCAGCCCGCCGTCGGTGACGTCGTTCCAGGCCGTGTTCGCCATGGTTCTAACCTTTCCTTCATATTTTGATGGTTGGTCGGATCGGTGGAGGGTCCACCGGTGTGGTTCGGGTGGGCTGGGGGGTGGCCCCGGAGGCCGGACGGGCGACCTCCGGGGGTGTTCCCCACCCTCGAACCGGCCCGGATCGGGGCTCGCTGGGACGGTTCGAGGTATTCAGGTGGTTTGTGGAAACCCCGGGGGTCAGGCGGGGGCGATGTCGCTGATCAAACTCACGCCCTCGTGGGTGCGGGTAATCACGGTCTGGACGAAGACCACCGTCGCCGGATCGGCACCGGGAACGTGCTCGGTAAGGTCGACCTGCCACCGCACCGAGCCCGTATCGATGTCGATGTCCAACAACGTCATTCGGACACAGTGGCGGGTGTCGGGCGCGACGGCGTCGATCCCGGCTTGCAAGCGTTCACCGATGACGCCGCTCCCGAATTCCGGGGTCAGGAACCTCTTGGCTTGCTCGGCCGAGCGGGTCACGTAGTAGGCGTCCTGGAAACCCAGGATGGTGTTGGGGCCGCTGTCGGTGCCGCCGGGGCCGAACCCGGTGACAAACCCGGCGCTGCGCTCGTCGGGGCACGCGAACTCCGTGGCGTGCGCGGGCGGGGAGGTCACTGCGGCGACCGCTGCCACTGTCGCCGCTACAGCGGTGAACGTGCACAGCACCGTCGCTGCGGTCCACCGGTGACGGCTCCAAAGCGGTTGGTGTGGAGAGGGTTCGAACGTGGCATACATGCGAGTTCGCTTCCTGGGAGTGATGTTGTTTCGGGAAGTTCGGAAGGGCTGGGTGGCCCCGGAGATCGCGACATCGCCTGGGAACGATTCCGGGGCCGCCTTCGCGCGGCCGGGCCGGTGCGAGGGGTCTCAGTCCTCACTCGGGCGGGCGTGAAGGTCATTCTGTTGGTCGGAGTTGCGCCGCGTTGGCGCAGTTCAGGGCAGTAAAAACAAGCGTTCGTTGGGGAGCCGAGGGAGCCCGGCGCAGTGGCCGGAGTCGACGGCGATGGTGCAGGGTCTGCGGGCGGCGATGTCTTGTACGAAAACGAGGGCGGCAGTCAGGCAGGCAGCGAAATCCATGCGCACACTGGGGAACTGGATGGTGAGGTGGACATCTGGTTCCTCCGGGCGCGGGGACCCACCGCCGGGCGTCATCGGGAGTGCTGGCCCTGTAAGCACGCTCGAACACATTCGAGGACAACCGCCCCGGAGGGCCGGAACTTGCTGATGGCCGGAGATATCCACGTGCGAGCCATCAGCGCGTCCGGCACCGGTGAGGGCAACGCGATGTCGCCCTCACGGATCACGACCACCCGCGCTCGCCAGAGCTGGGCCACGACGGCGGGGTCACCGATCGGGCGGATGTCGGACCTCACGAGGAATGTCCACATTCCGGCGCGGGGGTGGCCGATGATCGGCAACGGCGCGACACCACGCACATCGAGGGAGGTTTTGACCCGTTGCGCCAGCTCGGTGGGCATCATTACCGCACCGACGAACCCGGCTTTCATCGTGATCCGCCCGGTTTCGGGGTCGATCACGGTGCGCAATGAGCACTCGCGGCGGTAGAACTCGCACCGTGATCGGGGTGTCTCGGTGTAGGCCGCGGGGGCTGGGCTGGTCTGTGTCATCGGGACTCCTCGGTCACCGGCGTCGTCGGGGCGTGTGGCCCTGTGGCGTCGACCGCTGGCTGTGTGGGCGCGGTGGCGAGGAAACCGGCTTGGCGCATCGCCTCGAGCGCGTTGACAAGCTCGGCACGCGATGGGCTGAAGGCGTGAGTGGCCTCGATGAGGGTGAGCGTGTCGGCTGACGGGTTCGCCCTAGCACTGGATGACGGCTCATGTCTCGCCGCGGTGGATTGCGGGTTCAGCTCGTCGGAATGTGTCATGTGCGGGCCTCCCTTGGTGGCGCTACCGACAACAAGGGGCACCTGGCCAGCGGCTTCGCTTCTGGTGCCCCGGGATCGGGTTCTGTGTTCAATCGTTGCCTGCTAACGGCATCGCCAGGAACCGCACAGCGGTGGCGTACCGGTGGCGTACCGGAGGTATTTCCCGGCCAGATCCGGGGTGCATAGGTGCCGCTGACTGCCTGCCTGAGCGACCAGAACGGCCGACGCGCGTTCGCCGTTCAATTGGGTGGGACCGGATGAGCAGCCGCCATGGTGGCTGGCCCGCAGATCGATGGTGCTCGATGACATACCAGGCTCCCGGGAAACACGATTGGATCGGATCGGCACCCACCGCCGGGCAACAACCGCAGGGATCTGCGAGACGAACAACGCTCTCGCGCCCTAGGATTCGCGATGAGGGAACGGATCTCAGGGGCCGACGGTGGGTGTTCATCCAGCGTCTCGGATTTGCGGCGGCCTCGACAGCGCAGAACTGTAGGCAGATAACGTCCGCGAGGGGGTCGTCGCGAATACACAATTCAGAGAGCAGAGGCTGGCTCGGGGTCTCACTCAGGCCGAGCTGGCCGAACAGGTCTGCGACCATGTCGAGGTAGCGGTCGGGGTTCGCCCGGCCGTCGACGCTCAAGCGATCAGCCGGATAGAGTGCGGCGAGATCGCCTGGCCAAGGCGCGCGACCCGGGATGCTCTCGTAGCGATCCTGGGGTGCACGTCGGAATCGGATTTGGGTCTGTACCCGAAACGGACTCAGAAAGACGCGGAAAGGGCTGACGCCACGAAGCGACGAAACTTCCTCGCCCTCGTAGGACTGACCGCCGTCAGCGGCGCCTCGACGAGTCGCGAGATCGGTGGCACTGAGATCGCCGAAATGCGGGCCAGGTTCGGCCGTCTGGTCGAGCTGGACAACCACCTCGGCGGCGGTGACACCTACCAGCTCTACGTCACCGAGCTCTCACGCACTGAGTCCGCCCTCCAGACCATGTCCCCGCGCACAGCCGTCGCTCGCGGACTGGCGGAGCTGGCATCGCAGCAGGCACAGCAAGCCGGGTGGGCCGCGTTCGACGCCGGTTTCAACGACGCTGCTCACCGGCTCTTCGTCTACGGCAAGCAGGCAGCGAGAGAGGCCGGCGACCGGGCCCTCGAAGCGAACGCGCTCGTGCACATCGCCTACGCAACCAACGATCGCGGTGCTGCCGGCGTCGCCGACGCCGCCTGCGACGCGCTCGGGGCCAGCGCACCCCCGAAAGCGGTGGCGCTACTGGAATCGCGGCGAGCCTGGTCACGCGCACGCAGCGGCGACCGCGACGGCGCGTCCCGCGCCCTCGACATGGCCAGGGTTGCGCTCCAGTCCGACACCGGTTCGGACCCGGAACCGAGCTGGTATTCATGGATCGACCACAACGAACTCGACATCATGACCGGCCGGGTGTGGTCGGTGCTCCGCGAACCGGCAAAGGCCACACCACCGTTGGTGCGAGCCCTCGACGGCTACCCGGCGCACTGGGCTCGCGACCGAGCTCTGTATTTGTCGTGGTTGGCCGACGCGTGCCTGGACGCGGGAGATCCCGAGTCCGCGATTGCCACCGCCGACACCGCTTTGGATCTCGCGACCACCGTCGCATCTGCACGGCCGTTGATCCGCATTCGCGAGGTCGCTCAGCGGTGCGTCGGGAGGGGCGTCACCGGCGGGCCCGGACTACTCGCCCGCGCAACAGCGGCGCGCGCGCCTATTCCTGTGAAACTGTAGGGCTTTCGACCCACTGGGCGTACTTCTCGGTCGTCCATGGCACCGGGGTCGCGCTGATCTCGGGCCCGCTCCACGGATGCAACTCCGCGATGCGCTCGGCGAGACGGTCCCGACCGGCTGTGGCGACGCGGAAGGTCAACCGCCACTCCGGGCCGGTGCCGACCTTCCCGAGGTGCCAGAACACGCTGTCCTGCTTGACGATCTCGGCACCAGCGGCAAGACGGTCTCCGACGACGCTTTCCGCGATTGAATGCGCGTCCTGTTCGGTCGGCAGCGTCGTGGTCATCGCCCACACACGAGATTCGGAAGTCATGACAACGAGGCTAGCGACCTGCGTCAACTTCTGTCATGACTCGCGGTTTGGTCTTCTCAGCACGCGATCGCGGGTGTGCTGTAGAGGCCGTGGACGACAAGGACTTCCGAGCAGGCCCCGAACTCGTTGATTTCGAGGTTTAACGCGAGCGGTTTGCTGGTACCGGGTATGCGCAGGTACATCGGTGTTGTGCGGGGCCAGTCGTAGGTGACTTGCATCGGGGTTCCGTCCCAGGCGCTGCGGAAGGCGATGTCTTTGCGCAGCGTGTGGAACAGTTCTTGTGCTCGGGGGTCGTCGCGGTAGCGCGCCAGCACTGTGCGCAGGTTACGTGCGAGGCCGAGTAGTTCGCCGTGCCAGCCGTAGACGCGGTCGTGGGCGGCGGGGGTGAGCATCCAGCGAATGATGTTGTGATCGACCTGGTCGAGGCCGGGCATCATCCGGTGGAGTACCTCGTTGCCCATCAGGACGGTCTGGAGCGGGTCGAGGTATCCGCCGAGGATCTCATGCTGGTCGAGAACGTCGAGGTGGTCTTGGACCCGGTGGGCGGTGAGGCGGCGGCGTAGTTCGTCGGTGGAAACGAGGGGGCGGGAGGGTTGCAGCAAGTCTTCCCAATGTCGCCGTTGCGCAGGACTGAGACCGTGGAACCGGACGAGTTTGTCGAACACCTTGGTGCCGGGAATCTGGCGTTGCCAGATGAGCTGGTTGAGGCGAGAAATGCTGATTCCAGCTTGTTGGGCGGTGGCTTCGCGGGATAGGTTGCGGCTGAGGCGTAGGTATTCCACCGAGTCGTGGAAGTCGGGCATCCCTGGTAGCAGGGGCGGGTTGAACCAGTCCGGGCGGATCATGTCAGTGGCCTCGCATCTGCGGCGGGATGAGCACGATACGGACCTCGCGCGGGGCGCGAGGTCCGGGTTCGGCGTCGCGATGATTGGCGTGGGCAGGGTAGGTGGTCATGGCGTGCTCCTGTGTCGGTGTTCGGTTGTCCCGCCGCGTGTTCGGTGAGGCGGTTTGTGTTGTGCGGGGTGTGTCAGAGCTGTGTCGGTGAGTCACGGGGGTCGCGGTAGCCGATGAAGAATCGCAGCTCAGGGGTATCGAGGTGTGTACGAACTCTGGCACCGAGATGGATCCGGACGGAGTACAGGTTCCCGGTGTCGGGATCGCGGAGCCGGAGGGGTTCGTCGGTCGGGTAGCCGTAGGCAACCTCGAGCTCGGTGTTCCACAACTCGGTGAAGGTGGCTGAACCGCAGAGCTTCTGAAACAGCTCCTGTGCTTGTGGGTTGTGGCGGTGGATGCCGAACGCGGCCCGCAGGGACGCGACCAGGTAGGCGGCGGCGGCTTTCCAGTCCACGACAAGGGTTTCGGCGGTGGGTGTGGTGGTGCCGGGGTGGAAGAACCACAACGCGGCGTTGTCGTCGTAGCGGTCGATACCGGGCAGCTCGGAGCGAAATCGTTTGTTGGCGTGGACCAACGACCACAAGGGGTCGATGTAGGCGCCGACGAGTCCGCGCTCGTCGAGCTCGTTCAGTTTTGTGAGGCGCTCGCGAGCGCTGTGATGGGTGCGCAGCTCCTCGACCGGGGTCAGGGACACGGAAGGCAGTGCGAGGTCGCGGGTGTGGCGGGCTTGTGCCGTATCCAGGCCGTAGGTGGTGATCATCTGCTCGAGCACCGGCAGAGTGCACGGCGTGGTGCCGTACTCGATCTTGCGCAGCAGCTCGTAGCTGATGTTGAGCAGGCCGGCCGCCTCGGGCCGGGAGAGTTCGCGGTGCTCGCGCACTCTGCGCACCCATCGCCCCAGGTCAGGTAGCTCGGATTCGAGATCGCGGCCTCGGCCTCGCCGCGGGCCGTTGGTCGGTGGGTTCCTCCGGTTCATGTCAAGCCCCTCCTACTACAGTCTTCCGTTTCTCCTTCCCCGTCGGTTACGTTGAAGGGTTAACTCCCCCCGGAGTTGACTAATTCGTACCAGAAACTGACCGGTCCGGCCACCGATCATTCGCTGTGACCTCGCTGACAATTAGCTACCACTCTCCGCCTCCGGCGTGCGAGGTATTTTTAGTGCCCTTTCGGCGGAGGTCCAGCCCCGGAAGATTTCCTGTCTGACACTTTCTTTACCACTTTCGACGATCGGTGCAGGTCACCCCCTGTCGGCTGGGTGGTAACCAGATCGGCGGTAAAACCTTTACCAGTCGAAGGGGTAGCGCTGCACTGGTTTTCGGGGCTGTGATGGTGAGGTACCTCAACCTCCTCCGAAAGGGAAATCATGGATCTCTACACGGTTCTGTCGGTGCTCAGTGCTGGTGCGTCGCTGGTCTCGAATGCGCTGGCGATCGCGGTGCAGGTGCTGCCGTTCTTCTGATCGGCCTCCTGGTTCTCGCTGACTAGAAGAATCGAGAGCCCGGCTCTCCCGGCTGCGATCCGCAGCCGGGAGACACGGGAATTAGTCGCAAACTCGCGCAATTCCTAGTCTTCTCCCTTTCCTTTTCCCTGGTCTTTTTCCACCTTCATCGAAGGGTTATTTGTCATGCCCAAAAATGGGAATACGTCGCCGGTCGCCGAAGCGCGTCCGGTCCAGGACTTCCACCCAGCCCTCAGTCGTCGTCTGCCCTACGGAGGGCGGATGCTGTGGAGTGGCCGCATAGTGGCCGCCGGTGCTGTGCCGGTGCTGATGCTGCTGGCCGCCCAGCCCGCGAGCGCGATGGCACCGCTGGCTCCGATCGCTGACCAGCCCGGCGTCACAGCCCCCGCACAACCCGGAACCCAGGCTCCCGCACCACCTCCGGCCCCGGTCGAGCCTGAGCCGCCGGTGTATGTCGAGCAGCCACCCGAGATCCGCAACGGCCCGTCCCCACGTCCGGCTCCCTCACCCGAGCCCGCACCGCCGGTCTACGTGGTCGAGCTGCACACTCCGGTGCCGGTGGAACCGGTCGCGCCGATCGAGGCACCGCCGGACACGATTCGGATCGGGACGGCGCAGTTCGCCGACCCGGAGTGGTTGCCACCCGAGGTCGGCGACACGATCAACACCGTCGCCGCCGACCTGGAAGCTCAGGCCGCGACGTTCTTGGACTCGGTCGGTCTCCCGGCCGGGCGTTCGGATCGGGTGGCCGGGGCCACGGTCGCTGGTGCCGGGGCCGGTGGCGCGATCGGCGGAACGGTGACCGGTGCCCCGGCCGCAGCGGCCGGGGCGGCCGTGGGCGCGCTGGCGGGCGGCACAATCGGCGGAATCGCCGGGGCCGCAATCGGAACCGTGGTGGCGATCCCGGTCATCGGCACGATCACCTCCGGCGTGGCCGGTACCGCGTTGGGCGCGGCGGCCGGGGCGGTCGCGGGCGCGCTGGTCGCCGGTGTGCCAGCTGCGGCCGTGGGGGCGTTGGTCGGTGGCACGGTCGGTGCTGGGTTCGGTGCCGGTGCGGGGGTCGGGCAACCATGAACGGTCGACGCCTGCTCGCCATCACCGCCGCCGCCACGGTCGCTGGTGCCCTCTGCACGACGGGCGCGGGCTCAGCCGCCGCGCAGCCCGAGGTTGTCGGCCAGAGTTGCCCGGCGCTGTGGATCCTCGGTGTCCAGGGCACCAGCGAGTCCTCACCCGGTGCTTCCGAGACCGCCGATTCCGGGATGCTCGGCCATCTTCTCGGACCGGTCGCCGCCGCTACCCCGAATTTGGTGGGACGCACCTACATCGGCTATCCGGCCTCGTTCGGTGGAGCGCCGGGTACCGGTGCCAGTACCAACCCCTACACGGTCTCGGCCAACATCGGCCTCAATGCGCTTTTGGACGCTTCCGAAGACGTCGCGGCGAATTGCCCGGCGACCTCGCAGGCGGTGGTCGGGTATTCCCAAGGCGCGCAGGTCGCTTCGGGGTTCGCCCAGATCGTCGGGGGCGGGGGAGGGGCGGTGGCGCCTGAGAGAGTCGCCGCGGTGGCGTTGTACTCCGATCCCGATCGCGCTCCGGGCTCGCCGGTCATCGCGGGCCGTCCCGGTCAGCTGACTCCGGACCCGGCACCGGGCACGGCGGGGGCGGCGGTCTCTCAGATCTCGCTGAGCACGGCTGTCGCCTCCGGTGGCGGGATCGCTACGACCGCTGGGGTCGATTTCGGGTCGCTGACGGGCAGGGTCGCCGATATCTGTGTCGAGGGCGACCTCAGCTGCGCGGCACCCGACCGGGCCGCGTTGCTGCGGGTGGCCGCGCAGCTCGCCGCCCAGGCCGACCTGCGCGACCCGATCGCCGCGATCAGCTCGGTCCAGGGTCTGTTGTCGGGTGCGCTCGGTGATGCTTGGACCACGGTGGTGCTCAACGACTTCCAGATCGGATCGGGCTCGGTGGCGTATGTGCCCGCGGCGAGTCTGGCAGAGCGGCTCACCGATGCCGCCGACTCCCGCACACCGGCCCCGGGCCCCAGTGAGACGGCCGCCGCCGAGGCGCGCTGGGCGCAGATCACCGCCACGGTCGCGTCGAACCCGCTGACGACCCTGCCGTCTCTGGCGGGGAGTTTGTCGGGCGCGTGGGGGCAGTTGGTCACCGACAACGCCGACCTCATCGATCCTTCGGTGTGGTTGCGCTACAGCGACATTCCTGCCCGCCACACCGGCTACGCCGCGAACGGGCAGCTCGCCAGCGGGGTCGCGTGGCTGACCGCCCTGGCCCACGACCTCGCCGGGAGCCAATCATGACCATCACCGACTTCTTCCAGACACCCATCCTGCGTGAAGGCGCGCGGCCGGGTGACATCGTGCGCCTTCGCCCGGTGTTCGTGCCGCAGCTGGCCGGGGCCGCCGGGGCCTGGCAGATCGTCTACGTGAGTACTGATTCCCGGTCCCAGCCGATCGCGGCCTCGGCGATCGTGCTTCTGCCCGAGCCGGTCGCCGAACCGGGGTCGATGGCGATCCTGTTGTATTGCCCGCCTTTTCGCGGCTTGGGTGGAGTGTGCACGCCCTCGCAACTGCTGGCCACCGGGACCGAGTACGAGTTGGCCGGCATCGACCGAGCGCTCGCGCGAGGCTGGGTGGTCGCAGTCCCTGACGGGCAAGGACTCGGTGCGGGCACCGGCCCGCATACCTTCCTGGCCGCTCGCGCCGCCGGTGCCAAGCCCGTGCTCGATCTCGCTCGCGCGATCTACCGGGCCTCCGACCTCGACCTTCCCATCGCGCCGGTGGTGGCGTGGGGCTATGCCGATGGCGGGCGGGTCGTGGCGGCGGCGGGGGAGCTGCACCCCTGGTACGCACCCGAGGTGGATCTGCGCGGTGTAGCCGCCGGGGCCGTGGTGTCCGACCTCGCGGCTATGGCACCGGTGATCAGCGGCGGCACTGGCGCGGAGCTGGGTGCGGGCCTGGAGGGTCTGGGTTTGGCGGGCCTTGGCCTGGCCGGGCTGATCGGGCTGTCCCGTGCTTACGACCAGCTCCCGTTGCGTCACGTGTTGAACGAGGACGGTCTCGTCGCTGCCGCGGAGGCCCGTCACCTCACCGGACTGGAACTGCTGCAACGCTTCCCACAACCGCTCGCGCACTGGTGCCGTCAGCCGGATCCGTGGAACGACCACTGGTGGCGACGGGTCCTGGCGCTGGAATCCCTCGCCCACGTCAAATGCGAAGTGCCGCTGCATCTTTACCACGGCGAACTCGACATCGTTGTCCCCGTGCAGGCTGGTCGGCGGACTCTGATCGCGTATCGGCAGCGTGGCGCGCAGGTCGACTGGCGCGAGTACGACGCCGACCACCGCGCCACCGCGCATCTGGCGATCTCCGATGTCCTGGCCAAGCTCACGGTGGACGTCACCAATCCGCCTCTGCGCCAACCGACCAGCTCTTCGGTGGCCGAGCACACGAGCCGCCCCTGACCCCTCCGGGGAACCTGCCCGTACCCCGCGACCCCCTTCCCCCGGGGTACGGGCAGGCCCCGGAGCATCGACCGATCCGAGGCGAGATGAATGACGAGGTATCCCCACAATCCATTCGATGACGACGACGCGCACGTGTGGGTCGACCTTCCTCAGACCGGCCAGGGAGTCCACGTCGTGGGTAACGGCACCGGCCCCGCCTTCGACGAGCCCGATCAGTCGTCCTCGCGAGAGGAGAACTGGTTGGCCCCGCTGCGCGACGCTGACGCTCACGACAGCGCCGACACCGACCGGGTTTCCCCCGGGTGGCCCGGCCTGCGGGATCGGTTGCCGCGCGGGGCCTGGGCTGCTCTGGCGGGCACTATCGCGATATTGGCCGGGGTCCTGGTGGGGACGGGTACCGATGACCGCGACGTCGGTCAGCAGGCCGCCTCCACCGCCGCACCGCCGAGCTCGAGCCCCGCGCCGCAGGGCCCGTGCGCCGGGCTCTCCGGCGAGGTGGTCACCGACCGCGCCGGTGACCCTGCCACTGTGGCCGGGGTGATCGCCTCCTTCGAGGCCGCCTACTACATCGACCGCGACGCCGCCGAGGCGATGGCGGTACTCGCCCCCGAGACCGGGATCACCGTTGAGGGCCTCGCCGCGGGCATCGCGAGTATCCCGCCAGGCACCCGGCATTGCGTATCGATCACCCCGATCGCGGCGGGTACCGCGACCGTGCACATCGCCGAAGTGCACCCGGACCGCAAACGCGTCGACTACCTCCAGCTGATCAACACCCGCCCCGCCGACACCGGTCGGGCGCTGTTGATCTCCAACTTCCAGAAGCAGGGATAGCCATGGCAACGGGCTCGCAGGCGCCATTACTGATCGCGGTCGTCGGACTGAGCCCCCGTGCCGGAACCACCACGACCACCGTCGCGCTCGCCCACACCTGGGCCGGCCCGGAGGCCGCGCTGATCGTGGAAGCTGACCCCGCAGGCGGGCAGCTCGCCGACATGGTCGGCGCGGACCCGTATCTCGGGCTGGCGAGCCTGGCCCGCCGAACCAACCCCGCCCAGCGCGTCACCCCGGATCTGCTGGGCCAGCACGTGCAGGTCCTGCCCGGTGGTGAGGCGTTGCTGGCCGCGCCGCCCGAGCCCTATACGATGCGCGCCGTCCTGGCCGCAGAACTGCTCACCGATCCGGACGCGGACTGGCGGGGTCTCGGGGCGAGTGTGCTCGCCGACTGCGGTGTGCCCGAGCCGGACTCGGACCCACACCCGGTCATCGCTGCCGCTGACGCCTGCCTGTTCGTGCTGCGCGCCGAGCACATCGACCCCGAGCCTGCCCTCGCGCGCATTCGTGCCCTCATCCGCCGCGACTGCCCCCGAGGCATCGTCCTCATCGGCGGCAGCCGCGACTACGCCGTCTCCCTCGGTGTCCCGGTCGTGGGTTCTCTGCCCGCGACCCGCGCCGGTGCTCGAGCTCTGTTCACCGGCCGCCGCGTGCGGCGGTCCTCGCAGCTGCTCCCGCCCGCTCGGCTCATCACCACCGCTGTGGAACTGCAGCTGCGTGCGGCGACCCGCCGGACTCGCTCCGCGCCGCCCCGCGCTGCCCGCCAGGACCACCCGCGCCGCCGTGACGACACCGGGCCGACGATCTACCGCATCGACCTACCGCCGCCGACACCACGCGCGTCGGAGCCCGTGGTCGTGGAACCCGAGGTGCCCAGCGAACGACCACCCGCTCCGGTGCCCGTCCTCGCCACCGAGGCTGAGGATGCCGGCCAGCCGAGCCTGGACGACCTCGCAGTGGCGCCGGAGTCCAGCCCGACCAGCGCGCGGCCCGAGTCCAGCCCGGCCAGCGTGCTGCCGGAGTTCGACTCGTCCGCCCTCGCGGTGTTCGTCTTCGGGGCAACGAGAATCCTCTGGCGGGCACCCTCCACCGGTGAACAGACCGACATCACGAGCTACTTCCAACCGCGCAGCCGCGAGATAGTCGCCCTGCTGGCACTACACCCGGACGGGTTGAGCCGATCTCGGCTGATCGACCTGATCTGGGGCGGGCAATCACACGAGCGTTCGGCCGCGTTCAGCAACGCTCTCGCGCGGCTGCGTGCCTCGATCACGACCGCCACCGGCGGGCAGATCACCGGGTTACTCACCGATGACCGAGGGCACTGCCGCCTGTCGGTCCCCGCGGTGAGTGTCGACTACTGGGACTTCCTCGCCGCTGTCGACGCGCGCCGCCGCGCTAGCAGCGACACCGACCGCAGCGCCGCGTGCCGGGCCATCACCGCCCTCGCCACCACCGATCTGGCCTTCGACATCTCCGGCTCCTGGGTCGAACCGCTACGCGAATCCGCCCGCCGCGACGCCCACAACGCACTGAACTGGCTGGCCACTCATGAGGCCGACCACGACCCCCGCACCACCCTCGGCCTGCTCGAGATGACCGCCGAAACAGACCCGTACAACGAGACCGTCTGGCGCGATCTCTTACGCCAGCACGCACGCCTGGGCGAATACGCCGCCCTCGCCCGCACCTACACACTCATGACCCGCAAACTCGCCGAGATCGGCGAAACCCCGAGTCGAGAAACCCGAGAACTCCTCGAAACCCTCCGCCGAGGAGAAGACCGAAGCCATTCTGGCTCGAATCCTGATCGGCCGAACGGGCATCAATGACCTATCCATGCCAGAAATGCGGAAGCAGCAGGTAGTCTATTGCCGTAAATGGCCGATTTCGATGGGGATTCCGCCGCCGATCGGCGCTCTGCTATCGGGGTTTAGTGGACGGTATCCGCCCCGATCTGTCACTTTGGATCGCCTCGGAATCATTGGAAATGCACTCCCCGAAACTTTCTGTGAATGTATTCCGGTCAATACGTGGATAAATACGTGGGGAAATACGTGGAGAAATACGTGGGGCGCTCAAATGGCCCCACCCACGGCCCGCATATTCGCAGGTAGACTGGCAGATATCCGCGCGGATAGCATCCAGGATTGTCTATATACAAAGCTATATAGACATGCGTCGCCCGTCCGTCGTCGCCCATTCTCGCCTTTGGTTTGTCTCCTATCGTCCTATTTCTCTATTCATCTTCTCCCTCTTTCGTCCCATTCTTTTTATATCTTTCTATTCCTTTCCATCCATTTGGTCGGCCGCTCGTCGTTGTGCTCGAGTATTGCCGTGTGTGTTGCATATTCGTATTGCACTGCCGGGCTCGCCGTTGTCCGGAATAATTCCTGGAAATTCGCGTACTTTTGGGGTTGCGAGTTCGTTCGAGATCGAGCTAGCGTCGAATCGTTCCCGGAATTCACCGGGGGAATTCGCAGAAATCCGAATGGCGGCCCCGCCGCACCTGTGCCGAAAAGGCGCACGAATTCGGAACTGACTTTCAGGAGTTGCAATGCCCACCACACCCGCCACCCCCACCCCTACCGCTGCACCGGCCGCCGGTCGTCTGCCCAACGGGGAATTGCGGCGCATGGTCGCCGGTGCGCTGGCCGCCGACCCGGGCCGTGACATGTCACCGCGTGAAATCGCCACCAGCCTCACCCGGTCCTCCGGGGCGGTCGGCAATGCCCTCGAGGTGTTGACCGCCGCCGGGCACGCCGAACGCACTTCGGCCACCCCCCGCCGCTACCGCGCCACCGCCACCACTGCCACCGCCGCCGCACCGGCCCCCGCACCGGCCACGCCCCCCGCCCCCGCCCCTGCCCCTGCCGCCAGCACAGCGCCGAAACCGGCCCGCC
>NZ_LPNR01000100.1 GCF_019266065.1 Nocardia sp. MH4 | reverse complement strand
GCCGGCGCCGCCCTCGGCCAGCGCGGCGCGCACGAGTGCGGTGCCGACGCCGGCGCCGCGCGCGGCCGGGTCGACCGCGATCTCGGCCATCGCGGGGTGTTCGTCATGTGCCGCAACGAGATTGGCGTAGCCGACGATCTCGCCCGCGCGTTCGGCCAGCAGATGCCTGGTCGCCGGATCGGCCTCGGCGAGAGAAAGCACCGCCTGTTCCGACACCGGTGCGACGCCATCGGCGGCCTTCGCCCTGGCCAGCAGCTCACGCACCAGCGGCACGCTCCCCGGCTCGACCCGTTCGGTCCAGGTCAGGGTTGCTGTGTGCGGCATCGACGTCCTCCTCGCTGTGCGCGACGGGCCGATGCCGCGCCGCGCCGTCCTGGCGCTGCTCGGCGCGACTACTGCGCGGTGCCGTTGAGCGGGGCCAGTGAGTCGTCGCCGTCGATGTCCTCGTCCGGGAAACTCACCACCTCGCCCTTGGCCGCGGGGGTCCTGGCCGGGCGCACCGCCTTGTAGCCGACATTGCGCACGGTGCCGATCAGCGATTCGTACTCGCTGCCCAACTTGGCGCGCAGGCGCCGCACGTGCACGTCGACGGTGCGGGTGCCGCCGAAGAAGTCGTAGCCCCACACCTCCTGCAGCAGCTGGGCCCGGGTGAAGACCCGGCCCGCGTGCTGGGCGAGGTACTTGAGCAGTTCGAATTCCTTGTAGGTGAGGTCGAGCGGGCGACCACGCAGCCGCGCGGTGTAGGTGCCCTCGTCGATCACCAGCTCACCCAGGGTGATCTTGCCCGTGTTCTCGGGGCTGGCCACCCCACCGTTGCGGCCGACCAGCAGCCGCAGCCGCGCGTCCAGCTCGGCGGGACCGGTGCCGGGCAGCAGGATGTCGTCCAGGCCCCAGTCCGCGTTGACGGCCACCAGACCGCCCTCGGTCAGCACCGCGACGACCGGCACCGAGGATCCGGTGCTGCCGAGCAGCCTGCACAGTCCACGGGCCGCGGCGAGGTCGGTTCTGGCGTCGACCAGCGCGACATCCGCGCTGCCCGCCTCCAGCAGGGACGACACCTCGGTCGGCGCGGGCCGCACGTTGTGCGCCAGCAGCGACAACGACGGCAACACCGCATCGGGGTTGGGGTCGGAGGTCAGTAGGAGCAGCTCCACCGGGCTCTCCTCCTATCTCGTGGCTCCGCGGACGACAGCAGCCGCGTAGCTACGTCGCCGAAACACAGGTAAGTCGTCTGCAACATTAGCGCGTGCGCGGCCATGACCTCGCAACATGGTGGCCGCGAGGTAACGCGTCGGCGCGCGCTTCGCCCGAACCGTAGCGCCGGATAGGCTGGCTCGCATGCGCAAGCTGATCATCGGGCTGCTGTGCCTGGCCGGGGTGGCGGTGGTGATCGATTTCGGCGCCGCCGCCTACACCGAGTACCACGTGTCGCGGCAACTGCGGGCCGGAGCCGATCTGTCGGCCGACCCCGAAGTGACCATCAAGGGATTCCCCTTCATCGCCCAGGCGGTGTCGGGGCGCTACGACGACGTCCTGGTCCGCGCCCGCAGCATGCGCCCAGATATTCCGGGCGAGATCGCTCTGGAGGCCAATCTCTACGGACTGCACGCCTCGGCGAGCGAGCTGCTCGACGGCACGGCGCGCGCGGTACAGGTCGACCGGGTCGAGGCCCAGATGGCGATCGAGCCGACCGAGCTCGGCCGCCTGTTCGGCATCCCCGATCTGCAGGTCCTCGGCCCGCCCGCCGACAAGGCCGACGGCACCGGCGGTTCGGGCGGTTCCGGCCTGACCACCGCGGGCGCCCATGTGCTCAAGGGCACACTTCCGGTGGCGGCCAACGGCCGCGTGCTCGCGCCGGGCGTCACCCCGGGCAACAACACGACTCGGGTCGAAGTACAGGTCGAAGCCGATCTGATGCTGGACGGGGACAAGATCCGCATCCAGGCCACCCGCTTCTACAAGGACCGCTCCGCCACCGCGGATACGCCGGTCTCGACCACCAAGACCGACATCCTCGACGTCGACAAGCCCGCGGTGCTCGAGCGCTTCAGCCGTACCATCGATACCAAGGAATTGCCGTTCGGCATCGCCCCCACCGAAGTGGAGGCCAAGGGTGGTCAGATCATCGTCTACGGTGTCGGCCGCTCCCTGACCATCGACCTGGACCGATTGCTACAACCATGATCGAACTAGCCATCCTCGCCGCCGTCGTGCTGGCCGCTGTCGCGGTCGGCCTGCTGCTGCGGCGCAACCAGGGCCGGGTCCGCCCGGCCACCCTCGACCCGGAGACCGCCCAGCGCGCTCGCCTGCTGGACGCGGCGGGCGTCACCGGGGCGACCCCCGCGGTGCTGCACTTCTCGGCCGACTGGTGTGGCCCCTGCGACGCGGTTCGCCGCGTGGTCGCCGGCGTGACCGCCGACCTGTCCGATTCTCCGAACGCCCCGCGCGACATCGAGATCGACATCGACGCCGACCCCGCGCTGGCAAGGGAACTCAACGTCCTGTCGCTGCCGACGACCTTCGTCTTCGACGCCGAGGGCAAGGAGCGTTTTCGCATCTCAGGCGTGCCGAAGGCGGGCGATCTGCGCACCGCGCTGGAACCGCTGACAGTGTGATCTGGCCCCCTGTTCCGGGGGGCCGGGACATTTCCCGACGAGACCGGGTAAACTACTCCCCGTGCAATCCGACCACGAGCTGATGCTCACCCGACGCCGCACAGTTGATCTGTGTCGGCTCGGTGGTTGTTGCTGCCTGTGCCGCTGAACGGTCGGCTTCTCTCCCGAGATTCCTGACGCCGACCTCTGTCCGCCGCGCGAGTGATCGACACGATCCCCCGGCGAACTGCAGTTCCCACTGACTCAACTCAGCGCAGGAGTTCGCACGATGACCACTTCCCTTGAATCCCCACCTCGCGTCGATGTTCGCGGGCCGCGCTTCGTGGCCTGGATCACCACCGGCGTGCTGGTGCTGGTGCTCGTCACCGCCGCCTTCTCGACCACCGCCGCCGCGATCCTGATCGGCCTGCAGGCCGTGGTGTTCGCGATCGGCGCCTCCGGCGGCCCCGCCAAGCACCCCTACGGCCGGATCTACGCCGCGCTGATCGCGCCGCGCAACGGTCCGACCACCGAGACCGAGCCCGTGCCGCCGCTGCGTTTCGCGCAGCTGCTCGGCTTCGCGTTCGCCGGTCTCTCCCTGCTGGGCTTCGTGCTCGGCTCCCCGATCGTCGGCGCGGTATTCGCCGGCTTCGCTCTGTTCGCGGCGTTCCTGAACGCGGCGTTCGGGGTTTGCCTGGGCTGCCAGATCTACCCCCTGGTGGCCCGCTTCCGCCGGTCCACTGCATCGTCCGGCGAAACTGGCTGGCCCTCCGTGGTTACGCAGGCTGCCTCCTCCGGGCCTGACGCCAGTTCCGCCGGCCCGGCATCGAACTGAACCCCTGCAAGTCATCTCTGAAAGGAACAACATGGCTCGCTCCGATGTCCTGGTCTCCGTTGACTGGGCCGAAGAGAACCTCAACGCCCCCGGCGTCGTCTTCGTCGAGGTCGACGAGGACACCTCCGCCTACGAGGGTGGCCACATCGAGGGCGCCGTCCGGCTGGACTGGAAGACCGACCTGCAGGATCAGGTTCGTCGCGACTTCGTGAACCAGGAGCAGTTCTCCGACCTGCTCTCCGCGCGCGGCATCGCCAACGACGACACCGTCGTCCTGTACGGCGGCAACAACAACTGGTTCGCGGCGTACGCCTACTGGTACTTCAAGCTGTACGGCCACAACGACGTCAAGCTGCTCGACGGCGGCCGCAAGAAGTGGGAGCTCGACGGTCGCCCGCTCTCGCGTGACGCGGTCTCGCGTCCGGCCACCCAGTACAAGGCCGCCGCCCCCGACACCTCGATCCGCGCGTTCCGCGACGAGGTCATCGCCGCCATCGGCACCAAGAACCTGGTCGACGTGCGTTCGCCCGACGAGTTCTCCGGCAAGATCCTGGCTCCCGCGCACCTGCCGCAGGAGCAGAGCCAGCGTCCCGGCCACATCCCCGGCGCGATCAACGTGCCGTGGAGCAAGGCGGCCAACGAGGACGGCACCTTCCGTTCCGACGCCGAGCTCGCCGAGCTGTACAAGGACGCGGGCCTGGACGGCGAGAAGGAGACCATCGCCTACTGCCGCATCGGTGAGCGCTCCTCGCACACCTGGTTCGTGCTGCAGGAGCTGCTCGGCCACCAGAACGTCAAGAACTACGACGGCAGCTGGACCGAATACGGTTCGCTCGTCGGTGCACCTATCGAGTTGGGAGCGTAAATCTATGTGTGCAGCACCTACCCAGGGTCAGGCCATCCCGGCCGGCGTCGACGTGGAGAAGGAGACGGTCATCACCGGCCGTGTCCTGAGCGCCGACGGTCAGCCGGTGGGCGGCGCGTTCGTGCGTCTGCTCGACGGCAACGGTGACTTCACCGCCGAGGTCGTGGCCTCCGGCACCGGTGACTTCCGCTTCTTCGCCGCGCCGGGTTCGTGGACCCTGCGCGCGCTGTCCTCGTCGGGCAACGGCTCGGCCGAGGTCCGCCCCGAGGGCGCGGGCATCCACTCGGTGGACGTCGAGGTCGCGAAGTAAGAACCTCACAACGGCCCTGGTAGTTCCTGTGCGGGAACTACCAGGGCCGTTTTCGTGTCCGCTCACCGGACTCGCTAGACTCCGATTCGTGGTCCTCTTCTTCGAGATTCTCCTCATCGCCGTGTCGATCCTCATCGGCTGGTTCGGCCTGTACGTCTTCTACCGGCTCTTCACCGAGTCATGAGCGTCAGCGGCCGGAGGCGGCAGCGCAGCGTAACCACGCAGGCCGCCGCTCAGGACTCCATGGGAGCAGCGTCATGAGCGGGCTCGCGAGCGAAGGTTCCGATCCGGCCGAGCGAGCGAGCACAGAGCAAGGCGCTCCGGCCGAGCGTCGCAGCGGTGACGAGGCAGTCAACGTCGCCGCCGAACGGGCGAAAGAGACCGGCGTCCGGAACATTTCGGTCCTGCCGGGTCTTCCCCTGCCCGAGGACACCGCGAATCTGCGCGAGGGTCCCGATCTGAACCACGCCATGCTGGCGTTGCTGCCGCTGGTCGGCGTATGGCGCGGCGAGGGCGAGGGCAACCACTCCGCCGACGGCGACTACCGCTTCGGCCAGCAGATCGTCGTCTCGCACGACGGCGGCGACTACCTGGTCTGGGAGTCGCAGACCTGGAAGCTCGACGGCGAGGGCAACTTCGAACGCCCCGATCTGCGTGAGAGCGGCTTCTGGCGCGTCGGCACCGAGGGCGACGACGAGATGCTCGAACTCCTGCTCACCCACAGCAACGGCATCGTCGAGCTGTTCTACGGCACCGCCCGCACCCAGTCCTCCTGGGAGCTGGCCACCGATGTGGTGATCCGCAGCCAGTCCGGCGCGGTCGTCGGCGGCGCCAAGCGCCTCTACGGCATCGTCGACGGCGGCGACCTGGCCTATGTGGAGGAACGAGTCGACGCCGACGGCGCCCTCGAGCCCCGGCTCTCGGCCCGCTTGCAGCGCTACATCGGCTGACAGATCTCGAATGGAGCGACCCCCGAGCCATTCCGCCGCGTTCGGGAACACGGCGGTCCCGGTTGGATAGGCCGGGGGCTCGGGGGCCGGGTGACTGCCTGGGATTCGCTCAGCGCACCGCTGGGGAATCTCCCGCAGTGGAGCTGCTAGCGGGCAGCCACCTCACGCATCCGATGAACATACATTCTTCAGACCACCTCCTCTCTTGTGTACCGATGAATCTATCGGTGCGGCGCGAGGTCGGCAATTGATTTTCTCGCGGCTCTGAGCTGGGCGGATGCCGGTCAGCGCGCGGGGTGGACGACGTGGCAGGCGCCGGTCGCGTCGACGGTGACGACCGTGTCGGCCCGGTGGTAAGCCGGGAGCTGGTGGGTGACGACGACGACCGTCCGATCCGGGGCGACCAGTCCGCTGTCCGCATCGAGCAGGTCCAGCAGCAGCTGTTCCCCCTCGGCGGCTGCCAGGTGTTCGGTGGGCTCGTCGAGCAGCAGGGTGCGTGCCGGGGCGACCAGCGCGCGGGCGAGCAGCAGGCGGCGGCGCTGGCCGCCCGAGACCGTGGCCGCCCCGGCCGTGAGCCCGGTGTGTACCCCCTCGGGCAGCGATGCCAGCCAGGGACCGAGTCCGACGGCGCGCAACGCGGCCTCGGCGTCGGTCTCCGTCAGATCACCCTTGGCGACACGCAGGTTCTCCAGGATCGAGGTGCCGAACAGGTGGGCGTCCTCGGCGAAGAAGGTGACGCCCTCGCGCGGGGTGTCGAACAGGCCGGCCCACGCCATGAGCAAGGTCGTCTTGCCCGCCCCGCTCGGCCCGACGACGACGATCCGACGGCCCTCCGGCAGCGGAATCCACGACGAGGACAATTCGTCGACGGCTCCTCGCTGCGAGTCCGCTTCGGTGCGGGCCACGGCGCTGTGCCCGGCCGTGCCGGTCGTCTCGGCCGCGTGGGACGTCGTCGCGGTGCGGGCGGGTGGGAGCGGTGCGTCGGTGATCGTGGCCCTCTCGGCGGCACGGAGGCGGTGGAGGGCGGCGCGGGAGGTGGTCAGGGTGGTCGCGGCGGTGGGGAGGGCGCCGACGGCTTCGAAGGCCGAGAGAGGGACGAGGACCAGGATGGTGAGGGCCATCGGGGTCATGCCGCCGGGGAGTCCGCCGGTGGGCCCGTAGGCCGCGATGCCGACCAGCAGGGCGCCGAGCGCGCTGACGCCGATCGACAGCGGAGTGGCCGCGGCCGCCCACGCGCTGTGCGCCGCCGCGGTGTCCTCCGCCCGCACCGCGCGCTCGATCGCCGTGTCCGCCTGCGCGAGTGCGGCATCGAGCTGGCCCGCCACCCGCAGTTCGGCGGCGTGGTCGAGCACGGTGACCGCCTCCGCCGTGAACGCCGCGCGATCGGCCCGCACCGCCTGCTCGGCCTCCCGCGCCGCCACCCCCGCGAGCCACGGTGCGAGCATCCCCGAAACAGCAAGGGCGACAGCCAGAATCCCCGCCGCGGGCACGGAGATGAACGCAATCAGCACCACCGCCGCGATCGACAACACCACCGCGACGGCGACCGGGACCAGCACCCGCACCACGACCGCACCGAGATCATCGATATCGGCACCGATCCGCACGAGCAGATCACCCCGCCGCATCTCCCGCAGATCCCCGCCCCCACCCGAAATCGCACCCCGATCGCCGCTCCCGCCCGCAGACTCCCCCAAGTCGCCACTCCGGTCCGAGGGTTCTGTCAGATCGCCTGCGCGCTCCCATTGATCACGGCCTGTGCCCACTGTCGCCCGCAGGTCGGTCCCTCCGCCCGACCCCGTCATCTCCGGACGATCGGCCGATGCTGCCCCACCCCACCACCAGATATCCGCGTGGGCGAGTGTGCGATACACCGTGGTCCGCGCCGAGGTCATCGCCCGCAGCGCCACATCATGGCTGGCCAGCCGCTCCAGGTAGCGGCACAGCCCGCGCGAGATCCCCAGTGCCCGAACCGCGACCACCGCCACGCTCAGATACAGCACCGGCGGCATCTGCCAGGCCCGCGCGATCAACCAGGCCGCCAGCGCGGCCAGCGCGAGCCCGCTGCCCAGCGCCGCCACACCCCAGGCGATCGCCACCAGGACCCGCCACGGCGACAGCGCCAGCAACTGCCACATCTCCCGCAGATCCCGCACCAGCGACCCGCGCCCGGAACCCCCACGCACCGCACCGATTCCACTCATGACACCGACACCCCCACCACCCCACGAACCACCGCACCGCCCCGGCCTCGGCCCACCGAGCCCGCTTCACCGCCCGATCCCTCTTCGGCACCGACCGCGCCGCACCCGCAGGTTGCGGCGCTATCGCTCCATGCGGCCTCACCGCATTCACCGATGGTGTCCGCCGGACTGTCCGGCAACACACGCTCTGCGTCCGCTGCCGCCCGTCCACCATCCGCGACTTCGCCGCGCGACTCCGCGCCGACATCGGTCGGCCGGACGCCGTGGTCGCGGTCGGTGCACTCGCTGTCGATGCCGTTGTCCGGCAAGGTATCGGGCGACGTGCTGGTGCCGGGCACAGCCGGCAGACCGGGGTCGTCGGAGGCGCCTGCGCCGGGCGCGCTGCTTCCCTCCACGTCCACGACGACGTCGGCGGCGGCCAGCACGGTCGGGCGATGACCGATGACGACGACGGTCGCGCCCGCGGCGGCGAGGGTGCGCAGGGTGGCCAGCACCCGCTGTTCGCTGTGGGAGTCGAGGTGTGCGGTGGGTTCGTCGAGCAGGAGGATGGGGCGGCGGGCGGCCAGCACGCGGGTGAGGGCGAGGCGTTGGCGCTGGCCGAGGGACAGGCCGAGGCCGCCCTGGCCGACCCTGGTATCCCAGCGGTCGGGGAGTTCGTCGAGCACCGCGTCGAATCCCGTCGCGGCGCTGATCTCGTCGAGGTCGGTGGCGGAGTGCGCGCCGAGCAGTGCGATGTTCTCGCGCAGGGTGCCCGGGACCAGCACCGGACGCTGGGGCAGCCAGGCGATGCGGGCCCACCAGCTGTCCGGGTCGAGGGTGCGGACGTCGGCGCCGTCGACGAGGATCGCGCCCGCCTCGGGCGAGATCAGGCCCAGAATCGCTTGCAGCGTGGTCGATTTGCCGCACCCGTTCGGTCCGGTGAGCACCGTGACCAGGCCCGGGGCCAGTTCAGCGGTCAGGCGATCCGGCGCGTTCCCGGATCGCGCGGCGATGGTCAACCCGCGCACCGCGATTCGCGAACCCCTGCCGTCGGCACGTCCAGCATCGCCCCCGCGCTCGATCGCTTCGGCACCCTCGACGCCTATCCCGGGTTCACCCGCGACGGCGTCTTCGGCCCCACCGATCGCGCGGGCGCCGGGAACCGCCCCGCCGGACCGGGAGTCCATCGAATCCGTGTGCCCAGGAGCCGAATTCGCCAGCACCGCGAAGGCCTTGTCCGCCGCCGCCATCCCGTCCTGCGCCGCGTGGAACTTCTCCCCCACCTGCCGCAGCGGCCAGTACACCTCCGGGGCGAGGATCAGCGCGACGAGCCCGGCGTACAACGTCATCTCGCCGTAGACCAGCCGCAGACCGATGGCGACGGCGATCAGGGCGACGCTCAGGGTCGCCAGCGATTCCAGCACCATCGAGGACAGGAAGGCGATCCGCAGCGCCCGCATGGTCCGCCGGCGCAGCGAATCCCCCAGTGCCCGGACCTGATGCACCATGCTCGGCCCGTCGGGTCCCTCACGGCCGAGGGCGCGCAGCGTCGGCATCCCGGCGAACAAATCGAGGAGCTGGTCGGACAGGCGCGTGGTCGCGGCGAGGGTCGCCTCGGCACGGCCCTGGGTGAGCAGGCCGATGAGAATCATGAACAGCGGGATCAGCGGCACCGTGATGATGGCGACGAGCGCCGAGGTCGGATCGTGGAAGGCGATGACCACCACCACGATCGGCGGCACCAGGCAGGCCAGCAGCAGGGCGGGCAGATAACCGGTGAACCAGCCGCGCAACCCGCTGAGCCCGTTCCCGACGACCACCGCGATCTCGGTCCGGCGGGCGTCGAGTTCGCGGGGCGGCAGCTCGGCTCCGGCCCGCAGCACCGCCGACTCGAGCTCGGCGACCACCGTGGCGCCCGCCCGATGCGCCAGCCGCGCCTGCCACCAGCTCGCCGCCGTGCGCACCGCGATCGCGACCACGAGGCCGAGCAATTCGCCCGTCCACGCGGCGAACTCACGCTTGCCGGGATCGGTGATCACCCCCGCGAGCACCCGGCCGAGCAGCACCGCCATCGCCACGATCGTGGCCGTGATGACCAGCGCGAGCAGCACCGACACCACCAGGTGCGGCCGCACCGAGCGGGCGTAGCGCCACAGCCGCGGGTCGACGGGCGGACGACGGCCTGCGCTCTCGCGCGCTGCGGCCGACCCGGCCGCGTCCGCCCGTGCCATCGCTCAGTCCTTGCTGCTCAGCGGCAGCCCGGTCGGCGCCGGAATCTGCTCGACGGTCAGCCGCTTGCGGAACACCCAGTACGTCCAGCCCTGGTAGACCAGCACCACCGGGGTGGCCAGCACGGCGGCCCAGCTCATCACCTTCAGCGTGTAGGCGCTGGAGGAGGCGTTGTAGATGTTCAGGTCGTACAGCGGGCTGATGGTCGAGGGCAGCACGTTCGGGTACATCGAGCCGACGATGAGCACGGTCGCCGAGGCCACGGTGAGCGTGGTGCCCACGAAGGCCCAGCCGTCGCGCCCGGCCACGTTCGCCGCGCCGGCGAGCACCAGGCCGAGCACGGCCGCGCCCAGCGCCGCCCAGGTCCAGCCGGCGCCGTAGGCGAGCTGGGTCCACAGCCCGAACGCGCCGACGATCACCGCGGTCGGCACCAGCAGCAGCCGGACGATGCGCTGCGCGTCGTCGCGGACCTCGCCGCCGGTCTTGAGGACCAGGAACACCGCGCCGTGCAGCGCGAACAGGATGCCGGTCGCCAGGCCGCCGAGCAGGGCGTACGGGCTGAGCAGGTCCCAGACCGAGCCGACGATCTGGCGCTTGTCGTTCAGCGGCACGCCGCGCACCAGGTTCGCGAACACCCAGCCCCAGGCCAGCGCCGGGATCCAGGAGCCGATCCCGATGCCGATGTCGCACCAGGTCCGCCACTTCGGATCGTTGATCTTGGCGCGGTACTCGATCGCGCAGATCCGCAGGATCAGCGCGACCAGCAGCAGCAACAGCGCCAGGTAGAACCCGGAGAACATGCTCGCGTACCACTCGGGGAACGCCGCGAACATCGCGCCGCCCGCGGTGATCAGCCACACCTCGTTGGCGTCCCACACGGGACCGATGGTGTTGAGCACCACGCGCCTGCGGGCATCGGAGCCCTTGCCGATGATCGGCATCAGCATGCCGACGCCGAAGTCGAAGCCCTCCAGCACGAAGTAGCCGGTGAAGAGCACGCCGATCAGGACGAACCAGAATTGCTGCAGATCCATCACCGGCTCCTAGTAAGCGAAGGAAAGTTGCTCGACGGCAGGCTCTTCCGGTTTGCGATGCCTGCCGGTGTCCGGGCCGTCGGGCCCGTCGCCCGGGGTCGGCGGCGTCGGCTCGTCCGGCCCGGCGATCGTGTACCGGCGGATCAGGTAGAACCACACCACCGCCAGCACGCCGTAGAGCAGGGTGAACACGATCAGCGAGAAGATCACCGTCGCCGGGGCGTGGTCGGAGACGGCCTGCTGCACCGTCATCCGGATGTTCGGGTCGCCGGTCGGGTTGGGCACCACCGCCCACGGCTGACGGCCCATCTCGGTGAACACCCAGCCCGCGCTGTTGGCCAGGAAGGGCGTGGGAATCGCGATCAGGCTCAGCCAGGAGAACCAGCGTTGGTCGGGCACCCGGCCGCCGCGGGTCACCCAGAAGCCAACGAGCAGCAGCAGCACCGAACCGGCGGCCAGGCCGATCATGGCGCGGAAGGACCAGTAGGTGACGAACAGGTTCGGCCGGTAGTCGCCGGGACCGTACTTGACGGTGTAGGTCTGCTGGAGGTCGACGACGCCGTCGAGGGTGACGTCGGTGAACTGGCCCTCGGCCAGGTACGGCAGCACGTAGGGCACCTCGAGCACGTGGGTGACACTGTCGCAGTTGTTGTGGGTGCCGACGGTCAGGATGGAGAAGTCGGGGTCGGTCTGGGTGTGGCACAGCGATTCCGCCGAGGCCATCTTCATCGGCTGCTGTTGGAACATCAGCTTGCCCTGGATGTCGCCGGTGAAGATCACCGCGACACCGGCCAGCGCGACGACCACCAGCGAGGCCCGCCCCACCGGCCGCCACATGGTGCGCGCGTCCTCGAGTTTCGCCGGGTCGCCGCTGCGCGCGTTGCGCACCATCCACCAGCCGGCGATCCCGGCGACGAAGGTGCCCGCGGTGAGGAACGCGCCCGCGACGACGTGCGGGAACGCGGCCAGCGTCGTGTTGTTGGTGAGCAGCGCCCAGATGCTTTCCAGCTCAGCGCGTTTGGTCTCGGGGTTGTAGCGCGCGCCGACCGGGTGCTGCATGAACGAGTTCGCGGCGACGATGAAGTAGGCCGAGGCGTTCACACCGAAGGCGACGATCCAGATGGTCGCCAGGTGCACCAGTTTCGGGAGCCGGGTCCAGCCGAAGATCCACAGGCCGATGAACGTCGACTCCATGAAGAAGGCGATGAGCGCTTCCAGCGCCAGTGGCGCGCCGAAGATGTCGCCGATGAACCGGGAGTACTCGCTCCAGTTCATGCCGAACTGGAATTCCTGGACGATGCCGGTCGCGACACCGATGGCGAAGTTGATCAGGAACAGTTTGCCGAAGAACTTCGTGAGCCGGTACCAGTGTTCCTTGCCGGTGATCACCCAGGCGGTCTGCATCATGGCGATCAGCGGCGCGAGGCCGATGGTCAGCGGAACGAAGATGAAGTGATAGACGGTGGTGATACCGAATTGCCACCGGGAGACGTCCACAATGTCCATCCGACCCTCCAGCTTCTACTACGACAAGTCGTAGTAGATCGTACGCCTGGATCTACCGCTGGTGAGCGTGACAACCGCCACGACACGCCGGAAAATTGCTGCACGATTGGATATACGCGGTCCGACCGGGCGATCCCGGCGCCGCAGGGGCACGCCCACCCGTGCCCCTCACACGACTCACCAGTCGCCGATGGTCCCCGGCCGTTCGATCCCCAGATCCACCATATCGATGATTTCCTGCGCATTGTCCGGTGCCGACATGCGCACGCCGTCGAGCTGGTTCACCCGCGCGGCCAGCGTGATGCTCGACAGCAGCCAGATGCTGTCGCAGTCGAACAGGTCGGCGGTGAACAGCGACTGGTACTTGCACTCCCAGCCCTGCTTCTCCGCGACCGCGAACAGCGAACGCTGCGTGACCCCGGGCAGCACTCCGCTCTTGGCCGGCGGGGTGATGAGCTGCTTGTCACGGGCGATCACCACAGTCGAGCGCGGACCCTCGAGCACGCGGTGCTCGGTGCTGTGGAAGATCACGTCCTCGGCGCCCATCCGGCGGGCGAAGCGCAGCGCGGCCATATTGGTCGCGTAGGACAGCGTCTTCGCGCCGAGCAGCTGCCACGGCGCCGCCTGGGCGAGGTCGACCGAGATGCCACGGGCCAGCGACATCACCTTGACGCCTTCGGCGCGGGCGGTCGCGACGCGGGCCGGTACCGGGGAGACGAGCACGTACGCGGTGGGCTTGGGGTCGGTCGAGGTCAGACCGGTCGGCGCGTCGTACTCCGAGTCGCGGCCGCGGGTGTAGATGAGCCGCAGCATGCCCTCTTCCTCGGAGCCCCATTCCTTGACCGCGACCTCCACCGCGGAGCGCCATTTCGACAGCCCCGGCTCCGGCAGATCCAGCGCCTGCGCCGACCGCCGCAGCCTGGCCAAGTGGAATTCCAGCGCGGTCGCCGTGCCGCCGCGCACCAAAATAGTTTCGAAGACGCCATCGCCGCGCAGTGCGCCGATGTCGTCGGCATAAAGCGACGGCGCGTCCGCATCAGCGACCGCGCCGTCGAGTGTCACAAGAACCCGTTCTCCCATGTGACGAGCGTAGGCGTTATCGGTCCGTTATGCCTACGGCTGCGCACATTGGGGCATGCTCGGACGCCCGGCTGCGGCGTGTGTCGGTAGACGCGCCTACAGTGGTCGATGTGTCGGTGGTTGTCGCCCCCAGTCCTGTTCTCCACACTCCGGGTGCCGTCGCGGGCGCTCCGGGTTCCCCGGACGCCGCCGTCGCCTGGCATTACGGCGATCCGTTCGGCGAACAGAAGGCCGCCGCGCAGCGGGTCGCGGTGGTCGATCGCTCGCATCGCAGCGTCGCCAGGATCACCGGCGCCGAGCGCCTGAGCTGGCTGCACACCATCACCAGCCAGCACATCGCCGCGCTGCCCGACGGGCACAGCGCCGAGAATCTGGACCTCGACCTCAACGGCCGGGTGCTGCACCACTTCGTACTCACCGATCTCGACGGCACCGTCTGGCTCGACACCGAGGCCGAGCGCGGCGCCGACCTGCTGTCGTTCCTCCAGAAGATGGTCTTCTGGGCCGACGCCAAGCCCGAGGCCGCGCCCGACTACGCCGTGCTGAGCCTGCTCGGTCCCCGCGTCGCGACGCTGCTCGACGCGCTCGGTGTCGAGGCGCTGCCCGAGGTGTACGCCGCCGTCGCCCTGCCGGGCGGCGGTTTCCTGCGCCGCATGCCGTGGCCGAGCGCCGATTCCTTCGATCTCGTCGTCCCCCGCGCCGAGCTCACCACCTGGTGGACCAAGCTCACCCAGGCCGGGGCCGAGCCCGCGGGGATGTGGGCGTTCGAGGCCCTGCGGGTGGCCGAGCTGCGGCCCCGGATCGGCGTCGACACCGACGAGCGCACCATCCCGCACGAGGCCCGCTGGATCGGCGGCGTCGACGAGCACGGCGCGGTGCACCTGAACAAGGGCTGCTACCGCGGCCAGGAGACGGTCGCCCGGGTGCACAATCTGGGCAAGCCGCCGCGCAACCTGGTGCTGTTGCACCTGGACGGTTCCGCCGACGAACGCCCCGCCGTCGGCGACGACGTCACCGCGGGTGGCCGCACGGTCGGCAGGCTCGGCACGGTCGTCGACCACTACGAACTCGGCCCGATCGCGCTGGCGCTGATCAAACGGTCGGTCCCCGCGGGCACCGAACTGGTGGTCGGCTCCATGGCCGCCGCCATCGACCCCGACTCGATCCCCGCCGACGATGTCGTGCAGGCGGGCCGGGCCGCTGTCGACCGGCTGCGCGGGCGATGAGCCGCGAGCTCATGCGTGTCGGTGACACCGGCCGGGTCGAGGCCGTGTGCGTCGTGCACGCCGAACTCGAGGTGCGCACCCGCGTCGGCCGCACCGCGATCGACAAGCGCCCGGTCGACGGGCGGGTCGCGGTCGGCGTGCTGGGCTTGGCCGGCGACCACGTCTGCGACACCGTCAACCACGGCGGCGTGCACCAGGCCGTCTACGCCTACGCCGAGGAGGACGCCCGCCGCTGGGCGAGCGAACTCGACCGCGAGCTTCCCGCGGGCTGGTTCGGCGAGAACCTGCGGCTGAGCGGGCTCCCGATCAGCGACGCGGTGCTCGGCGCGCACCTGGCCATCGGCGAAACCCTGCTCGAGGTCAGCGCCCCGCGCGTCCCGTGCTCGACCTTCCAGCAGTGGGCGGGTGAGCGGCAGTGGGTCAAGCGCTTCACGCTCCAGTCCGATACCGGCGCCTACTTCCGGGTCCTCACCGAGGGCACGATCGGCGCGGGTGACGAGGTCCGCGTGCTCGCGGTGCCCGGCCACGGCATCACCGTGCGCGATCTGTTCACCGGCGCCGACCCCGCCCTACTGGAGCGCCTGCGCACCGAGGAACCGACCATCTCCGACGATGTCCGCATGCAGATCGACCGGCACACCCGAACCCGGGCCGGCGTCACCGTGGAGGTCAGCCCATGAGCGTGGAACTGGTCGAGGTGGTCCGTTCGGGCTTCCGGGAGTGCGTGCACCGCGGATCGGTGGTCGTGCTCGACGCCGACGGCACGCCGACGCTCGAACTCGGCGAGGTGCACGGCCCGATCTTCCCCCGCTCGACCAACAAGCCGATGCAGGCGTTGACCCTGCTGCGCAACGGTTTCGACCCCCTCGACGACGCCGAGCTGGCCGTGGCCACCGCCTCCCATTTCGGCGAGCCCGACCACATCGTCCTGGTCCGCAGGCTGCTCGACCGCTACGGCTTCACCCCGTCCGACCTCGCCTGCCCGCCCGACCTGCCCTTCGAGGAACGGGCCCGCGCCGCCGCGCTCACCGGCTCGGGTCCGAGCCCGCTGTACATGAACTGCTCGGGCAAACACGCGGCGATGCTGGCCACCTGCGTGATCAACGACTGGCCGCGCACCGGGTATCTCGAGGTCGAGCACCCGTTGCAGCAGGCCGTGCTCACCACCGTCGCCGACGTCACCGGCGAACCGGAGACCGACCTGGGCATCGACGGCTGCGGCCTGCCGATCGTGCCCGTCTCGCTGATCAATCTCGCGCGCGCGTTCGCCGGCTTCACCACGGCCGAGCCCGGTACCGCGCCGCGCCGGATCGCCGATGCCGTTCGGGCGAATCCGCGAGTGATTTCGGGCACGAAGGGCCCGGACCTGCTGGCCATGGCGGCCACCCCCGGCCTGTTCTGCAAGATCGGCGCCGACGGTGTGCACGCCGGCGCGCTGCCCGACGGCAGGGCCTTCGCGTACAAGATCGACGACGGTCACGACCGGGCCCGGATGCCGCTGACGCTGGCGATTCTGCGCAGACTCGGGGTCGACTGGACCGACCAGCACACCGAGCTCGCGGCCACCGCGGTGCTCGGCGGCGACGCCAGAGTCGGCGTCATCCGCGCGATCCCGGGCGTGCTCTGAGACCAGGCGGTCTGGGCGAAGAAGGGGCAAACGGCGGCGGTTCGGCAGTTCTTCACCCACTCCTGGGAGCGCGACCGTCTAACACACGCTAAAGTGTCTGTCAGGAAGAGTATTAATTCGAACGGGGCCGCCAACAAACCCCAGGCCGCCCCGCAGTGACGCGAGGGGGTCAGCCATGGGCCGTGGCCGGGCTAAGGCAAAGCAGACCAAAGTCGCACGTGAGCTCAAGTACAGCTCCGCGCCGACCGACTTCGCGAGCCTTCAGCGCGAGCTGTCGGATAGCACTCCGCTCCACTCCCAACCAAGGAGTGGCGGCGTACTTTCCGATGAGCACGACGCAGACGATTCGCCGTCCCGTTGGAACAACGAGGACGACGACTACGACAGCTGGCGTCGCTGATCGAACGCCGGTGAAAAGGGGGAGGCCACGCGGCCTCCCCCTTCAACCGTTGTTCCGGCAGCGACCCAGGCTCGCAGCAGTACGGCGAACATCCGAATAGACGACGAGCGTCCTGTGCACACACAGGACGCTCGTCGTGTTCGCCGCCTCGGGACCCCGACCGCCCCGAGCCGACGGGCACCTACCCCACTCGTGAGGGATAGCCGTTCCTACGGCGAACAAAACACGCCGTTGCAAAGACGTGAGCCGGGTCGCGGCGGCGACCCGGCTCACGTGGTGGACGGAGTGCGTCAGAACCTGGGGTGATCGCCCAGCAGCACGGCGCGCGGGGCGTCGGCGTCGGCGGCCTTCTTGACCTGGCCCAGGGTCCAGCAGTCGATGTGGCGGGCGGTGAGCACCGCCAGCGCGCGATCGGCGTCCTCGGGCGCGACGATGGCGACCATGCCGACGCCCATGTTGAACGTCTTCTCCATCTCGACCCGCTCGACCCGGCCGCGCTGAGCGATCATCTTGAACACCGGCGCCGGGTTCCAAGTGCCGCGGTCCAGTTCGGCGACCAGGCCGGCGGGCAGCACGCGCGCCAGGTTGGCGGCCAGGCCACCACCGGTGACGTGCGAGAAGGTGCGCACATCGGTCTCGGCGATCAGCGCCAGGCAGTCCTTGGCGTAGATCCGGGTCGGCTCGAGCAGTTCCTCACCGAGGGTGCGGCCGAACTCCTCGACATAGCCGGTCAGCGACATCCGGTCGATGTCGAGCAGGACCTTGCGGGCCAGGCTGTAGCCGTTGGAGTGCAGGCCCGAGGAGCCCATCGCGATGACGACGTCGCCGGGGCGCACGCGGTCGGGGCCGAGCACCGAGTCGGCCTCGACGACGCCGACGCCGGTGGCGGACAGGTCGTAGTCGTCGGGGTCCATCAGGCCCGGGTGCTCCGCGGTCTCGCCGCCGAGCAGCGCGCAGCCTGCCTTGATGCAGCCCTCGGCGATGCCGGAGACCAGCTCGGCGACCTTCTCCGGGACGACCTTGCCGATGGCGATGTAGTCCTGCAGGAACAGCGGCTCGGCGCCACAGACCACCAGGTCGTCGACGACCATGGCGACCAGGTCGAGGCCGACGGTGTCGTGCTTGTCCAGCGCCTGGGCGACGGCGATCTTCGTGCCGACACCGTCGGTGGACGCGGCCAGCAGCGGCTCGCGGTATCCGCCCTTGAGGGCGAACAGGCCGGCGAAGCCGCCTAGCCCACCCTGCACCTCGGGTCGGCTGGCCTTCTTCGCCAATGGTCCGAACAATTCGACGGCGCGGTCACCGGCTTCGATGTCCACGCCTGCCGCGGCGTAGGAAGCGCCGGCACCGCTGGGGGTCTGTTCAGTCATTGTGGGGGAAAGCTCCAAACCGAATCGGCGGACAGATGCCTAGTAACTCTAAGTGATCCGCCGGTTCAGCTGTCGTTCGGCTCCTGCCCCCGACTCGCCCGCTGCGCTCCCTCATGTGCTCATTGTTCCAGCTCCGTGGCGAAAGTGGCGGCGATCTCAGCTCGGCGACCGCGCTGTTGGACGGGGTCGGGAACCGGAACCGCGGCGACGAGACGGCGGGTGTACTCGTGGCGCGGATGGCGCAGGATCTGTTCGTTGTCGCCTTCCTCGACGCAGGATCCCTCGCGCAGCACCATGATCCGATCGGCGAGCTGGTCGACGACGGCGAGATCGTGGCTGATGAACAGGCAGGCCCAGCCGCACTCGCGTTGCAGCTGCGCGAACAGCTCGAGCACCGCGGCCTGCACCGAGACGTCGAGCGCGCTGGTCGGCTCGTCGGCCACCAGCAGGTCCGGATCGAGTACCAGCGCCCTGGCCAGGCTGGCCCGCTGCCGCTGCCCACCGGACAGCTCGTGTGGGTAGCGCTTCTCGGTGCCCGCGGGCAGCTGGACGTCGTCGAGCAACGTCCTGACCCTGGCCGCGATGGCGGCCCGGTCGCCGGTGCGGTGCACCACCATCGGCTCGGCCACGCACTCGCCGATCGTCAGGCGCGGGTTGAGCGAGCCGGCCGGGTCCTGGAACACGAACCCGAAGCGCCGTCGGATCGGGCGCAGCTTGCGCTGGGACAGCTCGGCGATGTCCTGCCCGCGGATCAGCACCCGCCCCGAGGTCGGCCGTTGCAGCGCCGCCACGCACCGGCCGATCGTCGACTTGCCCGATCCCGACTCCCCGACCAGCCCGAGGGTCTCCCCCGGCCGGATCCGCAGGCTCACCCCGTCGACGGCCCGGAACGCGGGGCGTCCGAACGGCCCAGGGAACTGGACGACCAGATCGCGCACCTCGAGCACCGGCTCGGCCTCGGGGTCGATCGCCGGCCGCTCGATGGTCGCCGCGCCCAGATGCGGGACGGCATCGAGCAGCGCCCTGGTGTACTCGGCGCGCGGGCTGGCGAACAGCTCGTGCACCGGCGCCTGTTCGACGACCTCGCCCGCCCGCATCACCACCACCCGGTCGGCCAGGTCGGCGACCACACCCATGTTGTGGGTGATCAGCACGATCGCGCTGCCCAGCCGGTCGCGCAGGTCGCGCAGCAGTTCCAGGATCTCGGCCTGCACGGTGACGTCGAGCGCGGTGGTCGGCTCGTCGGCGATGATCACCTTGGGCTCGCAGGCGATGGCGATCGCGATCATCACCCGCTGCTTCTGCCCGCCGGAGAGCTGATGCGGGTAGTAGTCGACCCGGTGCTCCGGATCGGGGAGCCCGACCGTGCGCAACAGCTCGATCGCCTTGGCACGGGCGTCCTTGCGGCTCGTCCCGCTGTGCGCGCGCAGGGCTTCGCAGATCTGGAAGCCCGCGGTGAACAGGGGATCCAGCGCGCGGGCGGGTTCCTGGAAGACCATCGAGACCTCGCCGCCGCGCAGCGCGGTCAGCTGCTTCTCGGTCATCGAGGTCACCGCGCGGTCGCCCAGGGTGACCAGCCCGCGCACCTGGGCGGTGTGCGGCAGCAGCCCGATCGCGGTGCGCGAACTGACCGACTTCCCCGAGCCGGACTCGCCGACGATGGCGAGCACCTCGCCGGGGAACACTTCGTAGGACACCTCGCGCACGGCCGCGACCGGCCCGCTGTCGGTGGCGAAGGTCACCGACAGCCCCGACACCGACAGCGCGGGTGTTCGGGTTACGGTCTCAGTCATCGGCCGTCTCCTTCTCGTCCACCGTGGTGACCGCGCGCCGGGTCCGCAGCAGCGGGTTCAGTGTCTCGTCGATGCTCTCCCCGACCAGCGTCATCCCGAGCACGACGAGCACGATCGCGGTGCCGGGGAAGATCGAGGTCCACCAGATCCCGTTGGACACGTCGTTGAGCGCCTTGTTCAGGTCGTAGCCCCACTCGGCGGCCTGGGTCGGCTCGATGCCGAAGCCGAGGAAGCCGAGCGCGGCCAGCGTCAGGATGGCGTCGGCGGCGTTGATGGTGATGATCACCGGCAGTGAGCCGGTGACGTTGGACAGGATGTGCCGGAACATGATTCGCGCCGTCGAGGCGCCGGTGACCCGCGCCGCGTCCACGTACGGCTCGGTCTTCACCGCCACCGTCGCGTTGCGCACGACCCGGAAGTACTGCGGCACATAGACGACCGTGATCGCGATCGCCGCCGACAGCATGCCGCCGAGACTGCTCGACGTGCCGCCCGCGACGACGATCGACACCACGATCGCCAGCAGCAGCGTCGGGAACGCGTAGATGGCGTCCATGACCAGCACCAGCACCCGGTCCACCCAGCGCCCGACGTACCCCGACAGCAGCCCCAGCGGCACGCCGACCAGCAGCGAGAGCACCACCGCGATCACGATCACCAGCAGCGCGGTGCGCGCGCCGAACAGCACCCGGGAGAACACGTCCTCGCTGCGCACCGAGGTACCGAACCAGTGCTCGGCCGATGGCCCCTGCTGTGGCACGAAAGCCACACCGTCGGCGCTGTTCTGGGCCAGCCCATACGGCGCGAGCAGCGGCGCGAACACCGCGACGAAGACGAAGCCGGTGACCAGCACCAGCCCCGTGATCAGCGTGATCCGTTGCAGCCCAGCCGTCATCGACAGCAGCCCGGCGCCCGGTATCCGGCGCCGCTTCACCGTTGCGGTGCTCATCAGAACCTCACCCTCGGGTCGATCAGCGCGACGACGGCGTCGACGACGAAACTCATCACCGCGACCAGCAACGCGATGAACGCGACAATGCCCTGCACCGCGATGAAGTCCCGCGCCCGCAGATACTCGGCGAGCTGATAGCCCAGGCCCTTCCACTCGAAGGTGGTCTCGGTGAGCACCGCGCCGCCGAGCATCATCGCGATGCACATCCCCATCACCGTGATGATCGGGATCAGCGCGTTGCGCATCGCGTGCCTGCCGGTGACCACCCGTGCGGACAGTCCGCGCGCTCGCGCCGCCTCGACGAAATCGCTGCGCAGCGTCTGGATCAGGTTCACCCGCACCAGCCGCAGGAAGATGCCGCCGGTGAGCAGGCCGAGCGCGACGGCGGGCAGCACCGCGTGCTCGAGTACGTCGAGCACGTAGGACGGTTCGCCGTACAGGATCGAGTCGATGATCAGGATGTTCGTCTTCGGCGAGACGTGCTGGAGCGCGAGTTCCACGTCGGTGCTCGCCCGCCCGCCGACCGGGAACCAGCCCAGCCACACCGAGAAGATCAGCTTGAGCAACATGCCGACGAAGAACACCGGGGCCGCGTAGGCCAGCACCGCGGCGAACCGCAGCACCGCGTCCGACGTCGAATCCCGATGCGTCGCCGCGTATCTGCCCAGCGGCACACCGATCGCGAAGGCGACCAGCAAGCCCCAGAACACCAGCTCGAACGTGGCGGCGCCGTAGGTGATCACCACATCGCCGATCGCCTGGTTGTCCTGGGTCCGTCCGAAATCGCCGTGCAGGAAGCCGGTGATGTACTCCCAGTACTGGGTCAGGATCGGTCGATTGAGCCCCGCGGCCTCCTTGCGCTGCTCGATCTGATCCTGGGTCAGCCTGCCGCCCATGGCCGCGCTGATCGGGTCACCGATCACCCGCATCAGGAAGAACACCACCGTCACCAGCAACCACGCGGTCGGCAGGATCAGCAGCAGCCGGATCAGCAGGTACCGCAGCAGAGCCACCTGGCGGGAACCCCCGCCGCGCGTCCACCCGAAACGCCGCACCCGGATCAGCGATCCGGATGCGGCGGGAACGTCACTCACTTGCTCAGTACCGTGAACCGGAACTTGAAGGAGCCGTCGAGGGTCTGATCGACGCCGGAGACGCCGGGCTTGGACACCGCGACCTGCTTACCCGAGAGCAACGGAAGCGTGGGCAGGAAGTTCTGTGCCAGATCGGTCTGGATCTTGCGCAACAGCTCGACCCGCTTGGCCGGATCGGCTTCGGTGGTCTCGGCGGTCAGCTGGGCGTTGATGCCGGGATTCTCGAAGTGCGACTGCAGGAAGTTGTTCGGGCCGAAGAACGGCGAGAGGTAGTTGTCGGCGTCCGGGAAGTCCGGGAACCAGCCGAACTGGTACATCGGGTAGCCGTCGGAGGCCCGTTCCTTCTGGTAGGTCACCCATTCGGTGGACTGCAGGTTCACCTTGAACAGGCCGGAGGCCTCGAGCTGGGACTTCACCGCGGCGTACTCCTCGGAGGAGCTGGAACCGTAGTGGTCCGGGTTGTACTGCAGGTTGAGCGTCACCGGCGTGGCCACGCCCGCGTCGGCGAGGAACTTCGCCGCCAGCGTCTTGTCCGGCTTGGCGCCGTAGAGCTGCTTGAGCGGCTCGGCCGCACCCGTCATCCCCTGCGGGACATAGCCGTACGCGGGCTGATAGGTGTTCTTGTACACCGCCGAGGCCAGCGCCTCGCGGTCCACCGAGGACGCCAGCGCCTTGCGCACGGCCAGCTTCTGCTCGGGGGTGTTGCCCGGCATGGTGTTCATGTTGAACACGATGTAGCGCAGCTCGCCGCCGGGACCGTCGGTCACCTTCACCTTGGAGTCGGCACGCAGGGAGTCGATGTCGGTGGGCGTGAACGAGCGGTAGCCGACGTCGATGGCGCCGTTCTGCAGGTCCAGTTTGAGGTTGTCGGAGGTGGCGTAGTACTTGGTCGAGACCGTGGAGTTCTTCGGCGTGCCGAGGATGCCCTGGTAGTCCGGGTTGGCCTGGTACTCGACCAGCTTGTTCTTGTCGTAGCTGGTGATCGTGTACGGGCCGGAATAGCCCTTGCCCTGGACGACTTCGTCGTCGGTGGCGACCTTGTCGGCGGGGAACACCCGCTCGTCGACGATCGGTCCGGCCTGGGTCGGCAGGATCGTCGGGAAGGTCTGATCGTTGGCGACCTTCAGCGTGAAGGCGACGGTGAGATCGTCGACCACCTCGGTCTTGTCGAGGTTGCCGAGCAGCGAGGCGGGACCGTGCGGATCGTTGATCTTCAGCATCCGGTCGAAGGAGAACTTGACGCTCTTGGCGGTCAACGGATTTCCGCTGGCGAATTTCAGCCCGGATTTGATCTTGCACGTGTACACGGTGGGCGTACTGAACTCACACTTCTCCGCCGCGTCGGGCTTGGGCGTGGTGTCGCCGGGCGCGAAATTCAGCAGATACGAATAGATCTGGTTCTCCACCAGCAGCGAGCCGTTGTCGTAGGCCGCCGCCGGGTCGAGCGAGAAGATCTTGTCCGTCGTGCCGACGACCAGCCCCGCCCCGGACCCCGCCTCATCGGTGCGCCCCGAACCGCAGCCCGCCAGCGCGGCCGCGACCACCGCCGCGACACCTACTGCGGCAACTTGTTTCGCGCGATTCCTGCGGGCGCTCATTGCACTGTTCAACATCAGGTCCCATTCTCGAACGCCGCGTCGTCGCCGCGCCTGGATCACAGGAGCGGCGACCACGCGGTGAGCCAGCGATATATCGGGGGACCGTACAGGCGAACCATTACCGCCCAGTTTCAAATCGGGCGAAAAATTGCGGGGATGTTATGAACTAATCTTACGTAATTATCGTTGACCGGAATTATTCACGTACACAACGCAAAAGGGGCCGATCAGGTTTATCCTGACCGGCCCCTCCTGGACTGCGACGCGGCGCTACGGCCTGCTCAGCGCGTCGACATTGACGTTCTCGCCCAGCAGCTTCGCCTCCGGCTGACCCGAGAGCATGCCCTCGAGGACGTTCTTGCCGATGGCCGCTTCCTGCGGCAGCGGGATCGGGTAGTCGCCGGTGAAGCAGGCGGTGCACAGCCGGGTGGCCGGCTGCTCGGTGGCGGCGATCATGCCCTCGGTGGAGATGTAGCCGAGGCTGTCGGCGCCGATCGAGCGGCGCACGTTCTCGACCATGTCGACGTAGCTGTCGTCGGCGCCCGTGCCGTTGGCGATCAGCTCCGCGCGCGAGGCGAAGTCGATGCCGTAGAAGCAGGGCCACTTCACCGGCGGCGAGGCGATGCGGACGTGGATCTCCAGCGCGCCCGCCTCCCGCAGCATGCGGATCAGCGCGCGCTGGGTGTTGCCGCGCACGATCGAGTCGTCGACGACGATGAGCCGCTTGCCGCGGATCACCTCGCGCAGCGGGTTGAGCTTGAGCCGGATGCCGAGCTGGCGGATGGTCTGGCTCGGCTGGATGAAGGTGCGGCCCACATAGGCGTTCTTCATCAGGCCCTGGCCGTAGGGAATGCCGGAGCCCTGCGCGTAGCCGACCGCGGCGGGCGTGCCCGACTCGGGCACCGGGATCACCAGATCGGCCTCGATCGGATGTTCCTTGGCCAGCTTGCGGCCGATCTCCACACGGGTGGAGTGCACCGAGCGGCCGGCGATGGTGGTGTCGGGGCGAGCCAGGTACACGTACTCGAAGACGCACCCCTTGGGCTCGGGGTTGGCGAAGCGCATCGAGCGCACGCCGTCGGAGTCGATGGCCAGCAGCTCGCCCGGCTCGATCTCGCGGACGAACGCGGCGCCGACGATGTCGAGCGCGGCGGTCTCGGAGGCGACCACCCAGCCGCGGTCGAGCCTGCCCAGCACCAGCGGGCGCACGCCGTGCGGGTCACGCGCGGCGTAGAGGGTGTGCTCGTCCATGAAGGTCAGGCAGAACGCGCCGCGCAGTTGCGGCAGCAGCTCCATCGCGGCCTGCTCGATGCTCGAGTCGGCGGCGGCGTGCGCCAGCAGCGCGGTGACGATGTCGGAATCGGAGGTCGCGCCGGTCATCTGCGGGCGACCGTCGATCACGCCCGCTCCGATCAGGCCCAATTCGCGTGCGCGACCGGCCAGTTCGGCGGTGTTGACCAGGTTGCCGTTGTGGCCGAGCGCCAGGCCGGAGCCGACGGCGGTGGTGCGGAAGATCGGCTGCGCGTTCTCCCAGGTGACGCCACCGGTGGTGGAGTAGCGACAGTGACCGACGGCGATATGCCCCGGCATCGCGCCTAGCGTCTGCTCGTCGAAGACCTGGGAGACCAGGCCGAGATCCTTGAAGACCAGGATCTGGGAGCCGTCGGAGACGGCGATACCGGCCGCCTCCTGCCCGCGATGCTGCAGGGCGTAGAGGCCGTAGTAGGTGAGCTTGGCGACGTCCTCATCGGGAGCCCAGACGCCGAAGACGCCACACTCCTCGCGGGGCTCGTTCTCGGGCTCGTGGGGGTCATTCACCGTTTGCTCCCTGTTCGGGCGGGCTGGGGGCACCCGTCATTCTACGGGTGTTCAGGGTCTCGACGTACACCGCGGCGCAAACCTGGCGCAATCGACCGTGTGCGATCACCCAGATTCCGGGGGCACAGCTGCTACCGTGCCGATCGTGACCACCGATGACAGTGCGCACGAATCAGCCGATTCCCCGGCGTTACCCACCGTCAACGCCGATTCGGCGCCGAAGGATTCCGATACCTCGCCCGGTGGTGGAGCGAGATCGGCCACAGTCGGGATCTCGCGGCGGCAGTGGGTCAGGATTCTCGTGGCGCCGACCACTGTCCTCGCTGTCGTGTTGTCTCTGCTCGGCATCATGTACCTGGCCTATATCGCCGATCCGGAGGGGAATCTGCACGATTTCCCGATCGTGCTGGTCAACCAGGACGTCGGCGACACCATCGACACCGGCGGCCGGACCGAGCACGTGAACTTCGGTAAGCAGGTCGCCGATGCCCTGGTCGCGGGGGTGCCCGCCGACCAGGTCGATCTGCGCGTGGTCGGGATCAGCGAGTCCGAGCGGTTGATGCGCACCGCCCAGATCTACGGTGCCGTCATCATTCCCAGCGACTTCAGCAAACGGCTGGGAATTCTCGGCGTCGGCAGTGTGGTCGGCGGCGAGATCGAGCGCCCGATCATCACCGTGCAGACCAACTCCGGGATGGGCCCGTACTCGGCAGGCATCGTCACCCGCATCGGGGCGCGGGCGATGGCCGAGGTGAACAAGCAGGTCGGGCAGCAATTGAGCACGCGGGTCCGCGACACCCTCGCCGCGACGCCCGCGGGCGCTCCGGCACCGGAGATCTCCGGCGCCGCCCAGCTGACGCTGGCCCAGCCCATCCAGGTGGTCGAGCAGGAATGGCGCCCGCTCGGCAAGGGCTCGGGCCTCGGCCTGACCGCGTTCTTCTACGCGCTGCTGATCCTGATGGCGGGTGTGGTCGGCGCGATGGTCATCCACACGATGGTCGACGCCCAACTCGGCTTCCAGCCCACCGAGTACGGCCCCTGGTACGTGCACTATCCGCCGACGCCGATCTCACGGTTCCACACCCTGCTGATCAAGTGGGGCGTGATGATCGTCGTGGCCGTGGTGATCTCGCTGCTCTACCTGGCCGTGGCGAAGGTCCTCGGTGTCGCCGGGAACCAGCCGACGCAGCTGCTGCTGTACTCCGTCCTCGCGCTGGTCGCGGTGGGAATGACCTGTATGGCGTCGCTGGCTGCCTTCGGCACCGCCGGCCTGCTGATCAACCTGGCCGTGTTCGTCATTCTCGGTCTGCCCTCGTCGAGCGGCACCGTCCCGATCCAGGCGGTCCCGACCTACATCGCCTGGCTGGCCGAATTCGAGCCGATGCACCAGGTGTACCTGGGCATGCGCTCGATCCTGTACTTCGAATCCGACTACACCGCCGGACTCGGGCGGGGAATCTGGATGGCGCTGCTCGGGCTCGGCCTCGCCGTGGTCGGCGGCATCGTGATCACCAGGTACTACGACGTCAAGGGACTGCACCGGGAGAACCTGATCGACACGACGAAGACGGACTGACCGCGCGGCGGTGTCACCGGGGATCGACCGGCACGATCGGCAGCCACGCCGCGATCTCGCCTGCGCGCGTCCCCGACACCGACAGCACGCCGGCGGCCACCGCGTCGTCGAACGCCAGCAATCCGGTGGCAAGCAACAACCAGGTGCGCGGGTCTGCCTCCACCACGTTCGGCGGCGTCCCCCTGGTGTGCCGTGGGCCCTCGATGCACTGCACGGCGACGAACGGCGGCACCCGGACTTCCACCGAGTGGCCGGGAGCGTCCGCCGCCAGCGCCCGCGCGGTCCCCCGCACCGCCGCGGCCAGCACGCTTCGCTCCGGCCCCGGCGCGTCGGCCGAACGCAACCAGTCGGCCACGGCGGTCACCGCGGCGCGCACCTCCGCCGGATCTACTGTCTTCCGTCCCGCCATTCGCGCAACGCTACCGATCGCGACCGGTCGCCGACGAGGCGGCGGGAGCCGAGCATCGGTGCGGACGGCGCCGCGGATCGATCAGCCGCGTCCGGCGCGCAGGGCGTCGATGCGCAGGTCGAGGTACTCGACCATCATCCGGCGCGCGTCGACGCCACCGAGCAGGGCGAGGCGTTTGGTGTGGGCGAGCAGGAGCAGGCCGGACAGGTGGGCCAGGACATCGGCGGTGATGACGCGGGCGCGTTCTTCGGTGGCGCCGAGTTCCACGGCCGCGGAGACGATCGGGCCGAGGCCGGACAGCATGGCCGCGTTGAGGCCGGCGTCCAGTTCGGCGCCGAGACCGTGCGGGCGGATGCCGCCGCGGAAGAGATAGAAGCCCAGGTCCAGGTCGCGGGGGTTACCGTCGTAGAAGTCGAAGAACGCCAGGCCCGCGGCGCGGAACCGGGCGGCGGGGTCGTCGAGGGTGGTCACCGCCGCCACCTCGGCCGAGAGCCGGGCCAGCGATTCGCCGAGCAGCGCGGCGTAGATGTGCTCCTTGCTCGGGAAGTAGGCGTAGAGCGCGCCGGGGGTGTAGCCGGCCGCGGTGGCGATGGCCCGGATATTGGCCGCGTCGACGCCGTCGGCCTCGAAGATCGTCCTGGCCGCGCGCAGGATGATCGCGCGTTTCGCCTCGGCGATCTCGTCACGGCGCTCCGCCCGGCTCGATTCGGCCACTGGTCCCCACTTCCCTTCGATCGGGGCTTCACGCTACATTCTGAACAACGTTCAGCACAGTGAACCATGTTCAGGAGGTGTCATGCCGAGCTCCACCGAGCCGACCGAACCGACGACGCTGCGGTTGCGCAGCTCCGACGAGCTGACCCTGGTCGCCGACAGCTTCGGCACTCCGGGCGGCCCGCTGGTCGTGATGCTGCACGGCGGCGGCCAGAACCGGCACTCGTGGAAGCGCACCGGCCGCGCCCTGGCCGCGGCGGGCATGCACGTCGTCGCGGTGGACGCCCGTGGCCACGGCGACAGCGACTGGTCGCCCACCCGCGACTACACCCGCGACGCCATGGTCGGCGATCTGCTCACCGTGCTCGACCAGCTCGGCGCCACTCCCGACAACGGCGCGGTCGTCGTCGGCGCCAGCATGGGCGGCATCACCGGCCTGCTCGCGACCGCCGACCCCGCCGGCGCCGCGATCCGGGCGCTGGTGCTCGTCGACATCGTGCCCCGCTCGGAATCCAAAGGCGTGGAACGCGTCATGGACTTCCTCGGCAGACACCGCGACGGCTTCGACACCCTCGATCAGGTCGCCGACGCGGTCGCCGCCTACCTCCCGCACCGGCCGCGCCCCGACAACGCCGACGGCCTGCTGCGCAACCTGCGTCAGCGCGAGGGCCGCTGGTACTGGCACTGGGACCCCGACCTGCTCAGCGGCCTCGAGGACAACCCGCAGGCCCGCATCGCCGACATGGAAACCGCCGCCGAGGCACTCACCATCCCGGTCCTGCTGGTCCGCGGCGGCAAGTCCGACGTGGTCAGCGACGAGGGCGCCGCCGCCTTCCTCGCCCTGGCCCCCCACGCCCGCCTGGCCGAGATCACCGCCGCCGCCCACACCGCCGCCGGCGACGACAACGACGCCTTCACCGACGCCGTAGCCGGTTTCGTCGCCACCACCTGACCATGCCCGATTCGGCGGGCGAATTGGACCAGAAACGCATCACGGTGACGGTGGCATCCGGCCACAACCCGTAGTCACCCGGGATGGTCCGCACTGTCGACAAGGCGATCACCCAGTGCCAGGCGCAATGCACGGAGGGCGGTCACACGCCGCGCCCCGAGCGGAGTTCGATCCGCTGCGCCACGAGCGGCAGCATCGCTCCCCCGGCGTTGATCGCCAGGTGCAGCAGGGCGGGGGCGGTCGCGCTGCCGGTGTGCCTGCGCAGCGCGCTGAAGACCAGTCCGGCGAGGGTGGTGAGCGCGACGGTGCCCGGCACCGATTCGCCGGTGGCCCGCGCCGGACGGATATGGCACAGACCGAAATCGAGCGCGCCGACCGCCGCGGCGACGCGCGGGTCCGCGACGTCGTCGAGCAGTGGATCGAGGGTGCCGCGGAACATCGCTTCCTCGGCGAGCACCGTGCCGACGGGGATGTGCAGGGCGACCCATTCGAGCGTGGATGTCTCGGGCACCCGCTCGGCGACCTCGAGCGGCAGCTTGCGCAGCGCCGGAACAGCCAGCGCCACACCGTAACCGGCGAACACCAGCGCGGCACCGCCCATCCCCCAGCGAAAACCCTTGGCCGACGACCAGTTCGGCCGCCCCCCGAACACCAGCGCGTAGCTCGCCGCGAACCCGAGGTTGGCCGCGGTGCGGCCACGCAGCCGAAGGCGCGACGCGGGGAGCAGCCGATTACTCCACAGCAGCGGCAGACCCAGGGCCGCACCCACTCGCATCCGCTCCCGCAGACCGGGTGCGCGTCCCCAGCTGCGCCGCGCGGAGCGCCTCACCACCGAAGCTCGCAGCACTCGAACGCGACACCGCGACCAGCGCTCGCCGACGCCCACCGGGCAGACCACCCGCCGCAGGACGCGCGATACGCAAGCACCCGCGCGCCCCTGCTCACTTGACGGCCCGCTCGAACTCGTCCGCCGAATCCAGTGCGGCCCGGATACTTTCGACGACGTCCCCGCTCACCCCGGGCGGCGCCGCCACCGCCAACCACCCGTCCAGCACCAGGCTCCCGTAACGATGGCCGTGGCCGTCCGAAACCCCTTGGGCGTTGGTGAGATCCGCGGTGACCTGCCAGAACGTCACGAACGGTGCCCACCGCATCTGGGTGGACACATCCGGTCCGCGCGGTTCGCTGAGCCAGTCCGGCTGGGTCAGGATCAGATCGGCCGACCACCACACGATCGGGTCGGACGGATGTTGCAGGTAGGCGATGCGGGGTTCGCGCCAGGTCGCCGCGGGGCCGAGATCGCCTGCGTCATCGGCGAATCGGACGACGAGCCCATCGGCGTACACCGGGGCCACCTCGGGTGAACCGGGGTCACGCCGGTCGACGAACTGGCTCCACAGCCGATTCGAGTTCGGCGGCCCGACCCACAGCGCCCCGTCGACCTTCTCGCGCAGGTCACCGAGCCCTTCGAACGCCTCCTCCGAACCCTGCGACCCCAGACTCTCCCCATAGACGAACAGCTTCGGCCGCTGCCCCTCCGGCTGGGCCAGCCAGCGCTGATACACCGCGTCGAACAGCTCCCGGCTCGCCGCGGCGGCCTTCTCCCGGTCCGACAGGAACGACAACACGCTGGGCAGATAGGAGTACTGCGTGGCCACGATCGCGGTGTCGCCGCCGTAGAGGTATTCGATCGCGCCCGCCGCCGTCGCGTTCACCCAACCGGTCCCGGTCGTGGTGACCACCACCATGGCCTCGCGGTCGAACGCGTTGGTCCGCTCGAGTTCGGCGACGGCCAGCTGCGCGGCGGTCTGCTCGCCGGTCACCGATTCCAGCCCGACATAGGCCCGAATCGGTTCGCGCGCGGTCTTTCCCGTCACCTCGGTGATGTCGTCGGCGCTCGGTCCGTTGGCGGCGAACCAGCGGCCCTCGTACCCGAGGGTCTGCCACGGCGCGAGCGAGGTGGCGCTGCCCGAGCGCTCCGGTTTCACGGGCTGCAGCGCGTAGTCGGAGGTGTGGTCGTTGCGCACGCTGAACGCGGAGTTGGCCACCGCGAAGAATGCCCGCGAGGCGACACCGTTGAACACCGTCACCGCGAACACCACCAGCACCAGCGCGCCGGCGGCGGGCGCGAGTTCGCGCGGCACCCGCACCCAGCGGTTGAGCTGGCGGGCCAGCACGAGCACCAGGGTCCGGATCGTGCGGTAGGCGGCGACGACGGCGATCCCGACGGCCACGCTGAGCAGCCCGGTGCGCAGGTAGGCGGGCGTCGTCGTCCCGGCCATCCCCATCAGCGAAGTGATCTCGCGCTGCCAGCGCGCCGACTGCACCAGCATCACCGCCGCGACCAGCGCGCACACGACCAGCACGGTCGCCTTGATGGCGTACCGCAGCCGATCCGACGGGCTCGGGATCGGGATCCGCGCCCGCACCCAGCGCCGGAAGATCCATTCGAGCACACAGCCGAGCCCGTACCCGATCGCGGCGTTGATCCCGCTGATCAAGCCCTGGAACAGCCAGTCGCGCGGGACCAGCGACGGCGTCACCGACAGGGCGAAGAACAGCGTCGCCAGGACCAGACCGGGGTAATTGAGGTCGACGATGTCCTCGACGCGGCGCAGCAGCTCGGCGCCGCGCGCACGCAACGTCACGAGGGTGGAGCCGGTCGCGGACACCCACCCAGTATGGCTGCCCGGTTCGGCGCCGCGGGGCGTTGTGGATGGCGGGTCGGTCACTTCCGGCGGTGTTCGGCAACTACCCATCACACTCGAGTAGTTTCACGCGCCCGCGACAATCCCCCGGTCAGCACACTGATTCCCATGAGCACACCCAATGCCAAGCCGAAGAACACCTCGGCGTACATGGTCCAGGCCGCGATCGCGTTCGGCGTCAGCCTGATCGGCACCGGCGCCGGGATCGCCTACCTGCCGCTGGACGCCTGGCAGCGCGGATTCCTCGCGATGTCCGGGCTGTTCCTCGTCACCAGCTGCTTCACCCTCGCCAAGGTCGTGCGCGACCAGCAGGAGGCGCAGTCCCTGATCGGCCGGATCGACGAGGCGCGGCTGGAACAGCTGATCGCCGAGCACAATCCGTTCCGAACAGTGTCGTAGCCGGGACCGGGCAGCCCCGATCGAGGGGTTCGGCGCTGCCCGGCCCGGCTACTTCAGCTGATGCTCGGTGGCGGCCGACTCGACCAGAAACGCCTTGATCCGCGCCGCCAGTTCCGGTGTGTAGTCCGGTGGTTCGGCCACCGCGGCCCACGCGTCGGGCACGACATTGCCGTAGTTGTGGCCGTGCCCGTTGGATACCGTCTGCGCGCGTGGCAGATCCGCCGCGACCTGCCAGAACGTGACGATCGGATACCACGACATCGCCGGGGACACATCGGGTCCGCGCTTCTCGCGCAGCCAGTCGGGTTCGGAGAACAGCAGATCCGGCGACCACCACACCACCGGGTCGGACGCGTGCTGCAGGTAGACGATGCGCGGGTCGGTCCAGTTGTCCGAGGGCCTCGCCAGCTGATCGGCGCTGGCGGCGAAGCGCACCGAGAGCCCGTCCGCGAAAATCGGGGTGATCTCCTCGGTGCCCGGATCGCGCCTGCGCACGAACTCCGCCCACAGCCGGTTCGAATTGGGCGGGCCGACCCAGAGCACGCCGTCGGTGCGGTTGCGGATGTCGGCCAGGCCGGAGAACGCGCCCTCGGAGCCCTGCGAACCGAGGCTCTCGCCGTAGACCAGCAGCTTGGGCCTGGCGTCCTCGGGCAGCGCCGCCCAGCGTTCGTACACCTTGTCGAACAGCAGGCGGCCCATGGTCATCGACTTGTCACGGTCGGACAGGAACGACAGGGCGCTGGGCAGGTAGGAGTACTGCGTCGCGACCAACGCGCTGTCCCCGTTGTACATCAGCTCGATCGACTCGGCGCTGGTCGAGTCGACCCAGCCCGTGCCGGTGGTGCTGATCACCACCAGCACTTCCCGTTCGAAGGCCTTGGTGCGGTCGAGTTCGGCGACGGCCAGGTCGGTCTGGGCCTCGAAGCCGTCGGCCGATTCCAGCCCGGCGTACACCCGGATCGGTTCGCGCGCGGGCTTTCCGGTGACCTGGCCGATGGCCAGCGCGGTCGGCGCGTTGGCCACGAACCATCGGCCCTCCGAGCCGAGGGTGTCCCACTTGGCCAAAGACTCGGGACTGCCGGAACGTTCGGGCAGCGTCGGCTGGATCGCGTGCGCGGAGGTGTGGCTGTTGCGGGCGCTGAACGCCGAATTCGCCACGGTGAAGAAGGCTTTCGCCAGCACGCCGTTGAACAGCAGCACGGCGGCGATCATCACGATGATCACGCCGAGCGGCCGCGCGAACGACGCCGGAATCCGGACCCACTGGTTCAGACCGCGCGCGACGGCACGCACCAGCCGGACCACACCGCGCGAGATCCAGATCAGCAGGCCGACCACCACCGCACCCACCAGCACGGTGCGCGGGTAGCCCGAATCGGAGATCGGTTCCATCCCCATCAGATCGGTGATCTGGTGCTGCCAGTGCGCGGACTGGACGCTCAGCGCGATCGAGACGATCAGGCAGCCCAGCACGATCACGGACTTCACCGCGATCGACGTCCAGCTCGGCCGCTTCGCCCAGACGTCGGCGAGCCGGTCCGGCAGGGTGATCCTGGGCCGCACCCATTTGCGCCAGGCCCAGGCCAGCGCGCAGCCGATGCCGTAGCCGATGGTGGCGTTGATGCCGCTGACCAGGCCCTGGAAGAACCAGTCACGCGGCAGCAGCGACGGCGTCAGCGACCAGCAGAAGAACACCGTGGCCACGACGAGCCCCGTGTAGTTCGGGTGGAAGAACCGTTCGACCAGGTGGATTCCGCGCAGGACCGGGTTGCCCGGCGCCGCAGGGGTGTCCGGCGCGGCGGGAGTGTCCGGCGCGGCGGGGTTGGCGTGCGCCGCCTCGGTGGAAGTCGAGCTCGTATCCTCTGTCGTCAAGCTCGACTCCCATCCGATCAGGCGGTGTGCGCTCCGAACAGCTTAGGCAGGGTGCCCTCGAACGCCTCACGCAATTCGGCGAGTGTCACCGAGAACTGACCCTGCACCTCGATCGAATCCGAGCCCTGGTCGACCACGCCGATGCGCACCCACGGCAGCTGCCGCGCGTCGCACATCTTGGTGAAGCGGGTCTCCTCCGAGCGCGGCACCGCGACGAGCACCCGCCCGGCCGACTCCGAGAACAGCTGCACGAACGGGTCCGAGCCCTCGGGCAGCACGATGCGGCACCCGGTCTCGCCCGCCAGCGCGGCCTCGACGACGGTCTGCGCCAGACCACCCTCGGACAGGTCGTGCGCGGCGGAGATCATGCCGTCGCGCGAACCCGAGGTGAGCACCTCCGAGAGCAGCTGCTCACGGGCGAAGTCGACCTTCGGCGGCACGCCACCGAGGTGATCGTGCACGACCTGCGACCAGATCGAACCGTCCAGCTCGTCGTTGGTCTCGCCGAGCAGGATCAGCGACTCGCCCGGCTCCAGGCCCAGGCCGGTCGGGATGCGGCGGTGCACATCGTCGATCACGCCGAGCACGCCGACCACCGGGGTGGGCAGGATGGCATCCTTGCCGGTCTGGTTGTAGAAGCTGACGTTGCCGCCGGTCACCGGAATGCCCAGGGCCGCACAGCCGTCCGCGAGACCGCGCACGGCCTGCTGGAACTGCCACATCACGCCCGGGTCCTCCGGCGAACCGAAGTTCAGGCAGTTGGTGACAGCCTTCGGGGTGGCGCCGGTGGTGGCGACATTGCGGAAGGCCTCGGCCAGCGCCAGCTGCGCGCCGGTGTACGGGTCGAGCTTGGTGTAGCGGCCCGAGGCGTCGGTGGCCAGCGCGATACCGCGGCCGGACTCCTCGTCGATGCGCACCACGCCGGCGTCGGCGTGCTCGGCCAGCACGGTGTTGCCGCGCACGTAGCGGTCGTACTGCTCGGTGATCCACTTGCGGCTGCACAGCTGCGGGCTGGCGATCATCGTCAGCAGGGTCTCGCGCAGCTCGTCGGCCGTCTTGGGCCGGGGCAGCGTGGCGGTGGTGTCGGCGATCAGCGCGTCCTGGGTGTCGGGACGCTGCACCGGGCGCTCGTACACCGGACCCTCGTGGGCGACGGTGCGCGGCGGCACGTCGACGACGGTCTCGCCGTGCCAGGTGATGACGAGGTGATCGCCGTCGGTGACCTCACCGATGACGGTGGCCAGCACGTCCCACTTCTTGCAGACGGCCATGAAGGCGTCCACGTTCTCGGGAGTCACGACCGCGCACATGCGCTCCTGCGACTCGCTCGACAGGATCTCGGCGGGGGTCATGTGCTTGGCGCGCAGCGGGACCTTGGTCAGGTCGATGTGCATGCCGCCGTCGCCGGCCGCCGCCAGTTCGGAGGTGGCGCAGGACAGCCCGGCGCCGCCGAGGTCCTGGATACCGACGACGAGTCCGGCCTTGTACAGGTCGAGACAGCACTCGATGAGCACCTTCTCGGTGAACGGGTCACCGACCTGCACGGCGGGCAGCTTCTTGCGGCCGGTGCCGGTCTCCTCGCCGGAGAAGGTGTCCGAGGCCAGCACGGACACGCCACCGATGCCGTCGAGTCCGGTGCGCGCGCCGAACAGGATGATCTTGTTGCCCGCGCCGGAGGCGAAGGCCAGGTGCAGGTCTTCCACGCGCATCGCGCCCGCGCACAGCGCGTTCACCAGCGGGTTGCCCTGGTAGGAGGCATCGAAGACGGTCTCGCCGCCGACGTTCGGCAGGCCGAGGGAGTTGCCGTAGCCGCCGACGCCGCGCACGACGCCGTCGACCACGCGACGGGTGTCGGCCGCGTCCGCCGCGCCGAAGCGCAGCTGGTCCATCACCGCGATCGGGCGCGCGCCCATCGCCATGATGTCGCGCACGATGCCGCCGACGCCGGTGGCCGCGCCCTGGTACGGCTCGACGTAGGACGGGTGGTTGTGGCTCTCGACCTTGAAGGTGACGGCCCAGCCGTCGCCGATGTCGACCACACCGGCGTTCTCGCCGATGCCGGCCAGCATCGAGGCCTTCATCTCGGGCGTGGTCGTCTCACCGAAGTAGCGCAGGTGCACCTTGGAGGACTTGTAGGAGCAGTGCTCGCTCCACATCACGGAGTACATCGCCAGCTCGGCGTCGGTGGGCCGACGGCCCAGGATCTCCTTGATGCGGGCGTACTCGTCGTCTTTGAGACCGAGTTCCTTGTACGGCTGCGGAGCATCCGGGGTGGCTGCGGCGGTGGCGACGGTGTCGACCTGCAGTGTCACGGGAGACCAGGGTCCTTTCGGCCGGGGGAACTTGACTACAGAGTCTAATTGGCTATGCCGAGGCCGCCCGCTCGGGCCCGTGTTGCGAACAAGTGACAGACCTCGCACCCGGCCTGGTCACACCTACGCTTCGCCAGGCTACGCACCCGTTAGTCTGACGCCGTGAACGAGAGTCCGGGGGTTGCCGAGCAGGTCGAGTCGACTGCTCCCGCGCATGACGCGGTGCCGAGTTCCACTCCGGCCGGACCGGCGGCACCCCCACCCGGGCTCTCCACCCGTGACCGACAGCTGCGCTGGCTGGCCGCCGCGATCGGATTGTTCGTCGTCTCGGCCGCGGTGGCGCTGCTTGCGCACTGGTGGCACGGCTACATCGACCTGCGGGTCTACCGCAACGGCGCCCGGGTCTGGCTCGACGGCGGCGACCTGTACGGGCCGATGCCGCCGGTCTACGGCCTCGGTCTGCCCTTCACCTATCCCCCGCTGGCCGCCGCGTTCTTCGTGCCGCTGGCGCTGATGCCGATCCCGGTCGCCGAGGTCGTCGTGCTGGTGACCTCGCTGCTGAGTCTGGGGATCGCGCTGTGGCTGGTGCTGGTCCGGCTGCGTCCCGAGCTCGACCGGATCGCGGTGCTGACCGTGGTGATCGCCGGGCTCGGCCTGGCCCAGTTCCTCGAGCCGGTCCGCCAGACCTTCAACTTCGGCCAGATCAACCTGATCCTGATGGCCGCGATCACCCTCGACATCCTGGTGCGCAAACCGTTCTGGCCGCGCGGCATGCTGATCGGCATCGCGGTCTCGATCAAGCTGATCCCCGCGGCCTACCTGCTCTACTTCCTGCTCAAACGGGACTGGAAGGCGGCGATCACCCTGGTCGCGTCGGCCGTGGGCGCGGTCGGGATCGGGTTCCTGCTGTTCCCGGCCGATTCGGTGGAGTACTGGTTCCACACCGTCACCGACACGGGCCGCATCGGGACGCCGTACTTCGCGGGCAATCAGTCGATCAAGGGCACGCTGTTCCGCCTCGGGCTCGACGAGTCGATCGCCACCGGGCTGTGGATCGCGCTGTCGGCCGTGACGGTCGCGCTGGCCGCGGTGTGGATGTACCGGCTCATCGGCGCCGGCAAGGACGTCTCGGCGCTGCTGGTCAATGCCGCCGCCGTGCTGCTGGTCTCGCCGGTCTCGTGGTCGCACCACTGGGTGTGGGTCGCGCCCGCGCTCGTCGTCGCCGTCGACCAGGTCACCCGCCGGCGCTCGCGCGGGTTCACGGCCGTGGTCGCGCTGTTCACCGTGATGTTCATCATCGGACCGCAGTGGGTGTTGCCGCATTCCGGCGGCAAGGAACTCGACTGGGCGTGGTGGCAGCAGATCATCGGCAGCGCCTACGTGTGGGCGACGTTCGCGGTGATCGTCTACGCCGTGATCACCTACCACCCCGCCAGGAAAGCCCCCGCCGCACCGGAACTCGCCACCGCCTGACGGGGAAATTCGCGCGGCGACCCGGTCACATCGGACCGGCGGGCCGCCACGCGGGGACCCGTCGCGGCTCGACCTCGGCCACCACCACGGTTCGCCCGGAGTCGCGCCGCTGCTCCCCTGGCCGCTGCCGACGGTGCAGCGCACCGGCGTCCGCTCAGTCCACGGCGGCCGGGGTGAGGAACGCGGCGAGCGCGGAAGCGTAGGCGGACACGTCGGTGGCGCCCATGAGTTCACGGCACGAGTGCATGGCCAGCTGCGGAGCGCCGACGTCGACGGTGGAGATGCCGGTGCGGGCCGCGGTCATCGGTCCGATGGTCGACCCGCAGGGCAGATCCGCGCGATGCACATAGCGCTGCAATGGAACCTCCGCCTGGGCGCAGGCCAGCGCGAACGCCCCGGCCCCGGCCGCGTCGGTGGCATAGCGCAGGTTCTGGTTGACCTTGAGCACCGGCCCGCCGCCGACCTCGATCCGGTGCGCGGGTTCGTGGCGCTCGGGGTAGTTCGGGTGGGTCGCGTGGGCCATGTCACCGGAGGCGACCACCGAACCGGCCAGCGCCGCGAGGTAATCCGCCCGACCGCCACCACGGGCGAGCACGATGCGCTCGAGCACCGCGGGCAGCAGATCCGACTGCGCGCCCCGGTCGGACTGGCTGCCGACCTCCTCGTGGTCGAACATCACCAGCACCGGCGTCGCGGCGCCCGGTTCGTCGACGGCGGCGAGGAACGCCTGCAGCCCGGCGTAGCAGGTGCCCTGGTTGTCCAGGCGCGGCGCGCTCACCAGGTCGTTGTCCCGGCCGACCAGGGTGCTCGGCGCGAGGTCGTGGGTCATCAGTTCCCAGCCGAGTACGTCGGCGCCGTCGACGCCGGCGCGTTCGGCCACGAAATCCAGGAAGGAGGCGGGGGCGTCGCCGATGCCCCAGATCGCGTTGACGTGGCGCTGCGGGTCCAGCGTCACCCCGCGCCGATCCTCGGACAGGTGGATCGCCAGCTGCGGCACCCGCAGGATGGGGTCGTCGATGCGGACCAGCACGTCGCTCATCCGGGCGCCGTCGCGCACGCTCAGCCGGCCGGAGAGGCCGAGTTCGCGGTCCAGCCAGGAGTTCAGCCACGCGCCGCCGTAGGGCTCGAGCCCGACCAGCTGCCAGCCCGCGGTCGCCAGATCCGGATGCTGCTTCACCCGCAGGTTCGGGCTGTCGGTGTGCGCGCCGACCACCCGGAACGGGTCGGCCGGCGCGGCGTCCTCGTCGGCCCACGCGATCAGCGAACCACCGCGCACCACATAGTGTTTCCCGCCCGCGCTCTCCCACGACCGCGCCTCGGCCAGTGGGGTGAACCCGTTCGCCGCCAGCTCGGCGGCGACCGTCGCGCACACATGGAACGGCGAGGGCGAAGCATCGATGAACGCGCACAAGCCACTCGCCGTGGCCGCAGTCAGGGATACAGGCACAGCCGCGATCCTAGCCCGCGAGGTCGCCGCCCTGCCTTCCGTAACCTGGACGGGTGGACAGAGTCGACGTCGGCGGACGGTCCGAGCGGGACTGGGAATTCGCAGGTCCGGCCGATGCGATGACAGCGGGTGCCGGGATCATCGGCTACCGCGACGCGGGCGGGGCCGGCGTGGATCTGCGAGTCGCGGGGGCGGCCTCGGTCACCGTGCTGATCGAGTTCGGGGGTGGCGGGTTGCGCGTCGACGACGCGTTCGGCAGCCGCACCCTCGGTGGCTTCGTGGCCGGGCTTCCCCTCGCGGCCATGCGGGTGCGTGGGGAGCGGGCCGCGTGCGTCGAGGTCCGGATGTCGCCGGTCCGGGCGTATTCGCTGCTGGGCGTGTCCCCCACGGAACTGGGCCGGGGCGCGGTCGCCGTCGAGGACCTGTGGGGTTCACGGGCCCGGCGGCTGCGCGAGCGGCTCGCGTCCGCCCCGACCTGGGACGACCGTTTCGCGGTCACCAGAACGTTTCTCGCGCAGTGCGACCGGCCGACGCGGACCCCCGACCCGGAGGTGCTCGCGAGCTGGAGCCGCATCCTCACCACCGGCGGCCAGGTGCGCATCGGCGAGCTCGCCGCCTCCCTCGGCTGGAGCCACAAGCGGCTGTGGTCGCGGTTCGAATCCCAGATCGGGTTGACCCCCAAGCGAGCGGCGATGCTGGTCCGGTTCCGGTCCGCGGTCGACGGTCTGTTGGCCGGCAGGCCCGCGGCCGACGTCGCGGCGGCCTGCGGGTACACCGATCAGGCCCATCTGTGCCGGGACGTGTCGACCTTCGCCGACCAGACGCCGGGGTCGCTGGTGCCGCGCTATCTGCCCACCGTCGCCCAACACCGCTATCGGGCCTGGGGAAGATTCGTCCAAGACCCGGCGGGGGCGCTCGGCCGATAGTTGTGCCGTGACCACCACTTTCGATCCCGACAAGCTCCAGATCGCCCTGGAGACCATCCACCACGCGGGCCTGCCCGGCGTCTTCGCCGAGGTACGCGCCGACGATCGGATCTGGCGCGGCGCGGCGGGTGTCGCCGACGTCGACACCGGCCGCCCCGTCACTCCCGACCTGCGCCACCGCGTCGGCAGCATCACCAAGACGTTCACCGCCGCCGCGGTGCTACGCCTGGTCGACGAGGGCGCCATCACGCTCGACACCCCGATCGGCCACTATCTGCCGCGACTGGTTCCCGGCGACCGAGGTACGGCGATCACGGTCCGGATGTTGATCAACCACACCAGCGGTCTCCCCGACTTCCTGCCCATGGCCTACCCCTCGCTCGCGGCCTTTCCCGCCGTGGCGAAGACGACCCCGGCCAGCTTGGACGACCACCGGTTCACCCGATTCGCGCCGACCGAGCTGATCGCGATGGGCGTCGGCGCACCCGCCACCGGCGCGCCGGGCGGCACACCGGGGGTGTACTCGAACACCAACTACCTGCTTCTGCGCCAGCTGATCGCGGCGGTGACCGACACCTCGGCGCCCGACTACATCACCCGCGCCATCATCGAGCCCGCCGGTCTGCCCGACACCGAGCTCCCGGCAGGCCCGACCATCGACGGACCGCATTCGCGGCACTACGAGGCATGGTTCGGCATGATCGACCCGCCGCGCGACTACAGCGTCTTCGACATGTCGTGGACCGATTGCGCTGCGTCGCTGATCTCGACCGTCGCCGATCTGAACCGCTTCTTCGGGCTGCTGCTGGCCGGCGAGATCATCAGCCGCGCGTCGCTGGCGCAGATGCGGCGAACCGTTCCGGTCATCGCCTTCGACGGCAAGACCGGCGACTACGGTCTCGGCCTGCAGAAGACCACGGTGCCCGGCCTCGGCACCTACTGGGGCCATGAGGGTTCGGTGTGGGGCGGCGGCGCGACCTCGATGACCAGCGCGGACGGCACCCGGCAGCTGTCCTTCGCGGTGAACCTGCAGCGTTGGAACCGCCTCGACGCCACGGGAAGACCGCAACCGCATCCGATCGACGACGCGCTGGGCGCCTTCACCCAGCTGGCGCTGGGCGGGTGACTACAGCTCGGCGATGACGCCGAGCGCGGCCGACAGCTCGCTGTAGCGCCGCGCGCCGAGGCGGGCCCGCAGCTCTTCCTCGGCGAGCTGTTCCTCGGCGCGGATCTTGGTGACCAGCTTCGCCCCCAGGCTGCTGAGCCCGATCAGGATCCGGCGGCGGTCGTCGGTGGCGGCGACCCGGAAGATCAGCCCGCGCTCGGCGAGATGATCGGCGTGCCGGGTGGCCGAGGACGGCGCGAGCCGCGCGGCCGCCGCCAATTCCGACATGGTCATGCCGTCGTCGGTCGACAACTGCGACAGAATCGCCCAGTGATCGGCCGTGAGATTGTCGGCCGACAACGCCGATTCCAGCTGGCGCACCCAGTTACGTTCTGCCGAGCGCAGTGCGCCGTGCAGCGTGGAACACCCACTTATGATGGACACCGATTGCATTCCCACCTGCCGACACATTCATTCGAACAAACCTGTTCGCACTAGGCGTTAGAGTACAGAATGCCCACGTTCGACGAGAGTCGGGACGAAACGATCGAGATTCTCTCGATCGTGCCCACTCAGGGCCCCGGTGGCATCATCGCACCTTCGTGCACCGCCGCCATTTCCCTGGCCGTCGACGAAATCAATAGCGGGACAGGAATTCTGGGTCGCGAAATTCGGCTGACAACGCTCGACGGCGGCCGGCCGCCGTACGAGGTGGCCGCCGAAGTCGACGCGTTCCTGGCGACCGGAATGGTCGGCGCGATCACCGGCTGGCACACCTCGGCGGTGCGTCGCGCCGTCGCCGACGCCGTCGACGGCCGTGTCCCCTACCTCTACGCGACCGACCACGAGGGCCTGCCCGACGAGCGCCCCGGCGTCTTGCTGGTGGGCGAGCATCCCGATCACCAGACCGTGCCCGCCGTCGCCTGGATGGCTCGTGAGCTGGGCGTTCGCCGCTGGGCGGTGATCGGCAACGACTACATCTGGCCCCGGCAGACGGTCAACGCGCTGCGCCGGGCGCTGCCGACACCGGCCGATCTCGTGCTCGAGCAGTACGTGCCGCTGGGCACCACCGATTTCCACCCGTTCCTGGACAGCCCGGCGCTGCTGCGCGCCGACGCGGTGCTGATCCTGATGGTCGGCGCCGACACCGCGCGCTTCAATCGCCAGTTCACCGCCACCGGTCTGCCCGCGATCATGCCGCGGCTGAGCCCCGCCGTCGACGAGAACGTGCTGCTGAGCGCGGGTCCGGCAGCCAATGCCAACATGTTCGTCGCGTCGAGCTTCTTCGTCGACGAGCACACCGCCGACGGCCGCGACCGCCGCACCCGCTACCGCGAGCACCACGGCGCCTTCGCCCCCGCGCTGACCACGTTCAGCAACTCCACCTACGAGGCCGTCCACCTGCTGCGCACGCTGGCCGACACCGTCGGCACCCTGGACGTGCCGACCATCGCGGCCAGACTCGACGACGGCATCGTCCTGGACGGCCCGTCCACCCGCAACGGCTTCCTCGGCAACCAGGCGATCGGTCCTGCGCACCTGGCTCGCGCCGACGGCGTCGACTTCGACATCATCGACCAGCTGCCCTGACGACCACCACGCCCCGACCCCGAGGAGGGTCAGGCCGCGCAGCGGCCGTCGCGGCCGTCCCGCCGATCAGGTGCCGTTGCGCAAGCGACGAAGGAGCGAGCAACGGCACCTGACCGGCGGGACCCAAGGGGCCGCGACCTCGAGCGCGCCAGCGCTCCAAAACTCAAGCGTTGATGAGGCTGTCGATCACCGAGAAGAACATGCCGAGACCGTCGTCGCTCGGACCGGTCAGCGCCTCGGTGGCGTGCTCGGGGTGCGGCATCAGGCCGACGACCCGGCCGTTGGCCGAGGAGATGCCCGCGATGCCGCGCTGGGAGCCGTTCGGGTTGTCGCCCGCGTAGCGGAACACCACGCGACCTTCGCCCTCGAGCTCGTCGAGCACCTGCGCGGAGGCCTGGTAGCGGCCCTCGCCCGACTTCAGCGGGATGAGGATCTGCGCGCCCGGCTCGTAGCGGGAGGTCCAGGCGGTGTTGGTCGCCTCGACCTGCAGCCACTCGTCGCGGCAGATGAAGTGCAGGCCCTCGTTGCGGGTCAGCGCGCCGGGCAGCAGCCCGGCCTCGCACAGCACCTGGAAGCCGTTGCAGATGCCCAGCACCGGCAGGCCCTGACCGGCCGCGCGCACAACCTCGCCCATCACCGGCGCGAACCGGGCGATGGCGCCGCAGCGCAGGTAGTCGCCGTAGGAGAAGCCGCCGGGCACGATGACCGCGTCGACGCCCTTGATGTCGGCGTCGGCGTGCCACAGGCTCACGGCCTCGGCGCCGGCCAGCCGCACCGCGCGAGCGGCGTCGACGTCGTCGAGCGTGCCGGGGAAGGTGATAACGCCGATGCGTGCGCTCATGCCCGCGCCTCGCTGACGCTCGGCTCCGGCATGACCGCGTGGGCGGCTGTGCTGTGCTCCCTCATGAGACCCGAACGACCTTCCAGTCCTCGATCACCGTGTTGGCCAGCAGCGCCTCGGCGATCTGCTCGAGCTCGGCGTCGGAGACACTGTCGTCCACCTCGAGCTCGAATCGCTTGCCCTGCCGCACATCCGAGATTCCGGCGAATCCCAGACGCGGGAGCGCGCCGACCACGGCCTGTCCCTGGGGATCCAGGATCTCGGCCTTCGGCATGACCTCGACCACGACTCGTGCCACGCGTTGCTCCTCATGTGGTGTGGGGGGTTACCTCGGAAATCCTAGTTGACCCGGCCGTCGTGCCCGCGTTCCGGGGTCGCGGCGGCTGTCTTCGACGACGCCGACCGCCGAGGCCCTGCGTGGCCACGCTCCGCTCCCGCCTCCGGGCCCACCGGCATCGGCGGCGATAGCATCGGCTTATGCGCATCGCCCACTTCGGTCATTCCTGCATCCTCGTGGAACTGCACGGTGTGAAAGTGCTGTTCGATCCCGGCACGTTCGCGCACGGCTTCGAGGGCATCACCGGACTGGACGCGATCGCGGTGACCCACCAGCACCCGGACCACATCGACCCGGCCCGGATCGAGGCGCTGATCGAGGCCAACCCGACCGCCCGCCTGCTGTCGGACCCGCAGACCGCCCAGCAGCGCGGTGAGGGCTGGGAGCCGGTCTCGGCGGGCCAGGTGCTCGACATCGGCGACCTGCAGATCACCGGCGGTGGCGGTCGCCACGCGGTGATCCACCCGGACATCCCGGTGATCGACAACACCGTCTTCCAGCTCGGCACCGCGGCCGACCCGGCCCAGCTGGTCCACCCGGGCGACTCGCTCTGGGTGCCGCCGGTCCCGGTCGGCGTGCTGGCGATCCCGGCGGTCGCGCCGTGGATGCGGATCTGGGACACCGTCGACTACCTGCGCGCGGTCAATCCCCGCACCGCCGTCCCGGTCCACTTCGGGATCGTCGAGCCGACGGCGCAGGGCATCTACTTCGGCAGGCTGACCGAGATGGCCCCGGCCGGCACCGAATTCCGGGTGATCCAGCCGGAGGACCAGGCGCAGTTCTGATCAGCGATAGGTGCTGAGGAACAGCGCCTCGGCCAGCGCCATGTGCTCGATCTCGGTCGGGTCCACGCTCTCGTTGGGGGCGTGGATCAGGCACTTCGGCTCCTCCACGCCGATCAGCATGATCTCGGCGTCGGGGTAGGTGTCGGCGAAGACATTGCACAGCGGGATCGACCCGCCCTGCCCCTCGGTGGTCACGTGTCTGCCGTAGGAGGTCGCCATGGCCTGTTCCAGCGCCGACCGAGCGGGGCCCCGCTCGGAGGCGACGAACGGTTCGCCGAGCGCCTCGACCTCGATGTCGAGCCGGGCGTTCCACGGCAGATGCGCGCGCAGGTGCTTCTCCAGCAGGTCGAGCGCCTGCTTGGGCTCGGTGCCCGGCGGAATGCGCAGGTTGAGCCTGGCCCTGGTGCTCGGCTGGATGGCCGCCGAGGACCCGACGACGGCGGGCACGTCCATCCCGAGCACGGTCAGCGCGGGCCGCGCCCACACCATGTCCGAGACGGTGCCGCTGCCGAGCAGGTCGACGCCGTCGAGCACGCCCGCATCGGCCCGGAAGTCCTCGGCCGGGTACTGCACGCCGGTCCACTTCTGGTCGTCGGTGAGCCCGTCGATGGTGGTGTTGCCGTGTTCGTCCCGCAGCGACGACAGCAGCCGGATCATCGCGGCCAGCGCGTCCGGCGCCGGGCCGCCGAACATGCCCGAGTGCATCGGCCCGGCCAGCGTCGTCACCGTGACCACGACGTTCACGTTCCCGCGCAAGGTCTGGGTGAAGGTGGGCACGCCGACCGCGAAATTGCCGCAGTCGGCCACCAGAATCACGTCGGCGGCGAGCAGGTCGGGATTGGCGACGACGAACTTCTCCAGCCCGCCGGTGCCCTGCTCCTCCGAGCCCTCCGACACCACCTTGATGCCGATCGGGAAGTCCGGCCCGATCGCGCGCAGGGCCGTCAGGTGGGTGACGATGTTGCCCTTGCAGTCGGCGGCGCCGCGGCCGTACCAGCGGCCGTCCTTGTCGGTCAGCGTCCACACCGGGGTGTGCCAGGCGTCGTCGTCCAGCGGCGGCTGCACGTCGTAGTGGCAGTAGAGCAGCACCGTCGGCGTGCCCGGCGGACCCGGCTTGTGCCCGATGACGGCCTTGCTGCCGTCGGGCGTCTCGTGCAGACCCACCTCGGTCAGCCCCGCCGCGGCGAACGCGTCGGCCACCCACTGCGCGGTCTGCTCGCACCCCGCCGGCGGGAACTGGCGCGGGTCGGCGACCGACTTCAGCGAAACCAGCTGGGTGAGGTCCGCTTTCGCCTGGCCCATCAACCCGGAGATGGTGGTGCGCAGGGCGGCCACTTCGGGGGTATCGGTCATCGCTTCGGCCTCACTTCGTGGTGTCGTCCAGCTTCAGGGTGTCCAGATGAGAAAGGTAGTCCGGCAGCCGATCCGGGCAATAGACGGCGATGGTCAGGGCCACCGCCTGGGTGGTGTCGCGCGGGCCGATCACCGGACGCTGCCCCGGCCCGGCCGCGCCGTTGGTGATCGAGGCCTGGTACTTCGCCTTGATCAGCGGCGAACTCGGGTCCTGGCAGACCGAGCCGCCGTCGTCGCCGAGCGCGTCCGCGATCACGTTCGGCTCGGGTGCGGGCAGCCCCGCGGCGAGCAGATTGTTGTGCAGCTGTTCGGCTTTGGCGGTGGCCTGAGTGTTCTCGCGGATCTCGCTGAAGGTGAGCAAGCCGATCAGGGCGAACACCACGAGCAGCACGCCCGTGGTGATGTAGATCCAGCGCCGCTTGCGGTAGGGGGCGTCTCCGGTCGTCATGCCTTCTCCCCTTCCGGGACAGCGAGTTTCCAGCTGTCCCTGCGGTTTCGGTAGAACAGGTACGGGATCAGCAGCCCGACGATGCCCATGCCGCCGCCGACGATGAGCAGATACACCCACGGGCTGCCCGCGCCGAATTGCGAGGGTGGCACGAAGCCGATCGCGAATGCCGCGATCGAGGACGCGGCGCCGAGACCACAGAGCGCGAACAGGGCGGGCGCCCGGTAGCCGCGCGGATGATCGGGATCGTTGCGGCGCAGCCTGGCGGCCGCCGCGAACATCAGCACGTACATGATCAGATACACCTGCGTCGTGATCACCGACAGAATCCAGTACGCGCTGGAGACATTCGGGATGAAGGCGTAGAGAAGCGCGATGAACGTCGTGAACACACCCTGCGCCACCAGCATGTTCTGCTGCACGCCGTGCTTGTTCATCGTCGTCAGCCACGGCGGCAGGTAGCCCTCGCTGCGCCCGATCAGCAACAGGCCCTTGGACGGTCCGGCCAGCCAGGTGAGCATGCCGCCGACCGCGGCCGCCACCAGCGCGATGCCGACGATCGGGGTGAGGAACCCGACGCCGAAGTGACTGAAGAACCCGTCGAAGGCCTGCATCACGCCCGCGGTGAGGCTCAGGCTCGCGGAGGGGACCACCCAGCTGATCGCCAGCGCGGGCAGGATGAAGATGACCAGCACCAGGCCCATCGCCAGGAACATCGCCTTCGGGAATTCCTTGGCCGGATTCTTCAGCGACGACACGTGCACCGCGTTCATCTCCATGCCCGCGTAGGACAGGAAGTTGTTCACGATCAGCACCAGACTCGCCAGCCCGGTCCAGGCCGGGAGCAGGTGACTCGAATCCATCGGCGCCGCAGACGGATTGCCCTGCGCGAGGAACACCAGGCCCAGCACGACCAGAATGGTGCCGGGGATCAAGGTGCCGATCACCAGGCCCATGCTCGACAGCCCGGCCACCGTCTTGGTGCCCTGCGAGGACACGTACACACCGGCCCAATAGACGGTGATGATCACGATGGCCACATAGAGCCCGTTGGACGCCAGCGACGGATCGATGATGTACGCGAAAGTGCTTGCCACATAAGCGAGCAGACTCGGGTAATAGAAGATCGTCATGGCGAACTGGCACCAGACGGCGAGAAAGCCGAGCGGCTTGTTCAGCCCGTCCCCGACCCATTTGTAGACGCCGCCGTCCCAGCCCGAAGCGAGTTCCGCGGCCACCAGCGAAGTCGGCAGCAGGAACAGAATCGCGGGAATGATGTAGAGGAATACACAGGCGAGTCCGTAGATCGCCATCGTGGGTGCCGAGCGGAGGCTGGCCACCGAACTCGTGGTCATCAGCGCCAATGTCACCCAGGACAAGTATTTCGTCGTCGTCGCGGCTTTCGTCGCGGTGCCCGTCATCAGCGCTGCCTCCTGCTGTGTATGCACAACTAGCGGAAACCCTTGATCAACTGCTCAAGCATAGTAACTGCCGAGCATCCTCCCGGTAGGCTCGAAACGAGCACATATGCAACGGAATCGTTGCAGATACCCGGCAGAGCTAACACCTGGCAGTGGATCCGCCGACTGGAGGAACAGTGGCCGAGAATCACGATCCCCATGACCTTTTCAGCCTTCCCGGTTTCACCCGTCCCGCCCCGCACGGCGGTTTTCCCGCCTACGAACTCTTTCCCGATGTCGCCTACGAGATCGTGCACGACGAATTGCTCCTCGACGGCGTCGCCAGGATGAACCTGGCGACCTTCTGCACCACCTGGATCGACGACCAGGCGCGCACGCTGATGGCCGAGTCGACGGACAAGAACATCGTCGACAAGGACGAGTACCCCCAGACCGCCGAGCTGGAGAAACGCTGTGTGCGCATGCTCGCCGACCTGTGGCACGCGCCCGATCCCACGACCACGCTCGGCACCTCCACCACCGGCTCCAGCGAGGCGGCGATCCTCGGCGGGCTGGCGGCGAAGTTCCGCTGGCGGGCGCGCGGCGGCACGGGCGTGCCCAACCTGGTGACCGGGCCGGTGCAGGTGTGCTGGGAGAAGTTCGCGCGCTACTTCGACGTCGAATTGCGCCAAGTCCCCTTGCGCGGCGACCGCTACACCTTGCACCCCGACGACCTGCCGACGTACTGCGACGACAACACCATCGCCGTGGTGCCGACCTTCGGTCAGACCTTCACCGGTCTGTTCGAGGACGTCGCCGCGATCAGCGCCGCGCTGGACCGGTTGCACGCCTGCGGCGGCCCGGACATCCCGATCCACGTCGACGCGGCCAGCGGCGGCTTCCTCGGCCCGTTCACCGCGCCGGATCTGGTGTGGGACTTCCGGTTACCCCGGGTGAAGTCGATCAACGCCTCCGGGCACAAGACCGGGCTGGCCCCGCTCGGGGTCGGCTGGGCGATCTGGCGCGAGGCCGCCGATCTGCCCAGGGAGCTGATCTTCGACGTCGACTACCTCGGCGGCAACATGCCGACGTTCAACCTCAACTTCTCCCGGCCCGGCGGCCAGGTGATCACCCAGTACTACAACTTCATCCGGCTCGGCCGGGCTGGCTACACCCGCGTGCAGTCGACGATCTACCTGGTCGCCCGGCATTTCGCGAAGCGCATCGGCGCCATGGGCCCGTTCGAGCTGATCCACGCGGCCGAACCGGCGCGGGGCATCACCGCGGTGGCGTGGCGACTGGCCGACGGCGTCGACTACAACCTCTACGACCTGTCGGACCGGCTGCGCGCCCGCGGCTGGCTCATCGCCGCCTATCCGCTGCCCGCCGACCGGCAGGACGAGACGATCATGCGCGCGGTGTTCCGGCACGGCTTCACCGTCGACATGGTCGAACTGCTGCTCGCCGACATCGAACGGGGTCTGCACCAGCTCGCGACCAACCCGCGGCGCACGCCCCTGACTCGCTCGGAGGCGGGCGGATTCACCCACGACGGCGCGCCCGAGGTGCCGTGACAGGGGCCGTCGCCGCGCGCGTGATCGCCGATGTGCGCGCGGCGACGGCCGGTCAGGCAGCCCTGGCCGCGGTGAACGGCTCCCAGCGGTACACGTCGCTGCGGGCGCCGTGATACCGCGCCAGGTCGACGGCATCGAGCATCGCCTGACGCGGACCCGAGCGCTGCAACTGCGCGGCCGAGATCGCCAGCCGCAGCACGCCGCCACGCCGGGCGGTGCGCGCCGCGCCCATCACCAGCGCCCGGCACCACCACGGCTCGGCGCGGAACCCCTCCCCTATTCCGTACACCCGCGCGCGCTGGGCCACCTCACGTTCCAGATCGAGGACGGTGGTCAGGCCGAGCGCCAGCCGGAAGCCGACCTCGGGCAGCGCGGCCAGCGCACCGGCCGAGGCGTCCCAGCGCGGCGCGGCGAACAGCCGGGTGCGCAGCTGCACCTGTTCCATCACCCGGTCGGCCGCCTTGAGCCGCAGGGTGGCCTCGTGCCTGGGCAGGCTCGCGAACTCCGCGCGACGGCTCTTGGTGGCGGCCTGGTCGTAGCCGTGCAGCACGATCGCGTCGCCCGCGAGCCGTCGACCGCGCAGCCAGGACTGCGTGGCCGGATCGTCGACCAGCCGGTACTTGCCCTTCAACCGGGGCGCGACCAGCAGTGACAGCCGCACATCCCGCTGGTCCATCTCCGCCGCGAACTCGATCGCGGCATCGCGGGTCGTGTCCCGGATCCCGGATACGGAAACGATCAGCTCAGCGTTCATGGACCTACGGTGTCAGCCCCAGGTGACACCCGCGTGCTCCACCGATGACGCCCCGACGAACATCCGCGCACGCCTCACCACCGCCGCCGGTGCTCGCTCAGCTACGCGTCCGCCAGACCGACCTTGTCCAGGACCCAGGCGTACTCGAAGCCGACTTCCTTCCACTTCTCGTAGCGCCCGCTGACACCGCCGTGGCCGGCGCTCATCTCCGTCTTGAGCAGCAGCTCGCTGTCGCCGGTCTTGGTCGCGCGCAGCTTGGCGATCCACTTGGCCGGTTCGACGTAGAGCACGCGGGTGTCGTTGAGGCTGGTGATCGCCAGGATCGCCGGGTAGTCCTTGGCCTCGACGTTCTCGTACGGCGAGTACGACTTCATGTACTCGTAGACGTCCTTGTCGGCCAACGGGTTTCCCCACTCGTCCCATTCGATCACCGTCAGCGGCAGCGACGGGTCCAGGATCGAGGTGAGCGGGTCGACGAACGGTACGTTGGCGAGGATACCGGTGAACAGCTCCGGCGCCAGATTGGCGACCGCGCCCATCAGCAGGCCACCCGCGCTGCCGCCGTCGGCGATCAGCCGATCCGCCGCCGTGGCACCGCTGTCGATGAGATGCACGGCGCAGGAGACGAAGTCGGTGAAGGTGTTCTTCTTCAGCAGTGTCTTGCCGTGCTCGTACCAGAGCCGGCCCATCTCACCGCCGCCGCGCACGTGCGCCACCGCGAACACCATGCCGCGATCGAGCAGCGACAGCCGCGAGACCGAGAACGACGGATCGATGCTGGCCTCATAGGAGCCGTAACCGTAGAGCAGCATCGGCTTCGGGCCCGCCGGGAGCCCGCGCCGCTTGATGATCGAGATCGGGATCCGGGTGCCGTCGTGGGCGACCGCCCAATCCCGGTGCTGTTCGTAGTCGTTCGCGTCGTAGCCGCCGAGCACCGGCTGCTCCTTGCGCAGCAGCAGGTCACCGGTGGCGGGCACGTAGTCGAACACCTGCATCGGGGTGATGAAGGAGGTGACGCCGACCCGCAGCGTCGGCTGTTCCCATTCCGGGCTGGAACCCGCACCGGCGGAGAACAATTCGAGCCCGAAGTCGAGTTCGGTGAGCTCGCCGTAGCCCTCGGCGGTGAGCGGCCACACCGACAGGCGGGGCAGCGCGTCGCGGCGGTAGCCGAGCACCAGGTGGTTGGCGAAGGCGTCGATGTCCTCGAGCCGCACGTCCTCGCGGTGCCCGATCAGGATCGTCATGTCCGACGGATCGGTGGCAGGCGCTTCGGCGAGGACGAAGTTCTCCGCCTTCACGCCGTCGACCACGTCGTTGTGCAGGATCAGGAAGCGGTCCTCGCCGCCGATCACCGCGTGCTCGGCCGAGTACTCCACACCCTCGCGGCGCTCCAGCAGCACCCGGAACTCGCCCTCGGGGTTGTCGGACTCCAGCACCCAGCCCTCGGTGGTGATCTTGGAGCCGAGCCAGATCATCAGGTACTTCTCGGAGCGGGTCGCACCGACGCTCACCCAGTAGCGCTCGTCGGGCTCGTGGAACACCGTCACGTCGGCGTCGGCGGCGGTGCCGACGCGGTGGCGCCACACGGTGTCGGGCCGCCAGGACTCGTCGACGGTCTGATAGAAGATGTGCGTGCCGTCCAGCGACCAGGTCGCGCCCGGTGCGGCGCCCGCCACCTCGTCGGGCAGCAGCTCACCGGTGCGCAGATCCTTGATCCGCAGGGTGTAGCGCTCGTCGCCGGTGCTGTCGACGGAGTAGGCCAGCAGGGTGCCGTCGTGGCTGAGCGAGAACGCGCCGAGCGCGAAGAAGTCCAGGCCCTCGGCCAGCACGTTGCTGTCGAGCAGCACCTCCTCGCCCGCGATCGCGGTCTCGACCTCGAGCTGCGGCGGGGTCCACGCGTCGATGCCCTCGGCCTCGGCGGCGATGGGACAGCGGCAGTGCACGCCGTACTGCTTGCCCTCGAAGCTGCGCGAGTAGTACCAGTACTGGCCCAGCCGGGTCGGCACCGACAGGTCGGTCTCCTGGGTCCGCGCCTTGATCTCGTCGAAGATCTTGTCCCGCAGCGGCTGCAGCTGGTCGGTCTGCGCCTCGGTGAAGGCGTTCTCGGCCTCCAGGTACGCGATGACCTCGGGATTCTCCTTGTCCCGTAGCCACTCGTACTCGTCGACGAACGTGTCGCCGTGATGCACCCGCTCGAAGGGCACCTTCTTCGCGATCGGCGCCGACACCGTCTCATTCTCGCCAGCCATGGGTCCACCGTAGCCGGACCTTTGCGGCCGGGCCCGCCAACTCGGCCGGGGCCGCCACCGGGCCGGGCCCGCCCGGCTGAGTATTTCTGCGCATGTGCGCGCGCCGGTGGGTGCGTAGCCTGCTCGCATGGGGATGCGGTACGCGGTTCGATCGTTCGTCGTGAGTGTCGGGGTGGTGCTGGCGGCGGGGTCCGCGGCGGTGACTCCCGCGACCGCCTGTGCGTGCGGTGGCGTGGTCAGCGGCGGGAACTCGGCGCGGGTCGACAGCGAGACGGCGGTGCTCGGGTGGGACGGTACCCGCGAGACCGTGCTCATGCGCCTGGGAATGCAATTCGACGGCGACGACGCGGCGTTGATCGTCCCCACACCGACACCGGCGACGGTCTCGGCGGGCACCGCGGCCTCGTTCAGCGAGCTGTCCCGGCTGACCGCGCCCGAGGTCGTCACCGAGCACCGCTGGTTCGGCAGCGACTACTCCTCCGGTGACACCTCCGGCGCCGCGCCCGGCTCCGGGCCCGAGGTACTCGGACAGGTCCAACTCGGCCCGCTCGAGGCGACGACGCTGCGCGGCGGCGACCTCACCGGCGTCCGGGAATGGCTGGACGCCAACGGCTATCAACTGCGCCCCGAGGTCAGCGCCACCCTCGACCCCTATCTCCGCGAGGGCTGGTCCTTCGTGGCCATGCGCCTGACCAGCGCGAAACCGCTCTCCGGCGCGCTGGATCCGGTCCGGTTGACCTTCGACTCGGACCGGCTCGTCTATCCGATGCGCATGTCCGCGGCGGCCACCGGCCACCAGTCGGTGCACCTCTACGTCTTCGGCGACCACCGGGTGACGCGCACCGACGCCGACACCGCCACACAATCCACCATCACCGAATTCGCCGCCCCCGTCGCCGAACTCACCGATCCCGACCTGAAAGCCCTCGCGGCGGGCAAGTCCTACCTCACCGAACTCGCCGTCAGCATTCCCCGGCCCGCGGCCATCACCACCGATTTCGCCTTCGGCCCCGCCGCGAACGACGACACCGTCCGCGATCGGGTGGTGCGCCGGGAGTATGTCGAGATCCTGGGCTTCCCCGCGGGTTACGTGCTGATCATCGCCGGGCTCTCGGTGATCGGCGTGCTCGCCGGTGTCGTGCTCCGGCGCCGGACCAGGTAGCCCGGAACGCGGCGCGGCCCGGCTCTCGGGCTGGAAAAGCCGTCGAACCGGGCCGCGTGGAAGAACTCTCAGGCCCCCAGCGCCGGGCCGATGGTCGGCCAGGAGGCGTGCAGCGCGTCCTGCCAGTAGGACCAGGAGTGGGTGCCGACCGGGTGGTAGTCGATCTTGGCACCGATGCCCGCGCCGCGCAGCCGCTGGTCGAAGGCGACCATACAGGTGTTGACGCCGAGTTCGATGGGACCGCCGAGGAAGATGTTCTCCGCCAGCTGCGGCTTCAGTTCGGCCTCGTGCGGGCCGGGAATGCCGGTGCCGGTGGACATGTACAGCGCCTTGCCGCGCAGACCCTCGAGCATCAGGGCCGGATCGTGCGAGGCCCACTCGGGGCTGCCGGGCGCGCCCCACATGTTGAGCGGATTGCCGCCACGGTTGGCGATGGAGAACATGATCGCGCCCGCGGCCATCGCGCTGTCGGGACACGCGCTGTAGCCGGCGACGGCCCGGTACAGCCCGGGGTGCCGGGCGGCCAGGATGTAGGCCGCGTTGCCGCCCATGGACAGGCCGCCGATGCCGTTGACCCCGTTGCCGTCGAACTCCGCGTCGATCAGGCCGGGCAGCTCCTGGGTGAGGAACGTTTCCCACTTGTACCGGCCGAAGCGCGGGTCGTCGGAGATCCAGTCGGAGTAGTAGCTGGCCTGCCCGCCGGTCGGCATGACCACATTGACGTTCTTGTTCCGGAAGAAGGCCTCGGCGTCGGTGGCGTTGGTCCAGGTGCTCTGGCCGATTCCGGGGTCGAGGCCGTCGAGCAGATAGTAGGTCGAGCGCGAGCCGCCGCCCGCCGGATGCAGCACCTGCAGGTCGATATTGCGCCCCATCGCGGGCGAGGCGACCGTGATCGCGGTGCGGGTGGGGCTGAGGTTGTTCACCCCGACGATCTGGGCAGCAGCTGCGGGGGCGGGGTTCACCACCGCGGGTCCGATCAACGCGATGGCGAAAGCCAGCACTGAAGCAGCAACACCTGTACGACGCACGTCCCACCCTCCATTACCGCATGCCAATGACAGTCCAAAGTAACCCACAGGTGAACGAACTGAGAGCATTCGGCGATTCGGGCGTTTCTTCAGCAAACTTACCGGTATGCAATGACCGGTTCGCCCGGAAAGGCAGGTCAGCGGGACAGAGCGCCGCGAATCGACCCGGCCAGATAGTCGAGATCGGCGCGCGCGGGCGAGGTCGGGCGCGCCCGCAGGCCGAAGCCGTCGCCCGGCGTCCGCGGGATCACGTGCAGGTGCACGTGGAAGATCTCCTGCCCGGCGGTGACGCCGTCGGCGAGGAAGAAATTCACTCCGTCGGCGGCCACTTCGCTGGCCCGCAACGCGGCCGCGATCCGCTGCCCGACCTGGAACAGCTTGCCGCCGAGGGCGGGATCGAGATCGGCCAGGCTCGGCGCGGGCGCCTTCGGGACCACGAGCACATGGCCCGGCGTCACCGGACGAATGTCCATGAACGCCAGCACATCATCGTCCTCGTAGACCTTGGAGGCGGGCGCCTGCCCGGCGATGATGTCGGCGAAGATCGTGTACGGATTCACCCGGGTACGGTAGCGAAACCGCGCCAGGAGCCGCCGTGCGATCGCCCGCCGCCGGTGCTGGAACAGCGACAGCGGCGGGCTGACACGCACCGTGCGTCAGAGAATCGGCGACGGCGTGTAGCGCGCGGCCTCGGGGTTGGCCTCGACCAGCTTCTGCACCTGCGCGATGACCTCGGAGACCTGGTCGGACGCGGCACCGATGAACGCGGACTTGTCGGCCAGCGCGGCATCGAGCGCGGCGCGGTCCAGCGGCATCCGGTCGTCGGCGGCGAGCCGGTCCAGCAGGTCGGGCTCGCGACCCTGCTCGCGCATGGCCAGCGCCACCGCGACAGCGTGCTCCTTGATGACCTCGTGCGCGGTCTCGCGGCCAACGCCCGCGCGCACCGCCGCCATCAGGATGCGGGTGGTGGCCAGGAACGGCAGGTACCGGTCGAGCTCGCGGGCGACCACCGCCGGGTATGCGCCGAACTCGGCGAGCACGGTCAGGAAGGTCTCCATCTGGCCGTCGACGGCGAAGAACGCGTCCGGCAGCGCGACGCGGCGCACCACCGAGCAGAACACGTCACCCTCGTTCCACTGCGCGCCCGCGAGCTCGGCGGCCATCGAGCCGTAGCCGCGCAGCACGACCTGCAGGCCGTTGACGCGCTCGCACGAGCGGGTGTTCATCTTGTGCGGCATCGCCGAGGACCCGACCTGGCCGGGCTGGAAGCCCTCGGTGACCAGCTCGTGGCCCGCCATCAGCCGGATGGTGTGCGCGAACGACGACGGCCCGGCGCCCAGCTGCACCAGCGCCGAGAGCACGTCGTGGTCGAGTGAGCGCGGGTAGACCTGGCCGACGCTGGTGAAGACCTTCGCGAAACCGAGATGCGTGGCCACCTGCTGCTCGAGCGCGGCCAGCTTGCCCGCGTCGCCGTCGAGCAGGTCGAGCATGTCCTGGGCGGTGCCCATCGGGCCTTTGATGCCGCGCAGCGGGTAGCGGTCGATCAGCTCGCGCAGGCGGGTCAGCGCGACGAGCACCTCGTCGGCGGCGGAGGCGAAGCGCTTGCCCAGGGTGGTCGCCTGCGCGGCGACGTTGTGCGAGCGGCCCGCCATCACCAGCGTCTGGTACTCCGCGGCGCGCTCGGCCAGCCGGGCCGCGATCGCGACACCGTGGTCGTAGACGTACTCGAGCGAGAGCCGGATCTGCAGCTGTTCGACGTTCTCGGTGAGGTCGCGGCTGGTCATGCCCTTGTGCACGTGCTCGTGCCCGGCCAGCGCGTTGAACTCCTCGATGCGTGCCTTCACGTCGTGGCGGGTGACCCGCTCACGCTCGGCGATCGAGGCCAGGTCGACGTGTTCGAGCACGCGCTCGTAGTCGTCGAGCACACCCGCGGGGACATCGATGCCGAGTGCCGACTGCGCCCGCAGCACCTCGAGCCACAGCTTGCGCTCGAGCACGATCTTGTTCTCGGGCGACCAGAGCGCGACGAGCTCCGGGCTGGCGTATCGGGTGGCGAGGACGTTCGGGACAAGGCTCACGAACACTCAGTCTAGTTGCCGCGCCCGTTCCAGCTGCTGGGGCATCATGTTGGGCACCACGGGCGGGGCGACGATGTCGATCATCTCCAGCAGACCGGCCCGTGCGGGCCGCCTCGGCTCCGGGTGACCCTCGATCAGCGCGGCGACCACCGCGCCGTCCACCACCGCGACCAGCCTGCGCAACTGCTCGGGGCGCACCACTCGATCGGAGCGGCGCAGCACGTCGGCGAGCAGTTCTTCGAGCTGCGTGCGTAGTCGGAGCTGGACCTCGCGTAACTCGGGATGCCGGGCCGAGGCCACCGAGCGCTCGTAGCGCGCGATCAGCTGGCCGCGCGCGTCGAGGTCGCTGTCGTCGGGGCCGACGAGCAGGTCGAGGACGAGGTCGACGGTCGCGTCGGTACCGCGCCTGCGATGGCTGACCTCACCGACCCGGCGACGCATGGCGTCGAGTTCGATCGCGCCGCTGAATTCGACGGCCCGGGCGATCAGATCTTCCAGAGATTCGAAGTAGTAGGTGGTCGAGGCGAGCGGAAGATCGGCCCGCGACGCCACCGAGCGATGTCGTACAGCGTCGAAGCCGCCTTCGAGCAACAGTTCAGCCGCCGCCGCCACCAGGGCCTGGCGACGCCGTTCGCCTTTCGGGGTCGTCGCGGTGGTCACCGTGCCATCGTGCCAGTCATCATCAGTTCAACCGTGCGCAATCGTCATCGGGGAAACGCGGGAAATCGGGATAACTGAGTTTTACCGCATCCCGGCACGGAAGTGTTCGTACTAGGCAAAGTTGTTGTCGCACATCACTGTTGACAGCGCGGCCGATCAGCCCTTCAGGAACCTTCCCAACCGGTCCAGCGCTGCGGCGATGTCGTCGGTGGCGCCGGCGAAGGAGAAGCGAACAGTGCGAATGCCGTGCACGGTGTCGAAGTCGAGACCGGGTGCCAGCGCGACGCCGGTGTGATCGAGCACCTCGGCACACCAGGCCCGGGAATCGTTGGTCAAGTGACCGATATCGGCATAGGCGTAGAAAGCGCCGTCGGCGGGGGCGAGTTCGGTGATGCCGATACTCGGCAGACCCTCCAGCAACAGCGCCCGGTTGCGCGCGTACCGGCGGACGTGGCCGTCCAGCTCATCCTTGGCTTCCGCGCCGAACGCGTGCACGGCGGCGTACTGGGAGATGGCGGGCGGGCACACCGTCATGTTCGACGCCAGCCGCTGCAGCGCCGGGCGCAGGTCGGCGGGGGCCAGCATCCAGCCCAGCCGCCAGCCGGTCATCGAGAAGTACTTCGACACCGAGCCGATCACCACCGCCGCGCGGGAGAACTCCCAGGCCGAGGCGGTCGGCGTCGCGTCGTCGAAGGTGATGCCGTGATAGATCTCGTCGGAGATCAGCAGGGTGCCGTGGTCTTCGCACCAGCGCGCCAGCGCGGCCAGCTCGGCCGGGTCGATCATGGTGCCGGTCGGGTTGGCCGGGCTCGCCACCACCAGGCCCGCGGGCGGCTCGGGCAGTGCCTCGAGCATGGCGACCGTCGGCTGGAAGCGGGTCTGCGGGCCGCAGTCGAGCTCGATCACCTCGCAGCCGAGCGCGGTGAGGGTGTTGCGGTAGGCCGGGTATCCCGGCCGGGCCACCACCACGGTGTCGCCCGCGTCGAAGGCGGCCAGGAAGATCAGCGTGAACGCCCCCGAGGACCCCGTGGTCACCACGACCTCGTCCGGGTGCACGTCGTAGCCGTAGGTCTCCCGGTGGTGCTCGGCGATCGCCTCGCGCAGCGGCAGGATGCCGAACGTCTCGGTGTACCCGAGCAGCTCGTGCTCGATCGCCGCCTTGGTCGCCCGCAGCACCGGCGCCGGCGCCTGCGTCGAGGGCTGTCCCGCCGCCAGCACCAGCACGTCTCCGTGCGACCTGGCCCGTTCAGCAGCGGCTTTCCACACATCCATCACGTAGAAAGGGGGAATGGTCGACCGGCGCGATTCTCTGGACACCCGAGTGACGGTAGAGCACCCGATTGCGGGCGTTGACAGATATGGTCGGCAGAATGGCTCCGACAGCGAATACGCAGCCACCGGCGCAGCGAGTTGAGCCGCGTCGGGGCAGGGTCGCGGGGGCACCATGGAGTGGGTAAGGACGGCGGGGCGAGTGCGGCGGGCGAAGACGGACACAGTGGATCGTGTCGTGGCGTCGCCGGTCGAGGACAGCCCTCCGGTCGAGGCGAACGCGCAGGCGGCGGACGTCGCCGCGAGCCCCGCGGCCGCCGAGGCCGACCCTCGTGCGGACACCGCGGCCGCCACCGCGCAGCCCTCAGCCGCCGAGACCACCGCGCACCAGCGAGTCACCACCGACGACCCCAGCGCCTCAGCCGCTGAGCACAGCACCCGGGCGCTCGACGACGCCGCGGCGCCGAGCGTCGGGAAGCGCGTAGTCAGCATCAACGGCCGTGTTCTGCAGGCGAATTGGCGCGAGCAGCTACCGTCGAAGAGCGGTGTCCGCGAGCGCGTGGCGACCTGGATCGGCGAGCATCCGACGGTCGCCGAGATCGCCGGGGAACTGCGCGCGGGCGAGGTGCGCGCCGTGTTCTGGCTGCGGCCGAAGGCGCGGGCCGAGGCGCTGTGGGCGCGGCGGCCGAGCCGGGATCGGGTGCGGCGGGTACTGATCGAGCAGCGCGTCCTGATCGCGGGTGTGGCGATCGTGGCGGTGGTCGTGGCGGCGGACGGGCGGATCGGCGACGACGTCGAGGGTGGCCCGCTGGCGCCCGGTGAGGCGCAGCGCGTGGCGATCGCCTACGTCCCGGAACTCGCGCCGAATCCGCAGTCGACGACGCGCCTGCTCGCCGCCATCGCCAACGGCGAGAAGCGGCGCGAGGCGGCGGTGGTCGCGGCGGCGGCCCGCGCCACCCTCGAGCGCGCGAAGGCCGAGGCGGCGGCCGCGGCCTCGGGCGAGTGGCAGGACTGGATGGGGACGCGGGCGCCGGTGGTCCCCGGGACCGTGACGCCGGGGGCGACCCCCTCCCTCGGCGGCTTCAGTCTGCCCGCCAAGGGCGCGTTCACCTCGGGTTTCGGCTCCCGCTGGGGCACCATGCACCGCGGCATCGACATCGCCGCCCCCATCGGCAGCCCCATCTACGCCGTCGCCGACGGCACGGTCGTCGAAGCGGGTCCGGCCCAGGGCTTCGGCCTGTGGGTGCGCATCCGGCACGACGACGGCACCATCAGCATCTACGGCCACATGTACGACTTCTTCGTCTCCCCCGGCGAACGGGTCCCCGCGGGCATGCAGATCGCCCGCATCGGCAACCGCGGCGACTCCACCGGCCCGCACCTGCACTTCGAGATCGTCCAGAACGGCAACCACGTCGACCCGCAGGCCTGGCTCGCCACGCACGGCCTCCAGCTCACCTGACGACACGACAAGGGGCATCGGACCCGCTCCGGACCCGATGCCCCTCGTTCGCGATTCGCGCGCTACTGCGCTTTGCGCTCCGGGACGACCACCTCGGTCGCGCCGATATCGGTGCGGAAGTGGCTGCCGGGCAGCTTGATCTGGGCGAGCCGCGCGTAGGCGCGCTCGCGAGCCTCGGCGAGATCGGCGCCGACCCCGACCACATTGAGCACCCGGCCGCCGGCCGAGACCAGCGTCTTGTCCTCGCGCTGCCCGGTGCCCGCGTGCAGCACCAGCGTCTCGCCTTCCAGCGCACCGTCCTCGGCGCCGGTGATCACGTCACCGGTGCGCGGGCGAGCGGGGTAGTTCTCGGCGGCCAGCACGACGGTGATCGCGGAGCCGTCCTTCCAGCGCGGCGGTTCGACCTCGGCCAGGCGACCGGTGGCGGTGGCGTGCAGCAGCTCGGCGAACGGGCTGTCCAGCAGGGCCAGCACGGCCTGGGTCTCGGGATCGCCGAAGCGGCAGTTGAACTCGACGACCGCGGGACCGTTGGTGCCGACGGCCAGACCGGCGTACAGCAGCCCGGAGAACGAGCTGCCCCGGCGGACCAGCTCGGCCGCGACCGGCTTCACCACATCCTCGACGATCTCGGTCAGCGTCTCCTCGGGCAGCCACGGCAGCGGCGTGTAGGCGCCCATGCCGCCGGTGTTCGGGCCGGAATCGCCGTCGCCGACGCGCTTGTGGTCCTGCGCGGGCAGCAGCGGGACCACGGTCTCGCCGTCGACCAGGCAGAACAGCGACACCTCCGGGCCGTCCAGGAACGACTCGAGCAGCACCGGGTGGCCCTGTTCGAGCAGCTCGGCGCCGTGATCGCGGGCCGCGCGACGGTCGTCGGTCACCACGACGCCCTTGCCCGCGGCCAGCCCGTCGTCCTTGACGACCCAGGTCGGACCGAAGCGATCGAGCGCGGCGTCCAGGTCGGCCGGGGTGTCGACGATCTCGCTGTGCGCGGTCCGCACACCGGCGGCCGCCATCACGTCCTTGGCGAACGCCTTCGAGCCCTCGATCCGGGCCGCGTCCTTGGACGGGCCGAAGACCGGGAATCCGGCCGCACGCACGGCGTCGGCGATGCCGAGCACCAGCGGCACCTCGGGGCCGATCACCACGAGATCGGCGGCGACCTCGGTGGCCAGCGCGACGACGTCCTCGGCCGCGCACGGGTCGACCGGACGTAGTTCGGCATGTTGTCCGATGCCGGGATTGCCCGGGGCGGCGATCACCGCCGTCACCGACGGATCCCGGCGTAGCGCCAGGACGAGGGCATGTTCACGGGCTCCGGAACCGATGACGAGTACGCGCACGGTCACAGATTAGTCGCGCTCTTCACGCCCGCTGCGCACGCCCCAGCCCCCTACCGCGTCGCGATATCCGGTAGCGGTCACCGGGCCGCGGCGACGGATCCGAACCCTGCCCCGGCGTCGGGAATTCACCCGCGCACACCACCCGCATCGGGTTCACTTGGGGGACAATGGGGCTGGCGTGACGACACGGCCGCCGGGGAAGGCGAGGGGAGCAAGCATGGGTCTGCTCGACGGGATGATGGGCAATGCGGGCCGGATCGACCCGGCCGCCGCGCAGCAGGAGTACGCCAAGCTGTTCGGCCAGGGTGAGCAGGTCTATTCGGCCTACCTGCTGGTGCGCGACGCGATGCTGTTCACCAATCGCCGGCTGATCCTGGTCGACAAGCAGGGCGTCACCGGCCGCAAGGTCAGCTACCACTCCATCCCCTACCGCTCGATCACCCATTTCGCCGTCGAGACCGCGGGCACCTTCGATCTCGACGCCGAGCTCCACATCTGGATCGGCAGCGGGAACGAGCCGGTCAGGCAGCGGTTCAACCGCCAGGTCGACATCTACGAGGTGCAGGGCATCCTGTCGCATTTCGTCGCGATCTAGCTAGGCTCGCCGCTATGGCATCCGTCTTCAGCGCGATCATCGCCGGACAGCTTCCCGGCCGTTTCGTCTGGGAGGACGACGAATTCGTCGCCTTCCTCACCATCGCCCCCGTCACCCAGGGTCACACCCTCATCGTGCCGCGCGCCGAGATCGACCAGTGGCAGGACGTCGACCCCGCCGTCATGGCGCGCCTGACCGGCCTCGCCCAGAAGATCGGCCAGGCCGTCCGCATCGCCTTCGACGCGCCCCGCGCGGGCCTGCTCATCGCCGGCCTGGAGGTCCCCCACCTGCACACCCATGTCTTCCCCGCCTACACCATGGGCGACTTCGACATCTCCGGCGCCGACACCGCCCCCACACCCGAGTCCCTCGACGAGGCCCAGGCCAAGATCACGGCCGCCCTCCGGGAACTCGGCTACGAGGCCAACGTCCCGGCCTGAGGCGGCCAGACCGTACGGCCCCCGCCGCGTCGGCACAGGTCGGGGGCCTGACCGGTCAGGATCGAGCGGTCACTGCGTGACGCAGTGCGGGGGCGGGGCGGGGCTCCAGCTGCCGAAGCAGCCCGCGGCGAAGTAGGCGAGCAGGTCGATCACGGCCGAGCCGGTCTGCAGGACGACCGGCTGGGCCGTCGTCGGCTGACCCGAGGCGGACTGCGCCGGGGTCGCGGTGGCGAGCCCGGCGGAGGCGGCGCCGAACGCGGTGACCGCGGCGGCGAGGATGGCGAAGCGTTTCACGAGGATCCCTCTCGAACAGGTACGCCGGGGTTCGGCGTGCGAGTGAGCCTAGTGAGAAACGCCACTGTTTCGAAGTGGATCGATCGCCCCTGCTTTCTGGGGCACGAGCTGCCGTCGCGCGCTACGAACAACTCGGAGCCACGTCAGGACCGAGCCGGCGGCCTGTCGATCACAGCCAGGTGCAGGCGTGGTCACGATCGAACGAACCGGCGCTCCCGGTGCCGGTGGGGAGGTTGCGGGTGGCGTCCGCGATCGCCTCCCCTGGGTTCGCCCCTTTACCGAAGCCCACGATCGGGAATCCCGCGACGATCGCGAGCGGACTGGTCACGACCGCACCGCAGCCGTCCGCGAACGTCACCATCGTCCGGCAGTCGATGATGCCTTGACCCTTGCACGCTCGGTCCGCGGCTCGAATCGCGTCGGCTTCCGTGGGGTGGTTGACCGAAAACGCGTAGACGTTGCCCCACACGCTGAGGGAAACGGCGCCCCAGTTGACCGGGTCGGCGGTGGCGGGCGGTGCCGCGAGGACGGCAGCGGCGCTCACCGAGAGCACGGCGGCCGCAAAGGACTTGTCGAACATGTGGAGCGTCTCCCTCTGCGCGCCGGCTGGTGCGGCGATCGCATGGAAGATACCGCAGCGCATGGACGCGAGGCGGCCCCAAAAGTCTTGGGCACGATCTGCCGTCGCGCACCACGAACGACGAAGAACCCGACCCGTTGTCCGGGTCGGGTTCTGGGAGAGCCCCCTGTCAGGATTGAACTGACGACCTTCGCTTTACAAGAGCGGTGCTCTACCACTGAGCTAAGGAGGCGGGTACGAACAGGTGCCCCGAAGGGCAGCGACCATCATAGCGGGACGCGGCAGCCGCGTGGCATCGGTAGAGGTGCCACGCGGCCGTCGCGCTCAGCGAGGTCCCGGCGCAGTATCGGTGTTACTGCTCAGGACTGGGCGCGAGCCGCATCGTCGGCGGCCATCGCGTCGCGCAGGCTCTTGGGACGCATATCGGTCCAGTTCTTCTCGACGTACTCGACGCACGCGGCCCGGCTCTCTTCGCCGAACACGACACGCCAACCCGCCGGGACCTCGGCGAACGCGGGCCACAGGGAGTGCTGCTCTTCGTCGTTGACCAGAACGAAGAAGCGGCCGTCCTCGTCGTCGAAGGGGTTGGTGCTCAATTTCACCTCACTGGATACTGGCGCTGTGTACGGGATCGCTTCGGGGGGCGAACCCCGGGCGTTGTGTCGACCCTAGCAAGGCTGACGTTACGTGTAGGTGGTTACCTCAGCCTCGGCGGTCAAGCCGCGAAGAAATCGAGGAGGATCTTGTTGACCGCCTCGGGGCGTTCCAGGTAGCCGTAGTGGCCGGTGTCCGGGATTTCCTGGTACCTGGCGCCGGGGATGGCGTCGGCGACTTCCCGCGACAGATAAGGCGGAATCATCCTATCATCGGCGAAGCCGATTGCCAGGCAGGGCACCGTGATCGCGCGATAGGCGGCCACCCGGTTGAACTCGTGATCCATGGCCCGCTGCGCGCGGATGCCCGGCGTGGCAGGCCCGCCGGTGAACTCGAACAGGTCGAGCCAGTCGCGGGCGGCATTGGTGTCGGACATGGTCGCCGGCGACAGATTCATCACCGCGGTCAGTGCCGCCTCGAACTTGGCGGGCAGCTGCACACCGGCGGCGTCGAGATCCTGCTCACCGGCCGACAGCGTCTTCTGGAACTGGTCGAGCCTGCCGTGCCCGGCCATGAACACGGCCTTGCGGACCAGGTCGGGACGGGCCAGCGCCAGTTCCTGGGCGACCCGGGCGCCCATCGAGGTGCCAGCGACCAGCGCGGGACCCTCGTCGAGGAATTCGATCAGCGCCGCGGTGTCGGCGACCAGCTCCTCGATCCGCATGCCGCCGGGCGCCTCGAACGACGGCGCGATACCCCGGTTGTCGAAGGTGCACACCCGGTACCCGGCCGCAACCAGCGCGGGCACCTGATGGAGTTCCCACACCCGACCGGGCGATCCGGTGCCCATGATCAACACCACCAGCGGACCGCCGCCCTTGACGTCGGTGCCCTTGGTACGGTCGCCCTTGACCTGATAGTTCAGTGCGATGCCGTTCACCGTGGCCACTGGCATGAAACAAACCTCTCTGCGGGGTTGAGCTGTCCGACACTCACGGTAACGGGACCGCCACGACCCTGCACCGGGGTGGGGTGATCGGGTCGGGAGTTCATCGGCCGTGCACGGGCGACCGATAGTATTGACTACTCGCACGCAGAGCGTTTGGAAACCGGGAGGACGAACCACTATGGCCGCCAAGAGCAGCGCCAACGACATCGCCGACGACGAGCTCGAGCCACTGGCCGACGAGACCGCTCGCCAGGCACAGCGCGTCGTCGCGGCATACGCCGAAGACGCCGACGAGTGCCGGATGCTGCTGTCGATGCTCGGCATCGGCCCCAGCTGACCCTCCGACTACCACAACCTCAAAGCGAACCCTGCGACGCGCAAAGGATGCGTGAGTGGACCAGATGATCGATAAACAGTCCAACGACCGTCCGTCCGAGAACAGCGAGTCCGTCGCGGCCACACCGACCGGTGCGGGCTCGGGGTTCGTCGTCGTCGCGAACCGGCTGCCGGTCGACCTCGAGCGCCTGCCCGACGGAACGACCAGGTGGAAGCGCAGCCCGGGTGGTCTGGTGACCGCCCTGGAACCGGTACTGCGCAGCAACAAGGGGGCGTGGGTCGGCTGGGCGGGCGTCCCGGACGTCGAAGTCGAGCCGATCATCGAAGACGGTCTGGAACTGCACCCGGTGCCGCTGACGGCGCAGGAGGTCGAGGACTACTACGAGGGGTTCTCCAACGGCACGCTGTGGCCGCTCTACCACGATGTGATCGTGCGCCCGGTCTACGACCGGGCCTGGTGGGCCGCCTATGTCGAGGTCAACCGCCGGTTCGCCGAGGAGACCGCGAAGGTGGCCGCCGAGGGCGCCACCGTCTGGGTGCAGGACTACCAGCTGCAGCTGGTGCCGAAGATGCTGCGCATGCTGCGGCCCGACCTCACCATCGGCTTCTTCCTGCACATCCCGTTCCCGCCGGTCGAGCTGTTCATGCAGATGCCGTGGCGGACCGAGATCGTCGAGGGCCTGCTCGGTGCCGACCTGATCGGCTTCCATCTTCCCGGCGGCGCGCAGAACTTCCTCTACCTGGCCCGCCGACTAGCCGGTCAGCCCACCTCCCGGGGCACCATCGGCGTGCGCTCCAAGCTGGGGGTCGTGCAGGTCGGCTTCCGCACGGTGCGTGTCGGCGCGTTCCCCATCTCGATCGACTCCGCCGAGCTCGACGAACACTCCCGGCGCCGGTCGGTGCGGGAGCGGGCCGCCAAGATCCGCGCCGAGCTGGGCAATCCGAAGAACATCATGCTCGGCGTCGACCGCCTGGACTACACCAAGGGCATCGACATCCGGCTCAACGCCCTGCAGGAACTGCTGGAGGAGGGCCGGGTCGACCCCGCCGAGACGGTGATGGTGCAGCTGGCCACCCCGAGCCGTGAGCGGGTGCAGAGCTACATCAAGATGCGCGGCGACATCGAACGCCAGGTGGGCCGGATCAACGGCGAGTTCGCCCGGGTCGGCTACCCGGTCGTGCACTACCTGCACCGCCCGATCCCCCGCGACGAACTGATCGCCTTCTTCGTCGCCGCCGACGCCATGCTGGTCACGCCCCTGCGCGACGGCATGAACCTGGTCGCCAAGGAGTACGTGGCCTGCCACAGCGACCTCAACGGCGCCCTGGTGCTGAGCGAGTTCACCGGCGCCGCGGCCGAGCTGCGCCAGTCCTACCTGTGCAACCCGCACGACCTCGACAGCGTCAAGGACGCCATCATCGGCGCGCTCGACGACGACCGCGACACCAAGCGCCGCCGGATGCGCTCGATGCGCCGCCAGGTGCTCACCCACGACGTCGAACGCTGGGCGCGCGCCTTCCTCGACGCCCTCTCCCAGGGCAACGTCGCCGGGGCGGCCCTGCTCAGCGAGGACGAGGACGTGTACCGCGAGTCGCGCTGAGGCGCTCACAGCGACCTCACAGCGTGGTGGCAGCCACCTCCCAGCCGGGTGGTGGACCATGAGATCCATGAGCGGTGTGCCGGAAGCACCCGAGGCCAGGGTGCTCGTCGTCGACGACGAACCGATGATCGTCGAGTTGCTGGCGGTGAGCCTGCGCTACCAGGGTTTCGAGGTAGCGACGGCGAGCGACGGCGCCGAGGGCCTGGACAAGGCCCGCGCGTTCCGCCCGGAGGCGCTGATCGTCGACGTGATGATGCCCGGCATGGACGGCTTCGGCCTGCTGCGCCGGTTGCGCGCCGACGGCATCGACGCGCCGGTGCTGTTCCTGACCGCCCGCGACGAGGTCGAGGACAAGATCACCGGCCTGACCCTGGGCGCCGACGACTACGTCACCAAGCCGTTCAGCCTCGAGGAGGTGGTGGCCCGGCTGCGGGTGATCCTGCGCCGCTCCGGCCGAACCGCGCCCGAACAGGCCAGTACCCGGCTGCGCTTCGCCGACATCGAACTCGACGACGACACCCACGAGGTGTGGAAGGCGGGCGAGCCGGTCGCCCTGTCCCCCACCGAGTTCACGCTGCTGCGCTATTTCATGGTGAACGCGGGGAGCGTCCTCAGCAAACCCCGCATCCTGGATCACGTGTGGCGCTACGACTTCGGCGGTGAGGTCGGCGTGGTGGAGACCTACGTGTCGTATCTGCGCAAGAAGGTCGACACCGGTGAACAGCGGTTGATCCACACCCTGCGTGGCGTCGGGTACGTCATGCGGGAGCCGGCCGCGCGATGAGTCTGCGCGCCCGCGTCGCCCGCAGGTTCTCGGCGATCCCGCTGCGCGTGACGCTGGTGCTGATGCTGGTCGCCCTGGCCGGATTCGGTTTGATCGCTTCGGGTTTCGTCGTCACCAAGGCGATGGAGAACTCGCTGCGCAACCGCACCGACCAGCAGTTGACCGATGCCGCGATCGAATGGGAGCGCCGGGTCGGGCTGCCCGCGCCACCCCTGCCCACCCCGTCGTCGGACCGGCAGCCGCCGGGACGGTACTACCTCACCGCCGCGAGCACCGACGGCACCCGAAACATCACGCTGGACAACGTCTTCGGCACCGACGCCACTCCTGACCTCCCGAATCCCCCTGCGCTCCAACCGGTCACCGTCGGCTCGCAGGGCGATTCGACCGATCAGTGGCGCGTGCTGACCGTCAACGGGCATCGCGCGACCGCGACCGTGGCGTGGCCGCTCACCGAGAACATCGAGACCGTGCGCAATCTCGTCGTGTTGCAGCTGGTGGTGGGCGCGATCGTGCTGATCGCCCTGGCCGTGGCCGCCTACTTCGTGGTGCGCGGTAGTCTGCGGCCGCTGCGCCGGGTCGAGGCCACCGCGGCGGCGATCGCGGAGGGTCAACTGCATCGCCGGGTTCCGGTGCGCGGCACCGACACCGAGGTCGACCGGCTCTCGCGCTCGCTCAACAGCATGCTCACCCAGATCCAGCAGGCCTTCGCCGCGACCGCGGCATCCGAGGCCGCCGCGCGCGAATCCGAGGCCAGGATGCGGCGTTTCGTCGCCGACGCCAGTCACGAACTGCGCACTCCGCTCACCACCATCCGCGGTTTCGCCGAGCTGTACCGGCAGGGCGCGACCGGCGATCCGGCGATGTTCATGAATCGCATCGAACACGAGGCACAGCGGATGGGCCTGCTGGTGGAAGACCTGCTCATGCTGGCCAGGCTCGACGCGCAACGCCCCGTCGACCTGACGCCGGTCGACCTGCTCGCGATCGCCGGCGACGCCGTGCACAGCGCTCGCGCGGTGGAGGCCGCGCAGGGCGAGCACCGGCCGATCACCCTCGAGATCGCCGACGGCACGGGCACCTTGGAGATCCTGGGCGACGACCACCGGCTGCGCCAGATCCTGACCAACCTGCTCAACAACGCCCGGACCCACACCCCCGACGGCACCGCGATCACGGTGCGACTGACCCCCGCCCAGGACGAGGTACTCCTCGAAGTCGCCGACACCGGCCCCGGCTTGTCCACGGAGGAATCGGCGCGGATCTTCGAGCGGTTCTATCGCGCCGACTCCTCACGCACCCGCAGCAGCGGCGGCACGGGCCTCGGGCTGTCCATCGTGGCCGCGCTGGTCGCCGCACACGGCGGCACGGTCCGGGTGCGGCGGACCTCGGGCGGCGGGGCGACCTTCGTCGTGCGGCTACCCCGAGACAACCGCGGCCCGGCCTGAGTCAGGCCGGGCCGACGGCCACGGAAACAGCGATTCTCGCGGGGATTCAGACCGGCGTGACCTGTGCGACCAGCCAGCGGTCCCCGGACTTGTCCATCGTTACCCGCACCCGGCTGCCGGAGGCGGTGCCGTTCGGGGTGTCCTTGCTGGTGGTCAGCTGGTTCAGGTAGAGCAGCACCACCGCATGCTCGGGCTCGGCCGAGACGATGCCCTCGGCCTGGGTCGTGGCCTTGACGGTGAGCTGCTTCTCCTTCGCGCCCGGCGCGATGGCTTCCTTGATCAGCTTCAGGTAGTCGTTGCGGAAGGACTCGGTCAGGCCGTCGGCCGCCTTGGGCAGCTCGGTGTCGACGGTGGCGGGCTCGTAGGTGAACATGGCGCTGACCGTGCGGCTCGCCGTGCTCATCGCGTCGCTGCGGGCCTGCTCGGTCCGGTCGTGCTGCCACAGCTGGTAGCCGCTCACCCCGAGCACCACCGCCGCGATCAGGCCGAGGGCGGCGAGGCCGCCGAAGACGATCTTCATACGCTGGCTCATCCGACGAACTCCACCTTCGACACGGTCATGCCGGTGTCGCTGTTCGACACGGTGACCCGGAATCGGTACTGCCGCGACTGCGGTTCGGGCGAGCCGTTGTTGCTCACCGTCTGCTTGGCGGCGACGAGAACCTGCGCGGAGTCGGCGTCGGCGGTGACGATGCCCGATTCGACGACCTCGCCGGAGGAGACCACATTCGCCTGCTTGACGACGTCCATGAACGGATCGACGCGACCGTCGAACTCGGTCTTGAAGTCACCGGAGGCCACCGCCAGGATGCGGTCGATGTCTTCCTTGGCCGTCTGCGCGCGGATCGTGGTGAGGTTCAGCACCGCCTGACGGGCGGTCTCGGTGTACTGCGCTCGCAGATCCTCGTCCCGGTTCACCGAGTAGGCGGTGAAGGCCGCGTAGCCGGCCCCGGCGACCAGGGCGAGGACGAGCAGGATCGCCGCGGCGAGCGCCAGGATGCCGCCACGCGCGCGAGGCGCCGCCGCGCCGCCGGATTCGGCAGGCTCGCTCGCCGCGAGCTGGACGGTGACATCCGCCGGCTTCACCGCTGTGCCGGCGGCCGAGTTTCCGGCGATCTTCGCCGTGGCCTCCGCGTCCAGCGCCGCCGACGGTGATGCGGTTTCGCTCTTACTGATGCTGACTGTCTCGGCCGCCGTCTCCTCGACCGGTGGCCCGGCCGAGCGCGCGGCCCGCCTGCGCGGGCGGCGGTTGTCGTTGTCGTTCATCGTTGCTGCTCCTCCAACATCGCCTGCCAGCTGGCCGGCACGGTGCCCGAGCCGTCCTCGGCGATGTCACCTTGGCGGTACGTGCGTCCGTCCGTGCCCAGATAGCTGCCCGTGGACGGATCATAGGGGCGCGCTGCGGCGGGGGTCACACCGCCCGTCGATGCGCCTGCCGGTGCCGACGCCGGAGCGACCGGCTGAACCGGCCCGAACGGCGGGTTGTTGCCCTGCGGCACGAACCCCGTCCGGCACAGTTCGGGCGTGGGTGCCCGGACGCCGGGGAATTCCATGCACGGGGTGTTGCGGATGCCGCGAACCGCGATGTTCGAGTCCTGCGGCACCTTGCAGTAGAGCCCGGGTGGGGTGTCCATCGGGGTCAGGTCGCTCGGCTCCCGCCACTGATCCGCGGGCAGGAAGCCGGTGGTGCAGGCGGGCGGGTCGTTGAGGACGGTCATGAAGTCGACCATCACGCCGTACTGGATCGGCCCGCGGATAGCGGTCCGCAGCGCCGCGATCAGCGGCGGGAAGACAACCAGGAGCTGCTCCACGCTCGCGTTGTAGGTCACCCCGACCTGTCCGAGGCTCACCAGGTTGCTGGCCAGCAGCGGCAGGGTCGGGCGCAGCCCCTGGAACTGCTTGTTCACCACTTCCATCGCGGAAGGGCCGTTGTTCAACAGGCTGCGCAGGGCCGGATCGTGCTCGCGCAGCTGATCGGTGACCGTGGCCAGATCCGCCGTCCAGGAACGGATATCGTCCGCGGAACGCGTCTGGGTGTCCAGCAGCGGACCGATCTGGTCGAGCAGCTTCTTGGTGGGCTCGATATCGGTTTCGGCCTGCTGCACCAGCAGCGCGGCCGAGTCGATGAACCGCTGCAGATCGGGGCCCGCGCCGTTGAAGGCGAGGAACGCCTCGTCGATGACCTGCCGCAGGCGGGTGTCGGCGACCGACTGGAGCAGCTTGTCGGCCTGGTCCAGCATCGTGCCGACGTCCTGGGGCAGATGGGTACGCTGCTCCGGAATCACCGAGCCGTCACGCAGATTCGCCTCCGACGGCTGCTCGGTGGGCACCAGGTCGACATACTGCTCGCCGATCGCCGAGACACTGCGCACCCACGCGCTCGCATCGGCGGGCACCTTGTAGTCGCTGTCGATCGACAGATCCGCTTCGACTCCGGCCGTCGTCAGCCGGACCGCCTCGACCTTGCCGATGTTCTGCCCGCGGTAGGAGACATTCGCGGTGGGGTAGAGACCGCCGGTGGCGGCCAGCTGCACGGTCACCGCGTATCGGCCGATGCCGAACATCGCGGGCAACTGCAGGTAGCTGACGCTCATCACGACGAGGCCGATCACCGTGAGCACCGCGAAGATCACGAGCTGGGCTCGCACGAACCGGGTGAGTTTCATCGACCCGCCCTTTCCTGGCCCGGCAGTGGCGCGGTGAGTCCGGGGATGGCGGGCAGACCGGGGATGGGCGGCAGCCCGGGCAGATTGAGCGTGGGCCCCGGGCTCGCCGGTGCGCCCAGCGGCGTGGTCGCCGGGTTGCCCGCGTCGGTCGCGGTCGACGGCGCGAACGAGCCGACGACGCCTTCGACGCCACCGAAGCGACCGCCCAGCGGAGTGCCGGTGAGCCAGTTGCTGTCGAGCCGACTGGCGGTCAGGTCGAACGTGATGAACAAGTTCATGTAGTCGCCCATGATCGCGTTGTCGATGTTCCGGATCGGGAACGGGAAGGTCGGCAGGATGCCCAGCGCCTGGACCAGGTTGTTGCCGGTGTCGGCCAGCGTCTTCAGCACGGGACCGAGACTGCGGAGATTGGCCACCAGATCGTCGCCGCTGGTCTTGATGAGTCGTTCGCTGACGTCGCCGAGCTCACCGAGCGCGGTGATCGCGGTGGTGATGTTCGCCGACCGGTCGGCCAGCGCGGTGAGCGCGGGATGGATCTGCTCGATCGCCTCGGCGATCACGTCACGCTGATCGGCCAGGCGCACCGCGAGCAGGTCCAGGCCTTCCATCGCGGCGATGATGCTGCCGGTCTGCCGCTCCAGACCGGTGGTCAGCTCGTTGAGCTGGGGCAACAGGTCGGCGATCTCGGCCTCGCGGCCGTTCACCATCGCGTTCAGCTCGGTGGTGATGGTCTCGAGCTGGGCGATACCACCGCCGTTGAGCACCACCGACAACGAGGACAGCACCTGCTCGGTGGTCGGATAGGCGCCGGCCCGCTCGAGCGGGATGACGTCGCCGTCGCGCAACTGGCCCGTCGGCGCGACCGTCGTCGGCTCGGACAGCTCGACGTGGTTGCTGCCGAGCAGACTGGTCTGGCCGATCTTGGCGACCGCGTTGGCGGGCAGGCGCACATCGGGGTTGAGCGAGACCGTCACCAGCGCGTGCCAGCCCTCGACCTCGATCCCGGTGACGTTGCCGACCTCGACATCGTCCACCCGCACCGGCGAATTCCGGGTCAGGGTGGTGACATTGGGCATCTGGATCCGCACCGTGTAGGAGCCGGCCATGCGGCCCTCGGAACCGGGCATGGGCAGGGAGTTGAGCCCGTCGAACTGACAGCCGGTGGTGCCGAGCGCGACGGCGACGCCGACGGCCAGCCCGGCGAGTGCGCGTTGGCGCCTCATCGCTGTCCTCCTGGAACGGCAAGCCCGGCAAGACCTTCGGGCACGGTGATCGGGGCGGCGGCGGGCGCCGAGTTCGGCTGGCCGGCACCGGCCAGGCTCGGGTCGCTGTACACCAGCTGCTCCGGGAAAGCCGTCACGCCGCTGGCCGGGTTGGTCATGACCGGCACGTAATTCATGGCCAGCGAACTGATCACCGGTGCCAGGAACTCCGCGCACAGGTCGGCGGACTTATCGGAGTTGTTGTTCTCGAGCGCCCGGATCGAACCACACAGGAAGCTGAGTGGACTCGCGCTGTTGTTCAGGGCGACCGCGCCGGTGAGCGAGCCCTGAGCGGGCTTGTAGAGCTGATAGAAGTTCACCATCGCGGTCGGGCCGGAGTGCAGCACCTGTTCGAGCTGGGGCCGCTTGTCGACCAGCGTCTGGGTGACATCGGCGAGCCGCTCGACACCCTCGGTCAGCTCGCCGCCGGTGCCGTCGAGGAACCGCTTCACATCGGCGAGCGCCACATCGAGACTGTCCAGCCCCGCGCCGAGTTCTTGCGACGCGCCGGCCAGCACCGAGGACACCGACGCCAGGCGGCCACTGAACTGCACGATCTGCTCGTTGCTCGCCGAGAGCACCTCGACGAACTTCTGCAGGTTGCGAATGGTGCCGAACAGGTCGGTTCGCCCGTCGGACAGGGTGGTCATGGTCGCGGACAGTTCACGCAGGGTGTCGCGGAACTTCTTCCCGTTCCCGTCGAGGTTGTCGGCCGCGGTGTCGACGAAGCGGCCGAAGGAGCCCTGCTCGTCGTCACCGACCGGACCGAGGGCCGCCGACAACTTGGTCAGCTCGGCCTTGATCTCGTCCCACTCCACCGGCACCGCCGTGCGCTCGAGCGGAATCTGGGCCCCGTCGGCCAGTTTCGGGCCACCGTTGTAGCCGGGCGCGATCTGTACGAAGCGGGCCGCCACCAGTGACGGCGCGATGATCACGGCGCGCGCGTCCGCGGGCAGATCGACATCGCTGTCGATGCTCATCTTCACTCGTACCTGGCCCTTGCCCGGTTCGATCGAGTCGATGCTGCCGACGGTGACGCCGAGTACCCGGACCTCGTCGCCGGCGTACAGGCCGGTGGTGGAGGTGAACGACGCGGTCACCGTGTTCTTCCCGGCGCCGGTGACGAGGTAGACACCGACCGCGACCAATGCCGCGATCACCACCACCGCCACCGCGATCGTCCAGCGCGGCAACCCGCGCACCTGCTGGCTCAAGCTCATCGCGGGGGATCCTTTTCAGCAGGAGCGATGTAGGGCGTCCTCGGGTTGGTGAAGATGTCGATCACGTCCTGCGGCACCTGTTCCGGCCAGACCAGCGCATCGACGAGCGGACGCAATTCGGTACTTGTCGCGTTCACCACGTAGGCGTTGAACCAGGGCCCGTTGCCGACCTGTTCGCCGAGCGCTGCGGCGTAGGGGCCGAGGCCGTCGAGTGCCTGGTTGAGGTTCTGTTCGTTGCGCTGGAGCAGCGCGAGCACCGAGTTCAGGCGGTCCAGCGTCGGCCGCATCTGCGGCTCGTTGTCGGCGACCAGGCCCGAGAGCTGCCTGGCCACGTCGTCGATGTAGACGACGAGCTGGTTGATCGCCGCGCGGCGCCGATCGAGCTCGCCGAGCAGTTCGTTGCCGTCGATGAGCAGCGTATTGAGCTGGGTGCTGCGGTCGGCCAGGATCTTGGTGACGTTCTGCGCCCGGGCCAGCAGGTCGGTCAGCGCCTGGTCGCGCACATTGATGCTGCGCGACAACGCGGTGACACCGTCGAGCGCGTTGCGCAGCGGGCCCGGGGTATCGGCGAAGGCCGTCGACAGGGTGTCGAGGGTCTGGTCGACCTGATCCAGATCGAGATCGCGCACGGTCCCGCCGAGATCACTCAGTGCTTCGTTGAGCGAATAGGGCGAGGTGGTGCGGTCGAGCGGAATGGTGTCGCCGGTGTCGATCGCGCCGGGACCGTTCGGCACCACGTCCAAGGATTTGCGGCCGAGCACCGTGTTCGTCTTGATCGCGGCGGTCGTCTTCTCGCCCAGCACGATCGACTCGTCGAGGTCGAACTTCACCAGGACCTTGTCGCCGTCGAGGCTGACCTGCCGCACCTCGCCGGAACGCACACCGGCCACGTGCACCGGGTCGCCCGGCACCAGGCCGCCCGCATCGAGGAAGTTCGCGGTGAAGGTCGCTCCCGAACGGATGAAGGGCAGCTCGGTGAATTGCAGCGTCGCGAGCGAGATCGTCACCGCCAGAACCACACCGACGATACCGATCGTCGCCGCTGACGACTTGTTCTCATTCATTGGGCGTGCACCTTCCGGTCGCCTGCAGACCCGGTGCGTGAACTTCCATCGGCTCGCCGTTGGGGCCGCTGATCAGGAAGTTGGTACCGCAGATGTACAGCTGCAGGAAAGAACCATAGGCACCGATCCGGATGAGCTTCTTGTAGGTGTCCGGCAGCTTTCCGAGCACCCATTCGATGTGGTCGGAACCCTCGTCCAGATTCGTGGCGAGCCTGCCGGTCTGTTCGATGGTGTTGCGCAGATCGGGGCGAGCCTGCACCAGCAGGTCGTTGAGTTCCTGGGTCGCGCCCGCGATCCGCGGCAACGCGTTGCCGATCGGGTCACGCTGCGCGGACAGGTCGCTGACCAGGCGCTGCAGTTCGTCGATGGTGGTGGCGAACTGATCACCGCGGTCGGCGATGGTGGCCAGCACGGTGTTCAAGTTATCGATCACGCTGCCGATCAACGCGTCCCGGTCGGCCAGGGTCCTGGCGAAGTTCCCGCCGCTGTTCAGCAGGGAGACCAGCGTGCCGCCCTGCCCCTGGAAGATCTGCAGCAATGCCTCGGTGAGGTCGTTGACCTGTGCCGGATCGAGCCCGCGCAGCAGCGGCTTGAATCCGCCGAGCAGCAGGTCCAGATCCAGTGCGGGCGAGGTCTGCTCGCGGCCGATGGTGTCGCCATCGGACAGGCGCCGAGCCGAGCCCGGCCCCTCCATCAGTTCCAGGTAGCGGTCGCCGACCAGGTTCTCGTATTTGATCGCCGCCCGGGTGCTGGCCAGCACCGCGTACTTGGTGTCGACGTCGAACTCGACGTGCGCGAAGTTGTCGTCGCCGACCTTCACCGAGGTCACCGAGCCCACCGGCACACCGGCGATGCGCACCTTGGCGCCCGGCAACATGCCCGAGGAGCTGGTGAACACCGCGCGATAGCCGTTCTCGCTGGAGAACCGGGCCTGACTCAAGACGATGGCCAGGCCGGCGAACACCAGCGTCATCACCACGGTGAAGATCGCCAGTTTGATCGTCGTTCCCGTATTCCTCACCGCGTCACTCCCGGCAATCCGTCCAGCAGCAGCTGGAATACCTTTGGCACACCGTGGAATTCGTGTTGGGTGTTCGGCGTGTACACCGTGCCCTCGCTGGTATCGGTCACCAGATAGTTCGAATGGCTGTTCGGTACCCGGTCCACCACGCCCTCACAGCGCGGGCCGCCGGTGGCGTTCACCTTGGGTAGGTCGTTCGGATAGGTGTAGGGCTGGGCACCGAGCATGAAGCTGGCGTTCATGCCGACACCCGGCAGTCGTCCACCCATCATCTCCTCGGCGATCGGCACCAGCGGGCCGAGGCCGTCGATGATGCAGCGCAGTGCGGGGGCGTACTCGAACAGCAGGCCGGTCGTCGGCCGCAGCAGGTCGAGCGCGGTCACCAGATCGCGTTCGTTCTCGCGCAGTACCGATCCCACCGTGTCGGACAGCCCGATCACGTTGACCAGCACGTTGTCGAGCTGGCCCTGCATCTCGGTGATCGTCTGCGACGTACCGGTCGCGTTGTCGACCGTGCGCAACAGCGGATCGGTGACCTCGGCGTAGAGGCCGGTCACGGCGGCGGTCTTGTCCAGATCGGACTGCAGGGTCGGCAGGTATGGATTGAGTTCGCGCAGATAGCGATCCGAACGCACCAGCAGATCGCCCAGCTTGTCGCCTCGGCCTTCCAGCGCGGTGCCCAGCGCGGTCAGCGTCGCGTTGAGCTTCTCCGGCTCGACCTGGGCGAGCACATCGGACAGATGCTGGAACAGCGTGTTGAACTCGACGGTCACCGAGCTCACCGCCACCGTGCTGCCCGGGGCCAGCGCCGTGGCGGACGGCTGCTCGGGGACGACGAAGTTCACGTACTTGGCACCGAACACCGTGGTCGAGCGGATGTCGACACCGGCGTTGGCGGGCACCAGTTTCAGCTGGTCGGGGTCGACTTCGAGCCGCAGCTGGGCGCCGTCGGCGCGCAGGTCGATGTCGGTGACCCGGCCGATCTCGACACCGCGCACCTTCACCTTGGCGTCGGGGTCGAGGACCAGGCCGGTGCGTGGCGTATCGACCAGCACCACAGCGGTGTTGGTGAACGCGCCTTGGAACAGCGCTATCGCGAGCCAGGCACCCGCGACGAGCAGGCCGACCAGCGCGAGCGCGGCGAGCTTGCGCCCGAGCCCGCCCTGCATGGCGGCAACGAACCGATTGGTATCCATCGCGCTATCCCGAGAGGTGGAAGTTGCCGGAGGTGCCGTAGATGGCCAGCGAGATCAGCAGCGTCACTGTGACGACCGCGACCAGCGAGGCCCGCACCGCGTTACCGACCGCGACACCGACGCCCACCGGGCCGCCCGCGGCGGTGAAACCGAAGTAGGTGTGGATCAGCATGACGGCCAGCGCCATGACGATCGCCTGGATGAACGACCACAGAATGTCGCTCGGAATGAGGAACGTCGAGAAGTAGTGGTCGTAGACACCGGCCGACTGTCCGTAGATCACCACCGTCGCGAAGCGGCTGGCGAGGAAGGAGGCGATCACCGCGAGCGCGTAGAGCGGCACGATCGCGATCAGGCCGGCCAGCACCCGGGTACCGACGAGGAATGGAACCGGCCGGATCGCCATCGATTCCAGCGCGTCGATTTCCTCGGCCACCCGCATCGCGCCCAGCTGGGCGGTAGCACCGGCGCCGATGGTGGCGGCCAGACCGATCCCGGAGATCACCGGCGCGGCGATGCGGACATTGATGAAGGCGGCGAAGAAGCCGGTCAGCGCTTCGACGCCGATATTGCCGAGCGAGCTGTAGCCCTGCACCGCGATGGTGCCGCCCGCCATCAGCGTCAGGAAGCCGACGATCACGACCGTGCCGCCGATCACCGCCAAAGCGCCACTGCCCATGCTGATCTCGGCGATCAGCCGGATGGTCTCGGTGCGGTAGTGCACCAGTGCGCGCGGCACCGAGGCGAGCGCCTTGACGAAAAAGATCGCCTTGTCACCCAGGGAATCCACGGATTTCGAGGCGCGCTCGAAACGACGGACCGTGCGCGGGAACTTGCTGCGAACAATGAATGCCATTTCGGTCACCGCACCGTGAATTTCAAGCCGATCGCGGTGACGACAACATTCACCACGAACAGGGCCATGAAGGCGAACACCACTGTTTGGTTCACCGCGTCACCGACACTCTTGGGGCCGCCTTTCACCTGCAATCCGAGATAGCAGGCGACCATTCCGGCGATCAGCCCGAACAGACCGGCCTTGATCTCCGAGATGATCAGCTCGGGCAGATTCGTCAGCAGCGGAATGCCGTTGACGAACGCACCGGGATTCACCCCCTGCAGGAAGACCGAGAAGGCGAAGCCACCGACGATGCCGACGGTGCACACGAGGCTGTTGAGCATCAACGCCACGAACATCGAGGCGAGCACGCGGGGCACGACCAGGCGGCTGACCGGGTCGATGCCGAGCACCTTCATCGCGTCGATCTCTTCGCGGATGGTGCGCGCACCGAGGTCGGCGCAGATCGCGGTGGCGCCCGCGCCGGCCACGATCAGCACCGTCACGATGGGCCCGACCTGCGTGACGGCGCCGAACGCGGCGGCCGCCCCACTGAGGTCGGCGGCACCGATCTCGCGCAACAGGATGTTGAGAGTGAAGACGACCAGCACCGTGAACGGGATCGCCACCAACAGCGTCGGCACGATCGACACGCGAGCGACGAACCACGACTGGTCGATGAACTCACGCCACTGGAACGGGCGCCGGACCGCGGCCTTGGCCACGTCCGCGCCGAGTTCGAAGAATCCGCCGACCGCCCGCAACGGGACAGCAAGGAGGTCGTTCACGCGAATTCCTCCTTCTTGGACGGGCGGATCGATCGACCCGCGTACCCGTACTGCACTGCCACCCCGTTCTGAAGACTGCCCAAAGACTAGAACATGTTCCTGTTGATGTCTGCCATTTGGGGAGACTATTACCAGGACTTTTTCGCGAAATGTGCCGCCGAAACTGAAACGAAAACTGACCGAATGCCTTTTACCTCCTGTGAGCCGTCACACACCCCGACGCTCATGTCTACCAACACCTGGACCTGTGATCAACACAACTCGGCAGACATGCCCGTCGTGGCGCGCGGCGAGCCAACACCCGGCAAATCGGTGGTTCGGCGATCAGCCCAGATCGCGCAGCGAGCGGGCCGAGAACGTGTGGTCGGCGGGACGCTCGGCAAAGTAGCCGTGCAGCGTCGAGGCGAGGTCGGCCTCGGACCATTCGGCGCCCGCGGCGTCGAAGCGGGCCTCCACCTCGGGAGCCGCCATCAGGGCGACCATCGGGCCGTAGACGACGAAGACCTGGCCGTTGACCGCGTCGGCGGCGGGCGAGGCGAGGTAGGCGACGAGCTTGGCGACATGCTCGGGCGCGAGCGGGTCGACCGACCCTTCGGGCGCCTCGGAGAACACGGCCTCGGTCATCGCGGTCCTGGCCCGCGGGCAGATCGCGTTGGACCGCACACCGAAGCGGGACAGGCCACGCGCGGCCGACAGCGTCAGCGCGGTGATGCCCGCTTTGGCCGCGCCGTAGTTCGCCTGGCCCTCCGGCCCGAGCAGGCCCGCCTCCGAGGAGGTGTTGACCAGCCGACCGTAGACCGGCGCACCCGCGGCCTTGGACGCCGCGCGCCAGTAGGCGCCCGCGTTGCGCGAGAGCAGGAAGTGTCCGCGCAGGTGCACGGCGATCACCGCGTCGAAGTCCTCGTCGGACATGTTGAACAGCATGCGGTCGCGGGTGATGCCCGCGTTGTTGACGACGATATCGAGGCCGCCGAGGGATTCCTGGGCGGTCGAGATCAGGGCGTCGGCGGTGGCGCGCTCGGCGATGCTGCCGCCGACGAACTCCGCCTTGCCGCCGAGCTCGCGAATCGCGGCGATGGTCTCGGCGGCGGCATCCTCGGTGAGGTCGTTGACGACCACCGCCGCACCCGCCGCGGCCAGCGCGAGGGCCTCGGCGCGGCCGAGACCGGCGCCTGCGCCGGTCACGATCGCGACCCGGCCGTCCAGTGAAGTCTGCATCACACTCATCGGGCCGACTCTAGAACGTGTTTCACTATCCGACAAGAGTCGATCACGCCAACCTCAGCGCGGCCTTGGGACACTGCGCCACCGCCTCCTCGACGTCGGCGACGCGATCGTCGGCCACATCGCCCTCGAGCACGTGCAGGTTGTCGTCGTCATCGAGTTCAAACATGTCAGGGGCGATTCCTACGCACACGCCGTTCGCTTCGCAGCGGTCGAAATCGACGATGATCTTCATGAGAACTTCCTTCCACGCGGTCTCCGCGACACTAACCCAGACAGCACGGTCCGCGAGGCGGAACAGCTGCCGATTCACTGTCAATACTGGAACATGTTCCAGTTCATATGCAATGATCGGTTTCGGCGGGGCCCACCCCCTGCGCCCCGCCGACGTCCGTTTTCGCAGCTGAGACCGAGGTAGGAACCATGCGCGTCGCGTATACGCCGCAGCAGGAAGAATTGCGCGCCGAGCTGCGCGAGTATTTCGCCCAGCTGATGACGCCGGAACGGCGCGCGGCGCTGAGCCTGCAGACCGGCGAGTACGGCGAGGGCAATGTCTACCGCGAGGTCGTGCGCCAGATGGGCCGCGACGGCTGGCTGACGCTGAGCTGGCCCAAGGAGTACGGCGGCCAGGACCGCACGACGATGGATCAGCTGATCTTCGTCGAGGAAGCCGCCATCGCCGGCGCGCCCGTGCCGTTCCTGACGCTCAACTCGGTCGCGCCGACGATCATGCAGTACGGCACCGAGGAGCAGAAGAAGTTCTTCCTGCCCAAGATCGCCTCGGGTGAACTGCACTTCGCCATCGGTTACTCCGAGCCCGGCGCGGGCACCGACCTGGCCTCGCTGCGCACCGCCGCGGTGCGCGACGGCGACGACTTCGTCATCAACGGCCAGAAGATGTGGACCAGCCTCATCGCCTACGCCGACTACATCTGGCTGGCGGTGCGCACCGACCCGACGGCCAAGAAGCACAAGGGCATCTCGATGTTCATCGTGCCGACCGACGTCGAGGGCTTCTCCTGGACGCCGGTGCACACGATGGCCGGGCCCGACACCAGCGCCACCTACTACCAGGACGTGCGGGTGCCCGCCTCCTCGATGGTCGGGCCGGAGAACGGCGGCTGGTCGCTGATCACCAACCAGCTCAACCATGAGCGCGTCGCGCTGACCTCGGCCGGGCCGCTCTCGCTCGCGGTCAACCAGACCGTCCAGTGGGCGCGCGAGACCACCGGGCCCGACGGCAAGCGGGTGATCGACCAGGAGTGGGTGCGCCTGAACCTGGCGCGCGTCTACGCCAAGGTCGAATACCTCAAGCTGCTGAACTGGGAGATCGCCAGCCGTGCCGACCAGGGCGGCGAGGCGGCGCCCAAGCCGTGGGACGCCTCCGCGTGCAAGGTCTACGGCACCGAGCTGTCCACCGAGGCCTACCGCCTGTTGATGGAGGTCGTGGGCTCGCACGGTTACCTGCGCCAGGACTCCCCCGGCGCGGCGATGCTCGGCCGGCTCGAGCGGATGCACCGGGCCGCGCTGATCCTCACCTTCGGCGGCGGCACCAACGAGGTGCAGCGCGACATCATCGCCATGACCGCCCTGCGCCAGCCCGCGTCCGCTCGCTGACCTGAGAAAGCCGGTATCCCCTCATGGATTTCACCCCTACCGAAGCCCAGACCGATCTCGCCCGGCTGACCGGCGAGATCTGCGCCAAGCTGGTCACCGCCGACCGCCTGCGCGAGCTCGACACCGCGGGCCGCTACGACGAGCAGCTGTGGAAGTCGCTCGCCGAGACCGGCGTGCTGGCCGCGGCCCTGCCGGAAGACCTGGGCGGCAGCGATTTCGGCATGCTCGAGCAGACCGCGATCCTGCGTGAACTCGGCCGCGTCGTCGCCGCGGTCCCCTACCTGTGGTCGATCGTCATCGGCGCGGGCGCGCTGGCGAAGTTCGGCGACGCCGACCAGCGTCAGCTGGCCGCGCGAGCGGGCCGGGGCGAGGTCGTGCTCACCGCGGCGCTGGCCGAGGAACTGCGTGCCACCACCGCCGCGCCGGGCATCGTCGCCGAGCCCGCCGGTGCGGCCTGGACGCTGACCGGCAGCGCGACCACCGTCGCCTACGCCGATCGCGCCGACCGAATCCTGGTGCCCGCCATCACCTCCAACGGTGTCGGCGTCTTCGTGATCGACCCGGACCACGCCTCGGTCACCCGCACCGCCCAGCAGGTCGTCGACCTGAGCCCCGAATTCGTCGTCGAGCTCGCCGCCACCCCGGCCACTCTGCTCGGCAGCATCGAGTCCGGCGCCGACGTCCTCACCTGGCTGCGCGAACACGCCTGGCTGGGCCTGTCGGCCCTGCAACTGGGCACCCTGGAGCGCGCGCTCGAGCTGACCGCCGAGCACACCCGCACCCGCGAGCAGTTCGGCAAGCCGATCGGCTCGTTCCAGTCCGTCGCCCAGCGCCTCGCCGACGCCTACATCGACATCGGCGGCCTGCGCCTGACGGTCACCCAGGCCGCCTGGCGCCTGTCCGAGGACCTCCCCGCCGCCGAGGCCATCCACATCGCCAAGTTCTGGGCGGCCGACGCGGGCCACAAGGTCGCCCACACCGTCGTCCACGTCCACGGCGGTCTCGGCATCGACCGCGACCACATCGTCCACAACTACTTCACCGCCGCCAAACACCACGAATTCGCCCTCGGCGGCGCCACTCCCCACCTCCTCGCCCTCGGCGCGGAACTGGCGGGCTGAACCCCAACCGGTGACGGCGGCGGGCCGGGCTGTTCGATCAGCCCGGCCCGCTGTCGTTCCGACGAGCGAGGTTCGGGTCAAGGGAGATCCCCGTCAGTGAAGCGCGGGATCGCCTGGCAGAGGTCATCGCGGCCGCAGAGTCCGGCAAGGTCGTGCATCTGACTCGGCACGGCCGACGCGTTGCCGCCGTGGTACCCGAGTCCATGGCCGAAGCGGCCGACAGCCAGGTCCGGGCACTATCGAAACAATTCGCCGAGCGTCATAGGAGCCTGCTCGACAGGCTCGCCGAATGACCGCGGCGGAGATCTACTACCTCGCCGACGCCGATCTCCGCGCCATCGCCGACGATGTGACGGGACAGCACACTGTCCGCGCCGCCCGCCTGATAGCCGTCCTGAAGCAGTAGTTCCCCGATCAGTCGATCGGCGACGAGGTGAGATAGCGCTGGATGACCGGGGCGACGTCGGCGACGATCGCATCGGGGCGCATCTCGACGACCGGGGGTAGGCGCAGGATGTAGCGGCACAGGGCGAGGCCGAGGAGCTGGGTGACGACCAGGCCGCCGCGGCGGGGGGCGTCGGCGGGGTCGCCGAAGCACAGGACCGCGGGCAGGACCTGTTCAGCGAAGATCGCGCGGACGCGGTCGGCCACCTTGTCGTCGGTGATCGCCGAGCGCAGCAAGATCAGCATGACCGCGCTGTCGTGGCCCTCCCAGATCGCCAGGAACCGCCGGACCAGCACCTCACCGATGGCATCGGGAGGTGCCGCGGCCAGGTCGGGCAGGTCCAGGTCGATCTGCACGGCCGCGGCGAAGAGCCCGTCCTTGTTCCCGAAATAGCGCATGACCATGGACGGGTCTATCTCGGCGTCGGCGGCGATGGCACGGATGGTCGCCTTCGCATAACCGTCGACGGCGAACCGCGCACGGGCGGCGTCGAGGATGACGGCCTTGGTGGCGTCGGAGCGGCGGACCGGGGAATTCTGCTCGGCGGACTTCACGCCAACAAGTGTAGGCCAACAACTGTTGACATCGCGAGCACCTCGACCTACCGTTATGCCTACAAGCGTTGGCAAACAAGCGTTGACCAGGAGTCGTCATGACCGCCACCTCCCTGCCCGAAGCCACGTCCGTCGTCATCGTCGGCGCGGGCCCCGCCGGTCTCACCGCCGCGATCGTGCTCGCGGCAGCGGGCGTCGACCACGTCCTCGTCGATCGGCTCGGCGAAGGCGCCAACACCTCGCGCGCCGCGGTCGTGCACGCCAGGACCCTGGAGGTGCTCGACGAACTCGGCATCGCGAAAGAACTCGTCGCGCGCGGCATCAAGGTCCCCACCTTCAAGGTGCACGACGGCCCGAAGACGTTGGCCACCATCGCCTTCGACGACCTGCCGACCGCCTACCCCTACACCCTGATGATCCCCCAGGACGTCACCGAGCAGGTCCTGCTCGACCGGCTGCACCAGCTGGGCGGCACTGTCCACCGCCCGCTCACCGTCGAGCGGGTCACCGACGAGAACGGCTGTGTGACAGTCGAGTACACCACCGCCGACGGCACGGTGGGCACCATCACCGCCGACTACCTGATCGGCGCCGACGGCATGCACAGCGTCGTCCGCGAGCAGGCGGGCATCGGCTTCACCGGCGACACCTACCCGGCGTCGTTCGTCCTCGCCGATGTCCGGATGAGCTGGCCGACCCCGCGAACCGAAGTCTCGCTGCATCTTTCACCGGAGGGCGTCACCGTGGTCGCGCCGCTGCCCGACGCGGCGCAGCAGCGCTACCGCGTCGTCGCCACCGTCGACGAGGCTCCCGAGCACCCGACCCTCGACGACATCCAGACTCTCCTCGACGCCCGGGGTCCGGCGGGCGAGGTACGGGTCGACGAAGTGCTGTGGAGCTCGCGGTTCCGCGTGCACCACCGCGTCGCCGACCACTACCGCGCGGGCCGGGTCCTGCTCGCGGGCGACGCCGCCCACGTACACAGCCCGGCGGGCGGCCAGGGCATGAACACCGGAATCCAGGACGCCGCGCTGCTCGCCCAGTTGCTGGCGAAAGTGGTATCAGGCGAACCGGATTCGCTGCTGGACGAGTACGAGACCGTGCGCAGGCCGATCGCGCTGGACGTCGTCGCCTTCACCGACCGGATGACCCGCATGGCCACCCTGCAATCGGCGCCGGCTCGCACCGCGCGCAATACCGCGCTGCGCCTGCTCACCGGCATCCCCGCGGTTCGCGGCAAGCTGGCCTACCAGCTCGCCGAACTCGCCAACCGCTGACACACGAGCGGGGCCCTTCCGGCGACATCGCCGGAAGGGCCCCGCTCCCTGTCGATACCTACGCCGAGCCGGCGTCGGCGTGCTCGTCGGCAGGTCGCTCGTCGGTCTGCGCCTTGGCCCACCGGTAGTCCGGCTTGCCCGCGGGCGAGCGCTTGATCTCGTCGACGAACCACAGGCTGCGCGGCTGCTTGTACGACGCGATTTCCTGGGTCAGCACCGGCTTCAGATCGGCCAGGGTCGGGCGCTTGTCACCGCGACACTGCACGACCGCGACCACCCGCTGTCCCCAGCGCGCGTCCTCGACACCGACGACGAGCGCGTCGAAGATGTCCGGATGCGCCTTGAGCGCGCCCTCGACCTCTTCGGGGTAGATCTTCTCGCCACCACTGTTGATGCTGACCGAACCACGGCCGAGCATGGTGACGGTGCCGTCCTCCTCGACGCGCGCGAAGTCGCCGGGGATCGCGTAGCGAACGCCGTTGAACTCCTTGAACGTCGCGGCCGACTTGACCTCGTCCTTGTAGTAGCCGAGCGGGATGTGGCCGCTGCGCGCCAGCAGACCGACGACGCCGGAACCCGGCTCGACCGGATTGCCTTCCTCGTCGAGCACCTGGGTCGCCGCGTCGATCTTCACCCGCGGGCCGCCGGTGTGGGTCTGGCCCTTGGCGATCGTGGCCAGACCACCGAAACCGGTCTCCGAGGAACCGATGGAGTCGGTGAGCAGCCGGTTGGGCAGGAGCTCGAGGAACTTGTCCTTCAGCGGCGGCGAGAACAGCGCGGCACTGCTGGCGAGCACGTACAGCGACGAGAGGTCGTAGGGCTCACCGGTTTCCGGGTTGCCTTCCTCGAGCGCGTCGAGCATCGGCCGCGCCATAGCGTCGCCGGTGATGAAGATCAGGTTGATCTTGTGCTTGTCGACGGCCTGCCAGACCCCGTGCCCGCTGAACTCGGGGATCATCACGGCCTTGCCGCCACCGAACAGGCTGTGGAAGGTGGCCCACTGCGCGCCGCCGTGAATCATCGGCGGAATCGGGTAGCGCACCATCTGCGGGTTGGCCGCGCCGATCTTGGCCAGCTCCCACTCGTCCTTGGTGTACTCGCCGGTGATGAAGTTGATGCCGGCGCCGAGCACCCGCCACACGTCCTCGTGGCGCCACATCACGCCCTTGGGCAGGCCGGTGGTGCCGCCGGTGTAGAGCATGTAGATGTCGTCGGGCGAGCGCTCGCCGAAGTCGCGCTCACCGGAGGAGGCGGCCAGCGCCGCCTCGTACTCCACGGTGCCGGGCGCGGTCGGCCCGTCGGTGCCGTCCTCGACGACGAGCACCGTCTTCAGGTCGGGCACCTTGGGCAGGACCGCTTGCACCTTGTCGGTGTAGCGGCGCTCGTGGATCAGCGCGACCATGTCGGAGTTGTCGAAGATGTGCAGCAACTCGTTCTCGACGTAGCGGTAGTTGACGTTGATCATCACCGCCCGCGCCTTGAAGATCGCGACCATCGCTTCGACGGCTTCGACAGTGTTGCGGGAGTAGATTCCGACTTTGTCGCCGGGTTTCACACCCTGTTCCAGCAGGTAGTGGGCCAGTTTGTTGGCCCGCTCCTCCAGTTCGGCGTAGGTCGACTCGCGATGTTCGCCGACCAGCACGATCCGGTCGGGCATCAGGTCGACGGCGTGTTCGACGAGATCGGCTATGTTGTAGCTCACAGGAACAAAAATAGAACGTGTTACTGTTTCTGACAAGGGGGTGGCGCGTCAGCGCGCCGTGACACAGCTCGAACGTCAGGAGATATCGAATGGCCCACTGTCTGGTCGAGAAGCGAGGCCACGTCCTCATCGTCACCATGAATCGACCGGAGGCGCGCAACGCCCTCTCGGGCGAGATGATGGCGATCATGCGCGACGCCTGGGACCAGGTGGACAGCGATCCTGATATCCGCGTCGCGATCCTCACCGGCGCGGGCGGGGCCTTCTGCGCCGGGATGGACCTGAAGGCGATGAGCTCACAGCATCCTGGGGACACCGCCTCCGAGGGCAGCTGGGACCCCGCCTACCTCCCCGCGCTGCTGAAGGGGCGGCGACTGTCCAAGCCGCTGATCGCGGCGGTCGAGGGCCCGGCCATCGCCGGTGGCACCGAGATCCTGCAGGGCACCGATCTGCGCGTGGCCGGGGAAAGCGCCAAGTTCGGCGTCTCCGAGGCCCGCTGGGGCCTGTTCCCGCTCGGCGGTTCCGCGGTGCGGCTGGCCCGGCAGATCCCGTACACGGTGGCCGCTGATCTGCTGCTGACCGGTCGCCACATCACTGCCGCCGAGGCCAAGGAGATCGGCCTGATCGGCCACGTGGTCCCCGATGGCACCGCACTCGACAAGGCCTTGGCGCTGGCCGGCCAGATCGCCGACAACGGCCCGCTCGCCGTCCAGGCGATGCTGCGCACGCTGCGCGAAACCGAGGCGATGCCGGAGAACGAGGCGTTCCCCATCGAGGCGAAGATCGGCATCGAGGTGTTCAGATCTGCCGATGCCAAGGAAGGGCCGCGCGCCTTCGCGGAGAAGCGCAAGCCGAACTTCACCGGGCAGTAGCACGGTCGCCGGTCGCACTGCCGCTGCGCCCCGACCTCGAGGAGAGGCCGCCGCGCAGTGGTGGTTCGCGGCCGTCCCGCCGGTCAGGTGCCGTTGCGTAGGCGACGTAGGAGCAAGCAACGGTGCCCGACCGACGGGACACAAGGGGCCGCGAGCTCGAGCGCGCCGGCGCTCCAACTACCCCGGGTAGTTCATGTAGAACGGCTCCCACTGGTGACCGTCGGGGTCGAGGAACGTGCGGCCGTGCATGCCCACCTGGGCCTCCTGGGCGCGCTTGTCCTCGTTGACCTGCTCGGTCGCGCCGGCGGCGACGGCCGCGTCGGTCAGCGCGTCGACCTCCTCGGCGCTGGCCAGCGAGAGCGCGTAGCCCGCGGCGGCGGTAGTGATCGTGTCGGCGATCGGGCGGGTGCTGAAGGTCGAGAAGAACGGCTTGGTCAGCAGCATCAGACAGATGTTGTCGTCGATGACGATGCACGACGCGTTCTGATCGGTGAAGTCCTCGTTGACCTTCCAGCCCAGCGCCTCGTAGAAGCTCTTCGAGCGGTCGAGGTCGGCGACGGGGAGGTTGATGAAGATCATCTTGCTGCTCATGGGTGTCAGCCTTTCGGGGGCGTCGTTGCGGTCTCGTTCATGTAGACGCCGCGATGCCCGCCGATTCATCGCCGAGCGGTGAACTTCCCGAAATCTCGCTGGTCCGTTTTCTCCTCTGTCGGCTGTCGGACCCCTGTGGCATCGTGGGAAACTATGAGCGACGCCACAACCGCTACCACCGGCCCGGACCCCGCCGTACTGGCCGAATTCGAAACTCACCGGCGCGAATTGTGCGCGTACGCCTACCGCATGCTCGGCTCCTCGTTCGAGGCCGAGGACGCGGTACAGGAGACCTTCACCCGCGCCTGGCGCTCCTACGATTCGTTCGAGGGCCGCGCGAGTCTGCGCTCGTGGCTGTACAAAATCGCCACCAATATCTGTCTGGACATGCTCGACCGGCCGCAGAGCCGAGCCAGACCGATGGACCTCAACGGTCCGGGTCGCCCCGACTCCCCGCTGCCCGCCCCGCAGCCCGACTACGTGTGGATCGAGCCGATCCCCAACGCCCTGGCCTTCGGCGCCGATCCGGCCGAGCACGCCTCGGCCAAGGACACGCTGCGCCTGGCCTTCGTGGCCGCCTGCCAGCATCTGCCCGCCACCCAGCGCGCCATCCTGATCATGCGCGAGGTGCTGCGCTTCTCCGCGGGCGAGACCGCCGAGGCGCTGATGATGTCGCCCGCGTCGGTGAACAGCGCGCTGCAACGGGCCCGCGCCACCATGTCGAAGGTGCAGCCGACCGTCACCGACGGGTTCGACGAGAGCGATCCCGAGCAGCGCAAGCTGGTCGACGATTTCGTGAAGGCCTTCGAGGCCTACGACATGGACGCGCTCACCACCCTGCTGAAAGCCGATGTGGCGCTGTCGATGCCGCCGTTCGATCTCTGGATCTCCGGGCCGGAGAATGTGGCCGCGTTCATGCTCAGCACCGGCAGCGCGTGCCGCAATTCGCGGATGGTTCCCCTGGAAGGCGCCAACGGGCTGCCCGCCTTCGGCCACTACAAGCCGAGCGAAGAGCCCGGCGTGTGGGTGCCGTGGTCGATCACGGTGCTCGAGCTCGAGGGCGACATCATCTCGGGCCTGAACTTCTTCCTCGACACCGAGAAGTTGTTCCCGCTCTTCGGGCTCGCGCCGGAGTGGCGCGAAGCCGTCTGAGCGGGAACATCGTTCACAGCAGGCGGCGCTTGTACAGCTTGCCGTTGGGATCACGGGGCAGCTCCGCGCGGTATTCCACCGTGCGGGGCAGCTTGTACTTGGCGAGCTGACCGGCCGCGAACTCGAGGATCTCGGCGGTGAGCGCCTCGTCGCCCGCGGTGCCGTCGACCGGCTGCACGAACGCCTTGACCTGCTGGCCCCAATCCGGGTCGGGCACACCGAGAACCGCCACGTCAGCCACCTTCGGGTGGCTCATCAGCACACCCTCGATCTCGGCCGGGTAGATGTTCACGCCGCCGGACAGGATCAGGTCGGAGCGGCGGTCGCAGAGGAACAGGTAGCCGTCCTCGTCGAGGTAGCCGATGTCGCCGACGGTGAACAGGTCACCGACGCGCGACTCCTCGGTCTTCTCCTTGGCGTGGTGGTACTCGAAGCTGGAGACGCCCATCTTCATGTAGACCATGCCCTCTTTGCCCGCGGGCAGTTCGGAGCCGTCGGTCTCGTCGAGGATCTTGATGACCGACCACGGCCAGGCCTTGCCGACCGAACCGGGCTTGGACAGCCACTCGGTCCCGTTGATCACCGTGCCGCCGCCCTCGGTGGCGGCGTAGTACTCGGTGACGACCGGACCCCACCACTCGAGCATCTGCCGCTTGGTGGCCTGCGGGCACGGCGCGGCGCCGTGCACCATGCTGCGCAGCGAGGACACGTCGTAGCGAGCGCGCACGTCCTCGGGCAGGGCGAGCAGGCGGTGGAACTGGGTGGGCACCATGTGGCTGTGGGTCACCTTGTGCCGCTCGATCAGGGCGAGCATGTCCTCGGGGTCCCACTTGTCCATCAGCACCAGCTTGTGGCCCATCTGGATGGAGATCGTCGAGAAGTTCAGCACGGCCGTGTGATAGAGCGGCGAGCCGCAGATGTGCACGTGCTCGTCGTAGGGCGCGAGTTCGAACAGGGCGAAGAAGGCCTTGTTCGGCGCGGGGACCTGGTCGGGATCGGCGCCGGTCAGCGGGCGGCGAACGCCCTTGGGGCGCCCGGTGGTGCCCGAGGTGTAGAGCATCGGCGCGCCGACCGAACGCTCGTCGGGACGACCGGTGTCGGCGGCACCGAGCCACGACACCGGGCGGAAACCCTCGATGGTGCCCGCGGAGAAGCGGGCGTCGGCGGACAGTTCGGCGAGGTCGGCGGCCTCGGCGGCGGTGGCGGCGAACCGCTCACTGGCCAGGAAGGCCGAGGCCTCGCTGTCGCCGAGGATGTAGGCGATCTCCGGCGCGGTGAGGTGCCAGTTCACCGCGACGATGTACAGGCCCGCCTGGTAGGCGGCGAAGTACGCGGCGATCGCCTCCACACCGTTGTGCAGCATGCTGACGACCACGTCGCCGGTGCGCAATCCGATGCCGCGTAGTCCGTTGGCGTAGCGGTTGGCGAGGGTGGCCAATTCTCGATAGGTGATCTCCCTGCCGTCCGGGTCGACGACGGCGATCCGCTCGGGATCGGCCGCGGCGATATTCCACAGTCCGAGGACTTCCGTTGTCTGCTGGCTGCTCACCCCATCGAATTTAGAACCTGTTCTACTCGGTTACAAGGGCTTGGAGTCGACGAAGTTGTTCGGCATCGGAAACCGAGATCAGCATCATCGTCACGCCGGCGTCCTCCCATTCCTTCAACCGGGTGCGCACGTGCGCCTCGTCGCCGAAGATCGCGGTGTCGGTGATCAGCTCGTCGGGCACCGCGGCGGCGGCCTCGGCCTTGCGGCCGGACTGGAACAGCGCGGAGATCTCGTCGACCTCGGCGCTGTAGCCCATCCGCTTGTAGACCTGCGCGTGGAAGTTCAGCTCCGGCGCGCCCATACCGCCGATGTAGAGCGAGGTGACCCACCGCATCCGCTCGATCTCGGCGGCCGGGTCGTCGGTGAGCACCACCTGTGCGCTCGCCGCGATCTCGAAATCGGCCCGACCGCGCCGCGCGCCCGGCCGCGCGAAGCCCTCGTCGAGCCACTCGTTGTACATGCTGGCCAGGCGCGGGGCGTAGTAGATGGCCAGCCAGCCGTCGGCGATCTCGGCGGTCTGGGCGACATTCTTCGGCCCCTCCGCACCCAGCCAGATCGGCAGGTCGGCGCGCAGTGGGTGCACGATCGGCTTGAGCGGTTTGCCCAACCCGGTGGCGCCGGGTCCGGTGTAGGGCAGGCCGTAGTGCTTGCCATCGGAGGTCACCGGGGCCTCGCGGGCCAGCACCTTGCGCACGATGTCGACGTACTCACGGGTGCGGCGTAGCGGCTGCGCGAACGGCTGCCCGTACCAGCCCTCCACCACCTGCGGGCCGGAGACGCCGAGGCCGAGGATGGCCCGGCCACCGCTGAGGTGGTCGAGGGTGAGCGCGTGCATCGCCGCCGCCGCGGGCGTGCGGGCCGAGAGCTGCGCGACCGAGGTGCCGAGGCGCACCCGCTCGGTCGAGGAGCCCCACCAGGCCAGCGGCGTGAAGGCGTCCGAGCCCCACGACTCGGCCGCGAACACCGCGTCGAAGCCCGCTTCCTCGGCCGCGATCACCAGCTCGCCGGCGTTGGCGGGCGGCTGCGCACCCCAGTAACCGAGTTGCAGTCCGAATTTCATGACCGACGCCCTTTCCGGCGAATCCTTGCCAGCAGAATAAGAACCTGTTCTACTCGATATCGTGACCCAGGGGAATACCGCAGTGGAAGTATTGAGTGCACCCCTTCGGGTGCAGTTCGACTACACCAGGTCCGTCGGACCCATCATCGGCGCCTTTCTGACCGGACTGCGCGACCGCCGGATACTCGGCGTGCGTGGCAGTGACGGCCGGGTATTGGTGCCGGCGCAGGAATACGACCCGATCACCTCGGCCCCGCTGGCCGAGCTGGTCCAGGTCGAACCGACCGGCACGGTGCAGTCGTGGACATGGGTGGCCGAGCCGCTGCCCGGACAGCCGTTCGATCGCCCGTTCGCGTGGGCCCTCGTCCAGCTGGACGGCGCCGACACGGCGATGTTGCACGCGCTGGATGTGACCGACCCGAGCCAGGTGCGCACGGGCCTGCGGGTGCGGGTGCGCTGGGCCGAGGAACGGACCGGCACGATCCACGACATCGCCTGCTTCGAGCCGGGCGAAGGTGCCGCGGCACCGGCCGAGACGTCCGCGGACACCGCCGAGCCGGTGACCATGCTGACCACACCGGTCGACATGCACTACAAGCACACGGCGTCGCCGCAGGAGAGCGCCTACCTGCGCGGTCTCGCCGAGGGCAAGCTGATCGGCGGCCGCTCCGAGGCGGGCGGGCGGGTCTACTTCCCGCCGCGCGGTGCCAACCCGACCGACGGCACGCCCACCGACGACCTGGTCGAGCTGCCCGACAAGGGCACCGTGACCACCTTCTGCATCGTGAACGTGCCGTTCCTCGGCCAGCGGATCAAGCCGCCGTACGTGGCCGCCTACGTGCTCCTCGACGGCGCCGACATCCCGTTCCTGCACCTGGTCCTCGGCTGCGAGGCGTCCGAGGTACGCATGGGCATGCGGGTCGAAGCCGTATGGAAACCGCGTGCGGAATGGGGCCACGCGCTGGCCAATATCGACCACTTCCGGCCGAGCGGCGAGCCCGATGCTCCGTACGAGTCCTACCAGCACCACCTCTGAGAGGCGACGTTGAGTACACCAGAAATCGCGGTGGTCGGGTTCGCCCACGCACCGCACGTGCCGGAGACCTTCGGCACCACCAACGGCGTCGAGATGCTCGTGCCGTGCTTCCAGCAGCTCTACGCCGACCTCGGCATCACCAAGACCGATATCGACTTCTGGTGCTCCGGGTCCTCGGATTACCTGGCGGGACGGGCGTTCTCGTTCATCTCCGCCGTCGACGCGATCGGCGCGGTGCCGCCGATCAACGAGTCGCATGTGGAGATGGATGCCGCGTGGGCGCTCTACGAGGCCTGGGTGAAGCTGCTCTCCGGTCAGGCGCAGACCGCGCTCGTCTACGGCTTCGGCAAGTCGTCGGCGGGCACCCTGCGGCAGGTGCTGAGCAGGCAGCTCGATCCGTATCTGGTCGGTCCGCTGTGGCCCGACGCCGTCTCGGTCGCGGGCCTGCAGGCGCGCGCCGGACTGGACGCGGGCCGCTGGACCGAGCGGGAGATGGCCGCCGTCGCCGGTGGTGACATCGAATCCCTGCTCGCCGAACCGTATGTCGCCGATCCGCTGCGGGCGCACGATATCGCGCCGATCACCGACGGCGCGGCCGCGATCGTGCTCGCGGTCGGCGACCGGGCCAGGGAGCTGTGCGAGCGTCCCGCGTGGATCACCGGGATCGCGCACAATATCGACGCCCAGGCGCTCGGTGGCCGCGATCTGACCCGCTCGCCATCCACCACCAGGGCGGCCGCGGCCGCGACCCGCGGTGAGACCAGCTTCGATCTGGCCGAACTGCACGCGCCGTTCAGCCATCAGCAGCTGATCCTGGCCGAGGCGATCGGCCTGTCCCCCGAGACCCCGGTCAACCCGTCCGGCGGTGCGCTCGCGGGCAACCCGATGTTCGCGGCGGGCCTGGAGCGGATCGGCAACGCCGCCACGGCCATCATCTCCGGCACCGCCGACCGGACCCTCGCTCATGCGACCAGCGGCCCCGCGCTGCAGCAGAACCTGGTCGCCGTTCTGGAATCGGAGGCACGATGAGCTTCCCCGCGGCGGTGCTCGGCACCGGCCAAACTCATCACGTGACGAAGCGCGCGGACGTGTCCATGGCGGGCATGTGCCGTGAAGCGATCGATCGCGCGCTCGAAGACTCGGGCCTGACCATCGACGAGATCGACGCCGTCGTCGTCGGCAAGGCGCCCGACTTCTTCGAGGGCGTCATGATGCCCGAGCTGTATCTCGCCGAAGCCCTCGGCGCCATCGGCAAGCCGCTGCTGCGCGTCCACACCGCCGGCTCGGTGGGCGGCTCGACCGGTGTCGTGGCCGCCAACCTGGTGCAGGCCGGCGTGCACGGCAAGGTCCTGGCGATCGCGTGGGAGAAGCAGTCGGAGTCGAACGCCATGTGGGCGTTGTCGATTCCGGTGCCGTTCACCATGCCGGTCGGCGCGGGCGCGGGCGGCTATTTCGCCCCGCACGTGCGCTCCTACATCCGGCGCTCCAACGCCCCGATGCACATCGGCGCGATGGTGGCGGTGAAGGACCGGCGCAACGGCGCGAAGAACCCGCTCGCCCACCTGCACCAGCCCGACATCACCCTCGAGTCGGTCCTCGCCTCCCAGATGCTGTGGGACCCGATCCGTTTCGACGAGACCTGTCCGTCCTCCGACGGCGCCTGCGCCCTGGTGATCGGCAATGCCGAGGCCGCGGCGGCGGTCGAGGCCCAGGGCAAGAAGGTCGCGTGGGTGCACGGCACCGCGATGCGCACCGAGCCGACCACCTTCTCCGGTCGTGACCAGGTCAATCCGCAGGCGGGCCGGGACGCGGCCGCCGCGCTGTGGAAGGCCGCCGGGATCACCGATCCGCTCGAGGAGATCGACGTCGCCGAGATCTACGTGCCGTTCTCCTGGTTCGAGCCGATGTGGCTGGAGAACCTGGGCTTCGCGGCCGAGGGCGACGGCTGGAAGCTCACCGACAAGGGCGAGACCGAGATCGGCGGCCGGATCCCGGTCAACCCGTCCGGCGGCGTGCTCTCCTCCAACCCGATCGGCGCCTCCGGCCTGATCCGCTTCGCCGAGGCGGCCAAGCAGGTCATGGGCCGGGCGGGCGCCTACCAGGTCGAGAACGCCCGCAAGGCGATGGGACACGCGTACGGCGGTGGCTCCCAGTACTTCTCGATGTGGGTCGTGGGAAGCGAGCGACCGGAATGAAGTTCACCCTCGGTGTCGCGCTGAGCCCGCTCGACCAGCTCACCGAGCTGGCCAAGACGGCCGAAGAGTGCGGATTCACCTCGATCGGCCTGCCCGACTCGCTGTTCTACATGAAGTCACAGGCCGCCGACTATCCGTACACGCCGGACGGCAGCCGGTTCTGGGGTCCGGAGACGCCGTGGGTCGACCCGCTGATCGCCGCGGCGTCGATGGCCGCGGTGACCAGCACGCTGCGGTTCTACACCAATGTCCTCAAGCTCGGCTCGCGCAATCCGCTGCTGCTGGCCCGCCAGGTCGGCTCGATCGCCAACATGTCGGGCAACCGCTTCGGCTTCGGCATCGGGATCGGTTGGGCACCGGAGGAATTCGAGTGGTGCGGGGTGCCGTATGCCCGCCGCGGCGCGCGCGTCGACGAGATGATCGAGATCATCCGGCTGGTCCTCGACGGCGGCATGGTCGAGTACCACGGCGAGTTCTTCGACTTCGACGAGCTGCAGATCAGCCCGGCGCCGAGCGAGCGGGTGCCGTTCTACGTCGGCGGGCACACCGGTCCGGCGCTGCGCCGGGCCGCCAAGATCGGTGACGGCTGGACCTCGGCGATGATGAAGTTCGACGATCTGGTCACCACCATCGCCACCCTGCGCGAACTGCGCGCGGAGTACGACCGGTCCGACGTGCCGTTCGAGATCCAGGCCGTGTGCATCGACAAGTTCGGCCGCGACGGCTACCAGGATCTGGCCGACGCCGGCGTCACCGACACCATCGTGGTGCCGTGGCTGTCCGACGGCATCGGCTTCGACGGCGAACTCGCCGCCAAGCAGGACTCGCTGCGCAAGTTCGCCGCGAAGTACATCGCCGACCCCGTCATCGGGAAGGACGAGTCATGACCGAGACAGCCGTCGACCGCTCGGCGCGCGCGGCGGGCCTGGCCTCCCAGGCCGCGGTGCGCGCCAAGGACCGGGCGGCCTGGGTCGCCCTGTTCGCCACCGACGGGATCGTCGAAGATCCCGTCGGCCCTTCGGGTTTCGACCCTGAGGGCGTCGGCCACCGGGGCCACGAGGCGATCGGCGCGTTCTGGGACAAGGCGATCGCGCTGACCGAGTCGATCGAGTTCCTCTTCGAGGACTCCTTCGCCTGCGGCAACGAGATCGCCTTCACCGGAATGATCCGCACGACCATGGCCGGCCACGTGATCGACGCCGAGGGCGTGTTCACCTACAAGGTCGACGCCGAGGGCAAGATCGCCGCCCTGCGCGCGTTCTGGGAGGTGGATCGCGCCATGGCCACCACCCGTCCCGTGTCCTGACACAGCACACAGAAAGCCCCGGCACCGTTGAGGTACCGGGGCTTTCTGCATATCAAGACAAACCGACCACCACGCCCCGACCCCGAGGAGGGGCAGGCCGACGAAGTCGGCCGTCGCGGCCGTCCCGCCGGTCAGGCACTGTTGCGTAGGCGACGAAGGAGCAAGCAACGGTGCCTGACCGGCGGGACCAAGAGGCCGCGACCTCGAGCGCGCCAGCGCTCCGAAAACTCAGTGCGCGACCGGGCAGCCCGCGGTCTTGTAGTCGACCGGCAGTTCCTTGATGCCGTTGAGCCAGCCCGAGCGCAGGCGCTTGGGGTCGCCGATCTTGGTGATATCGGGCAGGTGGTCGGCGATCGCGTTGAAGATCAGGTCGACCTCGAGCCGGGCCAGGTTCGCGCCGACGCAGAAGTGCGCGCCGGTGCCGCCGAAGGCCAGATGCTGATTGTCGGCCCGCATGATGTCGAACTTCTCCGGGTTCTCGAAGACGTCCTCGTCGAAGTTGGCCGAGCGGTACAGCATCACCAGACGCTGACCCTTCTTGATCTGCACGCCGCCGAGCTCGGTGTCCTCGAGCGCGGTGCGCTGGAAGGAGGTGACCGGGGTCGCCCAGCGGATGATCTCGTCCACCGCGGTGGCCGGGCGCTCCTTCTTGAAGAGCTCCCACTGGTCGGGGTTCTCCATGAAGGCGATCATGCCGTGGCTGATGGCGTTGCGCGTGGTCTCGTTGCCCGCGACCGCGAGCAGGATGACGAAGAAGCCGAACTCCTCCGGCGTGAGCGCCTCGCCGTCGACGTCGGCCTCGATCAGCGTGGTGACCAGGTCGTCGGTCGGGTTGGCCTTGCGCGCCTCGGCCATCTGGTACGAGTAGCCGAGCAGCTCCATCGACGCGGCGACCGGATCGATGTCGACGTTGTCGGGGTCGTCGTAGCCGGTCATGTCGTTGGACCACTCGAAGACCTTCATCCGGTCCTCCTGCGGCACGCCGATCAGCTCGGCGATCGCCTGCAGCGGCAGCTCACACGCGACCTGGGTGACGAAGTCGCCCGAGCCCGCCTCGGCGGCGGCCTTCACGATCTTCTCGGCCCGGTCCGACAGCTCCGCGCGCAGGCCGTTGACCGCGCGCGGGGTGAAGCCCTTGGCGATCAGCTTGCGGAGCTTGGTGTGCTCCGGCGCGTCCTTGTTGAGGATGACGAAGCGCTGCAGCTCGATCTGCTCGCGCTGGATGTCGTCGTTGAAGCGCGGGATGGCGGTGTTCTCGTACGTGGAGAACACGTCGCTGCGTCGCGACACTTCCTTGACGTCGGCGTGCTTGCTCACCACCCAGAAGCCGTCGTCGTGGAAACCGCCGACCTCCGGCGACTGCGCGTTCCACCAGATGGGGGCGGCCCGCCGCAGCTCGGCGAATTCCTCCACCGGGACACGCTCGGCGTAGATATCGGGGTCGGTGACGTCGAACCCGTCCGGCAGGTTCGGCCGGGAACCCGTCGTGTGACCGGGGCCGGCGTGTTCGGTGCGCGGATCTACCACCAGATGTCTCCTTCGACAAACTGAAACACGTTCTACAATCATTCAAGCACAGGGGTTGCCGTGACGGAAGAACCACGCGGTTTTACCCTGGGCCTAGAAACAGAACTTGTTGCAGTTACGAGGGAGAATCACATGGGCACACCCGTGATCGTCGAGGCCGTGCGTACCCCGATCGGCAAGCGCCGCGGACAGCTTTCGGGACTGCACGCGGCCGAGTTGCTCGGCCTGACCCAGCGCGGCCTGCTCGATCGGGCCGGCATCGACCCGGCCGAGGTCGAGCAGGTGATCGGCGGCTGCGTCACCCAGGCGGGCGAGCAGTCCAACAACGTCACCCGGGTGGCCTGGCTGCACGCGGGGCTGCCCTGGCAGACCGGCGCCACCACCGTCGACGCCCAGTGCGGCTCGGCCCAGCAGGCCAACCATCTCATCGCGGGCCTCATCGCCACCGGCGCGATCGACGTCGGCGTCGCCTGTGGCGTCGAGGCGATGAGCCGGGTGCCGCTGGGCGCGAACGTCGGCACCGAGGCGGGCACACGCAGGCCCGCGTCGTGGTCGATCGACCTGCCCGACCAGTTCGGCGCGGCCGAGCGAATCGCCCGCAGGCGCGGCATCACCCGCACCGATATCGACGAATTCGGTGTGCGCTCACAGCGATTGGCGGCACAGGCCTGGGCCGAGGGCCGCTTCGACCGCGAAGTGCTCCCGATCTCGGCGCCCGTGCTCGACAGCGAGGGCAATGCCACCGGCGAGAAGCTCGAGGTGACCAGGGACCAGGGTCTGCGCGCCACCACGCTCGAGGGGCTGGCCGCGCTCAAGCCGGTCGTCGCCGACGGCATCCACACCGCGGGCACCTCGTCGCAGATCTCCGACGGCTCCGCCGCCGTACTGCTGATGGACGAAACCGTCGCGCGCAACAAGGGTTTGCGGCCGCGGGCGCGCATCCACACCCAGGTGCTCGTCGGCGCGGAGCCGGAGTTCCACCTCGACGGCCCGGTGCAGGCGTGCACCCGGCTGCTCGAGCGCTCCGGAATGAAGATTTCGGATATCGACCTTTTCGAGATCAATGAAGCATTCGCCTCCGTCGCACTTTCGTGGGCTTCTGTACATCAGCCGGACATGGACCGGGTAAATGTCAACGGCGGCGCGATCGCAATCGGGCATCCGGTCGGCTCCACCGGTTCCCGGCTCATCACCACGGCTTTGCACGAGCTGGAGCGGACCGGCAAGGGCACGGCCATGGTGCTCATGTGCGCAGGCGGCGCACTCGCGACCGGAACGATCATCGAACGCCTGTAGACTGACGATCACCGAAACCGGGCGCCCAGGTTGAACATTCATCCCAGGGCGCCCGGAACGTGTCGTACGCCACACAATCCAGGGGGCGAGGGGGAACATGAGACATCAGCTAACATTGAGCTACCATCGACCTAAGGTTGAAGACCCCCGCGACGGGCACGAACCCGGACACCCTCCGGCTCCACAAGAGTCGTTGGCGTGACCCGCAAACGCGACCGTCGCGGCCCCTGCACGCAGGTGAGCGTCGGAAACCGTAGAGAAATCCCGAATCAGGCGTAGGTTTTCAGTTACTGAGCCGCTAATATCAATGATACGTATCCGAGATAACGACTGTTAGTACAGTGAAGGGAATTGGGCGGCTCACAATGGCTGATTTCGCGGCGCGGCTGAACAAGCTGTTCGAAACCGTGCATCCCCCGGGGCGCAAGCCGCACACCAACGCAGAGGTTGCGGCTGCGCTGACTGCCTCCGGGCATCCGATCTCGAAGCCGTATCTCTCGCAGTTGCGGTCGGGACAACGAACGAACCCGTCCGACGAGACGGTGGCCGCCCTGGCGAAGTTCTTCAAGGTCAAGCCTGACTACTTCTTCAACGACATCTACGCGGCCAAGATCGATCACGACCTGGAGCTGCTCGCGCAGCTGCAGGGCTACGGGCTGCGTCGACTGTCCAGCAGGGCATTCGACCTCTCGGAAGAATCACAGAATTTGCTCACCTCCATGGCGGAGAAGTTGCGGGCCAGCGAAGGTTTGCCCGAAATTCCGCCGGACGGAACGGAATAGGAACCACAGCGCGGTCGGCCTGACGCACCTGATGGTGTCCTGGGACCGGCCGTGAAAGACGGATACGTGCACAGTGAACGGGCCTGAGACGGTGTGATCCACCAGCTCAGGCCCGTTCTCTGTGCCCGGCTCAGTTCGAGGCGGCGGTGCTCTTCGGCGCGGCGCCGGCGGCGGCGACCGCCGCGTCGTACTCGGACGCGATCGCCAGCACCCAACCGCGCGGGCTGACCCCGGGCGGCGGCGCGATCCAGCGCGCGTCGACGAACAAGTCCCCCAACGGATCTCGTACCCACTCGGCGACGACCGCGGCCCGCTCCGCGACCGACGTGGGCGGCTCGCCCGCCGCCGGGATGACGATGCCGCTGCCGGAGAGCAGGTACAGCGCGTCCATCACCTGGGCCACGTGGTCGGATGCCTTGAGCTGCGTCGACGTGGCGTTCTGTTCGGGCGCGACCACATCGGGGAAGCGGCCGATCATCAGCTTGTGCAGCGGCCGGATCCGGCGCAGCAGAATCCGGGCCCGCCACCACAACTCGATCACGATCGACACCGCACCGAACGCGATGAGCAGACTCGCGATCTCCCAGGCCTGCCAGCCCCAGGTCGGCTCGCCGGGCGGGGTGGGCTCGGCGTGCTGGAAGGCGCGGCCCGCGTTGGCGACCGCGAGCACGGCCACCAAAGCCGTTCCCGCCGTGTAGATCGCGATACCGCGACCCAGGGTGGTCCAGTCCAGATTGCGCAGACCGGTGGTCACGACGAACACCGCGCCGAGCGCGACCACGATCCAGCCGAAGGTGAACGACCACCCCAGGGTGATGGCGATGGCGAGCGCGCCGATGCCGTAGACCACCATGGCGATCTGGCGCAGATTGCGGCGCGAGACCACCGGCCACGCGGCCGAGGCGACCACCGAGGTGGCGGTGGTGAACAAAATCCACGCCGAATCCACGATGCCGGTGGACAACCACCCGCTACGCACCCCGCCGGGCAGCAGATTATCGATCGCCACCGCGATATCGGGAATGGCGACGGTCGCCGCGAGCGCGACAGCGGAGACCGCGACGACGATGGCGACGCGGGCGGTCGTCGCGGGCTTCACCAGCACGCGCCCCACTCGCGCACCCGCGGCAACCCAGACCAGCAGGGCTGTCAACCAGAGTGTCATCCGAGTGCCTCATCGAATCGAAGGACCGAGACGCCTGCGCCCCGGTTGTTGAATACGCGCAGCCGGGTCATGAGCATGGCCGCGAAGGTCTCGGCCTCCCACTCGGCGAGATCGTCGGCGCCGTCGTCGACGATCTGCGCGTGGGCGCGCTGACTGAGCATGTAGGCGATCAGGTCGTCGCTGACCTCGAGGGTGGTCTCGACCGCGGGGGCACCCTCGTGGTCGAAGACGATATGGCCCAGTTCGTGCGCGAGGGTGTGATCGCGGCTCGGCAGGGCGTCGGCCAGGACGATGATGTCGCGTTCGGGGTAGAACCGCCGCTGACCGCACACGCCCGGGCCCAATTGCGCACTGGTGATCTCGATTTCGCGCTGACGCTCCAGCGAGATCGCCGCGACCACCTCATCGAGGGTGGTCGCGTCGGAGTCGGCGGCTACCGCGCATACGGCGTCGACGGCGGCGGCGACGCGGCGATAGGACCTGGAGGTGCTCTGGGTCTTGCTCTTGCTCATCGAAGATCCCCTTACGACCTCGGTCCGAAGAATTCGGCACGCGCCGCGTTCACCCGAGCTTGGGCTGCCGCGGCACCTTGGAAACTCACTGCGCCCGAACCGGTTCCGGCCAGGGTCAACGCGATCAGGCCACCGATCACCGACAGCAGCTCGGGTTCGGGCAGACCGCTGTTGTCGCTGGTCGGCTTGAACTCGGGATTCGGCTTCGCGGCGGGCGCAGGCGCGGCGGCAGCGGGCGGCGGCGCGGGCGCCTCG
>NZ_LPNR01000099.1 GCF_019266065.1 Nocardia sp. MH4 | reverse complement strand
CGGCCGACAGCCCGGTGACCGTCGACGCCTGACGCGGAACCATCCACCGACCGCCCCCTGCCCGCCTCGGGCCGGGGGCGGTCGCCTCTGCCACCCCGGTCGGCCCGACGCCCGACAGCCCGCTGACCTCGGCGCCTGACGACAGCGGCCAGCTGGTCGACCTCGCCGGGTGACAGGTCTCCGACGACGAAGGCGCCACGCCGAGCGCCCGCTGCCCCACCTCGGGCGCGGGGGACAGCCCGCGAACCCGCCGGTCCTGGTCAGGCGTCCGCGCGCGGACGACAGCGCCGCGCGCGCGGGCGGGCCACCAGGGGCCGCGGGTCCGGGTGCCACGGCGCGCCAAATACACTCGCCTGTGTGCTCGCACCCGAGCGGCGGACGCGCGCCGATATCTTTGCCGCAGCGGCGATCGCCGTCATCCTTGTGGTGGCGGCGATCGTGGTGTGGGCGCGAGCCGACGCCACCGGGACCGATTCGGTCACCGCGGCCTCGCCCGCGCCGACGGTGACCGCGGCGACGCAACTACCCGCGACGCTCGGCGAGGTGTGGCACGCGGCCGATACCGCCGGCCGCCGAGCCCTGACCTCCGGCAATGTGGTGGTGACCGGCGACGACGGCACCGTGAGCGGCCGCGACCCGGTCACCGGCGAGCAGCTGTGGTGGTATCGCCGCGACATGCCGCTGTGCGCGGTGGAATCCCAGTTCGGCACCGTCATCGCCACCTACCGCGATCAGCGCGGCTGCAGCCAGACCGCGATGCTCGAGTCCGACACCGGCGCGCGCAAGGTCGCGCGCAGCAGCTACATGGACGACGACATCCGGGTCACCGGCGACGGCACCTATCTGCTCGCTCTCGGCCCCGACCGGCTGGAGATGTGGCGGTCGGACCTGGTACGCACCCTCGAATTCGGCTACGTAGACGCCCCGGTGAACCCGAACACCCAGCCGCGCAGCGGGTGCGCGCTGACCTCCGCCGCGTCGAGTTCCGCGCGGCTGTCGGTGCTGGAGCGCTGCCCCGCCGACATGACCGCCCGGCTGACCGTCCTCAACCCGGCGCCGAAGGAATCGACCAACCCCGAGGAGTACGGCTCGCGGGTGCTCACCGCGCCCGGCGCGGACTCCCCCGAACTGCGCGTGCTCGCGGTGTCGGACAACAAGACCGCCGTCTACTACCCGGCCACCCCGGCGACGGCGACCGGTCTCGGCCTGCCCGCCCGGATCGCCGTGCACGACGGCACCGGCAACGAGATCGCGGTGCATCAGCTGGCCGCGCCGTGGAACCCGCGCACGAACACCGTGACCCGGCTCGGTTCGGCGATCTACGTCTTCACCGGCGACAGCCTGATCGCGTTGAGCGCGAACACCTTACAGCCGGTCTGGACGGTCCGCGACGCGCTCGGCACGCCCGCGCTGATGGCGGGCAGACTGCTGGTGCCGGTGGCCGACGGACTGATCGCGGTGGACACCGCCACCGGCGAGACCGTCGCCCGGATCCCGCTGCAACGCACCGACTACCAGGGCGACACCATCTCCACCGCGGTCCTTGGCACGACGGTCTTCGAACGCCGCGGCGGCCAGCTCTACGCCCTCGGCTGAGGATGCCGCCGCGACGGCGCCTGCCATGATGGACCCATGTCCACTCCCGACGCCCGGTTGGTCCTGCTGCGCCACGGTGAAACCACCTGGTCCAGTCAGCGACGGCACACCAGCCACACCGATCTGCCGCTGACCCCGCTCGGTGAAGCCCAGGCGCGCTCGGCCGGACTGGTGCTGAAATCACTCGACCTGCGCGATCCGCTGGTCTTCACCAGCCCCCGCCTGCGCGCCAGGCAGACCGCCGAACTGGCCGGGCTGACCCACGCCGCGATCGACGACGACCTCGCCGAGTGGGACTACGGCGACTATGAGGGCCTGACCACCGTCCAGATCCGCGAGACCGTGCCCGGCTGGACGGTATGGACCGCCCCCGTCCCCGGCGGCGAGAACGCCGAGCAGGTGGGCGCCCGGGCCGACCGGATCCTGGCCCGGGTCGAACCGATCCTGGCCGACCGCGATGTCGTACTGGTCGGCCACGGCCACTTCTCCCGCGTCCTGATCGCCCGCTGGGCCGAGTTCGCCGTCACCGAGGGCCGCCGCTTCGCCATGTCCACCGGCGCGATCACCGAACTCGGCTACGACCACGACGCCCACACCGTCTGGGGCCACAACCTCACCACCCGCACCGAACCGATCGAGGGAGCCGCCCGATGAGCGCTCTGGTCCGCCGCGCCACGCCCGCCGATGTGCCTGTGCTGGTGGAGCTGGTGCACGAGCTGGCCGAGTACGAGAAGGCGCCCGCGGAGTGCACGCTCACCGTCGAGCAACTGGACGCGGCGCTGTTCGGGGCGGCGCCCGCGCTGTTCGCTCATGTGGCCGAGTACGACGGGGTCGTGGTGGGGTGCGCGATATGGTTCCTGAACTACTCCACCTGGGACGGGGTGCACGGCATCTACCTGGAGGATCTGTACGTGCGGCCGGCGGCCCGCGGCACGGGGCTCGGTCGCGCGCTGGTCGCGGCGCTGGCGGCCGAGGCGGTCGCGCACGGCTACAGCCGGGTGTCGTGGTCGGTGCTCACCTGGAACACGCCGTCGATCGCGTTCTACGAATCCCTCGGCGCCGCACCGCAGGACGAGTGGATCGGCTACCGGCTCGCGGGCGACGAATTGTTGGCGCTGGCCGCGACCGCGGGCTGATCCGTGCGGATCGACGCGCCGCGCGAGTGGCCGCGCACGCCCGCCGAGGCGATCGCGCTCCAGGACGAACTGCGCCCGCTCGTGCGCGCGGAGAATCCGGCGCCGCCGCAATTCTCGACGGCGGCGGGAATTGATTCGGCCTACGCCGCGGACGGCACCGTCGCGACGGCGGCGGTAATTCTCGATATCGCCACCCTGGAGCCGGTGGAATCGGCAGTGGCACACGGAATTTCGACCTTTCCCTATGTGCCGGGACTGCTCGCTTTCCGGGAACTCCCGGCCACCGTCGCGGCGTTGGAAAAGCTCACCGGCACACCGGATCTGCTCGTCTGCGATGCCCAGGGCCGCGCGCATCCGCGCCGCTTCGGACTGGCCTGCCACGTCGGGTTGCTGGCCGGAATTCCGACCATCGGTGTCGCCAAATCGGTCTGGGGCGATTACGCCGAGCCCGGTCCGCGCCGCGGCGACGCCACCGACGTCACCATCGACGGCGAGGTGGTGGGGCGCGCGCTGCGCACCCGCGACGAGGTGAAGCCGCTGTTCGTCTCGGTCGGCCACCTCATCGACCTCGACACCGCCTGCGCGCAGGTGCTCGCCCTCACCCGGGGCTTCCGGCAACCCGAGACCACCCGCCGCGCCGACCACCTGTGCCGGGCGGCGCTGCGCGCGGCGACAGCCTGACTACGCGCCCTTGTGCTCGGTATCGGGCAGTTCGCCGTAGTCCTGGGCCATGAACCGGCTCGACGCCGGCGCGAACAGCGCCGCGAGCCCGCCGAGCGCGATGATCGCCAGCAGGCTGCCCCACAGCGGCTGGTGCGAGTCGGTCAACAGCGACCACGCCACCGGCAGCAACAGCACCTGGGCGATGACCGCGATCGCGCGGCCCCAGCGCTTGCCGCGCAGCAGGGCGATGCCGGCGGCGAGCACGCCGCCGAAGAGCACTCCGAACCACATCGCGGTGCCGATGCCGCTGGCCACCGACTGGTCGTGGCCGGTCAGCGCGCGCACCACCAGCACGACCGCGGTCCCGACACCGGCCAGGCCCTCCAGCGTCACCAGCGCGCCCGCGACCCGGATCGAGCTCGGGATGCCGGTCGGCACCGGTTCGTCGTCGCGCTGTTCGCCACCGTCTGTCACGTCGTGCTCCGCCACGTGCCCCAGCCTACGACGAGCTGTCGTGGCAGCCCGGCGCGCGCCGGGTGTTCACGGTCTCCCATTACGCTCGACATCGTGCGGACGCTGCTCATCGTCAACCCGAATGCCACCTCGACCACCCCGGCGACCCGGGATCTGCTCGCCCATGCCCTGGAGAGCCGGACGCAGCTGACCGTTGCGCACACCCAGCATCGCGGCCACGCGGCCGAACTCGCCCAGTGGGCATCCACGCAAGAGATGGACCTGATCGTCGTCCACGGTGGCGATGGGACGGTCAACGAGACCATCAACGGCTTCCTGCCGGTGCCCCAGGTGGGCGACGATCAGGTCTGGCGACCGCGGCTCGGCATCATCCCCGGCGGCTCGGCCAACGTCTTCGCCCGCGCCCTCGGCATCTCCCCCGATCCGGTCACAGCAACCAACCAGCTCATCGATCTGCTCGCCCGCGACGCCGACCGCCGGATCGGGCTCGGGCTGGCCGACGATCGGTGGTTCACGTTCAGCGCCGGCGTAGGTCTGGACGCCGATGTGTGCGAGGCGATCGACGTCGCCAGGGCGAAGGGCCGCAAGGCCACGCCCGCGCGCTATCTGCGGACCACCGTGCGCCAGTTCTTCCGCGCTCGGCGCGAGGATCCGCGCGTCACCGTCGAGGTCCCGGGACACGATCCGATCGATGAGGTGTATTACGCCTTCGTCACGAATTCGAGTCCGTGGACCTATCTCGAGGACCGTCCGATTCGCACGAATCCGGGGACGACCTTCGAATCCGGACTGGGCGTGTTCGCGGTTCGTTCGATGAGCGTGACCCGCACCCTGCTGCTTGCCAGGCAGTTGCTGGCCGAGAATGGAAACCCCAAGTCGGACAGCCTTTTCCGGGTGGACGATGTGCCGTCGGTGCACATCGAGACGCCCGACGAGATCGGCCTGCAAATCGATGGCGACTTCATCGGAAAACGCAAGATGGTGCATTTCACATCGGTGCCCGGCATCCTCGATGTGGTGGCTCCCAAGCCGTCCTGAACTCCGGACACGCGGAAAAATCTCCCGGTTGCGCTGCGAAAACCAGGAGACGCGAGTACAAAGGACCGGGCGGGTTCCCCCTGCGGGGCCCTGAGAGCGTGATCTCCCCCACGGTGCGCCGGACACCTATTGACATCTACGGTGTTCGTGAAAGCATTCACAAGCAACCGTGCGGAAACATTCGAGTCGCACAAGTGAACGATCCACTAACCAGAGGTGCCCTTTGTGGCGCCCGCGCAAAGGAGCAGAGGAATGGACTGGCGCCACAAGGCCATCTGTCGCGACGAGGACCCCGAGCTGTTCTTCCCGGTGGGTAACAGTGGTCCTGCGCTCGCGCAGATTGCCGATGCCAAGCTGGTCTGCGCCCGCTGCCCCGTCACTGCCGATTGCCTGTCGTGGGCCCTGAAGTCCGGACAGGATGCCGGCGTGTGGGGTGGAATGAGCGAAGACGAGCGTCGCGCGCTCAAGCGGCGCAACGCGCGCACCCGTACGCGTACCTCCGTCTAGTCGACGAAGGAGGCGTTGCCGGGCCATTCAGCCCGGCCCGGTAACGCATGTTGAGAACCCGGCACCTCGCGGTGCCGGGTTTATTGTTGCCCTCCAGCGGTTTTCGGATTTCTCAGCGTCCGGAGCGGCGGCCCAGCGGGACCCGCAACACCGCATCGGTGCCCACATCGGCACCGGGATGCAGACCGATCGAACCGCCGAGTTCGGAGGTCACCAGGGTCCGCACGATCTGCAGGCCGAGGCGGTCGGACCCCTCCAGACTGAACCCCGCGGGCAGCCCACGGCCGTCGTCGCTGATGATCACATCGAGCCAGCGGGCCGACCGTTCCGACCGAATCGTCACGGTACCGTTCTGCCCCGCGTCGAAGGCGTGCTCGATCGCGTTCTGCACCAGTTCGGTCAGCACCATGACCAGCGGGGTCGCGCGCTCGGCGGAGAACACCCCGAGCGAGCCCGCCCGGCGGACCTTGATCCGCGCGGTGTGCACCGTGGCCACGTCCGCCATGATCGGCAGCAGCCGGTCGACGACCTCGTCGAGGTCGACCTCTTCGTCCACCGACATCGACAGCATCTCGTGCACCGAGGCGATGCTGGTCACCCGGCGCACCGACTCCGTCAGCGCCACTTGGGCTTCCGGATTCTCGGTGCGGCGCGCCTGCAGCCGCAGCAGCGCGGCCACGGTCTGCAGATTGTTCTTCACCCGGTGGTGGATCTCGCGGATGGTCGCGTCCTTGCTGAGCAGCGCGCGGTCACGCCGCTTCACCTCGGTGACGTCGCGCACGAGCACAGCGGGCCCGGCCAGTTCGCCGCCCGGCCGCAGCACCAAGGTGCGCAGCAACACCGTCGCCCCACGCGCCTCGACCTCCATCCGGCGGCCGGTGCGCCCGGCCAGCGCGGCCTGGATGTCGGCCACCACTTCCTGCGCGTCGAACGGGTCGGTGATCAGCGAGCGGGTGGTCACCGCGAGATCCTGGCCGACCAGATCGGCCTGCATGCCCATCCGGTGGTAGGCCGAGAGCGCGTTCGGGCTGGCGTAGACGACGATGCCCTCGGTGTCGAGCCGGATGAAGCCGTCGCCGGCCCGCGGGCTCGAGTGGGTCGCCGCGCGATCCTCCGGCGTCGGGAAGCTGCCGTCGGCGATCATCTGGCACAGGTCGTCGGCACAGGAGACGTAGGCCGTCTCGAGGGTGCTGCGCACCCGGGAACGCGCCAGGTCGGAGTCGCGACTGAGCACCGCGATCACATCGTCACCGCAGCGCACCGGGATGGCCTCACGGACCGCGTGCACCGGGCTCGGGTGATAGACCTCACTGACCTCGACCTCGGTGTCGGTCCGCGCCGTCTCCCCGGTCAGCAGGGCGTCGAAGACCTGCGGGAAGTCGGTGCGCGAGGCCGTGGTGCTCACCTTGTCGTCCAGGTGGACCGTCGGCGCGGTCGTCGGGCGGATCTGGGCGACGCACACGACGTCGGCACCCTCGGCGACGGGCCCGGCGCCGACCCACAGCAGCAGATCCGAGAACGAGAGGTCGGCGAGCAACTGCCAGTCACCCACCACCCGCTGCAGATGGTCCACGGCGGTGCCGGGGAGGTCGGTGTGCTCGGCCAGGAGCTCGCTCAGAGTTGCCACGGTGGATCTACGCTTCGCTTCCTGGTGCGGGTCAGGCGATGGTGGCGATCAGGTCGCCCGCCTGGAGGACCTGTCCGGGCGCCACATCGATCGAGGTGACGTCACCCTCGACCTCGGTGAGCACCGGGATCTCCATCTTCATGGATTCGAGCAGCACCAGGGTCTGGTCGACCCGCACGTGCTCGCCCACCGCGACCTCGACAGCGAGCACGGTCGAGACCATCTCCGCGCGCACTTCTTCAGGCATGGCACCCCGTTCACTAGTCGTTCGGCCACCGCGATGCGCGATGGCCGTATCCGCCGAAGCTACAGCCAATCACACATGAAACAATGGCTCTCGATCAGATCGTGCTCCGCGCTCCGGCGGGGAGGACCCAGAGAAGGGAGCAACCTATGGGTAAGCGTGGACGTAAGAAGCGCAGCCGCAAGGGCAACGCAGCCAACCACGGCAAGCGGCCCAACTCCTGAGCTGCGCTCGGAGTACGGAAAAGGGGCACCCGTCGGGTGCCCCTTTTCTGTGTCCTGACCAGGGCGCTCAGCCCTCGGTGGTCTCGATCCTGGTGACCGTGATCGACCGGTGGATCTCCAGCTTCAGCCGGTCGCGCAGGCCCTCCGGCGCGTGCTCACCCCCGCACTTGCGGCTGAGCAGGCCCTTGATCTTCTCCTCGATGCCGTAGGCCTCGATGCACGGACTGCAATGGTCCATGTGCTCCTGGAGCCGGTCCCGGGTGGCCTGATCGCATTCGCCGTCGAGCATGAGCCACACGTCCGCGAGTACGGCAGTGCAGTCCATCTCCATGTCGGGGTCGCTCACTTCGTTACCTCCTGGCGTTCCCCACGGTCGAATCCACGTTCGCGCGCCACATCGGCGAGCAAACCCTTGAGTTGCTTGCGGCCGCGGTGCAGCCGGGACATCACGGTACCGATCGGGGTACCCATGATGTCGGCGATTTCCTTATACGGGAAGCCCTCGACGTCGGCGTAATACACCGCCATCCGGAACTCCTCCGGCAGCTGCTGCAGCGCGGCCTTGATCTCGTCGTCGGGCAGCGCGTCGAGCGCCTCCACCTCGGCCGAGCGCAGGCCCGTCGAGGAGTGCTCGGCGGTAGCCGCGAGCTGCCAGTCGGTGATCTCGTCGGTCGGGTACTGCGCGGGCTGGCGCTGCTTCTTGCGATAGGAGTTGATGTAGGTGTTGGTCAGGATGCGGTACAGCCAGGCCCGCAGATTCGTGCCCTCCTTGAAGGACTTGAACCCCTGGAACGCCTTCACATACGTCTCCTGCACCAGATCCTCGGCGTCGGCCGGGTTCCTGGTCATGCGCAGGGCGGCGCCGTAGAGCTGGTCCAGCATCGGGAGCGCATCGCGCTCGAACCGCGCAGCCAGCTCGGCTTCGTCGACTTCTGAGCCGGACGCCTCCGCAGGCACCACGTCGTCGTCGCTCGTCACACCAATCCCTTCGATCGCCGTAGTAGCCGAATCTACCGGCACCACGGAATCGAAGGGCAATCGCGCACCCTGCGGCGAGACGGGACGCTCCTCGAGCAGCAGTGTCACTATCTCTCCTTCGCGAGTTCGGCGGCGGGTGGGCTTGTCACTTGGGTGCAACATGCACCCCCGCATCGGTGTTCCCGGACGGACGGAAATGTGGTTGCCGAGCGGGGCACCCGCGTGATTAGGGTGACGCTCATGGCAGCCGCGTCGACTCCCGCGATCAAGATTCTCACCGGTGCGGGCATCGCCCACCGGGTGCACGCCTACGCGCACGATCCACGGGCGGAGTCCTTCGGTGACGAGGCGGTCGACGCGCTCGGCGCGGAACTGGGTGTCGAGGCCGCGCAGATCTTCAAGACGCTGGTGATCGAGCTGTCCACCGGGGCGCTGGCCGTCGCGGTGCTGCCGGTGCCCGCCAAGCTGTCGCTGAAGGCGGCCGCCGCGGCGCTGGGCGCGCCGAAGGCGAGCATGGCCGACAAGACCAGGGCCGAGCGCACCACCGGCTACGTCCTGGGCGGCGTCTCCCCGCTGGGCCAGCGCAAGAAGCTGCCGACCGTCGTCGATGCCTCGGCCCTGGACTGGGACCGGGTGCTGTGCAGCGCGGGCAAACGGGGCCTGGAGATCGAGCTGGCGCCGGCCGATCTGGTCCGCGCGGCGGCGGCCGTCACGGCCCCGATCACGGCCTGAGCAGCGCACAGCCATCCGATCGGGGTCTGGTTCCGAATTCACTGCGACGCAGTCCGCGCCCGGTACGACCGATTCGACCCGAGGATGTGATGCGAGAAATGTCCGCTCGTTCGACGATCGCCACCCTGTCCGGTGCTCTTGTCCTGACCTTCGGCGCTGTCGCCTTCGCCCCGCCCGTCACCGCGATCCCGCCGGTCGCCCCGACCGCGCCGACCGATCCGAGCGACTACCCGCTCAACGGTCCCGGCACCTCCAAGAACTCGCCACAAGCCGCGCCCGAGAAGGACGAAAAGGCCGAGAAGGCGGAGAAACTCGGCGGCGGGGTCGCCAGCGAGCTGATCGATCTGGCCACCGGAATCCTGAAGTGTGGCTTGAACATCGCCACCGACGCGGTGCCGTGCAAGCTCTGAGTAGTCCCTGGACGGGCCGGATCAGCGCGCTGATCCGGCCCGTTCGTTTCGGGTGACCGGCTAGAACAGTCCGGCTTCGCCGACGACCGGGTCGGCGGGGGCGAGCAACTCCGGTCCGTTGTTGCGCACGCTGTTGACCAGGGTCGACACCGGCCGCGCCACGATCGCCGACACCTCGGCGGGCGAAGCGCCGGCGAGCAGCTCGGCGGGCGCGGGATGGTCGGGGTCGAGCCAGGCGTCCCAGTGCTCGCGCGGCATCGGCAGCGGCATCCGGTCATGAATCTTCGCCAGGTCGCCGATCGCGTCGGTGGTCAGGATCGTGCACGACAGCAGCGGAGCGGCGTCGGGCACCTCCCGATCACGCCACACCGACCACAGGCCGGCCATGTACAGCCGTGACCCGTCCGCGTGCGCCATGTAATACGGCCGCTTGACGGCCTTGCCCTGCGCGGCCGGGTCCGATTCGACCAGCCACTCGTACCAGCCGTCCATCGGCACCAGGCAGCGCTTGTGCTTGGCGGCCTCGCGGAACGACGGCGCGGTGACCGCCTTGTCGGCGCGGGCGTTGAACAGCGGCTTGCCCTTGGCCGGCTTGCCGGGCTCGCCCGCCTTGGTCCAGGACGGGATCAGGCCCCAGCGCATGCGCCGCACCCGCAGCTTCGGGTCGTCCTCGGGGGCGTCGTGCTCGTGGCGTTCGACCACGGTGAGCACCTGGCTGGTCGGGGCCACGTTGTAGCTGACCGTCGATTCCTGCTGGTCCGCGTCGAGGTCGGTCTCGTCGATCGCGTCGAGTTCGGCCGCCAGCCGACCCGGATTCGTGGTCGTCGCATATCGTCCGCACATACGGCCATCGTCTCACCGGAGTCCGACACGCGACGGCGACGCGACCACACCGAATTCCACACCACCCGTGTGTCCGGACCGCACATGCGCGAAGATGGGCGGGTGAGTTTCTGGCCAGCGCCCCATATCGAGGTCCCCGTCCACGCGACCGTGACCCTGCCCGGTTCGAAATCCATCACCAATCGCGCGCTCATCCTGGCCGCACTGGCCGATGGGCCGTCCACCCTCACGGGTGCGCTGCGCAGCCGCGACACCGACCTGATGATCAAGGCACTGCAGAGCCTGGGCACCGAGATCCTCGGTGACGCCGAGACGCTCGAGGTCACCCCGGCGCCGCTGCGCAGCGCCGCCGTCGACTGCGGCCTGGCCGGCACCATCATGCGCTTCCTGCCGCCCGCCGCCGCGCTGGCGACCGGCGACGTGGCCTTCTTCGGCGACGAGCAGGCCAAGTCCCGCCCGCTGACCACCATCCTCGACGCGCTGCGCAAGCTCGGCCTCGATGTCGACGGCGACGCGCTGCCGTTCGTCGTCCACGGCACCGGCAGCCTGCGCGGCGGCGCGGTCACCATCGACGCGTCGGGTTCCTCGCAGTTCGTCTCCGGCCTGCTGCTCTCGGCGGCCCGGTTCGACGAGGGCATCACCGTCCACCACGACGGCAAGCAGCTGCCGTCCATGCCGCACATCGAGATGACGGTGGAGATGCTGCGCCGCGCCGACGTGACCGTGCACACCCCGACCGATTCGCGCAGCGCGCAGACCTGGACCGTGGAGCCGGGCCCGATCCGCGCGGTGGACTGGGAGATCGAGCCCGATCTGTCCAACGCCACCCCGTTCCTGGCCGCGGCCGCGGTCACCGGCGGCGAGGTGAGCGTCCCGATGTGGCCGCGCGGCACCACCCAGCCCGGTGACGTGATCCGCGAGATCCTGGTCCGGATGGGCGCCGAGGCGCGCATCTTCGACGGCGTGCTCACCGTGCGCGGCCCCGGTCGCCTGGCCGGCATCGATATCGACCTGCACGACGTCGGCGAACTCACCCCCACCGTCGCGGCGCTGGCCGCCCTGGCCGACTCGCCCTCGTACCTGCGCGGCATCGCGCACCTGCGCGGCCACGAGACCGACCGGCTCGCGGCCCTGTCGACCGAGATCAACCGGCTCGGCGGCAATGTCACCGAGACCGAGGACGGCCTCGAGATCGTGCCCGCCCCGCTGCACGGCGGGCAGTGGCACTCCTACGCCGATCACCGGATGGCCACCGCGGGCGCGATTCTCGGTCTGCGGGTGCCCGGCGTGGAGATCGAGGACATCGGCACCACGGCCAAGACGCTGCCGACCTTCGTCACCCTGTGGGAGCAGATGCTCGACCCCGCGCTATCGGGTGAGGGAGCGGCGCGCTGAGCCGCCAAGGCCGCTCCGCAGCCAGCTACGACGAATCCGATGTCCGGGTCCGCCCGGGCAAGGCCTCGCGTCCGCGCACCAAGACGCGCCCGCGGCACAACGACGCCGAGGCCGCCATGGTGGTCGCGGTGGACCGCGGCCGCTGGGGATGTGTGCTCGACGGTGATGCCGACCGGCGCATCGTCGCCATGCGGGCCAGGGAACTGGGCCGCACGCCGATCGTGGTCGGCGACCAGGTCGACGTCGTCGGCGATCTCACCGGCAAGCCGGACACCCTCGCCCGCATCGTGCGGGTCGCCGAACGCAGCACGGTGCTGCGGCGCACCGCCGACGACACCGATCCGTTCGAGCGGATCGTCGTGGCCAATGCCGAGCAGTTGTTCATCGTGGTCGCGCTGGCCGATCCGCCGCCGCGCACCGGTTTCGTCGAGCGGGCCATGGTGGCCGCCTACGCCGGTGGGCTGGAACCGATCCTGGTGCTCACCAAGCGCGATCTGGTGGCGGAGTCCGAATTCGCCGCCGCGTTCGAGGGTTTGGACCTGAAGATCCTCTACGCCGGGATCGACGATCCGATGGAGCCGGTGCTCGAGCTGCTCGACGACCGGCTCACCGCGCTGATCGGGCACTCCGGGGTCGGTAAGTCGACGATGGTGAATCGCCTTGTGCCCGATGCCTATCGGGCCGTGGGCGAGGTGTCCGGGGTGGGCAAGGGCAAGCACACCTCCACCCAGTCGGTGGCGCTGCCGCTGCCCGAGGGCGGCTGGGTGATCGACACCCCCGGCGTGCGGTCGTTCGGTCTGGCCCACATCACGCCCGACGACGTGATCGCCTCGTTCACCGACCTCGCCGACGCCATCGAGGACTGCCCGCGCGGCTGCACCCACCTGGGTCCGCCCGCGGACCCGGAGTGCGCGCTGGACCAGCTCCCCGGCACGGAACGGCGGGTCGCCGCGATTCGTCAGCTGCTGACCGCGCTGATCTCGAACGAGACCTGGTAGCAACCGATTCCGTGCCGGGGCCGGCGCGTCAGAACCCGAAGGATCCGGTGCCGGTGCCGCCGCCGTCACCCGGGCCGGGATCGGTCGGTACGTCGGCCACGGTGACCACCTTGGTGGTCGACGAGCTGGCCACGCCGCTGCGGCCGGAGAACGTCGCGCCGATGGTGTAGGCACCCGCGGCACCCGGCGTCCACACGATCGTGGCCTTGCCGTTGGCGGCGACCGGGATGTCACCCAGGACGTTGTCGCCCGCCTTGAACTGGACGGTGCCGCCGGCCGCCGCCGGTGACACGGTGGCCTCCAGGGTGACGGCCTTGCCGACCTGCGCGCCGGTCACCTCGGTGAGCACGGTGCTCGACACGGCGTCGCTGGAGACCGTGATGTTCGGGCCCTTGCCCTGGTAGGTGCCGTCGCCGAGCGAGCCGCCGTAGTGCATGGAGGTCGGCAGCGGGGTGTCACGGGCGCAGTTGACGCCCACCTTGTACTGCACCTCGAAGGTCTGCGACTTCGGTTCGATGTTCGGGTACACCGGGTACTTGGTGATACCGAATTCGGCGCGCACCCAGTCCGAGGACGAGGTGTCGAGCTGGACCTGGTCACCGCCCATCTTGGCCGAACCCGGGACCGGGGTCAGGCAGGCCGGGTGCAGGTCCTTGATGTTGTAGATGTATTCCACCGGGATGCCGGTGCGCTCGAACTTCGTCGTCACGGTCACGGTGTCGCCGACGACCGGGTTGGTGTTGGACACCGTCCGGGTGAACTTGCTGTTCCCGTCGTTCCAGGTGATCGTTCCCGGCGCCGCCGATGCCGTCGCGGGCATCGCCGCCACCGCGAAACCGGCCGCCACCGCGAACGCGGCCATCGAACCGGCCACCCGCTGCACTCTTCTGTCCACCATCGTTGTCTCCCACGTACACCGGGCGCCCTCGACGTCGTCGTCGAGGCGACGAATCGCCCGAGCTGGCGAGCAGTAGATCACGCAGTGACACCCACGCGGATCGAATTCCGAAATGAGTCTCATTCAGATTGCGAATTCGACTCACGTTGGTTCGCGTTCCCGGCAACCGGGCCCCGACGCCGGTAGCGTCTCCCCCATGAAGCCACCGGCGATCGGTTATCTGCGCCGCGACATCTCGGGTGTCGCCCAGTCCTGGGACGAAACGCAGATCCGTTCCCTAGCCGAGCGACTCGGCTACCGCTTCACCAAGACCGTCGTGTTCAGCAACCGCACGACCAATCCCCTCGGTCGCCTGCTCGACGTGGTGACCACCACCGAGGCCGCCGCCGTGGTCACCCCCGACCTCACCCACCTGGGCTCCGACCTGCCCCACCGGCTGCTCGCCGCGTGCGACATCATCACCGTCACCCCCGAGGTCACCCACGCCCGCACCATCCCCGCCTTACCGGCCTAGCCACCGGCGGACCATGGACGTTCCTATCGTCTGATCGACGTGGGCGCGGCTGTGAGCTCGCGCGGCCTCCGGCGCGGAACGATGAACCTCGCAAAACGCCCAATTTTTGCGAGCCTCGGAGGCCGTGCCATGTGTTCCGACATACTCGATCTGGACGCTGTCGACGTCGATCCCGACGACTACGTCCGGGCCTTGATGAGCTGGCATTTCGGTGCCGACACGGGGAGTCCGTACTGGTTACGGCGGGCCGCGGAGCTCGACTTCGATCCGCGGACCGACGTGCGCGGCTTCGACGATCTGCGCTTGTTCCCCAACGTGATCGACGAGTTCCGCGACGTCGCGGTGGAGGAGCTGATCCCGCGCGGGTTGCGCGGCGCGGACCGGGAGATCGCGGGGGTCTACGAGAGCGGCGGGACGACAGGGGCGCCCAAGCGGTTCGTGATGTTCGAGCGCTGGATGGAGTTCGCGTTGTCCTGGGACGAGCACCACTACGCCGACCTGGGAACGACGAACACCCTGGCCATCGCCCCCAGCGGCCCACACATGTTCGGGGAGTTCGCCGCCCGGCGCGCCCGCAGACACCACGGCGTGAAGTTCACCGTCGATCTGGACCCGCGCTGGATCAAGCAGCTCATCGGCTCCGGCGACACCGAGGGCGCCGACCGCTACGCCGAGCACCTGATCGACCAGGCCGCCGCCATCCTCACGACCCAGTCGGTCGGCATCCTCATCGCGACCCCGCCGCTGCTCGAGCGGCTGGCCCGGCGCCCGGAGCTGGTCGACGCGGTGCGCGCGCAGGTGAAGTTCCTGTGCTGGAGCGGCGCGCACATGGATGCCGACACCCGGGAGATCCTGCGGCAGGAGGTCTTTCCCGGCATCCCGCTCAAGGGCCTCTACGGCAGCACCACCATTCTCGGCATGTCGCGCGAGCGCGATATCGAGCGCGCGGACGGGCTGGCCGTGTTCGATACGCCGAGCCCCTACATCGCGTTCCGGGTGGTCGATCCGGCCACCGGCGACGATGTCGCCGAGGGTGAGCGCGGTCAGGTGGTGATGAACCACCTCACCAAATACGCTCTGCTGCCGAACAATCTGGAACGCGACACCGCGCTGCGGGCCGCGCCCGCGCCGGGCGCGCTCGGCTGCGCCGTCGCCGATGTGCGGCCGGTGCGGACCTTCGCCGACAAGTCCGTCATCGAGGGGGTCTACTGATGATCGAGATCGACGCCCTCGGTCCCGCCGGCTCCTACCACGCCCGGCAGCGTCTGCCGATCACCGCGCTCGACGGCACCGAAGTCGGCACGCTGGGCCAGGTTCCGGCCCTGTTCGTGCGCCGCGCGCTGGCGGCGATGCGGGCCGCGCCCACCGTCCCGGCCGCCGAACGCTTCGCGCTCATGGCCAAGGCCGCCGAGCTGTTCACCACCGCCACCATCGGCGGCCTCGATCCCGAGGAGTACGTCCGGATCGTCTCGACCGTGTCCGGCGTGCCCCAGCAGGTGGTGCGCCGATCGGTCGAGTGGGTCGCCGAGGTGCTGCGATCATCCAGCGACACAATGACATTCGCCATGCCGCGGGGCGCGGTCGCGGAATGGTCCGACGATCGCACGCGCGAGGGCGCGGGCGTGTGGGTCCGCAAGGGCGACATCTTCGCGGTGCACGCGGCGGGCAATACGCCCGCGGTGCACGGGCTCTGGCCGGAGGCGCTCGCGCTGGGCTACAAGGTCGTCGTCCGGCCCTCGGCGCGCGAGCCGTTCACCGCGTTCCGGCTGGTGAGCGCCCTGCGGATGGCGGGATTCCCACCCGCGACGATCACTCTGCTGCCCACCGACTACGCCGCCGCCGACGTGATCATCGCCGAGGCCGACTACGCGATCGTCTACGGCGGTCAGGATGTCGTCGACAAGTACGGCGCGAGCTCGCGGGTGCTCACCCAGGGCCCCGGCCGGTCGAAGATCCTGATCACCGCCGACGTCGACTGGCGCGAGCACATCGACGTGATCGCCGATTCGGTGAGTCACCTGGGTGGTACCGCCTGCACCTGCACCACCGCGGTGCTGGTCGAGGGCGATCCGGAACCGGTGGCCCGGGCGCTGGCCGAGCGCCTGGCCCGCATCCCGAGCCTGCCCGCCGATCATCCCGACGCCCTGCTCACCGTGCAGCCGGTGTCGACGGTGACGGCGATCGACGCGTACCTGCACGAGGTGGCGGGCACGGCGACGCCGCTGCTCGGCGGCGACACCATCGTCGACGAACTTCCCTCCGGCGGTGCGGTCCTGCGCCCGGCCGTGCACCTGGTCGACTCCGCGACCGCGCCCCAACTCGGGGTCGAACTGGCCTTCCCCTGCGTCTGGGTCGGGCCGTGGCAGCCCACGGACGGCATTGCGCCCCTGCGCGATACGCTGGTTCTGACGGCGATGACCACGCGCGCCGAACTGGTCGACGCGCTGCTGCACGAGCCGAGCATCACCAATCTCTACCTCGGTGACCATCCGACGACCTGGCTGCGGCCCGGCGTCCCGCACGACGGCTACCTGGCCGAATTCCTCATGCGCTGCAAGGGCATGATCCGCTCCGGCGTCTGATCCGGCGCGCCCGCGCCCGGCCTGTCCCCGCCGGGCGTGGGCGCATGCGAGAAAATGGCCGGGTGACCACCGAGAACCCGCGCCCCCGACCACCGGCGATGAGCCCGACCATCCTGGTGATCACGCTGTCGCGCCGGGTCGAGGCCGCACTGAGCGCCGGGTTGGCGCCGCTGGATCTCACGGTGGCCAGGCTCGGGCTGCTCGGGCACATCAACGGGTTGCCGGGCGCGTCGTTCAGCGAGCTGGCGCGGATGTCGGGGACGAGCGTGCAGAGCGTGCACACCGCGGTGAAGTCGCTGGTCGCGGCCGGACTGGTGCAGGACCGCACCGCGCGCGCCGGCTCGGCGTCGGCGATCGAGCTCACCGAGGCGGGCACGCGCCTGCTCGGCGAGGCGCGAAAGGTGGTGACACGGGTCGACACCGAGCTGTTCGGACCCGACGCCGACCCGATCCAGCGGCGGGTCGGCGCGGCCGTCGTCGCCGCGTTCACCGGCGCGTCGACAGCCTGAACCGTCTGCCCGCGTGACGTGACCCCACCGACCTTCAATGTTGTTGAAACTCGAGCTAAGCTTCAGCCACATTGAAGGTCGGAGGGAGTCGACAGGTGGAACATCTCTTGCTGTCCGTGCACGTGGTCGCGGGCATCGTCTTCGTCGGGGGCTCGGCGGTCGCCACCAGCCTGTTCCCCCGCTACGCCCCGGTCACGGCGGGCGGACCCGATCCCGAGGCGGTGCGCAGCCGGTCGGTCGCGGTCGCCCTGCACCGGATCACCGGCAACTACGCCAAACTCGCGATCGTCGTCCCCGTGATCGGCATCGTCCTGGCCACGATCCAGGGCCGGATGAACGAAATCTGGATCACCATCGCGATGATCACCACCGCCATCGCCGGCGGCCTGCTCGCCGTCCAGATCCACCCACTGCAGCGCCAGGCCCTCGACACCCCCGACGACGGCAAACGGCTGCGCACCCTGTCCATGCTCGCCGGCATCTACAACCTGCTCTGGACCGCCGTGGTCGTCCTCATGATCGTCCGCCCCGGCTCCGCGACCTGAAAGCGGCCGCCATCAGGCGTGTTTGGCGCCGATGGCGTGCAGGATCTCGTGGATGATCGGGTCGGTCAAGCGGTTGGTGACCGTGCGGCCTTCGCGACTGGAGGTGACGCAACCTTCGTGGCGCAGGACGCGCAGGGCCTGGGAGATCGCGTTCTCGGTGCGGCCGATGGCGGCGGCCAGTTCGCCCACGCTGATGCCGGGAGTGCGGTGCAGGCACAGCAGGATCTCCAGGCGGTTCGGGTCGGAGAGCAGGTCGAATCGCTGGGCCCAGGCGGCGATCTCGACGTCACCGATCGCGCGCCGACCGAGTTCGACCGGCGATCCCTCCAGTGTGCGTGGCTCTCCCATGGCGACGCTCAGCTTAGTCCTCGACTGGACAGCGCGGCTATTATCTGTCCATCTGTTCAGATAAACATGAGTTGGGACGAGGATGAGGCTGCACGCTCGGTCGCTGTTCGCTGTGGGGGCCGCGTGCGCGCTGGCCGTGGCGCTGTCCTCGTGTGGCGCGCCGACGAGCGGGTCGACCGACTCGCTCGTCCTCGCCGACGCCTATGAGCTGGGCGGATACAACCCGGTGGCCGGATACGGCGCGGCCGGTGAGGCCAAGATGTACGACGGCCTGCTGCGCCTGACCGGCGGTCCCGGGCTGTCCGGATTCGCCCCGGCCCTGGCCACCGCGCTGCCCACCCCGAACGCCGATGCCACAGTATGGACCGCGCCCCTGCGCACCGGCGTGCGCTTCAGCGACGGCTCCGCCTTCGACGCCGCCGACGTGGTCGCCACCTATCGGGCGATCCTGGACCCGGCCTCGGCCTCGGAGGCCCGCTCGTCGTTCTCGATGATCGAGCGGGTGGAGGCCGTCGATCCGGCCTCGGTCCGGTTCACCCTGCGCCACCCCTACGCCGCGTTCCCCACCAAGCTGCTCATCGGCATCGTCCCGGCCGAATCCGTCGCCACTCCCGGCCCCGCGACCGCGTCCACGCTCAACACCGCGCCGATCGGCACCGGCCCGTACCGGCTCGTCGGCCTCGAACCGACCCGCGCGGTCTTCGAGGCGAACGAGGACTACTGGGGCGGCGCGCCGGCGGTGAAACGGCTGACGCTGCTCTACGTCCCCGACGACAACACCCGCGCGCAGCGGATGGCCGCGGGCGAACTCGACGGCACCACGCTGCCGCCGCTGCTGGCCGAGACGTTCGGCGCCCGGGCGTCGATGTCGGTGCGGGCCAACACGTCCGCGGATTGGCGCGGCATCTCGATGCCCGCCGGCGACCCGGTCGCGGGCCACCCCGCCGTGCGCCTGGCCCTCAACTACGCGGTGGACCGCCAGGCCATGATCGACAACATCCTCGGCGGCCACGGCCGTCCCGCGTACACCCCGCTGCCCGAGGTCTACGGCGATGCCCACAACCCCGCGGTGACCTTCGCGTTCGACCGGGCCCGCGCCGAGCGCATCCTGGACGAGGCGGGCTGGCGTGTCGGCCCCGACGGCATCCGCGCCAAAGACGGTGTGCGCGCGAAGTTCACGGTGATGTACAACTCCACCGACACCCTGCGCCGCGATCTGGCCCTGGCCTTCGTCTCCGACGCCAGGCGCGTCGGCGTCGAGGTCGATCCGGAGGCGCTGTCCTGGGACCGCATCGAGCCGCGCATCGACACGGCGGGCATTCTGCTCGGCGGCGGCAGCGAACCGTACGACCCCGATACCCAGGCCTACGCCACCCTGCACTCGCCCGCGGCCGACCCCGGCGCGAGCAGCCCGTACGACAACGCGAGCAGGCACCGCGACCCCGCGATCGACGCGCTCCTCGAACAGGCGAGGCGCAGTACCGATCCCGCGATCAGGGCGGCCGCCTACCGGGATGTGCAGAGCCGCTACGGCCAGGACCCGAGTCACGTGTTCCTGGTGCACCTGGATCACACCTACGTGGTGAAGGACTCGGCCTGGACCACCTCCGGCCCGATCCTGGAGCCGCACACCCACGGCGTCACCTGGGGGCCGTGGTGGTCGCTGCAGACCTGGACCCGCTCGTGACCCGCGGCCGGTTGCGCGGTCGCGGCATCGGCGCGATGGCGGGCCGGCGGTTGGTGGCGCTGATTCCGGTGCTCGTCGCGGTGTCGGCCGGGCTGTTCGCGGCCGCGGCGGTGTCACCGTTCGATCCGCTGGTCGGCTATCTCGGCGCGCGCTACGAATCGACCAGCGCCGCCGACAAGACCCTGCTCACGGACCAGCTCGGCGTGGACGCGCCCTGGTATCAGCTCTACTGGCGATGGGTCACCGACCTGCTCGGCGGCGACCTCGGCGTCTCGCGCGGTTTCGCCCAGCCGGTGAGCGAGCTACTGGCCCAGCGCATTCCGTGGACGGTACTGCTGGTGATCGTGGCGATGACCGCGGCCGTGGTGGTCGCGCTCGGTGCGGGGGTATGGGCGGGCATGCGTCGCGGCGGGCTCGTCGACCGCGGGGTCGCCGCCGCGTGTGTGATCCTGCAGGGGCTGCCGCCGTTCGTGGTGTCGCTGGCGGCGATCGCGGTGTTCGCGGTCGGCCTCGGCTGGCTGCCACCGGCCGGGCTGACCGACGCGGGCGCCGACCCCGGATTCGCCCAGGTGGCACGGCATCTCGTGCTGCCCGCGTCCGCGCTGGCGCTGTCGCAGGTGCCCTGGCTGTTGCTGGCCGTGCGGGAGTCGGTGTCGGGCAACCGGAGTGAGGATTTCGTGGTCGGCGCGGCCACGCGCGGCATCGACGCCACGACGATCACCCGCAGGCATATCCTGCCGACCTCGCTGGCCCCGTTCGTGACCATCCTGGGTGTGCGGCTGCCGGAGGTCGTGGTCGGCGCGGTGCTGGTCGAGGAGATCTTCTCCTGGCCCGGCGTCGCCGGGGCGTTCGTGCAGTCGGCGAAGGACCTGGACATGGCCCTGCTGGCGATCCTCACCGTCGGCACCACCTGCGCGGTCATGCTCGGTTCGCTGCTGGCCGACATCGCCGTGGTCGTGCTCGATCCGCGGGTGCGGGCCGATGGCTGAGCGGCGGCGACTGTTCCTCGCGCTGGCCGTGCTGGCCGCCGTGGTGCTGTACGCGGTGCTGGTGCCGTGGGTGGCCGGTGTCGACGACCGGCTCACCGATTTCGCCGCCGCCCGCCAGGCGCCGTCGGCGCGGGCGTGGTTCGGCACCGACGCGGCGGGCAGGCCGCTGTTCGTCCGGATCGCGGCGGCACTGCGTACCTCGCTGGTGGTCGCGGCGTGCGCGGCGGCGGTGTCGACGGTGATCGGGGTCGGCGTCGGCGCGGTCTCGGCGCTGGCGGGCGGGCGGATCGATCGGGCGGTGATGCGGCTGGCCGACACCGCGAACGCGCTGCCGCACCTGCTGCTGGGGATCGTCATCGTGGCGCTGTTCCGCGGGAACGCGGCGGCGGTGGTGCTGTCGATCGGACTCACGCACTGGGTGCAGGTCGCGCGGATCGTGCGCGCGGAGAGCCTGAGTCTGCGCGAACGCGAGTACGTGGCGGCGGCGGTGCTCGCCGGAGCCGGACGGACCCATCTGCTCACCCGGCATCTGCTGCCCGCGGTCGCCCCGCAGGCACTGATCGCGGTGGTCCTGCTGCTGCCGCACGCGATCTGGCACGAGTCGACGCTGTCGTTCCTCGGATTCGGACTGCCGCCGCACGAACCGAGCCTCGGCACCTTGCTCGAGGAAGCGCGCACCTCCCTGCTGCTCGGCGGGTGGTGGACGCTGGTCTTCCCCGCCGGCTTCCTGGTGCTGACCACGGTCGCCGTCGCCATCGCCGGCTCGGCACTGCGCGGGGTACTGCTCCCGCCGAAACCCGCGAGGATGCCCCGGTGACCGGACTGTCGATCGACGCGCTCACCGTGCGGATTCCCCTGCGCGGCAAGGATGTCGTGCACGCGGCCACCGAGGTGTCGCTGGAGGTGGCGTCGGGAACGGTGACCGCGCTGGCAGGCGAGTCCGGCTGCGGTAAGTCGATCGTCGCCGCCGCTGTGGTCGGCGTGCTGCCGCCGACGGCGCGCACGGACGGGGCGGTGCGCCTGGATCTGGGTGACCGGACCGTCGACCTGCTCGACGAGGAGAACCCGCGAACCGGAGCCCGCCCGCCACGCGCCGGACTCGGCGCCGCGACCCCGGCCCACCGGGCCTTGCGACGCCCTCGCCGCCGCGAGCACTCCTACCGTGGACGCCACATCGCCCTGATCCCGCAGTCGCCGGGGACGCACTTCACGCCGGTGCGCACGATCGGTTCCCAGCTCGCCGAGGCGATCGCCGCGCTGGGCACCGACCACACCCCCGCCGCCTTGGTCGAGCGCGCCGGGCTCGAGTCCTCGGCGCTGTCGCTGTACCCGCACGAACTCTCGGGCGGGATGGCCCAGCGGGCGGCGGTGGCGGCGGCTCTGGCCGGCGATCCGGAGGTCATCGTGGCCGACGAACCGACCGCCGGACTGGACCGGGCGCGCACCGACCAGATCGGCCAGTTGCTGCGCGAGTGCGCTGATCAGGGCGCCGCGGTCCTGCTCATCACCCACGATCTGGGGCATCTGCTGCGCGCGGGCATCGCCGACACCGTCGCGATCATGTACGCCTCGCGCCTGATGGAGGTCGGCCCCGGGCGGGAGGTTCTCGACGATCCGTGGCACGACTACACCGGCGATCTGCTCGCGGCCCTGCCCGAACGCGGGTTGCGCCCCCTGCCGCATCCGCCGCTCGCGCTGACCAACCTGTCCGAGACCTGCCCCTACGCGGGCGGGCCCACCGCGCTGGTTCGCGAGGGCGAGCGCATGATCCGCCGACCGAGGTCCCGATGCTGATCGCCGACGCCCTCACCGTGGGCTACCGAGCCGAGGAGCCCGTGGTCCGCGGGGTCGACCTACGGGTCGCGCCGGGCGAGATCGTCGGGATCACCGGCGATTCGGGCTCGGGCAAGACCACCCTGGCCAAGACCCTGGCCGGACTGCTCCCGCCGCGCGCGGGCACGGTCACCGTCGACGGCGAGCCGCCACACGCGCGGCGCGGGGCGATCGCGATGGTCTTCCAATCACCGCGCGCCGCCACCAATCCCCACTTCACCCTGGCCCAGATCATCGCCGAACCGGCCACGATCCGCCGCGCCTCCGCGCCCGACCTCACCGCGGTCGCCGCCGCGGTCGGCCTCACCCCCGACCTGCTCGATCGCCGCCCGCACGCCCTCAGCGACGGTCAGCTCCAACGCGCCTGCGTCGCCAGGGCGCTCACCCAGCGCCCCCGCTACCTCGTCCTCGACGAGGCCACCGCCATGCTCGACGCCGCCACCACCGCCACGATCATCCGGCTGATCATGACGAAAGCCGCCGACACCCTCGGCGTGCTCCTGATCAGCCACGACCGTCCGCTCCTCGACGCCACCTGCACCCGCGTCACCGCCGTCGAGAACGGCACCCTGACCACACGCTGACGCCTCAGGCTGCCCTCAGCAACACGACTTAACGTGTGCTCCCGTGACTTTCACACAGGGGATTCCCGAGACCGAACGGCGCAGCCTGAGCGGGTGGGGACGCACCGCGCCGACCGTCGCCGAGGTATTGCGCACGCCTGACATCGGCGTGATCGCCGAGCGGGTGCGCACGGCGGGCCCGCGCGGGGTGATCGCGCGCGGACTGGGCCGCAGCTACGGCGATCCGGCGCAGAACGGCGGCGGGCTGGTGGTCGACATGACCGCGATCGACCGCATCCACCACATCGATCCCGACAGCGGGATCGCCGACGTCGACGCCGGGGTGAGCCTGGATGCCCTGATGCGGCGCGCGCTGCCGTACGGGCTGTGGGTTCCGGTGCTGCCGGGGACCCGGCAGGTGACGGTCGGCGGGGCCATCGGGTCGGATATCCATGGCAAGAACCATCATTCGCAGGGCAGCTTCGGCAACCACGTGGTGTCGCTGGATCTGCTCACCGCCGACGGTTCGGTGCGGACACTGACCCCGCAGGGCCCCGAGTCCGAGCTGTTCTGGGCGACCGTCGGCGGGATGGGGCTGACCGGCATCGTGACCGGTGCCCGAATCCGCTTGAAGCACACCGAGACCGCGTACTTCTTCGTCGACAACGACCGCACCCGCGATCTCGACGAGACGATGGCGCTACTGACCGGCGGGTCCGACGACGGCTACGACTATTCGATGTCGGTGCCCGACACCATTTCCACCGGCGCGAAACTCGGTCGGGCCGGGTTCAGCCGCGGTTCGCTCGCGACCGTGGACCAGCTGCCGGTGAAACTTCGCAGCAAACCGCTGACTTTCGATGCGCCGCAATTGTTCACCGTGCCCGATATCTTTCCGAACGGGATGGTGAACAGCGTGACGACGAGAATCGCGGCCGAGGCGGCGCATCGCATGTTCCCGCGACGCGCGCGCGGTCGCATCCAGAATCTGACGCAGTTCTACCATCCGCTGGATCTGCTCGGTGAGTGGAATCGCGCCTACGGCAGGCGCGGGTTCCTGCAATACCAGTTCTCGATGCCGTTCGGCGCCGAGCGGCACCTGGCGCGCGCGGTGCAGGCCATCGCCGAGTCGGGGCACCACTCGTTCCTCAACGTCTTCAAGCGGATGGGCCCGAGCAACCCGGCGCCGCTGTCCTGGCCACACCCCGGATACATGCTGAGCTTGGACTTCCCCATCACGGCCGGTCTGGACCGCTTCTGCCGTGAGCTCGACGAGCGGGTGCTGGTCGCGGGCGGGCGCCTGTACTTCGCCAAGGACTCGCGGACCGCGCCGGAGACGATCGCGGCGATGTATCCACGGCTGGACGAATGGCGGCGGGTGCGGGATGCGGCCGATCCCGAGCAGGTCTTCGCGTCAGATCTGTCGCGACGGTTGCGGCTCGTCCCGGCAGTGGCCGACCACCGACGACACTGACGTGTTTCAGATCACGATGGCGAATTCGGGGGTGAAAGTTCCACGCGGCAAATGGCATTCGCAGGCAATGGCGCATATCACTGTCCGTTTTGTGCTCTTATGACATTTTAAGTTACATCTCAGCAACATTGAGTTGGACACTTGTTCATGGGTGCTCGATCGAGGGCCTGCGCTCCCCCGGGAGCATTGCCATTGAGGGAAAGACTGCATTCATGAAGCTCAGCAAGGTTGCCGCAACCTCCGCACTTGTCATCGCCGCGCTCGGTATCGCCACCGGCACCTCGCACGCCGCTCCGGCCCCGGCCCCGGCGCCCATTCCCGCCTTCCTCGACGGCGTGAGCCAGGGCGTGAACCAGGTGCTGCCCGGCATCAACTGGAAGACCGGCATCGAGGGCGACTCCGTCGTCGTCGAGACCGACGCGGGCTCGCTGGCCAGCGAGAACGGCCAGTTCCAGGTCCGTGACGGGCAGGGCAACGTGGTCGTCGGGTTCCCGCTCGCCTACACGCTCAACGACCTCGAGTACCCGATCGACGCCGCCATCGACGGCACTCGCGCCGTGCTCACCCCGCGCACCGAGGCGGCCTCGGCCCGCCCGTCCACCCTGCTCAAGGACGTCGTCCGTCAGGACGCCTTCGACGACGCGGTGAGCGCCGCCGCCACCCAGTTCGGCATCGTCACCGCCATCGGCACCCTGGTCGGCACCCTCGTCGGTGGCGTCGCGGGCTGCGCGATCGGCGCCGCGGGCGGCCTGATCCTGGGCATCCCGGTGCTGGCGCTCGGTGGCGCGACCGGCATCGCCGGCTGCCTCGCCGGTGGCGCGGTCGGCATCCCGCTGGGCGCCGCGGCCGGTCTGGTGATCACCGGTGTGCCCGCCGCGATCGTGATCGGTATCGGCTTCAGCAACCGGATCAACGCCCCGGAAAACCAGTAGTAGCCACCGCGAAGGCCCCGTCCGGTGGACGGGGCCTTCGTGCTGTGTTCAGTCCGCCAGCCGGATGCGCAGCGTCTCGTAGGTGGGGATGAAGACCTTGCGCCGGTAGCGGCGCTCGACGATCTCCCACGGCCTGCCCGCCGCGGTCAGCGCCGCGAGCAGCGCGGTCAGCTCGGAGTGCACGAGCTGGGCACCCAGGCACAGATGGCGGCCGCCGCCGAACCACAACTGCCGGGTCTCGGGCACGTAGTCGCGGTGCACGCTGAACTCGCCGACCGCGTTGTTGATGGTCCAGGTGAGGATCTTGACGTGCTCGCCCGCACGCAGGTCCCGATCCGCCACGCGCACGTCGGCGGTGACCGAGCGCCCGACCAGGTAGGCCGGACTGGTCACCCGTAGCGTCTCGCGCACCGCGTCGGGCAGCCGCTCGGGCGCGGCCAGCAGCGCCCGGTGCTCGCCGGTGTCGTGCATGATCGCGACCATCCTGGTCATGGCGCTGGCCAGGGTGTCGGTGCCGGCCACCGCCATCAGGATGGCCAGCCCGGCCGCGTGCTCGACGTCGAGGCCGAGTTCGCGACAGCGCCCCAGCGTGGTGTCGGGATCGGCGCGCTCGTAGGCGGTAGGGACATTGACAGCCAGCTGCCCGGCCAGCTCCTTCGCCCGCGCCACCGCGACGGGGTCGAGCGTGGTCGAGGCCATGGTGCCGAAACCGAGGTTGACCAGCTCCTCCACATGGTGGAACAGCCGCAGGAACAGCGCGTCGAGGTCGTCGGTGGGATCGCCGCCGATGGCCGCGGCGATGTCCTCGGGGCGCATGCCGACCAGGTCGGACACGCTGCGCCCGACCAGGATCTGGGCGCGCGCGGCGATGTCGACGGTCTCGCCCTCGGCCAGCCGATCGCGCAGATCCCGCAGGTCAGGACCGATGACGCGCTCCACGAGCGCATCGGTGTGGGTCAGGGTGAACAGGTCTCGCACCGTGGTCCGCAGCTCGGTGTGACCCGGGCCTTCGAACAGGTCCTCGACCCAGTCGCCGATGACCTGCGCCCACCAGTGCCCGGCGGCGCCCTCGGAGACGATGCTGAAGTGCGTGCTGTCGTTGTAGATCTGGCGTGCGACCAGCGGATCGGCAACGAACCAGCCGAGTTTGGGGACCTTGCGAATCGGGCGCGCGACCCGGCCCAGCAGCAGCACGCCGGGCAACCAGGGCTGACCTGCGGCGAGTAGGGTGAGTTCATGGCGTCGGGCAGCACTCCACACCCCGGCACAATCTAGTTGAGCGAGACCGAATAGTGAAGGTCTGTGACTAGGATCGGCGAGATGCGCTGATGGAGGACTGTGCATCGCGCGATATTCGGAAGTGAACAAGCACATGGTGAAATCCACAATCGAGGCCGTCGGCGCGTATCTGCCCGCCCGCGAGGTGACCACGGCGGAGCTGATGAGCCGGCTGGCCATCGACGCGCCGCTGGATCTGGAGAAGGTCAGCGGGGTGGCGGCGCGGCGGGTGCGCGGCGTCGACGCGCAGGGCAGGCCGGAGGACTCGTTCAGCATCGCGCTGGCCGCCGCCCGAGAGGCGCTGGCGAACTCCCGCTACGAGGCCGCCGAACTGGAGGTGATCATCTCCTGCTCGATCACCCGCACCCGGGGCGAGGACTTCTGCCTCGAGCCGTCGTTCGCGCTGATGCTGCGCACCGCGCTGGGGGCGAACCGGGCCATCCACTTCGACGTGTCCAACGCCTGCGCCGGGATGATGACCGGAGTCCTGCTGCTGGACCGGATGATTCGCTCCGGCGCGGTCCGCAGGGGCATGGTGGTCTCCGGCGAGTGCATCACCCCGATCTCCGATACCGCGGTGCGCGAGATCTCGCAGAAGTACGACCCGCAGTTCGCCTCGCTGACCGTCGGCGACGCGGGCGCGGCCGTGGTCCTCGACGCCACCGACGGCCCCGGCCTGGACTACGTGGAGCTCAACACCAGCGCCGCCTTCGCGAAACTGTGCCTGGGCATGCCGAGCGATCAGGGCCCCGGCGTCGCGCTCTACACCGATAATCGCGCGATGCACAACGAGTCGCGGTATCTGCTGTGGACCTCGCGGCAGCGCGAGTTCCTGGCCGCCCGTGGTTCCGACTTCGCCGCCGAGGGCTACGACTATCTGATCCATCATCAATTCAGCGGTCCCGCCGTGGAATTGATCGACAAGATCGCCGAGCGCGAGTTCGACTCACCGATGCCGCCGAAGCTGGCGGTGCTGGATCGCTTCGGCAACACCGCCTCGACCTCGCACTTCGTGGTGCTGCACGACGCACTGCGGCAGGGCCGGATCGCGCCGGGGTCCAAAGTGCTGCTGGTGCCCGCCGCGTCGGGCGTGGTCGCCGGGTTCTTGTCGGTGACAATCGGCGATCTGCGGGTATAGGACAGTATGGGAATCATCATTTCTTCGGCCGTCACGCAGACCGGTGGCGTCAGCTCGGTGGGTCAGGCGGCCGCCGCCGCGCGGGCCGCGCTGACCGGTGCGGGCTGTCCGCCGGACCAGGTCGACGCGCTGATCAACGTCGGGGTCTACCGCGACGCGAACCTCGTCGAACCGGCGGTGGCCGCGCTCATCCAGCAGGCGGCGGGCATCGGCCTCGAGTACCGGCCCGGCGACGTGCCCTGCCTGTCGTTCGACCTGATGAACGGCGCCTGCGGCCTGGTCAACGCGGTCGGCGTGGCCGCGTCGCTGCTGGCCGACCTGCCCGCCGGGCACGTGGTCGTCGTCTCCGGCGACGCGCATCCGTCGATGCGCGCCGACGCGGACTTCCCGTTCGAGCCGGTCGGGGCGGCACTGGTGCTCGAGAATTCCGCCACCGCCATCGGTTTCGGCGGCGTGCACGTGAGTGCCGGTGACGCGCTGCCCGATCCGCAGGGCTACGTGACGCTCTCGGCGATGGGCGCCACCGGACGGTCGGCATTGACCGTCGAACTCGACACCGGCACAGCGGAACTCGTCGAGCACGCGACCGCGGCGGCCCGGGAAGCATTGGCTGCCGACGACATCGAGGCCGAGCGCGTGGTCCTCGTGTGCGGCAAGCCGACGCCCGAATTCGCCACGGCACTGGCCGCCGAACTCGGCGTCGCCGCGCTGGTGACCGACGACTTCGCCGGTGACGCGCACACTTCCGCGCTCACGGCCGCCTACGTGGCGGCCCGCGAGGCCGGACGCACGGATCAGCCGCTGCTGTTCGTGGCCGCCGACGGCGGGCCGACGGCAGCCGCGGTGACCTACCGCGGGCCCGGGGTCCGGTGATGACCACACACGCCGCGTCGACAGCGAACGCGAACAAGGAGAGGTGGACGGTGACGGCACCGCAGCAGACTCAGGCGCGCCATCGCGCGGCGACGGCGAGCGCCCCGAACGCGACGACAGTGCTCGCCCTGCGGACGGTGCCGGTGCTCGGCTGGGCCTACGTGATCCTCGGGATCGTGCGGCCGTTCCGTTCCCGCCTGGCGAAGCTGGCGTTCTGGATCGATCTGGCGCTCAGCGTCGGCGCGCACCTCGCCCAGATCCCAGCCGCGCGGCGGGTGGCCGCCGAGCACGGGATCGGGCCCGGCCGGGCCGCCGCGATGACGATGCTGCTCGGTGCGACCTGGTGGAAGACACTGGGCGAGGCCGATCGGTGAATCGGCGTGGGCAGCGGCGCGCGACCGCCGGGACCGGTGCGCCCCGGCGGTCGGGCCGGGTCCACGTCGTAGGGTGACGCGATGACTGTGCTGGTGACGGGGGCGAGCGGGTTCGTCGGCGGGGCGATCGTGCGCGGCCTGCTGGCGCGCGGCGTCACGGTCAGGGCAATGGTCCGCGACCCCGCCACGGCCCCGGCGGGCGCCGAGGTGGCGGTGGCCGATCTCGCGGACACGGCGGCGCTGGCCCGCGCGGTCTCCGGGGTGACGGCCGTCGTGCACGCCGCGGCGCTGCTCGGCGAGTTCGGACGGCCCGCGGAGTTCTTCGCGGTCAATGTCGCGGGGACCGATCGGCTGATGCAGGAGGCCGCCGCGGCCGGAGTCGAGCGCTTCGTGTTCATCGGCAGTCCCAGCGCGCTGATGGCGCCCGACGGCGGTGATCAGCTGGGGATCGACGAGTCGGTGCCGTACCCGGCGCGATTCCTCAACAGCTACTGCGAGACCAAGGCGGTCGCCGAACAGCTGGTGCTGGCGGCCGATACGCCGACCTTCACGACGTGCTCGCTGCGGCCACGCGCCGTCTGGGGGCCCGGGGATCGACACGGGCCGATCGTGCAGATCCTGGCGAAATTGCGGGCGGGACGCCTGCCCGACCTGTCCGGCGGCCGCGAGGTGCGCGCGTCGCTGTGCTACATCGATCATCTGGTGCAGGCGGTGGAGCTGGCGCTCGCGGCCGAGAAGGTCGGCGGGCGCGCCTATTTCGTCGCCGATGCCGAGCCGGTGGCGGTGTGGCCGACGATGGCCGCGGTGGCGCGGCGGTTCGGGTTGTCCGCGCCGAGCGTGGTCGTGCCCGCGCCGGTACTCGGCGGGGCGCTGGCGGCGATCGAGACGGTGTGGCGGATTCCGGCGGTCGCGCGGCGGTGGACTCCCCCGCTGTCGCGCTACGCGGTCGCGCTGGTCACCCGGTCGGCGACCTATGATCTCTCGCGCGCCGAGGGCGAACTCGGCTACCGACCGACCGTGCCGTTCGCGGAGGGGCTGGATCGCTTTTACGACTGGGTCACCGAGATCGGTGGTCTCGACCGGTTGGTGGCGCGGCGGTGAGCGGGCTGTGGGTCGTGATCCCCGCCTTCGACGAAGCGCGCGGGATCGACGCGACGCTGACTGCCGTTGCCGCGCAACGTGATACCGACTTCCGCGTGGTCGTGGTCGACAACAATTCGGCCGACGGCACCGCCGACATCGTGCGGGCGTTCGCGGCCGCGCATCCGGTTCCCGCGATCGAGGTGATCAGCGAAGCGCAGAAGGGCACCGGCGCCGCCGCCGACACCGGAATGCGGTACGCGATCGCGCGGGGCGCGACCCGGCTCGCCCGGACCGACGCCGATTGCCTGCCCGCGCCCGACTGGACCCAGCGGATCAACGCCGGGTTCGACGCGGGGCTGCGACTGATCAGCGGGCAGCTGATTCCCCGGACCGACGAAGGGGTGTCGTGGCGGGACCGCACGATCATCCGGGTCGCACTCGAGGTGGCCTCGGCCTTCGGGAAGGTGCGCTCGGGCAATCGCGACCCGAAGTATCTGGGCCCGTACGTGATGACGCCCGGCTGCAATATGGCGATCACAGCCGAGTTGTACACGGCCGCAGGCGGATTCCCGCGCACCGCCATCGAGGACCTGCACGAGGACCGGGCGCTGGTCAATGCCGTGCGCACGATCACCACCGACTACGGATTGCGCCGTGACGTGCGGGTGTACGGCTCGAACCGGCGGGTGCGCGCGTGGGGCATCCGCAAGACACTGGCCTGGTACGCCGACCACCGCTACCGGCCCGACATCGTCGATATCCGATGACCGCCGATTTCCTCGCTCACCTGGCGATGCAGGCCGATCGCATTCCCGACGCCTCGGCCCTCGGCACGGTCGGTCAGCGCGCGCTGACCTATCGCGAGCTCGTCGACAGCGTCGATCGGGTCGCGGCCAATCTGGGCGCGACCGGGTTCGCGCCCGGCGACCGGATGCTGTTCTCGATCCGCCCGAGCGTGGCCTCGGTGACCTTGATCTTCGGCGTGATCGCCGCGGGCGGCACCATCGTGTTCGTCGACCCGGGCATCGGGCCCGAGCTGTTCGCCCAGCGGGTGGCCCTGGTCGAACCGACCTGGGCGGCCACAGAATCGCTGCTGTACGCGGTGAGCGGCCCGCTCGCCGGCTTCGGGCGTCGGCGGGGGCTGAGCCTGCCGCGCTTCGGTGCGCTGGACGTGCGGCACATCCACAGCGGCGCGTGGCTGCCCGGCGTGCCCGCAGGCTCGATTCCCCTGCGCCGCTTCACCGGTAAGGCGGCCGGGCCCGCCGCGGCGCCCGCCGATCCCGAGGCGGCCGCGCTGATCGTGTTCACCTCCGGGACCACCGATGACCCGAAAGCCGTTGTACACACCCGTGCTTCGCTCGGCGCCGGGCTGGCGGCGATGGGCGGGCGGACGAGTCTGGCCCCCGGCGCGTTCCTGCACACCGAGCAGCTGATGATGGGGCTGCCCGCGCTGATGGCGGGCGCGCGCTGGGCGATGCCGCCGTATCCACGCTTCGGCACCCACATCGACCCGGTGCGGTTCACCCACCAGCTGCGCAGCGCCACCCACGCCTTCTACACCCCCGCCGACCTGGCCGTCGCGCTCGACGCGCTCGAGGCGGGCGAGATCACCGCACCGACGAACCTGCGCCAGGTCGCCCTCGGTGGGGCACCCGTCACCTCGGCGCTGCTGCGGCGGGCGCGGAAATCCTTGCCCAGCACCGAGTTCCTCGCCATCTACGGGATGACGGAGATCCTGCCGGTCGCCGTCACCAACGACGTCGCCAAGCTCGCCCACGAGGGCGATCTGCTCGGCGCCCCCGTCCCCGGCGTGCGGGCGCGCATCGCCGCGGACGGTGAACTCGTCCTGGCAGGCCCGAATCTGTGCCGCGGCTATCTCGGCGACGAGCCGCTCACCGAGGTCGCCACCGGCGACCTGGCGCGCTGGGACGGCGAGCAGCTCGTGCTCACCGGCCGCAAGAAGGACATGATGATCCGCGGCAAGACCAATATCTACCCGGGCTTGTACGAGCCGGTGATCACCGCGATCGCCGGGGTCCGCGAGGCGATCATGGTCGGCCTGCCCGACGAGATCGGTGATGAACGTATCGTCCTCGCCGTGGTCGCCGACCCGGACGCGGGCGACATCGCGGCGCTGCTGCGCACCCGCCTGCCCCAGATCATCGACACCACGGCCGTTCCGGACGACATCGTGATCGTCGACAAGATCCCGGTCAGCGGCCGCACGAACAAACCCGACCGCGCCGCCCTCCGCGACCGGCTGCGCGCCCACCTCGGCTAGCTCCGCCGGGTGTCAGCGGGTGACGGCGGCGAGGGTGTGGTCGGCGAGGGATTCGATGGTGGAGCGCGCGAGCATCGTGTCGACGTAGCAGAAGGTGATCGACATGGTGGTGTGCAGGGTCGCCACGGCGACGGTGAGGGCGCTGGCGCAGGAGTTGGTGCCCGCGACGGTGAGGGCCGTGATGGGCAGGGGCTCGGGGGTTTCGGGGGTGGTGAGGTGACCGAGGTTGCTCAGGGTGACGTTCCATGGCGCGCGACGGTCGACGAGTTCGACTGCGCGCCTGCCTGATTCGAGCGAGCGCGGGCACCCGTAGCGAATCGCGGCCAGCGCGGTGAGGTCGGCATGGCGGTCCAGGCGCTGAGCCAGGTGAGCTTTGGCGGTGCCGGCCGCGTCCCAGAGGGAGCTTTCCGGGCCGAAGGGGATGAAGGTGGGGACCACGGCGGTGAACATGCCCGGTTCGTCGTCGGCGGGCGGCGGACGCAGGCGCGACCGCACGTCGACCGGGATGCCGATGGCGGCGATGCCGGAGCCACGGGGGCGATTCAGCTCGCCCAGCGCTTGGGCCAGCGCGGCGGTCAGCGCGGCGTTGACGGTGACGTCCGCGCGATGACAGCGGGTGCGCAGCGCGGCCAGCTCGTCGCCCTCGAGGGTGCGCAGCACGGTGCGGGTGCGCCGGGCGGGCAGCGGCGGCGGGGTGCCGGGCAGGCCGACGGTGCGCCGCAGAGTCGCGGTGAGCTGGCCGGAGAGGTTCGTGCGCAGGCACCGCAGCAGGCCGGTGTGCGCGGGTGGGATCAGGTCGTCGGCGGCCGGGATCGGGGGCCGGACGATCTCGGACGCGGGCGCGCCGAAGGCGACGGCGAGGATGCGGGAGCCGAGCGAGGCCATCGAACGGCCGTCGACGAGGACATGCGAGAAGACCAGGATCAGGTCGTGCAGCTCGTCGGACGTACCTGGGCGCCAGGCCAGATCGATGAGCCTGCCGGGCGTGGTCGCGAGATCGACCGGGGTGGCGAGCTGCTCGTCGAAGACGGTGCGCCACTCGTCCGGATCGCCGACGATGCGATGCAGCACCGGCAGATGTGGGTCGGCGGCGGGCACGAACCGGGGCCCGTCCGCGACGACCACCCGCAGCAACGGGAATTCGGCGACCACCGCCGCCGCGGCGTCCTCCAGGCGATACCCGCCGATCGGGCCGCGCACCCGCAGCCGGACCACGCAATTGGCCGGGGACAGCTGATCGACCAGCCAGAACCAGCGCTCCGACGGTGACAGCGGGCGATCGATCTCGCCGTCGCGCACCCTCACGCCCGCCCTCCTCCACTCACCCGGACCCACCCGCGGCCCGTCCACACGCGTCCGTTCGAGAGTACGGCCGCGACCGCACCCCGGCGCGAATCCCACGGTTCCCGGTGCGCCGGACCGGCGCCGACCCCCTGCACAGGCAAGCCGCCGACCCGCGGTCCCCACTGCGCCACCGAGGATTCGGTCGCTGGTGATCCCGAGGCAGGTGCGCGACTCGTTCGACCGCTGGTGATCCCAGCGCAAGTGCGCGACTCGTTCGGCCGCTAGTGATCCTGGTGCCGGTGCATGACTCGTTCGGTCCACAGGGCGTCCGCCAGCAGCGCGCCGTCGGCGCCGCCGTGTCTGGAGAGCAGGACGGAGTGTCCCGGGTGGCGGGACGGGGTGGGCAGGCTGATGCCGCAGCTGCCGAGGTAGCTCAGCAGCATCGTGGTGCGCAGGATCGTCGCGTTGGCGGTGTCGTAGGCATCCGGGTCGGCGAGCAGGTCGGTGATCGGCGGTGGCAGGCGGCGGATCGTCGGGCAGAGGAGAGTCGCGGCGCCGAGTTCGGCGGCGAAGTCGGCGCGCAGGCCGGGCAGCGCGGCGTACACCGGGGCGATGGTGGTCGCCGTGTGGGCGTTGGCTTCCAGACGGCGGCGGGTGGCCGGTTCGATCGGCATCGTCGAGCGAAGCCGGTGGCCGTGCAGGCGGTGGGCCTCGGCGCCGACGATCGTGCCGTGGTCGTCCAGCAGTCGCTGTGCGGTCACGAGGGACGCGAGCGCGCGGACCTCGACGGCCGCTCCCGCGGCCCGCAGGTGCGCGACGGTGCGGGCGAAGTTCTCGGCGATCGGGGCCGCGAGGTCGTCGGTCCATTCGCCGGTCGGGACGACGAACCGGGGCGGCAGCGGGCGCGCGGCGTCGAATCCCGCTGTCGTTCTGAGGGATTCGTTCCCATGACCGGCGATACGCTCCCGGCCCGTTGTCCGGCCCTCGAACCCCTGGCCGACGGGCGCCGACCCGAGTGACGGCGTGGAACCTGATGGAAGCAATAGGCCGTCGAGGGCGGCGATGTCGGTGACGGTGGTGGCGAAGAGACCGACGCTGTCGAGAGTCGGCGACAGCGGCGCGAAGTCGTGCGGCCCGTATCGCCCTGGGCTGGCGCGGAATCCGAGGACTCCGCAGAGGGCGGCGGGGATGCGCACGGAGCCCGAGGTGTCGGTGCCGACCGCCAGCGGGACCAGGCCACGGGCGACGGCGACGGCCGACCCCGACGAGGATCCGCCGGGGATCAGATCGGGGGCCACGGGGTTGGTGGGGGTGCCGAAGCGGGTGTTGACGCCGAGGCCGGAGAAGGCGAACTCGCTGAGGGTGGTCTTGCCGAGGGTGACCAGGCCCCGATCGTGGGCCCGGCGCACGAGCAGGCTGTCGACGGCGGCGGGTTCGTCGTACTGGTGGCTGGCCGAACCGCACGTCGTGACCGTGCCCTGGAGATCGAACAGGTCCTTCCACACGATCGGCACACCGTCGAGGACACTGCGCCGAAGGCCCCGTGCCGCCCGGCGATCGCCGACCGCGGCCTGGAGACGGGCGCGTTCAGCGGTGACGGTCACCAGCGTCGTGGCCGAATCAGGCTGCCGCGCAACGGCTATCGCCGAGGAGACGACCGCCGAAGAGGTCGTGTCGCCGGTCGCGATGGCGTGTGCCGTGGCGAGGGCAGTGATCATGGGCACTTCCTGTGCGTAGACCGAACGGACCATCGCACGCTATCGCGCCCGCAAGCCCTCGTGACATAGTGAAACATCCACTTCGAACACAAGAGAGTGTCGACATCTCCATGGCGCTCGGGTCCCGCGCACCGGTTGACTGAACGGCATGACAACGTTGAGCCACCCGGAGCCGGTCCTCGTGCCCGCCAGGCAGGCCAGGTCGGTGCTCCTGCGCCCCGGAGATCGCCTGCGGATCACCGATGTCGCCGGCGGGCAGGTCGGTGACGTGTTCGCCTACCACGCCGACGACCTCGCCGAACACCACAGCGCCGCGCACACCCGTACCCACACCAGCCGCCTGTTCCCGGCGCTGGGCGAGGCATTCGTGACCAACCGGCGCCGCCCGATCCTCACCTACCTCGCCGACACCTCCCCCGGCATTCACGACATGCTGATCGCCGCCTGCGACCCGCAACGCTATGCGGCCTACGGGGATCCGGACCACGCCAGCTGTGCGCAGAACCTGACCGACGCGCTGGCCGAACGCGGGTATCCGGCGCCGTCCCATATCCCGCAGCCCATCAACGTGTTCATGCGCATCCCCGTCGGCGCCGACGGCGAGCTGTCGTGGCTGACCGCCGCGACGCGGCCCGGCGACGCCATCACCTTGCGCGCCGAGCTGCCGTGTCTCGTCGTCGTCTCGTCCTGCCCGCAGGACCACAACGTCATCAACGGGGCGGGCCCGAGCCCGCTGTCGCTGACCGTCCTGACCACCGAGGAGAAGAACCGATGACCACCACCGACCTCGCCCACCCCGCCCTCGCCCCGTTCGATCTCGGACCCCTGCGGCTGCGCAACCGCTTCACCGTCGCCCCGATGACCCGGATCTCGGCCCAGCCCGACGGCACCCCGACCGCGCAGATGGCCGGGTACTACCGCGAATTCGCCGCAGGCGGCTTCGGCCTGATCACCACCGAGGGCATCTACCCCGACGCCGCGCACAGCCAGGGCTACTTCGGCCAGCCCGGTCTGGTCACCGAGGGCCATGTCGCCGGGTGGCGGACGGTGGTGGACGCGGTGCACGCCGAGGGCGTGCCGATCGTCGCCCAGCTGATGCACGCGGGCGCCATCTCCCAGGGCAACTCCTACGGCGTCGGGACGATCGGTCCGTCGGCCGTGGCGCCGCCGGGACGGATGATGGCCGACTACGGCGGCGTCGGCGGCGCGTGGAGCGCGCCCGCGGAGATGACCGCCCGGGATATCGACGAGGTGATCGCCGGATTCGCCGCCGCGGCCACCCGGGCCAGGGCCGCCGGGTTCGACGGCGTCGAGATCCACGGCGCCAACGGCTACCTGCTCGACCAGTTCCTCACCGACTACACCAATCTGCGCACCGACGAGTACGGCGGCCCGGTGGCGAACCGGATCCGGCTGCACGTGCGCGTGCTGGACGCGGTGCGCGAGGCCGTCGGCGACCTGCCGGTGGGAATGCGGCTGTCGCAGACTAAGGTCAACGACTTCGCCTACCGCTGGCCCGGCGGCGCGGACGACGCGCGTGTGATCTTCGACGCGCTGGCCGACGCGAGCTACCTGCACATCGCCAGCGAGGGCCGCGACTTCCTGGAGACCGCGCGGCTGGCGGGCGGCTCGACGATCACCCAGCTCGCCCGCGAGGTGACCGGTAAGCCGGTCGTCGCCAACGGCGGCATGCACGCGCTGCCCCAGGCGGCCGACGTCCTCACCGGCGGGCACGCGGATCTGCTCTCGCTCGGCACCGGCGCGCTGGCCAACCCCGACCTGCCCCGCCGGGTCGAGACCGGGGCTCCGCTCGCCGCGTTCGACCGTGAGATGCTGCACCCCATGGCGAACCTGGACACTGCCGCGGCCTGGCGCGCACGCCGATGACCTCCTGGACCCGTGGCGCGGCCGCCGTGGCGACCCTGACCTTCGACGTCGACGCCGAGACGCCGATCCTCGCCGAGGGCGGGCGCTACGCCGAGCACCCGATGGTGATGTCGCACCAGTCCTATGGGCCCGATGTCGGCGTGCCACGGATCCTCGACCTGCTCGACGAGTTGGCCGTGCCCGCGACGTTCTTCGTGCCCGGCTGGGTCGCGGAGCAGCGTCCGGGGCTGGCCGCCGCGATCGTCGATCGCGGGCACGAGGTCGCCCACCACTCCTACAGTCACCGAGCGCCCACCTCGCTGCCCCCGGGCGCCGAGCGCGCGGATTTCGTTCGGGCATTGGAGGTTTTCGCGGCACAGGGCATCGACATCGCCGGGCACCGGGCGGCGATGTGGAGCGCCAGCCGCGAAACCCTCGGGCTGGTCGCCGAATACGGGCTGGCCTACGACTCCTCGCTGATGGGTGACGACCGGCCGTATCTGGTGCCGGGCGCGCACGCGCCGGTGGTGGAACTGCCGGTGCACTGGTCGCTCGACGACTGGGAGCAGTACGCGTACCTGCCGCAACCGCGGATCGGGTCGGTCATCGAGGAGCCGGCCAAGGTCGAGCGCATGTGGCGGGCCGAACTCGACGGGATGCGCCACTACCGGTGCCTGTTCAACGTCTGCATGCACCCGTTCCTCACCGGCCGCCCTGGCCGGATGCTGGCGCTGCGCAGCCTGATCCGCTACGCCCAGGAGTGCGGGGACGTGACGTTCGCGCGCTGCCGGGACGTGGCGGCCTGGGCCCGCGCCGACACCGCGACACCGCAGCGGCCACTGCCCACCTACGACCTGGATCCGGCGATCTATCCCGGCTGAGCGCCCGCCGCGAGCGCGAGGAACAGGTCGACGGTGTCGGCGAGCCGGTGGACATCGCGGCCGGTGAGCTCGGTGATCCTGGCCATCCGGTTGCGCAGGGTGTTGACGTGCACATGCAACGCCGTCGCCGTCACCCCCCACTGCCCGTCGTTGGCGAGGAAGACGCGCAGGGTGTGCTCGAGTTCGGTGTGGGCGCGGGCGTCGTGCGCACGCAGGGCGCCGAGGACCTGGTCGGTGAATCGCTCCAGGACCCGGGCGTCGAGCAGGCCCAGCAGCATCCGGTGGGTGGCGATATCGGCGAAGGTCGCGGTGTCGGGGCCGGGCTGCGCGCGCAACGCCTGGCAGACCTCCCGCGCCCGGACCAGCGGCTCGCGCAGGCTCGACGCGGCGGCGGCGAGGTCACCGACGCCGATGACGATGCGGGGCGCCGCCGTACGGCGGGCGATGTCGCCGGAGAGCTCGGCGGCGAAGCGGGCCAGCTCCTCGGCGGTGCCCGGCCACGGGCTCACCGCCACCACGTCGCGGCTGCCCGCGGCGGTGAACACCGGGATGCCGTGCGCGGCGAACAGGGTGCCCACCGCGTCGGCGATGTCGTCGAGGGACACGTCCGCGCCCGCGAGCGCGAGGACCGCGAGCGGCTCGTCCGACGGCACGCCGTAGGCCCGCAACCGACGGCTCACGTCGTCGTCGCGGCCGGGTCCGGACAGGATCATCTCGAGCACCTCGGCGGCGAAGCGGGCCTCGATGGCCTGCACCGCCTGCTGTTTGGTGACCTCGAGACTCAGGAACCTGGCCGCCTGCTCGAGGGCCTCCCGGTCGGCGGCGGTCAGCGTCGCCGCCGGCTCGAGGCAGTAGAGCCCGGCGTCGATCTCCCCCATCGCGCCCTTGACGAGGTACAGCGCCGTCGGTCCCGACCCGAGCAGGTTCACCTCCAGCGGCGGTGGCGTGCGATTGAGCGCGGCGGCGGCCACCCTGATCTGCTCGGCGGTCGGCTCACAGCCGATGGCGGCCAGGCAGCGGCCCCGCCGATCGACCACCAGCAGCGGCAATTCCGTCTCGCCCCGCAGGATTTCGAGGACGCCCGCCGCACCGCTGCCACGCGAGAGCGCGGTGGCCAGCGCGTCGCCCCGACGCACCGTCGCGGTCAGCTCGGCTTGCAGTACCTCGTTCTGGATCCGGGCGGCGGCCCGGGTGAGGGCGGCGAACGGGACCCCGATACACAACTCGACCAGGGGCAGCTCGCGCTCGCGGCACAGGTCGACGAGTTCGGCGGGCAGCACCGGGGTCTGCGCGGTCAGCCCGAAGACCAGGCCGGCCGCACCCGCCTGGGTCAGCGCCTCGACGAACCCCGCCGCCGCGACGTGCGGCCGCCACAGCCCGTTGGTCAGCACCAGCTCGCCGGGACGCACATAGCGCGACGGGTCGGGCAGCTCGGTGGTGTGCAGCCAGCGGATCTCGGCGGCCAGGCGATCGGTGAGTTCCGGCGTCACGATCCGCAGGCCGAGCGCGGGATCGGCGACCAGTCTGCTGATGGTCAACACCCAGCGAATCTACCCACCGATCCGGTCGGGATGCTCAGTGCTTTCACAGGTAGTTACTACGTGCGTATTATGGACTTATGGGTTTCGAGTGGCCTGATTGGGCGATCGCTCACCTGATCGGCGTCGAACCCAGCGAGGTTCGGCAGGTCCTCGCAGCGTCACGACGGTGGCCACGCCCGGCCTTCGACGGCCAGGTGTCCGTTCTGACGGTGTGGGGGCGCACCACGGCCGGACGTCCGCTGATCGTGGTCACACGACAGCGCGACGACTGGACGTGGGTGATCATCGGCGCACGCGCGATGCGCGCCGAGGAGCTGGCGCAATTCGAGCAGTGGGAAAGTAGGGACCGCTCATGAGCGATCAGGATTATCCATCGAGCAAGGAAGAGCTCGCCGACTTCATGGATCGGCTGAGTTTCTCCGATGCGGCCGCCGAAGCGCCACCCCGCCTGCCCGCCAACGAGGACATCATGGTGACCACCTCCATCCGGTTGCCGCTGGGCCTGCACTCCCGGTTGAAGGACCTGGCCGACGAACGTCGGGTCGGCGTGTCCACGCTGCTGCGGGAATGGGCGGAGGCCGCCGTCGCCGAGATCGACGACGAGGATCAGCTGATCTCACTCGCCGAGGCCAAACGGGCGCTGTCGCGGGTCCATCCCATCCACCGCGCCAGCTGATTCGTGTTCGTGACCCGACCGTTCCCGCGTGAGAACCGCAGGGTGTAAATACTTCTCATGATGTTCTGGCGGCGTCGGCCGAAAGCCGATCTGCACACGGTGCCCAGGTGGCCCAACGACCCCGACGCGAGGAAGGTCCTCGCCCACTATCTCGCCCAGCTCCCCGCCGACCCGACGGTGCCACGCACGACCGAGATGCTGTTCAACGGCTGGGGACTCGACCTCACCGGCAGCGATCTGTCGGGGCTCGATCTGGGCGGCGCCGAGCTCGGCGAAGCCCGGCTGGCCGGTGCCCGGCTGATCGATACCGACCTCTACGGCGCCTGGATGCTCGCCACCGATCTGTCCGGGGCCGACCTCACCGGCGCCGACCTCGGCACCGCGCAGGCCCGCGACTGCGTCTTGCGCACGGCCCGGCTCGTCGGCGCGCGCCTGATGAAAGCCGATTTCGCGGCCTCCGATTTCCGCGGCGCCGATCTGACCGGCGCCGACCTGCGCCGGGCCTGCTTCGGCGACAGCGACTTCCGCGGCGCGAGTCTGCGGGACTGCCGGCTCGATCGCGCGAACTTCGACGGCGCGCGGCTGGCCGGCTGCGATCTGACCGGCGCCAGCGGGGCGGTCGACGGCGCGATCGACATCGGTTACGAGTCACCGCGGCTGGTGCGCGGCGAGGAACTCGCGGCGTGGTTCGCCCGCAACGGCGCCACCGCGGTCGGGGTAGCCGTGTGCGGATGAGGTAGCCACGCCCGAGCGCGGGGCAGGTGACCACGAATTTCCTTGCACGAGTGGGTAATACACGCGCATTCTGACGCTGTGCAGAAGCTGGTCGCGGTGGTTCTCGCGTTCGTCGTCGGATTCGGGATCGTCGGCTGCAAGGCGGACGAAGGAGCCGACACGGCGAAAGAAGTCGTGTGCGAGATGGTGGTGCCGGTCGTCGACAAGACCGGCGGCTGCACCGGCCCGAGCACCCCGAAGTCCTCCGCGACCACCCCCTCGAGCACGCGGAGCACCTCTGGATCGTCGACCCCCACGAGCTGAATTCCGCGGCGTCGCCGACGAACCGCGGTGCGGCCGGTCGGATTTCAGCTGCTTCAACGAAGACCGAGGCCCCCGCGGGTGCGGGGGCCTCGGTGGGTCTAGCTATCGAGAGTGCGTCAGCGACGGCGCTTACCCTTGGTTTCAGCGCGGGCGGCCTCCCGGCGTTCGCGGCGGGTGCCGGGCTGCTGGCCGCCGTATTCCTGCGCGTCGGAATGGGATTCGGCGCGGCCGTCCTCGGCGGGACCCGAGTAGTTCAGGCCGCGGGGGGCCTGATCGGAGATGCCCTTGGCGCGCAGGGCGGGCGGGGCCTGGGTCTCGACGGGGGTGTCCTGGGGGCGGGCGCCGACCGGGGAGCGCAGGCCGGTGCCGACGGACACGCCTTCGGGCTGGGGCTGCTGGACCTCGACCTGGAGGTTGAACAGGAAGCCGACCGACTCCTCCTTCAGACCCTCGAGCATCGCGGCGAACATGTCGAAGCCCTCGCGCTGGTACTCGACCAGCGGGTCGCGCTGGGCCATCGCGCGCAGGCCGATGCCCTCCTTGAGGTAGTCCATCTCGTAGAGGTGCTCACGCCACTTGCGGTCCAGGACCGAGAGCAGGACCTGACGTTCCAGGTTGCGCATCGCGCCCTCGCCGGCCAGGCCGTCGATCTCCTGCTCGCGCTTCTCGTAGGCGGTGTGCGCGTCGTCGAGCAGGGCCTCGCGGAGTTCGTCGCGGGTGAGCTCGCCTGCGTCGCCGGTGTGGGTCTCGCCCACCAGCTCCTTCTGGTCCAGGCTCACCGGGTACAGCGTCTTGAGCGCGGTCCACAGCTTGTCCAGGTCCCAGTCCTCGACGTAGCCCTCGGCGGTGGCGCCGTCGACATAGGCCGCGACGACATCGGTGATCATGTTCTGGACCTGACCCTCCATGTCCTCGCCACGCAGGATCCGGTTGCGCTCGCCGTAGATGACGGTGCGCTGCTGGTTCATCACCTCGTCGTACTTCAAGACGTTCTTGCGGATCTCGAAGTTCTGCTGCTCGACCTGGGTCTGGGCGCTCTTGATGGCCTTGGAGACCATCTTCGCCTCGATCGGCACGTCGTCGGGCAGGTTCAGGCGGGTCATGATCGCCTCGAGCGCGGCACCGTTGAAGCGGCGCATCAGCTCGTCGCCCAGCGACAGGTAGAAGCGGGACTCGCCCGGGTCGCCCTGGCGACCGGAACGACCGCGCAGCTGGTTGTCGATACGGCGCGACTCGTGCCGCTCGGTGCCGAGCACGTACAGACCACCGGCCTCGCGCACCTTCTCCGCGTCGTCCTCGGTCTGCTTCTTGACCTGCTCGAGGGCGGAGTGCCAGGCGGCCTCGTACTCGTCGGGGGTGTTGACCGGGTCCAGGCCCTGCTTGCGCAGCAGGATGTCGGCGATGATGTCGGCGTTGCCGCCGAGCACGATATCGGTACCACGACCGGCCATGTTGGTGGCGACGGTGACCGCGCCGGGCCGACCGGCCTCGGCGATGATCTGGGCTTCCTGCTCGTGGAACTTCGCGTTCAGCACCGAGTGGGCGACGCCGCGCTTGGTGAACTGCTTGGACAGGTACTCCGAGCGCTCGACGCTGGTGGTACCGATCAGGACCGGCTGGCCCTTCTCGTGCCGCTCCACCACGTCGTCGACGACCGCGGCGAACTTGGCCTCTTCCGACTTGTAGATCAGGTCGGCCTGGTCCTTGCGGACCATCGGCTTGTTCGTCGGGATCGGGACCACGCCGAGGTTGTAGATCGAGTGCAGCTCGGCGGCCTCGGTCTCGGCGGTACCGGTCATACCGGACAGCTTGTTGTAGAGGCGGAAGTAGTTCTGCAGGGTGATCGTGGCCAGCGTCTGGTTCTCCGGCTGGATCTCGACCTTCTCCTTGGCCTCGATCGCCTGGTGCATGCCCTCGTTGTAGCGGCGGCCGACCAGGATGCGGCCGGTGAACTCGTCGACGATGATGACCTCGCCGTCGCGGACGATGTAGTCCTTGTCGCGGGTGTAGAGCTCCTTGGCCTTGATGGCGTTGTTCAAGTAGCTCACCAGCGGCGAGTTCGCGGCCTCGTAGAGGTTGTCGATACCGAGCTGGTCCTCGACGAACTCCACGCCCGCCTCGTGCACACCGATGGTGCGCTTCTTGATGTCCACCTCGTAGTGGACGTCCTTCTTCAGCAGCGGCGCGATGCGCGCGAACTCGGCGTACCACTTGGACGAGGCGTCGGCCGGGCCCGAGATGATCAGCGGGGTACGGGCCTCGTCGATGAGGATGGAGTCGACCTCGTCGACCACGGCGAAGTTGTGCCCGCGCTGGACGAGATCGTCGAGCGAGTGGGTCATGTTGTCGCGCAGGTAGTCGAAGCCGAACTCGTTGTTGGTGCCGTAGGTGACATCGGCGTGGTAGGCCACCCGACGCTCGGCCGGGGTCATGCCGCCGAGGATCACGCCGACCTCGAGGCCGAGGAAGCGGTGCACGCGGCCCATCCACTCGGCGTCGCGCTTGGCGAGGTAGTCGTTGACGGTGACGACGTGCACGCCTTCGCCGGAGAGCGCGTTCAGGTACGCGGGGAGCACACAGGTCAGGGTCTTGCCCTCACCGGTCTTCATCTCCGAGATGTTGCCCAGGTGCAGCGAGGCGCCGCCCATGATCTGCACCTTGTAGTGCTTCTGGTTCAGCACCCGCCAGGACGCCTCCCGGGCCACCGCGAACGCCTCGAGGAGCAGGTCGTCGAGGGTCTCACCGTCGGCGTAGCGCTGCTTGAACTCGCCGGTCTTGGCGCGCAGCTCGTCGTCGGTCAGCTGCTCGATCTCCTCGCCGTACGCGATGACCTCGTCGGCGAGGTTCGACAGGCGCTTGACCATGCGACCTTCACCAATCCGTAGCAACCTCGTCAGTGTCAGCGCAGGCACGGGTCTCGTCAGTCCTCTGGTCGGAGTGTGTTCGGCTAGTGAGCCACGGTGTTATGGGCCATGGTAGTCCGCAGACCACCGTACCCGGCCGGGAGTACCCGTGCCCGGTGTACCGGGCGATGGCATCGGCCCAGGTCACGCGCGCCGAGGAGGCTCCTTGCCCGGCACCGCGATTCACCTACGGTGACGTAGGATGAGGCACGTGCCCGATCTGCGCGGTGCGGCACCGGAAGGAGTAGCGGAGCGCGTGATCACGAGACTGACGCCGCAGGATGCGTCGTTCTACCGACTCGAGTCGAGCAGCAACCCGATCCACATCGGCTCTCTCGCGATCCTCCAGAACACCGAAACCGGCGTCACCGGCCAGGTCCTCGACTACGACGGCCTCATCGACCTGGTCGAATCCCGGCTGCCGCTGGTGCCGCGCTACCGCCGCAAGGTGCGCGAGATCCCGCTCGCCCTGGGCAGGCCGGTGTGGGTGGAGGACAGCCGCTTCGACATCAGCTACCACATCCGCCGCTCCGCGCTGCCCGGTCCGGGCAGCGACGAACAGCTCTACGACCTGGTCGCCCGGCTCGCCTCGCGCCCGCTCGATCAGGGCAGGCCGCTGTGGGAGATGTATCTCATCGAGGGGCTGGCCGACGGGCGCAGCGCGGTGTTCACCAAATCGCACTCCGCGCTCGTCGACGGCGACACCGCCCTCGAGATCGGGCACGTGATCCTCGACAACAGCCCGCTGCCGCGCGAACTGGCCGACGACGCGTGGCGGGCCCCGCGCGAACCCACCGACGTGGAGCTGCTGGCGGGCGCGCTGTCCCAGCTGGCCGCGCAGCCGCGCGAGGCCTACGAGGTCGCCCGCGACGCCGGGTCGAACGCGTTCGGGCTGGTCCGGGGCACGCGCATGGCGGTCAAGGCGGCGACGAACGCGGTCCGCGCGGCGACCTCCGGGGTCGCCGACAGCCCGCTCAACGCCCGTACCTCGCGCAGCAGGCGGTTCGACGTGGTGCGCACCGACCTCGAGGACTACCGGACCATCCGGCGCCACTTCGACTGCTCGATCAACGACACGGTGCTCGCCGTGGTCACCGGCGCGCTGCGCAACTGGCTGCTCTCACGCAACGAGGCCCTGGTCGAATCGGACAACCTGCGGGCCGTGGTGCCGATGTCGGTCTACGTCGACGGCGGCGACCAGCTGACCCCGGCCAGCGAGGTCTCCTCGTTCCTGATCGATCTGCCGGTCGGCGAGCCGAATCCGGTGATGCGCCTGTCCCACATCTCGCACGCCACCGAAGCCGCAGGTCGGCAGCGTCGTGGCGTGCGGGCTCGCACGCTGGTGCACCTGGCCGGGTTCGCCCCGGCGAGCCTGCACGCGATGAGCGTGCGCGCGGCGAGTACCTTCGCCGACAACACGTTCAACCTGGTGATCACCAACGCGCCGGGACCACAGACCGCGATGTACATCGGCGGGGCGCGCATGCTGGAGATGTATCCGGTATCGCCGCTGCTGCGCAATCAGACGTTGAGTTTCGGGCTCACCTCGTACGACGGTCAGGTCTTCTACGGACTCAACGCCGACCGCGACGCCATGGCCGACATCGACGTCCTGGCGGCGTCGGTGCACGAATCGATGGAGGAGTTGCTCGGTGCCTGTATCTGACAACGGCAAGCTGCGCGTCTACATCCCGGCGACGATCCCGATGCTGCGCAGGCTCGTCGACGAGCGGGAGGTGTTCCCGCTCGGCGCGACCGCGTTCGCGGTGACACCCGCGCTGCGCGAGGCCTACGCCGCAGGCGACGACGACGAACTGGCCGAGGTCGCGATGCAGGAGGCGGCCAGGGCGTCGATGCGGCTGCTCGCGGCCGAACGCGATGGCCTCGACGACGCGGCCGACGACGCCACCGCCGAGGGCGAGGCGGCCGACCCCGGCAGCCCGATCTACCGGCGGGCGGTGATCGCCGCCGACGTCGCCGGCGCGAAGCTGCGGCCCGATCTGGACGACGCGGTGGTGAAGCTGGCCGGGCCGATCACCTACGACCAGGTGGCGTCGGTGCACGTCGACCTGGCCGAGGCCGAGCCGCAGGTCGCCAAGGCCGTCGACGTCATCGACGCCGCTGATCTGGGCGATACCGACGCCGAGTTCGTCCTCGGTGACGCCGAGGACCACCAGCTCGCCTGGTACGCCACCCAGGAACTACCGTTCCTGCTCGACCTGCTGTGACATCTCCCGAGATCAACGCCGTGATCACCGCTGCCACTGCCATCAAACCTACGATGCCGTAACCTGGCTGCGAGCGAGCTGCCCCACCGCGGCTCGACGGCAGGACAGGGAGACAACGGCAAGCATGGTCATGAACAAGTTCCGGGAATGGCTCGAAGCACCGGCCGCGCAGGTCGGCGACCGCGGCGGCAAGCTCAACGTGCTGCGTGGCGCGGTAGCCCGGGTGACCACTCCCCTGCTCCCCGACGACTACCTACATCTGGCCAACCCGCTGTGGTCGGCGCGGGAGCTGCGCGGGCGGATCGTCGAGGTACAGAAGGAGACCGCCGATTCGGCGACCCTGGTGATCAAGCCGGGCTGGGGTTTCGACTTCAAATACCAGCCGGGCCAGTACATCGGCATCGGCATCCTGATCGACGGCCGCTGGAACTGGCGGTCCTACTCGCTGACCTGTCCGCCGGACTGGACCGGCGAGGGCGGCAAGCGGCTGATCTCCATCGCGGTGAAGGCGATGCCGGAGGGCAAGCTGTCCAGCCACCTCGTCAACGGGGTGGCCGCGGGCACGATCGTGCGCCTGGCCGCGCCGCAGGGCGGATTCGTGCTGCCGGAGCCGCCGCCGGCGAAGGTGCTCTTCCTCACCGCGGGCAGCGGCATCACCCCGGTGATGTCGATGCTGCGGACGATGGATCGGCGCGACGGCGTCTCCGATGTGGTGCACGTGCACTCGGCGCCCACCGACGCCGATGTGATGTTCGGCGCCGAGCTGCGGGCGCTGCACGACAAGCACCCGAGCTTCGTCTCGCACCTGCAGCTGACCGACGCGCAGGGCCTGTTCTCGCTGGCGAGCCTGGACGAGCTCTACCCCGATTGGCGTGAGCGCGAGACCTGGGCGTGCGGCCCGGCCCCGATGCTCGACGCGATCGAACAGCATTGGAAGACAGCCGGAATCGCCGAGAAGCTGCACATCGAGCGCTTCGAGGTCGAGCGCTCGGCGATCGGCGAGGGCGGCACCGTGACCTTCGGCACCACCGGCCGCACCGTCTCCGCCGACGGCGCGACCAGCCTGCTCGAGGCGGGCGAGTCGGTAGGGGTCCAGCTGCCGTTCGGCTGCCGGATGGGCATCTGCCAGACCTGCGTGGTCACCCTGTCCGCCGGACACGCCCGCGACCTGCGCAACGGTGACGAACGTCAGCCGGGCGACAAGGTGCAGACCTGCATCTCCGCCGCCGCGGGTGACTGCACGCTCGACATCTGAGCACCCCACGCACTTCGGACACCAGGTACCCTCGGAGTAATGCGTCGGCCATATGAATGGCCGACAGCGGCTGGTCCCGGCTACCACGCGCCGACCGGCGCACGAGGGCCGAGAACGCGGCACAGCCAGCCGTTCTCGGCCCGTCTCCGTTCCGACCCGACCAGCCGCCACACCAACAGAGAGGACCCCGGTGGCCATCACCGATATCCAGGCCTTCGCCCACCTCACGTCGGCCGACATCGAGACCCTGGGGAAAGAACTCGATTCGATCCGCCGTTCGGTGGAGACCTCCCGCGGCGAACGCGACGCGAAGTACATCCGTCGCACCATCGCCGCCCAGCGCGCGCTGGAAGTGGCGGGACGCGCGGTGTTGTTCGGCAGCCGCAACCGCTGGGCCTGGCTCGGCGGCACGGCGCTGCTGTCGGTGGCCAAGATCATCGAGAACATGGAGCTGGGGCACAACGTCAGCCACGGGCAGTGGGACTGGATGAACGATCCGGAGATCCACTCCACCAGCTGGGAGTGGGACATGACCGGGACCTCGGCGCAGTGGCGCCGGGCGCACAACTACTCCCATCACACCTACACCAACGTGCTGGGCAAGGACGAGGATCTGGGCTTCGGCATCCTGCGGATGACCCGCGACGAGGCCTGGCACCCCAAGCATCTGGTGCAGCCCGCGGCGAATCTGTTGCTCGCGGCCACCTTCGAGTGGGGCATCGCGCTGCACGACCTCGGCATCGAGAAGGAGCTGGCCGGAGTTCCGACCAAACAGCTGCTCTCCGAGCCGAACAAGGAGTTCGCCCGCAAGGCGGGCCGCCAGGTCGTCAAGGACTTCGTGCTCTACCCCGCGCTGACCGGTCCCGCCTGGAAGTCGACCCTGAAGGCGAACACGACCGCCAACCTGGTCCGCAACCTGTGGGCCTACGCGGTGATCTTCTGCGGCCACTTCCCCGACGGCGCCGAGAAGTTCACGATCGAGCAGCTCGACGGCGAGACCCAGGGCGAGTGGTACCTGCGCCAGATGCTGGGCAGCGCCAACTTCAAGGCCGGTCCGGTGATGGCGTTCATGAGCGGCAACCTCTGCTACCAGATCGAGCACCATCTGTTCCCCGACCTGCCGAGCAACCGGTACCCCGAGGTCGCGGTGCGCGTGCGCGAACTGTGCGACAAGTACGACCTGCCCTACACGACCGGCTCGCTGGGCAAGCAGTACCTGCTGGCGTTCCGGACCATCCACAAGCTGGCCCTGCCGGACCGCTTCCTGAAGCGGACCGCCGACGACGCGCCCGAGACGTCCTCGGAGCACAAGTTCGCCGGCATCTCGCTGCCGGACGCGCTGCGGGTCGATCCGGAGACGGGCAAGCGCTTCGGCCTGCGCTCGGCGCTGCACGACGCGAAGGTGTCGCTGGAGATCAAGGCCAGGCACGAGAAGGAAGTGCTGCGCGAAGCGAAAGCGACGCTGAAGGCGCGGGCGCGGCAGGAGAAGCTGGCATTGCGCGAAGCCAAGCGCGCCCTCGGCGAGCGGGCCAAGCACGAGCGCGGCGCGCTGCGCGACCGAGCGGCCAAGCGGATGGCGCGCCGGGGATGAGATAACATCTCCATCTCGATTTCGCAATAGGACGTTTCACACAATCCGGGCCCGAAATCGCCAACCTACGCTCTCGTAACCTACGGTAGTGTAACCGGCATGGCGATCTCGGATGTCAAGGAATACGCGCACCTCACCGCCGCGGATGTCGAAGCTCTCGGTGCTGAGTTCGACGCGATCCGCCGCGAAATCGAATCTTCACGGGGGGCCGCCGACGCGCGCTACATCCGCAATGTCATCCGCCTACAGCGGGCGCTGGAGATCAGCGGACGTACCGTGCTGTTCGCCAGCTTCCTGCCGCCGGCCTGGCTGGCCGGCGTCGCCCTGCTCGGCACTGCCAAGATCATCGAGAACATGGAGATCGGGCACAACGTCATGCACGGGCAGTGGGACTGGATGAACGATCCGGAAGTCCACTCCACCTCGTGGGAATGGGACAACGCGGGCCCGTCGGCGCACTGGAAGATCACCCACAACTTCCTGCACCACAAGTACACCAACGTCCTGGGCATGGACGACGACATCGGCTACGGCCTGCTGCGCGTCACCCGCGATCAGCGCTGGATGCCGTTCTACCTGGGCAACCCGGTCTACAACCTGCTGCTGCAGATGCTGTTCGAGTACGGCGTCGCCATCCAGCATCTGGAGCTGGGCAAGGTCGCCAAGAAGAAGTGGACCAAGGACTCGCCCGAGTGGCAGCAGTTCGACGCCGACCGCAAGCTGGTGCTCAAGAAGATCGGCAAGCAGGCGGCCAAGGACTACGTGATCTTCCCGCTGCTCACCGGTCCCTCGTTCTTCACCACCCTGACCGCCAACATGGCCGCCAACGTGGTGCGCAACGTGTGGACCAACGCGGTGATCTTCTGCGGCCACTTCCCCGACGGCGCGGAGAAGTTCACCAAGGCCGACATCGAGAACGAGACCCAGGGCGAGTGGTACCTGCGCCAGATGCTGGGCAGCGCCAACATCTCCGGCGGCAAGGTCATGCACTTCATGACCGGCAACCTCAGCCACCAGATCGAGCACCACCTGTTCCCCGACCTGCCGAGCAACCGCTACGCCGCCATCGCCGTGCGGGTGCGCGAGCTGGCCGAGAAGTACGACCTGCCCTACACCACCGGGTCGCTGCCGGTGCAGTACTTCAAGTCGTGGCGCACGATCCTCAAGCTGTCGCTGCCCAACAAGTACCTGCGCCACACCACCGACGACGCCCCGGAGACCAAGTCCGAGAAGCTGTTCGGCGGCAATGCCGTCAGCACCGTCGACCCGGTGACCGGCCGTCGCCGTGGCCTGCGCACCGCGCTGGACGCCGGGCGCAAGCTGGCCCGCCGCTCGATGGCCTGACCGGCTGCGGTTGACTGGTCGGCGTGTGTGCCGACCAGTTGAGCGTCTACGACGCGATCCGCCTGCGCCGTGATGTGCGCGCCGAGTTCACCGGCGAGCTCGTCGACGACGACACCCTGTGGCGGATTCTGGACGCCGCCCACCGCGCGCCCAGCGTCGGCAACTCCCAACCGTGGGACTTCGTCGTGGTCCGCAAGCCCGACACTCTGCGCCGCTTCGCCGACCACGTCGCGGGCAAGCGGGTCGAGTTCCGGGACGCGCTGCCCGCCGATCGGGCCGAGACCTTCGAGCCGATCAAGATCGACGGGATCATCGAGAGCGGCACCGGCGTCGTGGTCACCCACGACGACCGGCGCGGCGGGCCACAGATCCTGGGCCGGGCGACGGTGCCGGAGACCGGCGTGTACTCGACGGTGCTGGCCATCCAGAACCTGTGGCTCGCGGCGACCGCGGAGCAGGTCGGCGTCGGCTGGGTGTCGTTCTACGATCCGGAGTTCCTGCGCGCGCTGGTCGACCTGCCCGCCGGGATCAAGCCGGTGGCCTGGCTGTGCGTCGGACCGGTGCGCGAATTCCAGCGGGTCCCCGACCTGGAACGATTCGGGTGGCGATCGGGTCGCTCGCTCACCGAAGCCGTGCACCACGAAACCTTCGGCGGCTGAACGCGATCCGGGCACCCGCTGCGACAGCGGATGCCCGGAGGGGTGTGTGTTGGTGTCAGGCCAGTCGGATCAGGCCGTAGTCGAAGGCGTGTCTGCGATAGACGACCGAGGGCCGGTCCGTCTCGCGATCATGGAACAGGAAGAAGTCGTGCCCGACCAGTTCCATCTGGTAGAGCGCATCGTCCACCGACATCGGTGTCGCGGTGTGCACCTTGGTGCGCACGATGTGGCCGGGACCGTCCTCGTGTTCGGGTTCCTCGGCATGGGCGTGCGCCGCGGCGCCGTTCGGCGCGGCGAACAGGGATTCGTCCACCAGCGTCGCGGTGGCCTGCGCGACCGAGACCGGCGTCTTGTCGCCGTAGTGCACGACGCGCCGCTTGTCCTTGGTCCGGCGCAGTCTGCTCTCGATCTTCTGGGTGGCCGACTCCAGCGCGGCGTAGAAGCTGTCTGCGCAGGCTTCCGCGCGCACGATCGGTCCACGGCCGCGCGCGGTGATCTCGACGCGCTGACAGGCCTTGCGTTGACGACGGTTGCGTTCGTGGAAAAGTTCCACATCGAAGAGGAATATCGACGGATCGAAGCGCTCTAGCCGAGCCAGCTTCTCCGCGACATAGATTCGATAGTGGTCGGGGACTTCGACATTCCGACCGGAGACCACCACTTCGGCGTGCGGGCTCTCGGTCGAGTCGGCGGCACTGTCAGCCAGTGCCGTGGGGTCAGCATCTCGCACTGATGCCCGTGAAGAAGTCGTCACGCGTACCTCCCGGATATGGCCGCACACGATGAAGCGAGTGCGGCGGGATTGAGCTGTGCCGATCGGGATTCGCTCGGCACCAGATGTCCGCGGCGCCACCTCCCAAACTTGTCGTTCGGTGTGTGTCCGCGACGCTAGTCCGCCACGGGCAAGTGCGCCACTGTTCACGCAAATTTCGCGGAGTCAAGCCGCGCAGGTCACCAAAACGGCGCACGGAAGTACGCCGATTCGACTAAGAACGCGTACCGATTCGGTGACAGTCGCCCCTGTCGTGAGGACGTCGTCGACCACGACTACCTCGGCATTCGCCGCGATGACCGCCGCGTCGGCGAGCTGGGTCACGGTCATGATCTTGTCGCGCAGATTGTGGGCACGCTCGCGTGGCGTCAACCCCACCGAGTCGCGGACCCCGCGCCGCATCCGCAGCAGCGGCACACTCCGGCTATCGATCAGCCATCGCGCGGCCTGCGCCGCCGAGCGCGCCACCGGGTCACCACCGCGGCGGCGCGCGGCCGCCGATCGGGTCGGCGCGGGCACGAGCACCAGCGGGCGATCAGGGGCCCGTAGCCGGTCCAGGGCCAGCGCCAGCGCCAGCCCGAGTGGTGCGGCCAGGTCGCGCCTGCCGTGCTCCTTGGCGGCCAGCACGGCGCGGCGCCCCGGACCGCGATAGGGGCCCAGCGCCCAGCACGGAACGCCGGGATCGGTGCGCGGACGGACCCGCACCGGGACCCGGCTCAGCTCGGCCGCGCAGCCGGGGCACCACGCGACGCCCGCCGTCGCGCAGCCACCGCAGTGGACGGGCAGCACCAGATCGAGCAGGGCTCTCATAGCGGGCGAGTATCACAGCGCCCACCGACAAGTCAGCTGGGCAGCACCGGGACGACGCGCTCGCCGGTCAGACCCGGCACCTCGCGCCAGAAGCGGTCGTTGCGAGCCGGATCGGCGGTCTGCAGCTGCAGCACGGCGCGGGAGTCGGCCACGTACTGGGTGGCGGGCGCGGCCGTCACCACCCGCACCGGCGGGGTCAGGTTCTGCGAGGTCACCGGGGAGAACTGGGAACCGTCGATGGAGACGGTGAAAACCGGGTCGACGTTGCCCTCGCGGGCCACCATGATCGTGTCGCCGGTGACCCAGCTCAGCGAGACCGCGCGAGTGCTCAACCCGAGCGCGAGCGGCAGCGGGGAGGTGAGCGCGTACTTGCCGTCGGGACGACGTTCGACCACCGCCACGTAGACCTTGCCGTCGGCGATCAGCGCGGCCCGCACGCCGGTGCGCGAGACCACCACCTCGCTGATCGGCGGCCGCGGCGCGCCCGTCCCCTCGAACAGGGCGGTGGTGTCGACGTCCTGGACCGAGACGTTGCCGGTGGCGCGGTCGGTGACCGCACGGATGACACGATCGCCGTCGAGCACCGTCCAGGCGGCGCCGCCGTCGGAGGTCCACGACGGCCGGGCGATGCTGGTGCCCTCGGCCACGGCGAAGGCCTTGGCGCCGTAGTTGCCGATCAGCAGGGTGCGGCCGGGTTCGGGTGCGGGCCTGCCGGTGTCGGCGACGGCGGCGACGAACTGGCCGTCGGCGGAGATGCCCACCGACTGCAGGTTGGTCGCCTCGCCGAAGGACCCGCTCGGGGTGACGATGCCGTCGGGGGTGACCTGCACCAGCGTGCCGTTGCGCAGCGCGTGCAGACCGATCCGGTTCTGGCCGGGGGCCGAGGCGCTGTACTGGTCGAGGTCGGCGACCGACCAGCCGGCCGCGTACCGGTCGTCGAGCGGTTTGCCGTCGGCGAGCAGCACGTACGGGCCGAGGATGTCGGCGCCGGCCAGCGTCATCACCACCTGGGCGGCGAGCAGTTCGCGTTCCTTCTGCCCGAGCTGGGCGACCCCGGTGAAGTCGATGCGCACGCCACCGATGCCGATGCCCACTTCGCCGGGCTCGTCCTTGGCCTTGACGATCGGGCCGCGCACGGCCACCGGTTGCGCGAGCTGATTGCGCACCACCGGCGCGATCGCCGACTGGGGCCCGGCGCCGAGCATGCCGATCAGCCGCTCGGTCAGCTGGGCGCGCGGCACCGAGATCCAGCGCGGATCGGGGACCAGCACGGAACTGCCCGGATCGACGTATTGCAGCACGTAGCGGCGGTAGGTCTTGTCGAACGCGGTGGAATCCATCACGACGCCGGGTGGCAGTTCGGTGATCCGCCACTCGCCGTCGATCTTGCTCATCTCGATCTTGTTCTCGAGCGTGCCCTCGACGGCCCGGTAGCTACCGTCGCCGCCCAGCTCGCCGACCTTGCGAGCGCGGATCACGTAGCTGGCCTTGTCGCCGGAGCGCGATTCCCGCAGGGTGTCGGGGCGATCGACGATGGTGATGCTCGCCTCGTCGTTCCATTCACCGGCGGTCTCGGGCGCCATGTACTGGCGGGCCGCGGCGTGCCGGTTGGCCGGATCGGCGCTGGCCGCGAGGAAGTCACCGACCAGCAGGTCGGGGTCGCGGCCCGAGGTCGGCGGCGGCGGTCCCTCCGAGGTGGGCGCGCGATTGATCGTGCCGAGTGCCTGGGGTGCCGAGGACTCCGGCAGGCTGGCGCACCCGCTCAGGACCAGCGCGCCGGCCAGCGCGGCCGCGACCAGCGCGGCGGCCCGCCGCCCCCAGCGCACACCCCGCACGTTCGTCATGACTGTCGGTCTCCGGTCTCGGTGGACATCGGCTGGTCCTCGGCGCCGGTGGTCTCGGCGCGCCCGTTCGACGCCGGGTGCGCGTCGGGCGGGTCCGTCCGGGCGTCCGAGGGGATCGGCCCGGTGCCGGTGGGCTCGGTCGGCATCACATCGGGGACCGCGGTGCCTGCCGGCTCGGTCTCGATCGCGCCCGCGGGCTCGGTCCTGATCTCCGCCCGGTCGCCGGAATCCGGTTCGGGATCGGCCTCGGGCAGGGCGGGGACCTTGCGCAGCATCGGTTCCAGGGCCAGCGGACTGGCCCCCAGTTTACGGCCGCGCACCATCGGCAGCAGCAGCCGGAAGCTGGCGCCGACGCCGGGATCACCCCACGCCTCGAGCCTGCCTTCGTGCAGGTTGGCGTCCTCGACGCTGATCGACAGGCCCAGACCGGTGCCGCCGGAGCGCCGCACCCGCGACGGGTCCGAGCGCCAGAACCGGTTGAAGACCAGCTTCTCCTCGCCCGGCCGCAGGCCGACGCCCTGATCGCGCACGACGGTCGCGACCGCGTTGGCCTCGGCGTCGCCGCGCATCCGGATCAGCACCGGCTTGCCCTCGCTGTGGTCGATCGCGTTGGCGAGCAGGTTGCGCAGCACGCGCTCGACCCGGCGCGGGTCGACCTCGGCGACGACCGGCTCCTCGGGCAGATCGATGACGACCTCCACGCCGGCTTCCTTGGCCAGATGCCGCACCGTGGAGATCGCCGCCCGCGCGCACATCCGCACGTCGAGCGATTCCACCTGCAGCTCGGCCACACCGGCATCGTGCCGGGAGATCTCGAGCAGGTCGTTGAGCAGGCCCTCGAACCGGTCCAGCTCGTTGACCAGCAGCTCGGAGCTGCGAGCCAGCGCCGGATCGAGATCGTCGCTGGAGCCGTGGATGAGGTCGGCGGCCATGCGCACCGTGGTGAGCGGGGTGCGCAGCTCGTGGCTGACGTCGGAGGTGAACCGGCGTTGCAGATTGCCGAATTCCTCCAGCTGGGTGATCTGGTTCGACAGGCTCTCGGCCATTTCGTTGAACGCCTGCGCCAGGCGGGCCATGTCGTCCTCGCCGCGCACCAGCATGCGTTCCTTGAGCCTGCCGTCGGCGAAGCGACCGGCGATCCGCGCCGCCGACCGGATCGGCAGCACCACCTGCCGGGTGACCAGCGCGGTGATCGCGGCGAGCAGCACCAGCAGCACCACGCCACCGATGAGCATCGTGCCGCGCATCAGCGACAGACTCGCTTCCTCGCTGGCCAGCGGGAAGATCAGATAGATCTCCAGGGTCGCGACCTCGGCGCTCGGGCTGCCGATGATCAGCGCGCGCCCGCGATAGCCGTCCGGGTCGGCGACGGTGGTGAACTGGTAGGAGACCTGGTTGCGCTGGACGAAGCGGCGCAGCTCCTGCGGCACCTCCGAGATGGGACCGGTGGTGAGTTCCTGCGGCGGCGTGCCGCCGACCATCGCCAGCGCGGAGTCGAAACTGCCCGCCGCGCCGCTGGACTGCCCGGTGCCGCCACGGCTGGACAGCGCGGCGCGGGCGTCGGCGAGCTGTTGCTGCTGACTGTTCGCGTCATGAACGCCGGAGAGCTTGCCCTCGATCGTGCTGCGGGCGCGATCCATCTCCTCGACGGCGGCGTTGATCTTGGCTTCGAGCAGCCGGTCGGTGATCTGACCGGTGAGCACGACACCGAGGATCGTGATCACGATGAGCGAGAGGGTCAGCGTGGACACGATGACACGCAGTTGCAGCGACCGGCGCCAGAGATGGCCCAGCGCGGTCCCGACAGCCTGGAACCAGGCCATGACCGGGGCCGCCCATCGCCGCAACTGCGTGACGAAGGTTTGCGCACGTCCGTCGTGCGCTGGAGGCGCTGACGCTGTACCGGCAGGTCGACCGTCGGTCACAGCGGCGCCTCACAGGTACCGATCACGGCGGTCCGGCCTTGTAGCCGACACCGCGGACGGTCAGGACGATCTCCGGGTTCTCCGGATCCTTCTCGACCTTGGCGCGTAGTCGCTGCACGTGCACGTTGACCAGGCGGGTATCGGCGGCGTGCCGGTAACCCCAGACCTGTTCGAGCAGCACCTCACGGGTGAACACCTGGCGCGGCTTGCGCGCGAGCGCGACCAGCAGGTCGAACTCCAGCGGGGTGAGCGAGATCTGCGCGCCGCCGCGGGTCACCTTGTGCGCGGGCACATCGATGACGATGTCGGCGATCGAGAGCAGCTCGGCGGGCTCGTCCTCGGTACGGCGCAGACGCGCGCGCACGCGGGCGACGAGTTCCTTCGGCTTGAACGGCTTGACGATGTAATCGTCGGCACCGGACTCCAGACCGAGCACCACGTCGACCGTGTCGGTCTTGGCGGTGAGCATCACGATCGGAACGCCGGAATCGGCCCGGAGCACGCGGCATACGTCGATGCCGTTCATCCCGGGCAGCATCAGGTCCAGCAACACCAGGTCGGGGCGGATCTCCCGCACCGCCGACAGGGCCTGCGTGCCGTCGCCGACCACGTGCGGGTCGAACCCTTCCCCGCGCAAGACGATGGTCAGCATCTCAGCGAGTGCCATATCGTCGTCGACGACCAGAATCTTGGGCTTCATAGTCCTATGTTGTCATCTCCCAGGCCAGGATCGGGCCGCCACGCCATTAATGGTGTGAACCCGTCGCGTATCCAACCTTATCCGGCAAAGATTTCCGAGCAGAGGGTGAGTAGGGCGGGCCCATCGTCATCGGATCGGTATGTCCACCAGCGACCGAACCAGTCGCGGTCGGCCAGCTCACGATAGACCTCCCCGGTACGGTGCTGTAGACCGCCGTCCCGCTCGTAGGCGTCCAGGGCCCTGGTGGTGTCGAGTTCACCACGGCGCCGGGCGCGTTCGGCCGCGACCTCGGTGGGAATGTCGATCAGGACGGTGAGGTCGGGCGTCGGCAGGGCCAGCCTGCCGAACTCCAGATCGCCCACCCAGGAGACGATTTCACCGTCGGCGTCCTGTTCGGCGCGAGCGGCGGAGTAGGCGGCGTTGGACGCCACCCAGCGGTCCAGGATGACGATGTCGTTGGCGTCCAACAGGTTCGACAGCTCCGCGCTCGCGTCGGCACGGTCCAGGGCGAACATGATCGCCATCGCGTTGATCGAGCCGGCGAGGTCGCCGTGCCCGCCGCGCAGGGCCTCCGCGGCCAGATCGGCGTGGACGGACCGGCCGTATTGCGGAAAGGCCAGGCTGCCCGCGCGCAGCCCCTTTCCGGACAATTCGTCGATCAACCCGTCGATCAGCGTCCGTTTACCGGCGCCGTCGAGGCCTTCCACCGCAATCAGCACGCCCATGAGCGGTGAGATTACCCGGCCGGAGGCGGCGAGCGCCGCATGCCCCACCCCGGAATCTCCGGCGGCCGCCGGACGCGGCGACGAGCCGGGCGCCGGACGGCCGTGTCTTCCGACGCGCCGGGACGACGGGGACCGGATTGCCCGTTTCACCTCGCGACACCAGTGTGAAGTGGTCTCATTCCAAAGTCCTCGGCGGATCGGCTCCGTCCGGGCTACCGGGGCGCACGTCAACCCCGCGCCCGCGCCGGGCCGCTCGACCCAGGAGTCATCATGCTCAACCGAACCGTTCTCCGTGCCGCCGTGGCCGCCGCCGCGCTCGGCATCGCCCTCGCCGGCTCCGGCGTCGCGACCGCCGCCGATCCCATCGGACGCGGCGAGCACGCGCGCAGCGGCTCGGCCGCCCTGCTCAGCGGCTCGGCCGAAGCCGGTTCCGCCGCCGCTGGCTCGGCGGCCGAACTCGCCGCCTGCGCGCTGCTGGAAGCGGTCATCCCGCTGCCGATCTGCCTGCTGCTGGTCTGACCGGGTACGGCACGGGCCTGCCACCAGAACTGCGGTCTGGTCCGTGCCGACTCCCCCGGCGAGGATTCCGCCATGCACAAGATCTTCCGCCTCACCGCCGCCACGCTGGCTCTCACCGCCGCCCTCGCCTGCGGCACCGCCTCCGCCCAGACCCCGGTCGCCACCCCCGACGCGGGCTCCTCGGCGGCCTTCAACTCGGTGATGTGCGCCCTGCTCGGCATCAGCAGCGAACACAACATCTTCTGCACCGGCGTGATCATCGGCTGACGAAGCCAGGCGCCCGGCCCGACCACCCTCCCCGAGGGCACTCGATGCTCGTTCGCACACCGACCACCTCGACCGCCGCGCTGGCCGCCCTCGCCCTGCTCGGCGCCGGCGCCGCGACAGCCGAATCCCCGGCACCGACCACGGTCGGCGCCGACATCGCCAGCGGCTCCGATGCCGTCCCCACGATCTGCAATACCGGGCCCGTCGGCTGACCCGCCCGGAACACGACAGTGGCCCGTCGACCGGTCGGTCGACGGGCCACTGTCGTGAGTATCAGTAGCGGTAGTGGTCCGGCTTGTACGGGCCTTCCACGTCCACGCCGATGTACTCGGCCTGATCCTTGGTGAGCTTGGTCAGCGTGCCGCCGAGGGCCTCGACGTGGATCCGCGCGACCTTCTCGTCGAGGTGCTTGGGCAGCCGGTAGACCTCGTTGTCATATTCCTGCGGCTTGGTCCACAGCTCGATCTGGGCGATGACCTGGTTGGAGAAGCTGTTCGACATCACGAACGACGGGTGGCCGGTCGCGTTGCCCAGGTTCAGCAGGCGGCCTTCCGAGAGCACGATGATCGACTTGCCCGAGTCGAAGGTCCACAGGTCGACCTGCGGCTTGATCTCGAGGCGGGTCGCACCCGAACGCTCCAGCGCGGCCATATCGATCTCGTTGTCGAAGTGACCGATGTTGCCGAGGATGGCCTGGTCCTTCATCGCCTTCATGTGCTCGAGGGTGATGATGTCCTTGTTGCCCGTCGAGGTGATGACGATGTCGGCGTTGCCGATCGCCTGCTCCACGGTGACCACGTCGTAGCCGTCCATCAGCGCCTGCAGGGCGTTGATCGGGTCGATCTCGGTGACCTGCACGCGCGCGCCCTGGCCGGCCAGCGACTCCGCGCACCCCTTGCCGACATCGCCGTAACCGCAGATCAGCACCTTCTTGCCACCGATGAGCACATCGGTGCCCCGGTTGATGCCGTCGATCAGCGAGTGGCGGGTGCCGTACTTGTTGTCGAACTTCGACTTGGTGACCGAGTCGTTGACGTTGATCGCCGGGAACACCAGCTCACCCGCGGCGGCGAACTGGTACAGCCGCAGCACGCCGGTGGTGGTCTCCTCGGTGACGCCCTTGACCGAGTCGGCGATGACACTCCACTTGGTCTTGTCGGCCTCGAGGCTCTCGCGCAGCAGGTTGAGGAACACCTTGTACTCGGCCGAGTGGTCGGCGTCCTCGGGCGGCACCACGCCGGACTTCTCGAACTGCGCGCCGCGCAGCACGAGCATGGTCGCGTCGCCACCGTCGTCGAGGATCATGTTCGCGGGCTCGTCCGGCCAGGTGAGCATCTGCTCGGCCGCCCACCAGTACTCCTCCAGCGTCTCGCCCTTCCAGGCGAAGACCGGGGTGCCCTTGGGCTCGTCGACGGTGCCGTTGGGCCCGACGACGATGGCCGCGGCCGCGTGGTCCTGGGTGGAGAAGATGTTGCACGACGCCCAGCGCACCTGTGCGCCGAGAGCGACGAGCGTTTCGATCAGGACGGCGGTCTGCACCGTCATGTGCAGCGATCCGGAGATGCGCGCGCCCGCGAGCGGCTGCACATCGTGGTATTCGCGGCGCAGAGCCATCAGGCCGGGCATCTCGTGCTCGGCGAGGCGGATCTCCTTGCGGCCGAATTCGGCCAGCGAGAGATCTGCCACCTTGTAATCGATGCCGTTGCGAACGTCAGCGGTCAGCTCGGTGCGCGCGGGAAGTTCTGAGGTCGTCATCAGCCTCTCCTGGTAGTCAGTACCGAGGCAAGGCTACCGCGTGTGGGCTCGCAGGTTTCCCGGTCCTCGACGGGCGGCGGTCAGGCCGCGGCGCGGTATCGGGCCAGCAAACGCCGCTCCTTGGGTGGGGCGACATTGGCCAGCGACAGGTCGCCGCCGTAGTGGGCGGCCACCTTGGGGTCCATCACCGCACGCCACAGCGGCGGGACGGCCGCCAGCAGCAGCATCGTGGCGTAGCCGGCGGGCAGCTGCGGCGACTCCTCGGTCGAACGCAGGGTCTGGTAGCGGCGGCCGGGGTTGGCGTGGTGGTCGCTGTGACGCTGCAGATGGAACAGGAAAATGTTGGTGACCAGGCGATCGCTGTTCCAGCTGTCGCGCGGGGAGCAGCGCTCCCAGCGGCCGTTGGGCTTGCGGGCCCGCAGCAGTCCGTAGTGCTCGACATAGTTGACGGCTTCCAGCAGCCCGAAGCCGATGACGGCCTGCAGGACCAGCCACGGCGCGATCGCGGGCCCGAAGGCCAGCAGCAGCGAACCGAACAGCACCGCGCTCATCGACCACGCCTGCAGGATGTTGTTCTTGGTGCTCCACCAGCCGCGCCCCTGCCTGGCCAGGCGCGCGCGCTCGAGCTGGATGGCCGACCGGAAGCCCCCGATCACGCTGCGCGGCAAGAACTCCCACAGCGACTCCCCCAGCCGGGCACTGGCCGGATCGTCGGGGGTGGCGACCCGGGCGTGATGGCCGCGATTGTGCTCGACGAAGAAGTGCCCGTACCCGGACTGGGCGAGCGCGATCTTCGACAGCAATCTTTCAGCACTCTCGACCCGGTGGCCCAGTTCGTGGGCGGCGTTGATGCCGATCCCGCTGACGAAGCCGACGGTGGCGGCCAGTCCGAGCTTGTCGATGACGTCGAGTTCGTCGCCCGCCCACATCGCGCAGGCGATCACCAGGCCGATCAGCTGAACCGGCAGGAACAGATAGGTGCACCACCGGTAGTACCGGTCGGCGGAGAGCGCCTCGTAGTCCTCGTCGCGCGGATTGTTGCCGTCCTCGCCGACGATCCAGTCCAGGACCGGAATGGCGATGAGCACGATCACGGGTCCGATCCACCAGAGCACTTCCGCCTTGGTGTGGTACACGAGTTGGGAAGGCAGCAGCGCCGACGCCGGAGCGATCAAGCCCAAGGCCCATAGATACCGTTTGGGATCACGAAATCCCCCCGGTTTGCCAACCGTTTGCACGCACGCTCCGCTGTAAAAAAACTAATCGCCGACCGATGTGAATACTGACAGACCGTAGGCGCGTTACACAGAGTCACGGCGCCAAACGTGGTGACGGTTACATGGTGGCGAATCAGAGCCGATCAAGCGCGGTCGTGATCGCCGTCACCGATCGGGGCCCGGACGCCGCGTACCTGCACGATCGCTTCGACGTACGGACTCAGCAGCGCGCTCATCTCGGCGGGCGCGTCCCGCTCCGGCACCGGCGGATTGGGGATGTAACTCAGCGCGATCCGCACCAGGGCGTGCGCGAGCACGTCGGCCTCCGCGTCGGTGGCGTCGACCCAGCTGCGCTGGAAGACCACGGCCAGCCGCGCGGTGGCGTGCTCGAGCAAGGGGCCCGCGTCGAGGGTGATCAGGCGCAGCAGGTCCGGCTTCATCTCCCCGGCCAGCAGCGAGCGCACCAGCGGGTCGGCCGCGGCCGCGAGGAAGAACCCGGTCATGCCGACCCGGATAGCGGCGCGGGCGTCGCCGACATTGTCGTCGAGCGCCTCGCGCACGTGGTCGACGAGCTCGTCGGCCAGCCGGAGCGCGTAGGCCTGGGACAGACCCGCGCGCGACCCGAACTCGTTGTAGAGCGTCTGCCTGCTGACCCCGGCGCGCGCCGCGACATCACCGAGCGTGATCTTGGACCAATCACGCTCGGTGAGCAGTTCGCGCATCCCGTCCAGAACGGAGGTGCGCAGCAGTTCCCGCGCGGCCTCCTGGTACGGGATGCGCGGTCCGGTGCGCGGCGTGCCCGCGACGCTCACGAACGTTCGATCTCGACCATGAAGAAATCGGACTTGGCCGCGCCGCAGTCGGGGCAGGTCCAGTTGTCCGGGATGTCCTCCCACTTGGTGCCGGGGGCGATGTTGTCATCGGGCCAGCCCTGCGCCTCGTCGTATTCGAACCCGCACTGCACACACTGGTAGAGCTTGTACTCGGTCACCGCGATACTCCTACCGCCTCGAAGTCGATCTTCTCCCGCACCCCGCAGTCCGGGCAGCACCAGTCGTCGGGAACCGACGCCCAGGGCGTGCCGGCCGGAAATCCCTCGCGCGGGGCTCCTTTCGTTTCGTCGTAGACATAATCACAGACCGGGCAGCGATACGCACTCATGCCTGGCCCTCCTGTCCGTACCGGGCGAGCACCCGCTCGCGACGCTTGGGTTCGATGTTGGCGCGGGTGACGTCGCCCGAGTAGTGCGCGAGCACGCGCTTGTCCATGACCTTGCGCCAGATCGGCGGGAAGTAGGCGATCAGGATCATGCTCGCGTAGCCGCTGGGCAGGTTCGGCGCACCGTCCCAACTGCGCAGCGTCTGATAGCGACGGGTGGGGTAGGCGTGGTGGTCGCTGTGCCGCTGCAGGTGGTACAGGAAGATGTTGGTGACGATGTGGTCGCTGTTCCAGCTGTGCTCGGGCGCGGGCCGCTCGTAGCGCCCGGTGGCCGTCTTCTGCCGGACCAGGCCGTAGTGCTCGAGGTAGTTCACCGACTCGAGCAGGCTGAAGCCGACGACGGCTTGCAGGATCAGATACGGCAGCACCTCGATGCCGAAGATCGCGATCAGGCCCAGCCACAGCACCACCGACATCGCCCAGGCGTTGAGCACGTCGTTGCGCAACGTCCACGGGCTCTTGCCCAGCCGATGCAGGCGTTCCTTCTCCAGGTGCCAGGCCGAGCGGAAGCTGCCCCACACGGTGCGCGGCCAGAACGCCCAGAACGTCTCGCCGATGCGGGCGCTGGCCGGGTCCTCCGGCGTCGCGACGCGGACGTGGTGGCCGCGGTTGTGCTCGATGTAGAAGTGGCCGTAGAACGACTGGGCCAGCGCGATGCGCGCGAGCCAGCGCTCCAGCTCGACCTTCTTGTGGCCGAGTTCGTGCGCGGTGTTGATGCCGATGCCGCCGATCATGCCGACGCTGATCGCGATGCCGATCTTGTCGACCACGTTCGCCCCGCCGGGGAAGCCGAGCCAGTGCAGGTTCGGCGCGGTGATGATGTAGCAGGCGAAGATCAGTGAGGCGTACTGGAACGGCAGGTACAGGTAGGTCAGGTACCGGTAGTACTTGTCGTTCTCCAGGTACTCCATCACCTCGTCGGGGGGATTGTCGCCGTCGGGACCGAAGAACAGGTCCGCGATCGGGATCACGATGTACACCAGCACCGGTCCGAGCCAGAACGGCACTTCGGCCAGGCGATGCCAGCCGAGCTGATTGAGGCCCCAGATCAGGGGGATCGCGATCGTGAACAATCCGGTCGGGGCGAACAGGCCCCACAACCAGAGATAGCGCTTGGAATCGCGCCACTGCGGGGGGGCCACCCGCTGTTCGGACGCGTTGGCATCTGTCGACATCGTCGTCTCCATCCTGCGACACAGCTCACATCTGTGATGTGCGTAACTCTCTGTCACAGACGATAGGTCCCGATGTGTCCGGCGTCTAGACAAATTTGCAGATTTGTAAAGCTGCAACAGTCGGATAACGGAACAGCGACCGCGCCCACCTGGGGCACGATCGCTGTCATCGCAGGTCAAAGACTGATTCAGAGCCCTAGACGCCCACCAGCAGAACATCGGCGCCGGCCGGTAGCCCGGACACCGGCCACCACCGCAGATCCGTCGATTCGGCACTGCGGACCGGCACCGCGCCCGGCGGGGCGACGATCTCGAACAGCAGGTCCAGATGCCGCGTCGGCACCCCGAGCGAACAGGTGATCGGGTGCGCCTGCGCGCCGTACAGTCCCGGCGTCAGCCGCAGGTCCGCGATGCCCGACTCCTCCACCGCCTCGCGCAGCGCGGCGTCGGCGACGGTCTCGTCACCGGGCTCGCAGTGCCCGCCGAGCTGGATCCAGCGACCCACCCGGGGATGCAGCGTCAGCAGGATCTCGCTGCGGTCGTGCGAGAGCACGATCGCCGAGGCCGTGATGTGGCCGGGCGCGTGCTCGCGCAGGCACCCACGCGGCGCCGAACCCAGGAACGCCAGCATCGCCTCGCGCAGCGATCGGTCCTGGCCGGACTCGGGCCGCCAGTCGGTCAGCAACTCGGTGGCCGAGGCGTGCAGGGACTCCGCGCTCACAGTTCGACCAGGCCCGCGCCCGGCGAGCCGACCGTACGCGGCGCGGGTTCGTCGAGCGGTACCCCGATCGCGATGGCGCCCAACGGCATCCAGTCCTCGTCCAAGCCGAGCACCTCGCGGACGAGTTCGGGCGCGAAGATCGTCGACCCGATCCAGCAGCTGCCAAGGCCGTCGGCGGCCAGCGCCACCAGCAGCCCCTGCACCGCGGCGCCGACCGCGACGGTGAACATCGTCTGCTCGGCGGCCTGGCGGCGGGCGTCGGGATAGTCGTGCGCGCCGTCGGGCACGCAGAACGGGATGATCACCTCGGGGGCGTCGAACAGGATGCGCCCCCGCGCGACCCGGCGCTCGACGCGCTCGGAATCGAGTCCGTCGGCGGTGAGGTCGGCCCGCCACCGCTCGGCCATGGCCTCGAGCAGCTGCGCGCGCAGCTTGGGCTTGCGCAGCCAGACGAAGCGCACCGGCCGGGTGTGGTGCGGCGCGGGCGCGGTGAGCCCGACCGCGACGGCGGCCCTGATCCGTTCCGGGTCGACCGGCTCGTCGGCGAAGGCCCGGACCGAACGCCGCAGCGGCACCGCCTCTTTGCGGCCCTTCTCGATCGCCTCGGCGGTGCCGAGCCAGAACAGGTCGTCGACGCCGCCGCGCAGCAGTGCCGCCGCGCTCGACCCGTCGTCGTCGGTCGCCAGACCGCGCACCACCGCGACCGGGACGCCGCCGAGCTTGCCCTTGACCAGATCGGCGGCGGCCGCGAGTTCGTCGGCCACGGCCACCTGGGTGACGTGCAGTTCGTTGCCCTGCCCGTCGACGGCGCCCGCGTAGTCGTGCAGCACGCGCAGCCCGGCCGCGCCGATCGCGGCGTCGATCTGGCCGTTGCGCCAGGCCCGGCCCATGGTGTCGGTGATGACCACGGCCACGTTCACCCCGAGCCGCTGCGCCAGCGCGGCGCGCAGCGCCTTGGCACTGCCATCGGGATCGGTGGGCAGCAGCACCAGTTCGCCCTCGGCCACGTTCGAGCCGTCGACGCCGGAGGCGGCCTGCACGATGCCGAGCCGGTTCTCGGTGATCAGGGTGCGGCCCTTGCGGGCGAGCACCCGCACCGCCTCCTCGTCGACCAGCTTGCGGCGCGCGGTGTCGCGCTCCTCGGGATCGGTCGGCGCGGCGACGATACGGCCCTCGGCCTTGGAGACGATCTTGCTGGTGACCACGACGATGTCGCCATCGGCCAGCCACGGCGCCTGTGCGGCAAGGTGTTCGGCGAGGTCGTCGCCGGGCCGGAACTCCGGCAGGCCGGTCACCGGCAGGATCCGCAGCTCGTCGGCCGCGTGGTCGGGCAGCACGCTCACGGCTGCGTCCTCTCGGCCCGCTCGGGCGCCCTCCGTGGTTACGCGGGCTGCCTCCTCCGGGCGCTGACCGATCATGCCGGGACTCCTGCCAGTTCCAGTGCGGCGCGGGCCATTTCGGCCGTGGCCTCGGGGTCGGTCATCAGCAGCGGCACGCTGCGGACCTCGACGCCGGGGACCTCGGCGGTGTCGGTGGAGTGCACCAGCCAGCCGTCGAGGATGCCGGTGGCCGAGCGGGCGCCGTAGTGCCGCCCGATCGCCTCGGCGGTGGATTCCACGCCGATCACCGTCAGGCACTCATCGGCCATGCCGCGCAACGGCTTTCCGTCGATCACCGGCGAGAGGCCGATGACCTTGGCCGCGGTGGTGCGCAACGCGCCCCGGATACCGGGCACGGCGAGGATCGCGCCGATGCTCACGACGGGGTTCGACGGGGCCAGCAACACGGCGTCGGCGGAGGCTATGATTTCGGTCACATCGGGGGCCGGGGAGGCTTGTTCGGCGCCGATCGAGGCAAAGGAATGAGTCGGGAGCGCCGCGCGGTACCGCACCCACCATTCCTGGAAGTGGATCGCGCGACGTTCGCCGGCGTTGTCGGGATCGCTGACGACGACGTGGGTTTCACAGCGATCGTCGGTTGCCGGGATCAGGCGCACGCCCGGCTGCCACCGATTGCACAGCGCTTCGGTGACCGCGGACAGCGGATATCCGGCGCGCAGCATCTCGGTGCGGATGAGGTGGGTGGCGATGTCACGATCGCCCAGGCCGAACCAATCGGGCTGGGCGTTGTAGGCGGCCAGCTCCTCTTTCGCGTGCCAGGTCTCGTTCGCGTGGCCCCACCCGCGCTCGGTGTCGATGCCGCCACCGAGGGTGTACATGCAGGTGTCGAGGTCGGGACAGATGCGAAGCCCGTGCATCCAGACGTCGTCGCCGACGTTGACGATGGCGGAGATGTCGGCGACGGGCAGCAGCTGCCTGACGCCTTGCAGGAACCGTGCACCGCCGACGCCGCCGACCAGAACGGCGATCTTGGGCTCGCGCACCGCGTGTTGTGCAGTCACAGGGTCACAGCCTATGCGGTGGCGGTTGCCGATTGATTTCGCGGCGAATTCCAGCAAAGTTGCTGGTCATTTGCCACAGCACATAACAAGATCAAAACGAAAGGCGGGTGCGGAGTGTAACGGAAGGGTGACGGCGGGTTGACCACCGGCGAGTGCGGCGTGTCTAATCACAGACATGTCATTCCGGTCACCGCGAGAAGGCATAGCGCGGGGGCGTTTGCGAGAGGGTGTTGGCTCGCCGGAAGACAGGTTCGGGGAAGCCCGCGAGACTACGTCGCGGTGTTCGGCCGCCGGGGTTCGTGTTGGCCCGGCGGAAAGAATCATTCTGCGCTAACACATAGTGAGGAGGCGGAACGATGACCGAAAACATGGTCTCGCCGACCGATTCCACAGCAGGCGCAGCTCACGCTGTCTGCGCCGACACGAGCTGGCCGGAACCGGACGTGGTAAGCGAAGTCGCGGCTCCCCGGCTGAGTCTGGTCGTCACGGGCTTCGACGAAATGTTCGAGTCCATCGAAGAGCAGTGGCAGGAGCGCGCGCTGTGCGCTCAGACCGACCCCGAGGCGTTCTTCCCCGAGAAGGGCGGCTCGACCCGTGAGGCCAAGCGCATCTGCCTGGGCTGTGAAGTACGCGATCAGTGCCTGGAATACGCACTGGCGCACGACGAGCGTTTCGGTATCTGGGGCGGTCTCTCGGAACGAGAGCGTCGCAGGCTGAAGCGCGGAATCGGTTAAGAGAATGTTCGAAAGTAGACTCTGAGGCTCCAGCCCGGAGCACGCAGGCGCAGTACGTCGGTGCTTCGGGCGCACGCCCAGTAGTCGCGCCGTCCCCAGGCTCGACGGGCACGACCCGGTGCACGCGAGAAAGGTGGACGACTCCCATGGCACGTTCCCGCCGTCATACCCCGGCGCCCACCGCACGCTCGGTCACCCGCCGCGGCCGCGGTGTCCGTGGCCCCATGCTCCCGCCCACCGTTCCCGCGTGGCGCACGAGGGGCCAGAAATTCGACCGGCTGGTGCTCGAGGCCTTCGCCCCGCTGGACACCCGCTGGCACGATCGCCTCACCAAACTCGACATCGCCGTCGACGACGTACCGAAAATCCGTCCGCTGCACCCTGATTCGGTCACCTGGCCGGACGAGGTGGTGGCCGACGGACCGGTCCCGCTGTCGCGGCTGATCCCCGCGGGCGTCGACCGGCACGGCGCGGCCACCCGCGCCAGGGTGGTGCTGTTCCGCAAGCCGCTGGAACTGCGCGCCGCCGATCCCGACGATCTCGTGGAACTGCTGCGCGAGGTCCTCGTCCAGCAGATCGCGACCTATCTCGGTGTCGACCCGGACCTGATCGATCCCGAGCCCGAATAACGACCCGCCGACAACGGGACGTATCACCGCGTGTCCGTATCCACTTTTGCGGGCCGGAGGGCTAATCTCGACGTCGTGATCCCCATGCGTCGTTGCTGCCGACCCGGCTGCAAGAACCCGGCTGTAGCGACGCTGACGTATGTGTACTCCGACTCGACCGCCGTCGTCGGACCGCTGGCCACCGTCGCCGAACCGCATTCCTGGGATCTGTGCGAAACCCACGCCTGCCGCATCACCGCGCCCAAGGGCTGGGAGCTGGTCCGCCACGAAGGCGGATTCTCCTCGAGCACACCCGACGACGACGATCTGACCGCGCTGGCCGAGGCCGTGCGCGAAGCGGGCCTGCGCCGTCGCCCCGCCGACGCCGACCAGCCCGGCTACCGGGACAGCGCGCCCCCGCCGTCGCGGACCACCCGCACCGGCCGCCGCGGCCACCTGCGCGTCCTGCCCGATCCGTAGGCCTCGGCAACCCACTCATCGCTCGAGGATCCGGACAACTCACCGACCACGTCCCAGTCCGTCCGTCATCACGCAGGACCTGTCGCGAACCGTCGCGCTACCGGACCTGTACGGCCTCAGTCGCGGAGAGGCGGATAGGGTGAGACTCATGACGACTGTCGCGCGCTCTGGCGAACTCGTGAACGCCGTGATCAAGGCTTATGACGTCCGCGGGGTGGTGGGCGAACAGATCGATGCGGGATTCGTCAGGGATGTGGGCGCGTCCTTCGCCCGGCTGATGCGCGCCGAGGGCGCGACCCGGGTCGTGATCGGCCACGACATGCGCGAGTCCTCCCCCGAGCTGTCGGCGGCCTTCGCCGAGGGCGTGCGGGCCCAGGGCCTCGATGTGGTGCACATCGGCCTGGCCTCGACCGACCAGCTCTACTTCGCCTCGGGCAAGCTGAGCTGCCCCGGCGCCATGTTCACCGCCAGCCACAATCCGGCCCGCTACAACGGCATCAAGCTGTGCCGCGCGAACGCGCTGCCGGTCGGCCAGGACACCGGGCTGGCCACCATCTCGGCCGAGATCATCACCGGGGTCCCCGCCTTCGACGGCGCGCCCGGCACCGCCACCACCACCGATCTGCTCGCCGACTACGCGAGCTTCCTGCGCGAGCTGGTGAACCTCGACGACATCCGCCCGCTGACCATCGCGGTCGACGCGGGCAACGGCATGGGCGGCCACACCGTGCCCGCCGTGCTCGGCACACTCGGCCCGGTCACCATCGTGCCGCTGTACTTCGAACTCGACGGCTCGTTCCCCAACCACGAGGCCAACCCGCTGGACCCGAAGAACCTGGTCGACCTGCAGGAGCTGGTGCGCCGCAGCGGCGCCGACATCGGCCTGGCCTTCGACGGCGACGCCGACCGCTGCTTCGTCGTCGACGAGCGCGGCGAGCCGGTCTCCCCGTCCGCGATCACCGCGCTGGTCGCCCAGCGCGAGCTCGCCAAGGAGCCGGGCGCGACGATCATCCACAACCTGATCACCTCGCGGGCGGTGCCCGAGCTGGTCGAGGAGCTGGGTGGCAAGCCGGTGCGCACCCGCGTGGGGCACTCGTTCATCAAGCAGGAGATGGCCTCGGAGGGCGCGGTCTTCGGCGGCGAGCACTCCGCGCACTACTACTTCCGCGATTTCTGGGGCGCCGATTCGGGCATGCTGGCCGCGCTGCACGTGCTGGCCGCGCTGGGCGAGGGTCAGCGTCCGGTCTCGGAGCTGATGGCCGCCTACGACGTCTACGCGGCCTCCGGCGAGATCAACTCGACCGTGGCCGACGCCGCCGAGCGCACCGCCGCGGTGCTCGCCGCGTTCGCCGATCGGACCGTCTCGGTGGACCGCCTCGACGGCGTCACCGTCGACCTGGGCGAGCACGCCTGGTTCAATCTGCGCGCCTCCAATACCGAACCGCTGCTTCGACTCAACGTCGAAGCCGGATCGCAGGCCGAAGTAAACGCACTCGTGACCGAGATCCTGAGCATCGTTCGCGCCTGACTGGGAAAATGAAACCAGTACCGGTGGAATCAGACGTCGGGAGCACGGCGTCGGACGAGGCAAACGGCTCCGTTCGACACCGAGATCCCGAGCATCGTTCGCGCCTGACTGGGAAAATGAAACCAGTACCGGTGCTGACTGGAATAGTGGAATCACAGACCTGGTATTCGCCGACGGCTCGCCGGCAGACGACACAGCGCGATGAGGGGAGGTGGGATCGGCGATGATCGCTGGCACACCCGTATTCGACCTCGACGATGCCGCGTCGCTGGAGGCGGCCGACACCGGTGGCGCCTTGCGTTCGGCGGCTTCGGGCGGCGCGCAGGTGCGCGCCACGGCCGCGGCGGTCGCCGAGGCCTCGCTCACCGAACGCCTCGCCGAACTGCGTCCGCGCAGCCTGGTCCTCGTGTCCGGCTCGGGCCGGGCCACCCGCGCCGCCGGCCTGCTGGTCGCCGGCCTCGGTGACCGGGCCGGGCTGCCGATCGTGCCCGTCACCGCGCTGCCGCCGTGGGTCGGTCCGCTCGACGTGGTGCTGGTGGCAGGCGACGACGCGGGCGATCCGCGCCTGATCGATGCCGTGGACCGCGCGCTGCGGCGCAGTGCCGAGGTCATCGTGGCCGCGCCCAACGAGGGTCCGCTGCGCGCGGTCGCCGCCGGTCGCGCGATCGTGCTCGAACCGCGCGTGCCCGTGCTCGACCACAACCGGCTGCTGCGGTTCCTCGCCGTCGGCATCGCGGTGCTGCGCGGGGTCGACGCCCAGCGCAGCGTGCCCGCCACGCCCGACCTGACCGAGCTGGCCGACATGCTCGACGCCGAGGCGCTGCGCGACGGCCCGCACAACGAGGTCTTCCACAATCCGGCCAAGACGCTGGCCGCGCGGATGCACGGCGTCGGCGTGGTTCTCGCCGGCGACTCCCCCGCGGCGGTCGAACTGGCCGGGCACGGCGCCGAGGTGCTGCTGCAGTCGGCGGGCAAGCTCGCCGCGGCCGCCGACCTGGCCGACGCGGTCGCCGCCGTCGGACGACTGGCCGAGGCGGCGGGCGGTGCCGCACCGGGCTTCGATCCGCTGTTCCACGACGAGGAGCTCGACGGTCCGGCCCCGGTCGACCGGGTGCGGGTGCTCGCGCTGAGCGTGCATCCCGATCAGGCCGCCGCGCGGCGCAAGCTCGCGGTGTTCGACGGCGTGGGCGGCGGGCTCGTCGACGCCGACCTGGTGCACGCCGACGTCGACGTGCTGCAGACCCAGCTGGCCGAGCCGGGCTCCGCCCCGACCACGGACAGCGGCGCCGCCACCTCCGCCGCAGGGGGCGGACACGGCAGCGAGATCGAGCAGCTGGCGGTGCTGGCCTTGCGCCTGGACATGGCCGCTGCCTATCTCCGGTTGACGGGTGCGCGCGGCCCGGCCGCGCCCGACCCGGACCCATACCACGACGGGGGACGCTACTAGTGCAGGAACTCGTTGGTGCGCTGCGTTCCTACGCCTGGGGATCGCGCACCGCGCTCGCTCAGCTGTGCGGTCGGCCGGTGCCGTCGGCGCATCCGGAGGCCGAACTGTGGTTCGGCGCCCATCCCGCCGACCCGGCCCATGTGAAAGCCGCCGGTGGCACCCGCTCGTTGCTCGAGGTCGTCGCCGCCGATCCGGCGCGCGAACTCGGCGCCGTCGCCGACACCTTCGGCACCCGGCTGCCGTTCCTGCTGAAGATCCTGGCCGCCGAGGAACCGCTGTCGCTGCAGGCGCACCCCAGTTCGGCGCAGGCCAGGGCGGGCTTCGAACGGGAGAACCGCACCGGGGTGCCGCTGGATTCGCCCATGCGCAACTACCGCGACGACAGCCACAAGCCGGAACTCGTTGTGGCGCTGGGCCGGTTCGAGGCGCTGGCCGGTTTCCGCGACCCGCGCCGCACCGTCGACCTGCTGCGCGCGCTCGACGTGCCCGGCCTCAACGTCTACGCCGAACTGCTTGCCGCCCAGCCCGATTCGGCCGGGCTGCGCACGCTGTTCACCACCTGGATCACGCTGCCCGCCGCGGCGCTGTCGGCGCTGCTGCCCGCGGTGCTCGAGGGCTGCGTGCGCTACCTGTCCGGCAAGGGCGATCGCGCCTTCACCGCCGAGGTGCGCACCGCCCTGGAGCTGGCCGAGGTCTACCCCGGTGACGCGGGCGTGCTGGCGGCGCTGCTGCTGAACCGGTTGACGCTGGAGCCCGGCCAGGCCCTCTACCTCGACGCCGGCAACCTGCACGCCTACCTGCGTGGCGTCGGCGTGGAGATCATGGCCAACTCCGACAACGTGTTGCGCGGTGGCCTCACCCCCAAGCACGTCGATGTGCCGGAGCTGTTGCGGGTGCTCGACTTCGAGCCGATCGACCTGCCGGTGATCGAACCGGAGCCCGCTGCCGACGGCGGCGTGCGGTACCGCACGCCCGCCCCGGAGTTCGCGCTGTGCCGGTTCGATCTGTCCGCCGACGCCGAACCGGTCGCGCTCGCCGACGCCGGTCCAGGCATCGTGCTGTGCACCGAGGGCACCGTCGAGCTCTCCCAGAACGGGCGCACGCTCACCGTCGCCTGCGGCAGCGCGGCGTGGATCTCCGCGGCCGACACCGAGATCAAGGCCAGGGCGATCGGTGGGTCGGCGCAGCTGTTCAGCGCCTGCGTCGGCGCCGAGAACTGACGCCGAAGCGTACATTTCACGCCCCTCCCTCTAGGCTGTTGCGGGCACGAGCGTGTACAGCGGAGAGAAGGGCGGGCCGGGTATGTCGGCTGGTGGTGGCAAGAAGGCGATCGTCGCCGCGTTGACGGCCAACGCGGGAATCGCGGTGTCGAAGTTCGTCGGCGCCGTGATCACCGGATCGGCGTCGATGATGGCCGAGGCGGTGCACTCGGTCGCCGATACGGCCAACCAGGGTCTGCTGCTGTTCGGTCAGCGCGCGGCCGCCAAGGACGCCGACGAGTTGCACCAGTTCGGCTACGGACGCAACCGCTACTTCTACTCCTTCGTCGTGGCCCTGGTGCTGTTCACCCTCGGCTCGGTGTACGCGATCTACGAGGGCATCCACAAGATCCAGCATCCGGAGGAGCTGAGCCAGCCGATCGTCGCGATCGTCATCCTCGGCATCGCGATCGGTCTGGAGACCTTCAGTTTCATCACCGCTGTCCGCGAGTCCCGGCCGCTCAAGGGCGAGGCGAGCTGGTGGCGGTTCATCCGCAACTCGCGCAGCCCCGAGCTGCCGGTGGTGCTGCTCGAGGACACCGGCGCGCTCATCGGCCTGGTGATCGCCTTCGGCGCGGTCGGCCTGACCATGGTCACCGACGATCCGATCTTCGACGGCATCGGCACCCTGGCCATCGGTGTGCTGCTCGGCGTCATCGCCGTCGTGCTGATCGTGGAGATGAAGAGCCTGCTGATCGGTGAGGGCGCGACCCCGGAGCAGGACGACGCCATCCGCGCCAACCTGGTCGACGGCGCGAAGATCACCTCGGTGATCCACCTCAAGAGCGAGTACCTGGGCCCGGAGGAGATGCTGGTCGCCGCCAAGGTCGCGATCGCGCCGGACCTCGACATCGCCGACATCGCCGAGGCCATCGACGCGGCCGAGGTGCGGGTGCGGGCCGCGGTGCCCACCGCCCGGCTGATCTACCTGGAGCCCGATCTGTACCGGACCCAGTCCGTCTGATCCGTCCGGCTCACCGAATCGCCGTCGTCCCGTCCGGGTCGGCGGCGATTCGCGTCGGCCGACACGGCGGCCGCACAGGGCGGGCCGTCCCGGTCTGTGCGGGTACCGTTCGGTGCCATGGCCGGTGAAGGTGGAGAGAGCAAGATCGCGATCATCGCCGCGCTGGCGGCGAACGCGGGCATCATGACCGCGAAGTTCATCGGCGCGTTCATCACCGGCTCGTCGTCGATGCTCGCCGAGGCCGTGCACTCGGTCGCCGACACCGCCAACGAGGCATTGCTGCTGGTCGGGCAGCATCGGGCCGGACGGGTTCCCGACACGCTGCACCCCTTCGGGTATTCGCGCAACCGGTACTTCTATTCGTTCGTCGTCGCGCTGGTGCTGTTCACCATGGGCTCGCTGTTCGCGGTGAACGAGGCGATCCACAAGATCGCGTCCCCGCACGGGATCGAGTCGCCGTCGGTCGCGATCGTGATCCTGCTGGTGTCGATGGTGCTCGAGGGCTTCAGTTTCCGCACCGCGCGCAAGCAGTCCGCGCCGTTGAAGGGCGAGCGCAGCTGGTGGCATTTCATCCGCACCACCCGCAATCCCGAGCTGCCGGTGGTGCTGCTCGAGGACATGGGCGCGCTGATCGGCCTGGTGTTCGCGCTGGCCGGGGTGGGCCTGACGGTGCTCACCGGCAACGGGGTGTGGGACGGCATCGGCACCCTGTTGATCGGGCTGCTGCTCGGTGTGAACGCGATCGTGCTGATCATCGAGACCAAGAGTCTGCTCATCGGGGAGGGCGCCACGGCCAAGGAGGACACCGCGATTCGCGCGGCCCTGCTCGCCGACCCTCGCATCGTGCGGGTCATCCGGATCCAGACCCAGTACCTCGGTCCAGAGGATCTGCTGGTCAACGCGAAGATCGCGATGCAACCCGGGCTCGACATCAGCCAGGTCGGCGAGGCCATCGACGCCGCCGACTACCGCATCCGCGTGGCCGCGCCCCACTCCTGCACCGTCTACCTGGAACCCGACGTCGTCAAGACCGAATCGGCGGGCGCCACACCCTGATTCAGTGGTAGGCGGGCGCCGCGCCGCGCAGCAGCTCCAGCGGCTCGGTGACGATGCCGAAGCGGGTGCGCAACAGATGCCCGGCGGCGTGCAAGCCGGGCATGCCGTGTACGCCGGGACCGGGCGGGGTCGACGACGAGCACAGGTAGGTGCCGGGGATCGGGGTGGCGTAGGGGTTCCAGCGGGCCAGGGGGCGGAAGGCGGTCTGGCGCACGGTCATCGCGCCCGCCGAGATGTCCCCGCCGACGTAGTTGGCGTTGTGGGCGGGCATGAAGGCCGCCGGCGTCACGTGTTTCGCGAGGATCAGGTCACGGAAGCCGGGCGCGAAGCGTTCGACCTGGGCGATCACCGCCTCGCTGATGTCGCGGTCGGAACCGTTGGGCACGTGGGCGTAGGTGTAGAAGGTGTGCTTGCCCGCCGGGGCCCTGGTCGTGTCGACGACCCCGGGCTGGATCGCCAGCACATAGGGCCGCTCCGCGAATTCGCCCGCCGCGATCCGGCGTTCGGCGCGCATCGCCTCGTCGCGGGTGCCCACCAGATGCAGGGTGCCTGCCAGCTCGCAGCCGGGCGCGGTCCACGGCACCGGGCCCGACAGCGCGAAGTCGACCTTGCAGGCGGCCCCGCCGTAACGGAATCGGCCCAGGCGTTCGCGGTAGCGCGCGGGCAGGCGGTCACCGGCGATGCGCAGGAGTTCGGCGGGCGAGGTGTCGAACAGGACGGCGCGGGCCCGCGCCAGCTCGGCGAAGTCGTCGACCCGGTGCCCGGTGACGACCTCGCCGCCGAGCCGTTCCAGCTCGGCGATCAGCGCGTTCGGGATGGCCTGGCTGCCGCCGCGCGGAATCACCCAGCCGCCCGCGTGCGCCAGGGTGCCGAGCAGCAGGGCGGCGCCGACCGCGGGCAGGGCGCGCGGCTGGGTGATCGCGTGGGTGGCGACGCCGGTCAGCAGCGCGGGCGCGACCTCGTCGTGGAAGCGGTTGTTCCACAGGGGTGATCCCTGTTCGAGCAGCCGCAGGCCGAAGCGGACGGCGGTGGGAATTCGCAGCGGCGGGTGCCGCAGATCCGACATCGCCAGGTCGACCACGTCGGGCCAGTGCTCGACGAGCGGCCCGAACAGCGCGCGCCAGGCGGGGCCGTCGCGGCCGAGGTCGGCGACCGTGGATTCGAGGTTGCGCCAGGCCGATCCGGCGATGCCGCCGTCGAGCGGATGCGCGTAGGAGATCGTCGGGGTCAGCAGCTCGACACCGTGTGCGGGCAGATCGAACGCGCGAAAGAAGGGCGAGGCCAACGCCATCGGATGCGCGCCGGCGCAGAGGTCGTGGTGGAAACCGGGCAGGGTGAGTTCGGCGGTGCGTGACCCGCCGCCCGGCTGATCCTGGGCCTCGAGCACCCGCACCGAGAGGCCGGCGCGCGCCGCGATCACCGCCGCGGCCAAGCCGTTCGGGCCCGACCCGACTACTACGACCTCAGCCATCCGTCGTCCCTTCGCCTTCGGTCGCCCCGGGCGACCTGCGTCGTTGTCTCCAACCTACGCGGCGTGGGGACCGTCGCCGACGAGTCGTCGGTCACCCGGCCGGGCCCGTGCGGTTACCCGAACGCGGCCCAGCTCTCGACCAGCAGGGCGATCCGCCGTTCGCGCAGTTCCGGGCGCAGCCTGTCGCTGCGTTCCAGCGTCGCGAGGCCGTGCAGCCCGGCCCAGGCCACCTCGGTGCGCGCGCCGAGTTCGTCACCCTCGGCGCCGGCGCTGAACATGGCCTCGAGGCCGGCGAAGGCGGCGCGCAGCGGCTGTGGCGCGTCCAGGCCGAAGTTCAGATCGGTGGTGAGCACGAAGATCGCGTCGTAGCGGGCCGGGTTGGCGGTGGCGAAGTCGAGGTAGGCGCGGGCGACCCTGTCGAACACCTCGGTGCGGGTCGTCGCGCTCTCCCGCGCCAGGCGCATCTCCTCGGCCAGCTCGACACAGCCTTGCAGCGCGACGGCCCCGACGATGGCGGCCTTGTTCGCGAAGTGGCTGTAGAGCACCGGCTGGCTGTACTCGATGCGCTCGGCCAGTTTGCGGATGGTGACCGCGTCCCAGCCCTCGGCTTCGGCCAGCTCGCGAGCGGTGTCGACGATCTGCTGCTGGCGTTGGGCGCGTTCACGTTCCTTGCGGGTCTGGGTGCTCATGCTCGAAATTCTAGCAACGCTAGACAAGATAGCGAGACTCGCGTTATCGTTCTCCTATCACCTAGCAGCGCTAGATTTCAGAGCGTTGCAATACAGAGTCAGGAGCACACCATGACCGTCTCGCGCATCGCCACCGCCCTCTCCGTCCTCGGCGCGGCCTTCATCCTCTACATCGGCCTGAGCTACCTGATCACGCCGGAGACCATCGCCACCGGCTTCGGCCTGCCCACCCGGCCCGAGGGCGACGCGGTGGCCTTCCTGAATCTCAAGGGCGTGCGCGATACCGTGTGCGGCCTGCTGATCATCGCGCTGCTGGCCGCCCGCCAGCGCTTCGCGCTCGGCATCACGATGCTGGTGCTGGCCCTGATCCCGACCGGCGACATGATCACGGTGCTGAGCTGGGACGGCTCGGCCGCGGCCGCCTTCGGCATCCACGGCTTCACCGCCGCGCTCGTCGCCCTGACCGGCGTGCTGCTGATGCGCGAACACCGCACCGTCACGGCCACCGTCGACCAGCGGGTCGCCGTCGCCGCGTGACGCCGGTCACGCGGCGATGAATTCCGCGCGCCCCCACCGTCTTCACCCACAACGAGCACACGACCGAGGAGGAACCACCATGGCGAACGCACCGCACGGCCCCGCGTCCTACTTCCCCACCATCGAGGCCAAGTACGGCCGCACCGTCGACGAGTGGCTGACCATCCTCGGCGCCGCCGAACAGACCAAGCACGCCGCGCTGGTCACCTGGCTCAAGACCGAGCACGGCCTCGGGCACGGGCACGCCACCGCCTTGGTGCAGTACCACCTCAACCCGGAGAAGTGGGCGCGCGCCTGAGGTTCGGCACCGTGAAGGCCCCGCAGCGCCTGCGGGGCCTTTCCCGTCTGTCACCGCACCGGAACGGGTTTCGGCTCGGGTTCCGCGACGTCGTCGACCGGGTGGTCGTCGACCATCGTCTCCTCGTCGAAGGGCAGTTCGCGATCGAGGACACGGCGAGTGCGGTCGGCGTCGACGGTCTTGGTCCAGGTGCCGATGAGCAGGGTGGCCACGGCATTGCCCGAGAAGTTGGTCAGCGCACGGGCTTCGGACATGAACCGGTCGATGCCGACGATCAGGCCGACGCCGTCGAGCAGTTCGGGACGGTGACTCTGCAGGCCACCGGCGAGGGTGGCCAGCCCGGCGCCGGTCACGCCCGCCGCGCCCTTGGACGCGATGATCATGAACAGCAGCAGGCCGATCTGCTCGCCCAGGCTCAACGGCTTGCCCATCGCGTCGGCGATGAAGATCGACGCCATGGTCAGGTAGATCGCGGTGCCGTCGAGGTTGAACGAATACCCGGTCGGCACGACGACGCCCACCGTCGTGCGCTCCACGCCCGCGTGCTCCATCTTCGCCACCAGACGCGGCAGCGCCGACTCCGAGGACGAGGTCGCCACGATCAGCAGGTACTCGCGTGCCAGGTACCGGCACAGCTTCAGGATCGACACCCCCGAGACCAGCCGCAGCACCACCCCGAGCACGCCGAAGACGAACACCAGGCAGGTCAGGTAGAACGCGATCATCAGCGTCGCCAGCTCGACCACCGCCGACCAGCCGGTGCGGCCCACCACATTGGCGATCGCGCCGAACGCGCCGATCGGAGCCAGCCACAGGATCATCGACAGGATCCGGAACACCAGCTTCTGACCGAGCGAGACCGCGCGCAGGATCGGCGCGCCCGCCTCGCCCATCGCCTGGACCGCGAAGCCGACCAGCAGCGCGACGAACAGCGCCTGCAGCACGCTGCCCGCGGTCAGCGAGGACACCAGCGTCGTCGGCACGATGGCCTGGATGAAGTCCCAGGTGCCGCCGGCACCGTGCGCCTGCTCGGCGTATTTCGCGCCCGCGCCCGCGCTGCCCGCACCCAGCCCGGTGCCCGGCTCGATCAGGTTCCCGACGACCAGACCGATGCCGAGCGCGACCGTCGACATCGCCAGGAAGTAGGCGATGGCCAGGCCACCGACCTTGCCGACGGTGGCGGCCGCGCGCACCGATCCGATGCCCAGGACGATCGTGCAGAAGATGACGGGTGCGATCATCATCTTGATCAGGTTCACGAACAGGGTGCCCAGCGGCGCCAGCGACTGACCGAATTCCGGCGCCAGCCGGCCGACCAGGATGCCCGCGAGGACCGCGAAGATCACCGCGATGTACAGCCAATGGGTATGGTCGCGTTTCCGCGAAGGTGCGGCGGTTGTGCTCATGGCGCACAATCATCCGGAACCACTGTGACTCCCATCACATTTGGTGCATAACGTTCAAGACGAGGTCGGAGGGCAAGATGCGACGAGTGCGGTTGTCGCTCGCCGGGCAGGCCTTCGTCTGGCAGCTGGTGGTGCTGGCCCTGATGATCGGGACCGGGACCGTGCTGGCGGTCTTCGACGCCCGCCACGACCACGATGTGGCCACCGAACTGCAGGTCCGCGACGTGGCGGTGACCGTGGCGCGCGCGCCGTCGACGCTGGCCGCGGTGAACTCGCCCTACCCCAGCGGACTGCTGCAGCCCACCACCGAACGCATCCGCGCCGACACCGGCATGGACTTCATCGTGGTGATGGCGCCGGACCGCACCCGCTACACCCACACCAATCCCGAGCTGATCGGCAAGCCGTTCACCGGCAGCATCGACGCCGCGCTGGCCGGGCAGACGCTGACCGAGACCTTCACCGGCTCGCTCGGCCCCTCGATCCGCGCGGTCACCCCGGTCTACGACGGCGGCCGGGTGGTCGCCCTGGTCTCGGCCGGGGTGACCAGGGCCAGGATCGGCACCCAGGTCGCCTCCCAGGTGCCGGTGATCCTCGGTGTCTCCGCGGCCGGGCTCGCGCTGGCGGCCTGCTCGTCGTTCCTGATCAGCCGCAGGCTGCGGCGCCAGACCCACGGCCTGGCACCCGACGAGTTGCGCGCGCTCTACGAGCACCACGACGCGGTCCTGCATTCCGTGCACGAGGGCCTGGTGGTGTTCGGGACCGCGCCGGGGCCCGCCGAGGTGGTCAACGATCAGGCGCGCACGCTGCTCGACCTGCCCGACGGCCCGGTGCATCGCACCGACCTGCCGACCTCGCTGCAGCAGATGCGGTGGGGCGTGGTGCGCGACGAGACGCACGTGACCACCGACCGGGTGCTGCTGGTCAACCAGGACGTCGTCAGCTGGGAGGGCCGCCCGATCGGCACCGTGCTGACCATCCGCGACCAGACCGAGCTGCGCGCGGTGCTCGGCGAGCTCGACTCCGTCCGCGGGTTCGCCGAGTCGCTGCGCGCGCAGGCGCACGAGGCCGCCAATCGGCTGCACACCGTCGTCACCATGGTCGAGCTGGGCCGCCCGGAGGAGGCGGTCGCCTTCGCCACCGCGGAACTGCGGCTCTCGCAGGTCCTGATCGACCGGCTGCTGTCCGCTGTCGGCGACGCGGCACTGGCCGCGCTGCTGCTGGGCAAGGTCGACCAGGCCGCCGAGCGCGGGGTGAGCCTGGCCATCAGCGAGGACACCGCCCTGGACTCCGCCGATCCGCTCTCGGCGCACGAGGCGGTCACGCTGGTCGGCAACCTGGTCGACAACGCGATCGACGCGGCGGCGGGCACCGTCGACAAGCGAGTCGAGGTATCGGTGTATCACCGTGACGGCGAGCTGGTGGTCCGGGTCGCCGACAGCGGGCCCGGCATGTCGGCGCAGATGTTCTCGCGCGCCGCCGAACGCGGCTACACCACCAAGACCGACCACGCCGGACTCGGCTTGGCACTCGTGCACCGCCTCGTCGATCGGCACGGCGGCGCCATCACCACCACGGCCGCACCACACAGCGCGGTCATCGTTCGCATTCCGCTGAGGGAGAAGAAATGATCCGGGTCCTGATCGTCGAGGACGAGCCGTTGATCGCCCAGGCCCACCGGGCCTATCTCGAGCGGCTGGACGGGTTCGTCACCGGCGGCGTCGCGCACACCGGTCGCGACGCGCTCACGCTGGCCGCCGAGGCGATCGCCGAGGGCAATCCGTTCCACCTGGTGCTGATGGACATCGGCCTGCCCGATATCAGCGGACTCGAGGTGGCCGCCGCCCTCAACGGCCTGGAACCGCGCCCGGACGTCATCGCGATCACCTCCGCCCGCGAGCTGACCATGGTGCGCAATGCCGTCGCCCACGGCGTGGTGCTGTACCTGCTCAAGCCGTTCACCTTCGCCGCGTTCCGCGAGAAGCTCGAGCGCTACCGCGATTTCGACACCGCGCTCCCCGCGGGCGAGGCGGCGCTGTCGCAGTACGACATCGATCGCGCCCTGGGCGCCTTGCGCACCGCCGACCAGCGTGCCGGTGCGCCCAAAGGCGTTGTGCAGCACACTCTCGAGGAGGTCTCGCGCGCGGTGCGCTCGGCCGAGTCGGGGATCACCGCGACCGATGCCGCTGCGGCCGTGGGGGTTTCGCGCATCACCGCGTGGCGCTACCTGGAAAAGCTGGCCGACGACGGACTGGCCGAGCGCCGCGCCGATTACGGCCGTGCGGGTCGGCCCAAGACTCGGTATCGGTGGCGCGCGGGCGCCTAGGGCGGGCCCGCGCCGGGAGTCAGGACAGGCTCGCGGCGCCGGCCAAGCCGTCGGGCGACGGGGTGCGCGCCACCGGACCCAGCTCGACCGGCATGTGCTCGAAACCGTGCAGGGTGAACAGGTTCCGCCGCACCGGTTCCCCGCGTAGCCGCAGGTTCGGATAGCGGGTGTAGAGCGCGCGCAGGGCGTGCACGGCCTCCATCCGGGCCAGGCTCGCGCCGAGGCAGGCGTGGATACCGCTGCTGAAGGCGACGTGTTCGCGCAGGTTGGGGCGGTCGATGTCGAAGCGGTGCGGGTCGGCGAAGACGGCGGGGTCACGGTTGGCGCCCGCCAGCGACAGGATGACGGTGCTGCCCTCCCGCACGGTGACGCCGTCGATCTCGACGTCCTCGAGCGCCTGCCGCGCGGTGGTCTGCACCGGCGGATCGAAGCGCAGTGTCTCCTCCACCACGGCGGGCCAGCGGTCGGGGTCGTCCTGGGCCAGCGCGAGCTGGTCGGGGTTGGCCGACAGCGCCGCGATCGCGTTGCCGATCAGATTCACGGTGGTCTCGAAACCGGCGCCCATCAGCAGACTGGCGCCCGCCTGGAGTTCGCGCAGGTCCAGGTCGCCGGAACTGACCAGCGTCGAGAGGATGTCCTCGCCGGGGTCGCGGCGCAGCTGGGCGATGTGCGCGGCCAGGTAGTCGTCCATGGATTCGATCGCCGCCATCGCGCCCCGGTAGGTGCGCCACGAGGTGCCGATGTCGAGCAGCGGCGTGACCCGGTCGCCCCAGCGCAGGAACAGGTCGCGGTCGGCGGCGGGGAAGCCGAGCATGTCGGCGATGATCGCGATCGGCACCCTGGCGGCGAAATCGGTGATCAGGTCGACCGAGCCGTGCGCGGGCATCGCGTCGAGCAGCTCGGCGGTGACCACCTCCACCCGGTCCCGCAGCCGGGCGATGGCGCGCGGGGTGAACGCCGAGGCCACCGGCTTGCGCATCCTGGTGTGCTCGGGCGGGTCCAGGACCAGCATCGACGGCGGCTCGACCGGGTTGGGCGGGACCGTGACCCGCTCGGCCAGCTTGCGCCACGGACCCGGCAGGTCACCGCCGAGCGCCTGCCGCACACCGAATCGGGTATCCCGCAGAATGGCCCGGACCTGGGCGTGGTCGAAGGCCGCGTAGGACAGCGGGGTCCGCAGCAGTCCGCCGGGCGCGCGCAGTTCGTCGATCAGCGGGTAGGGATCGTGCAGGCCGCGCTGTCCGCTGAGCAGGACGGCGAACGGGTCGCCCTTGCGCACCTGCCAGCGCAGGACCGCCCGTGGCGCTCCGTGCTCGGCCGACCATCGCAACCAGTACCGCGCGTTCATCGCCACCCCTGCCGCTCTGCCGAATGGATGACTCCACCGTACGGACTTCGGGCACGACGCGGAACGTGTTCCAGTCGGAGATCGACCTATACCTGGGTAGGAGACGCGACGGCGGTCAGCGCCGGACCGTCACCCGCTCGGTGGCGGCCCGATGCTCCACGGCCGCCGGATCGGGATTGACCACCTGGACCAGCGAGGCGCCGGCGTACAGCACCGCGATGTAGCCGTCGATCAGCTCGGCCACGGTCTCCCACGGCGCGCTCGACAGCACCCGGTCGCCGGCGGAGATCCCTTGCAGCGCCGCCGACTTCCTGGCCTCGGCGAGCACCTCGCCGACCGAGAGGCCGTCGAGCGCGGCCCGGAAGCCGCCGGGCAGGAACTGGTCGCCGTGCACACGCACCGCCGTGGCGAAATCGGTGACGCCGACCGGCAGGTCGCGCACCGGAGTGCCCATCGCGTCCAGCGACAGCACCGCCACTTCGTCGACGCCGTCGGCGTCGTCGAGCCGGTCGGGGGTGACCAGCGCGAGGTCGGCGTCGGGATCGGGGGTGAGCACCACCTCCGTGCCCGCCCACCAGCAGCCGAGCAGCACCGCCGCGGTCTGCCAGTGCGCGGGCAGCAGCACCGCGACCCGGGCGCCGGGACTGAGCGCGAACTCGTCGCGCAGCAGATTGGCGGTCTTGGCGGCCCAGTTGGCCAGCGTCAGGCCCGACAGCTCGATGCGGGCGCCGGTGGCGTCGTCGTACCAGGTGACGCGCGGACCGGCCGGGTCGCGTTCGAGAATCGGGTCGAGGAGGACGTCGGTGAGCGTCGAGTTCGGCTCACGCATGGGTCAGTTCACGCATTTCGGTCCGTTCTGGCCTGCGTCGATCGGCGGGGCTGGCGGTACTGGCGTCGCGGTCGCCGAGGATGTTCCATCGAAATCGAACATGCCTGCCGCGGCCGAGCCCGGACCAGAATAGTCGCTCGCCAGCACCACGCTCACGGTATCCGCCGACAGTGACGGATCCGCGACCACGGTGAGACCACCGAGCGCCTCGGCCACCGCCGCGGCCTTCGGATCCTCGGCGTCCACGGCGAGCACCCGGCTCGAACTCACGCTGCCTCCGGAGTAATTGCCCACCAGGCCCTCGCGGAAACCCTTGCCGGTCAATGCCGTCGACACCTTGGCCGCCAGCCCCGCCTTGCCGCCGGCGTTGAACACGCTCACCGTCACCGTCGACGGGTCGAGCTTCGGCTTGTCCTCACCCTTCTTCTCCTCGCCGACGAGCCCGGCGACATAGGCCTGCACCGCCTTGGGCTCGACCCGGACCACCGATTCACCCGCCGAGGTCATGCTGTTGAGGTCGGCGACCGGGATGGTCTCGAATTCCACCTTGCCGCCGGAGAGATCCTTGAGCTGCTGCAGGAAGGCCAGCACGTCCCAGTCCTCGTCGAGCACCACCGTGCGCCCGACCGCCTCGCTGATCTCGCTGAGCTTGTTCGGATTCGCCAGGATCTTGGCGTTGAGCAGCTGGCCGACCAGCTGGGCCATGAATACCTGCTGACGCACGATGCGATCGATGTCACCGCGCGGCAGCCCGTGCCGCTGACGCACGAAGCTCAGCGCCTGCTGCCCGTCGAGGCGCTGCTGCCCGGCCGGGAAGTCCGCGCCCGACATCCATTCGTCCACCGCGTTGTTCAGGCACACCTCGACCCCGCCCACGGCATCGGTGAGCAGCACGAAGCCCAGCAGGCTGACCTCGGCGTAGTGGTCGACCGTGATGCCGGTGAGCGAGGCCACCGACTTGATCAGCGCCTGCCTGCCCGACTTGGTCGACTCGCGTTCGGCGTCGGCCTCGGAGCTGCCTTCGGCCAGCAGCTCGGCGCGTTCGGTCTCCTTGGTGGAGCCGTAGGCGGAGTTGATCTTGGCCTTGCCCTGGCCGGGAACGTCGACGTAGGAGTCGCGCGGGATCGAGATCGCGGTGGCCGAGCGGCCGTCGTTGGGCACCCGGACCAGCACGATGGTGTCGGTATTGGTGCCCACCTCGTCGCCCGCGTGCAGCATCGCGCGCTCGGCGGAGGTCAGCGGGTTGCCGTGCGCGTCGGTGCGGCTGTCGACACCGACGAGCAGGATGTCGACCGCGCCGTCGCGGCCGCCGCCGAGACCGAGGCCGCCGATGCGATCGATATTGGCGATCAGATTGTCGACACTGCGCCACGCGAATCCGGTGAGGGCGAGCACCAGCACCGCCGAGATCGCCACCATCACCTTCACCGGGCCGATGGCACCGGGCTGCGTGGCGACCGTGGGTGGTCGTGTCGACTCTCGCACTCGTGATCCTCTCGACGAACTCCGCGCCCGGCTCCGTATCTCCCCCGGCAAACCCCGCCATCTCGTGTGCCTGGGCTCGTCCACCGACACCGGCCATCACAGGCTAACCAACAGTTACCACAGTCGCGCCGAACCGCAGGTGTTCCGGCGTGCCAGACTGGCCGCGTGAACCCCGATTTCCCCGTCCCCTCCCGGCTGATCGTAACCGGAGCGCGCGGCCTGCTGGGGCGAGAGATCCTGCGGCTCGCGCCCGATTCCGCGGGCTACGGCAGAGCCGAACTCGACATCACCGACCGCGCCGCCGTCGACGCCGTGTTGCGCCCGGGCGCGGTGGTGCTCAACTGCGCCGCCTACACCGCGGTCGACGCCGCCGAGACCGACCGCGACGCCGCCTTCGCGGCCAACGCCACCGGTCCCGCCGTACTGGCCGCCGCCTGCGCCGCGGCCGGGGCCCGGCTGATCCACGTGTCCACCGACTACGTCTTCCCCGGCACCGCGAGTACGCCCTACGAACCCGGCGACCCCACCGGACCGGCGACGGTCTACGGCCAGTCGAAGCTGGCGGGCGAGCGGGCGGTCCTGGAACTGAGCCCGGACGCGCAGGTCGTGCGCACCGCCTGGGTGTACTCCGGTGTCGAGGGGGATTTCGTCGCCACCATGCGCAGGCTGGAACGCGAACGCGACACCGTCACCGTGGTCGACGACCAGCTCGGCTCCCCCACCAGCGCCGCCGATCTCGCGGCCGCACTGCTCGAACTGAGTACCCGGCCCGACGCCCCGCGAGTGCTGCACGCCACCAATTCCGGCACCGCCACCTGGTTCGATCTCGCCGTCGCCGTCTTCACCGAGGTCGGGGCGGATCCGGCGCGGGTGCTGGCGTGCGATTCGAGCGCCTTCCCCAGACCCGCACCGCGACCGCCCTATTCGGTGCTGTCCTCGGCGGCGTGGGACGCGGCCGGTCTCACCCCGCTGCGGCCTTGGCGTTCCGCACTAGCCGACGCACTCCGGCGCGTGTCCGACTAGGCTGCCCAGTCGTGAACGCAGCCGATTCCGCGGCCCCTGCGGGCCTTGCCGTCGTCACGGTGACTTATTCACCGGGCGAGCATCTCGAGCACTTCATCACCACCCTGGCCGACGCCACCAGCGAGAAGCCGCAGGTGATCCTGGCCGACAACGGCTCGACCGACGGCGTGCCCGAGCTCGTCGCCGAGGCCAACTCGCACGTGCGACTGCTGCGGACCGGCGGCAACATCGGCTACGGCGGTGCCATCAACCGGGCCGTTGCCGAGATCGACCCGTCGATCGAGTTCGTGATCCTGGCCAACCCGGACATCCGGTGGGGCGTCGATTCCATCGACAAGATGCTCGAGGCCGCCCAGCGCTGGCCGCGCGCGGGCGCGTTCGGGCCGATGGTCCGGGAGCCCGACGGCAGCGTCTACCCGTCCGCGCGCCGGGTCCCCGGCCTGGCCGACGGCGCGGGCCACGCCATCCTGGGCACCATCTGGCCGAAGAACCCCTGGTCGGTGCGCTATCGACAGGAGAACGAGGAGATCTCCGAGCGGGTGGTCGGCTGGCTGTCGGGGTCCTGCCTGCTGGTGCGCCGGGCCGCGTTCGACACCATCGACGGCTTCGACTCGCGCTACTTCATGTACATGGAGGACGTGGACTTCGGTGACCGCATGGGCAAGGCGGGCTGGCACAATGTGTTCGTCCCCGACGCCGAGGTGACCCATGCCAAGGGCCACGCCGCGGGCAAGCATCCCGAGCTGATGCTGCCCGCCCACCACGCCAGCGCCTACCGCTTCCAGGCCGACCGGCATCCACACTGGTGGCAGGCGCCGTTGCGGGGCGCGCTGCGCGCCGGACTTGCGGTTCGCTCCCGGATTGCGGTTCGATCGGCGCTGCGCGAGAAAGCGCGTTCCGCCTGAACCGTCAGCGCCAGGAGGCGGCAGCCCGCGTAACCACGTAGGGCGCCGGGGCAGGCAAAATCGGACACCGGCGCCTGAGCAGGCGCCGGTCCACTGTGAACAGGGGAAACTCGATGGCAGGCAACTCAGGCACCGACGCGGTCATCCTCGTCGGCGGACAGGGCACGCGGCTGCGTCCGCTCACCCTCTCGGCGCCCAAGCCGATGCTGCCGACGGCCGGGCTGCCGTTCCTGACCCACCTGCTGGCCCGCATCGCCGAGGCCGGGATCACCCACGTGGTGCTGGGCACCTCGTTCAAGGCCGAGGTGTTCGAAGAGCACTTCGGTGACGGCTCCGACCTGGGGCTCGAGCTCGAGTACGTCACCGAGACCGAGCCGCTGGGCACCGGTGGCGGTATCCGCAACGTGCTGCCCAAGCTGCGCGCGGACAACGTGATGGTGTTCAACGGCGACGTCCTGGGCGGCACCGACCTGGGCGCGATCCTCGACACCCACGAGTCGACCAACGCCGACGTCACCCTGCACCTGGTCCGGGTCAGCGACCCCCGCGCCTTCGGCTGCGTGCCGACCGACGCCGACGGCCGGGTCACCGCGTTCCTGGAGAAGACCCAGGACCCGCCGACCGACCAGATCAACGCGGGTTGCTACGTGTTCCGCCGCGAGTACATCGAGAAGATCCCGACCGGGCGTCCGGTCTCGGTCGAGCGCGAGGTCTTCCCCGCGCTGCTGGCCGAGGGCGCGCGGGTGCAGGGCCACGTCGACGCCTCCTACTGGCGCGATATGGGCACCCCGGAGGACTTCGTGCGCGGCTCGGCCGACCTGGTCCGCGGCATCGCCCCCTCGCCCGCGCTGCCGGGTCAGCGGGGTGAGTCGCTGGTGCATCCCGGTGCGGGTGTCGCCCCGGGCGCGCTGCTCATCGGCGGCACCGTGGTCGGCCGCGGCGCCGAGATCGGCGCCGGTGCCCGCCTGGACGGCGCGGTCATCTTCGACGGCGCGATCGTGGAAGCGGGCGCCACCGTCGAACGTTCCATCGTCGGCTTCGGCGCCCGGATCGGTCCGCGCGCACTGGTCCGCGACGGCGTCATCGGCGACGGCGCCAATGTCGGCGCGCGCTGCGAACTCCTGCGCGGTGCGCGGGTGTGGCCCGGCGTGGAGATCCCCGACGGCGGCATCCGCTTCTCCACCGACGTCTGATCCATCCACCGCGCGGCCGACCCGGAACGCCCGCTCGCCTAGCTGAAGCCGACCGCCTGGTCGCCCCAGGCGGTGTGCAGGTCGGCGTCGGGGTTGTCGACGACGCGATCGATGGTGTCGATGAGCAGGGTGGTGCGGTCCGAGGGCCGGTAGTGGGGCCAGTGCTTGGAGCCGTCCAGGGCCGCGGGCACGCCGTGTTCGGCGAAGGCCAGCCAGCGGCGCTGCATGCGGCCCGAGACCGCGACCGAGGCCTTGCGGCCGCCGAGCCAGAAGGTCGGGTCGTGGTTGAGTGTGCCGAAATTGCCGAACACGTACGGCAATTCGGTGGCGTGTCCGGCGCCGACGCGCGCGGCCTTCAACATCGGGGTCGCGTAGTCGAAGCGGTACATCCAGGTCGGCGAATGCTGGGCGTGCGCCTCGGCGACCCACGCCGCGGGCATTCGGAAGGCCGCGTCGGTCGACATGGCCAGCGCCCCTCGGGTTTTCGCCAGATCGGGGTAGGCGGAGGTGATCTCGGCGATCCGCTCGGGTGACATCTCCGGATGCGAGGCCGCGACATCGCGCAGCATCGCGTTCACCGCGTCGGGCGTCACCGGCATGATCGGCGAGCGCAGTACCCGGAACAGCGAGGCCTCGTCCCGGTTGGTCCCGATCAGCAGCGGCACCCGATGCGAACGCCCCTGCTGGAAGCGGTCGATCGGGTAGCCCGGCAACAGCTCACCGTCGACCACCGGCGCCGCGGCCAGCCTGCCCGGCTCCTTGATCGGCACCTCGTCGAGCAGCACCGCGCCCACCTCGACGAGCTGCTCGATCGGCAGCTCCAGCAGCCGATCCGCCTCGCCCGGACCGAGTTCGAGCAGTTCCAGGTAGCGCTGCGCGACGACGGCCGCGCGCTCCTGGCCGAATACCGTGGTGGCGGGCGGACTCTGGGCGATCGCCTTGTGGAACAACCCCGCCGCCGACGGCGAGGTGAGCAGCGCCGTCACACAGCCCGCGCCCGAGGACTCACCGAAGACCGTGACATTGCCCGGGTCGCCGCCGAACGCCGCGATGTTGTCGCGCACCCAGGCCAGCGCCGCCAGCTGATCGTGCAGGCCGAGATTCGGGGTGAACGGCTCGCCGAACGCGGACAGATCGAGGAAGCCGAGCACGCCGAGCCGGTAGTTCACCGAGACGACGACCACGTCGCCCGCCTCGGCCAGCTTGCGCCCGTCGTAGATGGTCTGCGCCGCGGTGCCGAGGCAGTAGGCGCCGCCGTGCAGCCAGACCAGCACCGGGCGCGGCTCGTCGTCGCTGGGTTCGGGGCGCGGGGACCAGACGTTGACCCACAGACAGTCCTCGCCCATCGCCAGATCGGAGTCGACCGGGACCATCGCGCCCATGGCCTGCGGGGCGATGTCGCCGAACACGACGCAGTCGCGCACTCCGTCCCAGGGCTGCGGAGGCCGCGGCAGCGAGAACCGGTCCGGTCCGGCGGGCGCGGCGGCATACGGGACGCTGCGCCATACCGCGATCGGCCCGTCCCAGGTCCCGCTGACGACGCCGTACTCCGTGCGGGCCAGTGGTTCGGCTTCGTGCGTCCGCACGTCGGCGTCGAGATCGGACTGAATGCTCATCGCACACCTCCTAGCCGGCGCGACCCACGGGTGCCTGTGTATTTGCTCCCGCGGGCCGCAGCACCTGGTGACTCCTTACGAGAGTACGTCCGCGCGGCCGGGTCAGCCTCCCAACGCACCATTCCCGCAGGTAACAGTTACTTCCCGGAACACGCCCGAACCGCCTTTCAGCGCGCCAACCGACCGTCACGATGCACATTCGGCCACGTCTGGCGCCCGCTCCCGCCCCAGCTACGCCGAGGTGGACCGACGCCTCGCATCATTTGCTGCGAATACGCTGGAATCGTCTGCCGTGCCCACGGTCACCGGCGGAACTGTCGACGGTGAGCAAGCCCACCCGACCTCCGCACCGTCGAAGACCCTCGACATACACGCCCGCCTAGACTGGGCCGATGCCGAACTACAGCTTCCGGTGCCGCTCCTGCGGCGACACGTTCGAGGTGAACCGGCCGATGGCGCAGGCCTCGGACCCGGCCGCCTGCCCGGCGGGCCACGACGACACGGTCAAACTGCTGACCACCTTCGGAACCGTCGGTCGTGCAGGCGCCCCCGCCCCGGTACCCGCGCCGAGGCCGGCCGGTGGCGGCTGCTGTGGCGGCGGCGGCTGCTGCTGACCGGCGCACTGAACATCGCTGGTACGCCGCGTGACTCAGTCGCGGCGGTCGGAGTGGCCCAGGTCGCGGTCGGGGGCGATGCGGTCGCGGACCCGCTGCTTGAGGACGGCGATGTCGGGAAAGCCGCCGTCGGCCTTGCGTTCCCACAGCTGCTCGCCGTCGAGGGTGATCCGGAAGATGCCGCCCTGCCCGGGGACCAGCGCGACCTCGCCGAGTTCGGTGGCGAAGGTGGTCAGCAGTTCCTGAGCCATCCAGCTCGCGCGCAGCAGCCAGCGGCATTGGGTGCAGTACTCGATCGCGATCCTGGGCACGGGGCCAGTATTCCCCAGCGGTGTTTCAGGCGTGGAACGTGCCGTCGAGGTAGACCCACGCGCCGTCGACGCGGACGAAGGTGCTGTTCTCGTGCATCGTGTCGCGTGCGCCGTCCACCCTGTAGTGGGCGATGAACTCGACGGTGCCGTTGTCGTCGAACGGGCCACCGCGCTGCGTGCCGACGATTTCCAGGAACAGCCACCGCTGGGCGGGGTCGAGTTCGAGCTCGGCGGGCCGGGTGTTCGGATGCCAGGAACGCAGCAGATAGTCGACGTCGCCGACGACGTAGGCGGTGTAGCGCGAGCGCATCAGGGTCTCGGCGGTAGGCGCGGGCCGGATGCCCGCCAGGATCGGTCCGCAGCAGTCGTCGAACGATTCGCCGCGGCGGCACGGACACGGTTTCGCTTCACCCATGCCGGTCATCCTGCCGGGTCGCGACCGGTGGCGGCCACGCGGGATCAGCCGAACGGCTGGTGCGCGAGCGGGACCAGTTCCAGGGTCCGCGCGAGGTCGCCGGTCTGATCGCGCCAGCGCCGCAGGTCGGTCACACTGGGAGCCATCTCGTAGTCGAGGTGGTGGGCGGCCCGGGACAGCGCCGCCCACAGCGCCCCGACCTGCCCTGCCGTCTCCGGGCCCGCGTACACGCGCAGGGCCAGCAGCTGAGCCCGCATCGGACAGCGCATGAGCTCGGGGGCGATCTGGGCCCACAGTTCGTCGACGGCCTGCTCGAGGGCGAGGCGCAGAATCCACGCGACCGCCCGCGACCACACCCCACCGGCGTCGGAGACGTCGCCGGACAGCAGGTTCTCGGCGGCCTCCAGCCGTTCGGCCACCGACGGGCGCGGGGTGTACTTCGCGCGCCGCGGCCTGCCCCGGCGATTCACCGGCACACCATCGATGCGCCACCGGGGTCGCCGAGCGGCCCGCCCCCGCTCACGTGCGCACCGCGGCGGGCTCGTGCGCGCGCAGCCAGGAGATGAATCGTTCGGTGTCGCTGATCAATTCCCGCATCGGACGGTCGATCGGCACGTGCGCACCCGCGGTGGCGTCGCGCAGGACACCGACCAGCCAGCGGCCGCCGACCGCGCTCAGATGCTTGTTGAGATCGTCGACCCGGGCCCCGGGACCCATGATCGCCAGGGTGATCATGGCGCGAGTGGTGTGCGCGTTGCGCACCCGCCGTTCCACTTCGCCGTGCTCGAGCCCGGCGGCGAGCAGTTCCTGGCGGGCCTTGGCCAGCCCCGCTGCCTCGATCGCGGAGCGGCAGCAGGTGGCGACGAGCTCGTCGGCGATGGCGGGCGGCAGCTGCGGGGTGCGCAGCAGCGAGCGGGCGTCGTCGAGATAGCGGCGCACCGGGTCACCGGTCACCCGCACCTCGACCACGGAACGTTCCCGGCGCTGCACCTCGAGCACGGTGGCGTCGAGCTGCATCCGGCGCACCGCTTCGGCGAGGCGCTCGTCGTGGGTGAACACCACCACCTGGCGCGTGGTGGCCACCTCGGCCAGCACCCTGGCCAGGCCGTCGACCTTCGCCGGGTCCATCGCTTGCACCGGGTCGTCGATCATCACGAAGCGGAACGGGCTGTGCGACATGGTGGCTCGCGGCAGGAACAGCGACAGCCCGAGCGCGTGCAGCTCGCCCTGGCTCATCACGCCGAGCGCGGCACCGTCCACCTCGTCGACGGTCACATCCAGCAGGACCCGCCGCGCGGTGCCCGCGCTGCCCTGCAACCGGATCGCGCCGAGCTCCACATTGCTCTGCTGCCGCAGCGTGCTCCACACCCAGCGCGCGGTGCTCTCCAGCGGGCGCATCCGTTCGCCACGGATGGTCGCGGTCGCCGATTTGAGCCAATCCGCCGCCTTCTTCACCACCCGCAGTTCGGCCGCGTCGGCGGAGACCGCGCGGGCGGGGTCGAGCCAGGCGAGGATGCGCGGGACGAGCGGGGACCACACGGCGTCGAGGCGCTCGAGTTCGGCACGGGTATCGCGTTGCAGGGCAGTGAGTTCGGTGGCCAACGCGGCATAGGTGTCACGCAGCCGCTCCGGGAACCCGTCATCGTGGTCGGCCTCACCGAGCTCGGCCCACACCGACCAGAGCGCGCGCACCGCCGACACCCGCCGCCTGAGCGGCACCTCGTCACCGGCCACCTGCCCGTCGCCGGACGCGGCCTTGCCGTCCAGCGCGGCACCATCACCCAGCGCCGCTCCGCCGCCCGTCGAGGCCTTGCCGCCCAACGTGACACCAGCACCCGGCGCGGTCTTGCCGCCCAGCGCGGCGCTGTCACCAGGCGCGGCATTGCTGCTCGGTGTATCGCCGACCGGAGGCGCGGTGCCGAGTTCGGTGGGAAGGCGCGAGGTGAGCGAGCGGGCGGCGGCCATCGCCGTTTCGAACTCCGCGCGGGCCGTGCGCAGGGCGGCGAGCTGGGTTTCGCGCTGGCCTATTTCGGCATCGGCGGCGGCGAGCCAGGCGATGTCGAGGTCGCCGCGGCCGCAGACCGGGCAGGGGCAGGTGCCGCCTGCGGTGAGGTGTTCGCGGGCGCGGGTGAGCAATTCGAGGACGCGCAGATCGGCTTCGGCGTCGGTGGTGGCGTGGCGCGACAGCGCGGCCGAGACCTCGGCCAGGCGATCCACGACCGCGGCCACCTGCGCCGGATCGGGCAGGGACAGGCGCAGGATCGCCCGGAGGCCCTCGGGACCGTCGGGGCCGAGCACCGACCCGGCGACCGCGGCGGCCACCGCGTCGAGATCGGGCTCGGGCACGCGCAGCAGGTCGGCGACATGGCGGGCGCGATCGTCGTCGGCGTCGGCGAGTTCGGCGAGCAGGTCGGTGCGGGACTGCCGCGAATCCTTCACGGCGCGTTCGAGTTCCAGCTTGCGCAGGCGGATGTGCTCGGCGGCGGCGGCCAGTTCGTCGAGACCGAGCAGGCGGTGCAGCGCGTCGAACAGGTCGCTCGGTTTGCCGTCGACCAGGGCGCCGAGTTCGCTGTAGGACAGGAACGGGCGGTACAGGTCGAGCCGGCCGCGCCTGCTGCGCGGGTCGATCGCGACGGTGCGCTCCGTGCCGCGGCGCTCGGTCCACTGCGCCTCGCCGAGTTCGCCGCCGGGCGCCCAGTGCGTGGCGACCGTGAGCTCGGCGTTCTCGCCCGCGGTGAGCAGGTCGACCTCGATCCGGGCCAGGTCGGGTTCGTGCAGGTTGCGCCAGCCTTCGCGCCACGCGGTCGAGCGGCCGTCCCAGCGCCGGTTGCCGCCGGTCAGCGCGAACTCCGCGGCCTCGGCGAAGCTGGACTTGCCGCTGCCATTGCGCCCGACGACCAGGGTCAGCCCGGGCCCGGGGTTCAGGCGGAGCGTGGCCGTCGGCCCGATGCCGCGGAAGCCGTGCACGGTGATCGAGCGCAGGAAGACCCCGGTATCCCCGGAATCCGGTGCGGCTCGATCACCGTCGGCCTCGACGAGGGCTGCCAGCACGCACTCGGCGACCCGCCCCTCCACGGCGGGGTCGGCGGCGAGCTCACGCGCGACCACCTCGGCGATGCGATCCGAGCACACTTCTGCGACTTCCCCCTTCGCGGCCGCACGCACCGCGGCGGCCGATCTGCCCGGCCCACGAGATCCTCCTCGGCAAACGCTACCTGATCGCGGAGCGTTCGCCCAGGGGATGCGCAGTGCCCCAGCGAATCTGCCCGCGGGAGTGGAATGGCCATCGTGGCGCCCCGGCGGGCCCCTCGATGTCCACCCCTCGCCCACCCCGGCGGGCAGCTCGATGAGGTGTTCACACCCGCGCTACGCTGCGGTGAGCGACGTGGGCGGTCCGGGCGAGCCGAACAGGTCAGAATGCCAGACTTTGCGTCAGTCGGCAAGTCCAACGGCGTGAATCTGCCACCGCGGCAGTGTTTTCCAGGAGATTCGCCGACGTGAACGGCAGTTGTCGGTCCCCTGCGGTACATATTTCGGCGACAGAGAACGGGGGAAGGCGATGACCGACCGACAGGCGCCGTGGACCGAGGACCAGGTCCGTGCACTCGCGCCGGACGCGAGCTCACTGGCTGCCGCACGCAAGCTGGCCGGTCGCTGGCGCGAGACCGGAGCCGCGGGGAGCGCGGTGTGGGGGCTGTGCCAGGGCAGCGGCGCCAAGCCGTATCAGACGATCGTCGACCTGGCCGGGCCCGCGTACAAGTGCTCCTGCCCGAGCCGCAAGTTTCCGTGCAAGCACGCGCTGTCGCTGCTGCTGAGCTGGTCCGGCGGCGCGGTGGCGGCCCAGGAGGCGCCCGCCGATTTCGCGGCGGAGTGGCTCGCGGGCCGGGCGGCCAAGGCGGCGGCCCCGCCCAAGACCAAGGCCACGTCCACGCCGTCGCAGGCTACTGTCGAGCAACGCCGGGCCAGGGTATCGGCGGGACTGACCGAGCTGGAGGTGTGGCTCACCGACCAGATCCGGACCGGCCTGGCCCAGACCGACCGCTCGTTCGCCGCCTACGAGTCGATCGCGGCCCGCATGGTCGACGCCCAGGCGCCCGGCGTCGCGGCGACCCTGCGCCGGCTGCCCGGCGCCGTGCTGACCACCGAGCACTGGCCCGAGCTGCTGCTGTGTGAATACGCCCGGCTGCATCTGCTGGTGCTGGCCCATCGCACCATCGACGCCGTTCCCGAGCCGTTGCAGGCGGGTATCCGCACCCACATCGGCTATCCGACGCAGGCCGAGACGGTGCTCGCCGAGCCCGCGGTGCGTGATCGCTGGCTGGTGCTCGGCATGCGGGTCAGCGAGGAGGAGCGGCTGCACACCCGGCGCACCTGGTTGCGCGGCCGGAGCAGTGGACGCTGGGCCGTCCTGATCGAACATTCCTTCGGCACACCGAATTTCACCGGCGAGGTGCCCGCGCCCGGCCACGCGGTCGATGCCGATCTGCACTACTACCCCGGTGCCGCGCCGCTGCGTGTGCAATGGGGCGCCCGCCACGGCGTCCCCGAGCCGTTCACCACCGTGCCCGCGATCGGCGGTGTCAGCATCGCCGACGCGCTCGACGCCTACGCCTCGGCGCTGGGCGCCGATCCGTGGCTGCGCGCCTGGCCCGCCCTGCTGGCCGATGTGGTGCCGGTGCTCGACGAGCACGGGTGGCAACTCGTCGATGCCGACGGCGCGGCCCTGCCGCTGCCCGCCGGGGTGCGGCCGTGGCGGCTGTTCGCGGTCGCCGGTGGTCATCCGGTGACGGTCACCGGCGAGTGGCGCGCCGACGGATTCGATCCGATCTCGGTGTTGAGCGCGGGTGAGGTCACCGATCTGGAGACCGAGTTCCCCACTCACTCGGCGCCGACTCCCGAACTGGCCGAACTGGTCTCGGTCGCGCTGCTCGGCACCGCGCGGCGCAGCGCCGACGGGGTCCGGCTCGACGCCGCCGTCACGGCGGCGGTACCGCAGCGCGCGGGCGAACCGGCGGTCCGCCTGCTCGACGCGGCCGCCCTGCAAGATCTCTACCTGCGCGGCGGACGGATGCCGGGTACCGCGCCGAAGCCAGAGCCTGCGCCGGACGACCCGCGCCCGCTGCTGCCCCGCCAGGCCGCCGACCGACTTCGCCGCCTGCTGACCGAGAAGTCGGCGTTCCTGCCCGAATGGTTCGCCGCCGCGGCACCGTTCGACTACCGGCTGCCGGATGTGCTGTGCGTGCACGCGCTCACCGCGGCCGCCGACGCCCAGTTGCGCGGGCCGCTGCTGCGGCTGGCCGGGCGGCGCGGCCGGTGGCTGGCGGCGCGGAACCCGGCGTGGTCGGGTCTGCTCGATTCGTTCCCGGTGGACCGGGTCGCCGCTCCCTCCGTACCCGAGAATGCCGGCGGATCACCTGGCGCGGCGGATGTCTGGTTGTTCGGCGCACCGGGTGAGCGCAAGGACTGGCTGGCGCGGCTGCGTCGTACCGATCCCGCCGCCGCGCTCGAGGTGCTGGGTACCGCGTGGGCCAAGGAATCGGGTCCGATCAAGGCCGAGCTGCTCGCGCTGCTCGTCGACGGGCTGAGTCTCGACGACGAAGCCCTGCTCGAGCGCGCCCTCGACGATCGCCGCGGCGATGTGCGGCGCACCGCGGCGGGCCTGCTGGCCCGGCTGCCCGGTTCGGCGCTGGGGCAGCGGATGGCGGCGCTGGTGTCGTCGTGGCTGCGCGTCGCCGCCGACGGCACGGTCGAAGTCGCCGTGCCCGCCGCGGTCGACGCGCAGGCCAGGCGCGACGGCATCACCGACGGCACCGACCAGGCCACCCTGCGCTGGGACACCCCGGACTCGACGCTCAAGACGCTGCACCAGGCGATCGCGGCGACCCCGCTGACCGCGTGGGATCAGCTCGTCGGCGCCACCGGATCGGCCACCGCGACCGCCGCCCTGACCCTGACCCTGCCGCCGCGCTACGCCAAGGCGATCGTCGACGGCTGGGTCGACGCCGCTCTCACCCAGCGCGACACCTCCTGGGCCCGTGCGCTGTTCGCGCACGCGACCCCGACCGAGCAGGCCGTCCTGCGTCGCCGCGAGCTGTTCACTCTGCTCGATGCCGCAGACCGGATCGAGCACGTGCTCGACCTCGACGCACACCAGCTCACCGAACTGCACGCGATCCTGCCCGGCCTCGACCACCCGTGGCCGCGACCGGTCGCCGAGCACGTGGTGCGACTGCTCGGTACACGCGCCCGCACGACCTCCCGGCAGGCCCACGCGAACGCCGGCGTGTACGCCGACCGGGCCCTGATCACCGCGGCGGGCGTCCATCTGCCCGTCGACCTGGCCGCGCGCGTCACCGCGCTCGCCGACAGCACCGACGACCCCGCCTGGCAACAGGCCTTCCACCGCCTCGCCCACGACCTCACCGACCGCGCGACCATGCTCGAGGAGCTGCGATGACCACCACCGAACCGGCAACCACCCTGTTGCGTCCGCACGCCGAACAGGCCTTCGCCGACGAGCTGGCCGCGCTGGGCCGCGTCGACGACCGGCCCCGGCCGCCGTCCTGGCGGCTCTCGCCGTGGGCGGTGGTCACCTATGTGCTCGGTGGCACGCTCGCCGACGGCACGGTCATCACCCCGAAGTACGTCGGGCCGCGGCGGCTGATGGAGGTAGCCGTCGCGACCCTGGCCACCGATCGCGCGCTGCTGCTGCTCGGCGTGCCCGGCACCGCGAAGACCTGGGTGTCGGAACATCTCTCGGCCGCCATCAGCGGGGAGTCGACGCTGCTGGTGCAGGGCACCTCGGGCACCGCCGAGGAGGCGATCCGCTACGGCTGGAACTACGCCCGGCTGCTGGCCGAGGGCCCGAGCGATGCCGCACTGGTGGCCTCGCCGGTGATGACGGCCATGCGGACCGGAGCCATCGCTCGCATCGAGGAGCTGACCCGCATCCCGTCGGATGTGCAGGACGCGCTGATCACCATCCTGTCCGAGAAGACCCTGCCGGTGCCCGAGCTGGGCGCGGAAGTGCAGGCGGCCAAGGGTTTCAACGTGATCGCCACCGCCAACGATCGCGATCGCGGCGTGAACGATCTGTCCTCGGCGCTGCGCCGCCGCTTCAACACCGTGGTGCTGCCGCTGCCCGCCGACGAGGATTCCGAGGTCGCCATCGTCAGCAGGCGCGTCGAACAGCTCGGCGCCGCACTGGAATTGCCGACCGTGCCCGCCGCGGCCGAGGAGGTCCGCCGGGTGGTGCGGGTGTTCCGCGAACTGCGCTCCGGGATCACCGCCGACGGCCGCACCAAGCTCAAGTCGCCCTCGGGCACGCTGTCCACGGCCGAGGCCATCTCGGTGATCACCAACGGCCTGGCTCTGTCGGCGCACTTCGGTGACGGCGTGCTGCGCGCATCCGATATCGCTGGCGCCGTGCTCGGTTCGGTGATCAAGGACCCGGTCGCCGACTCGGTGATCTGGACCGAATACCTCGAGGCCGTGGTGCGCGAGCGCCCGGACTGGGCCGACTTCTACCGCGCCTGCCGCGAGATCTCGCACTGACGCCGGGGCCGACGGGGAGGACGAACAGACCGCACACATGGGGTTTTCGATGAATCAGACCGCGAACGAGGTCACCGCGGAGCCGACCACGCACGACACCCAGGCGGGCCGCCGGGCCGAGCCGGGTGACGCCGCGGTGACGCACGTATTCGGCATCCGCCACCACGGGCCGGGTTCGGCCCGATCGCTGCGGCAGGCGCTCGAGGAGTTCCGCCCCGACGCCATCCTCATCGAGGGTCCCGCCGACGCCGACCCCCTGGTCGGCTTCGTCGCCGCCGACACCATGAATCCGCCGGTCGCCCTGCTGGCGTACGTCCCGGATACCCCTGCCCGAGCCGCCTTCTGGCCGTTCGCGGTGTTCTCCCCGGAGTGGCAGGCCATGCGCTACGGCGTCGACCACGCCGTGCCGGTGCGCTTCTGCGATCTGCCCGCCGCGAACACCCTGGCCGCCGACGACGAGTCACGCGGCGACCGCACCGATCCGCTGGCCGCCCTCGCCTCGGCCGCGGGCTATGACGACGCCGAGCGCTGGTGGGACGCCGTCGTCGAATCCGTCCCCGACAGTGCCGCTTTCGACGCCATCGCCGAGGCGATGGCCGCCCTGCGCGAGGACGCGATCCATCACGCGCCGACCGGGCACCCCGACCGGGCGACACCGGAACCAGACTTCGCCGCGCTCCCCACCGAGACGGCACTTCCCCACCGCGATGAGCTCCCCAGCGATGATTCGCCGTCTCCGAACCTCTTCGCCGTACCCGAATCGGGCTCTCCGCTGACCGCCGATCCCGAGAACCCCGCGCTCGCACCGCTGGTCGTGGACCAGCACACCCTGCGACGCGAGGCGTACATGCGGCAGGTGATGCGGCAGACGCTCAAGGACGGGGCGAAGCGGCTGGCCGTGGTGTGCGGCGCCTGGCACGCGCCCGCACTGACCGGGACGCTCGGACCGGCCGCGCCGGACGCGCGGCTGCTCAAGGGATTGCCGCAGATCAAGACCGCGCTGACCTGGGTGCCGTGGACGCATTCGCGGCTGGCGGCGGGCTCGGGGTACGGGGCCGGGGTCACCTCGCCGGGCTGGTATCACCACCTGTTCACCGAGACCGAGCGCCCGGTGGCGCGCTGGCTGACCAAGGTCGCCGGGGTCTTGCGGGCACACGATCTGCCGGTGTCGAGCGCGCACATCATCGAAGCGGTGCGGCTGGCCGACACCCTGGCCGCGCTGCGCGGGCGGCCGCTGGCCGGATTGTCCGAGGTCACCGAGGCCGTGCGCGCGGTGATGTGCGGCGGCGACGAGACCATGCTGCGGCTGGTGATCGACGAACTCGTGGTCGGTGAGACGCTCGGCGGCGTCCCCGCGGACACCCCGACCGTGCCGCTGGCGGCGGATCTGCGGGCACGCAGCAAGACCCTGCGGCTCAAGCAGGAAGCCCTGGCCCGCACGGTCGATCTGGACCTGCGCAAGGAGCGTGATGTCGAGCGCTCGCAGCTGCTGCACCGGCTGCGGCTGCTCGGCGTCGACTGGGGCACCCCGACGGTCGGCGAGGTCCGCAACACCGGCACCTTCCGGGAGACCTGGACCCTGCGCTGGGAACCGGAATTCGAGGTCCGCATCGTCGAGGCCGCGGTCTGGGGCACCACGCTGCGCACCGCCGCCGAAGCCAAGATCCTCGACACCGCGAGCCGGGACGGCGTCTCCGTCGCCGATCTCGCCGACGCGCTGGAGATGGCGCTGCTGGCCGATCTGGGCGGGGCCACCGACGGCCTGATCACCCGGCTGGAAGCGGCCGCGGCGCTCGACCACGACGTCACCCATCTGCTGGGCGCGCTCCCCGGGCTGACCAGGACGCTGCGCTACGGCGATGTCCGGGGCACCGACACCAAGGCGCTGGCCCACGTGGCCGACGGGCTGCTGGTGCGGATCTGCGCCGGCCTGCCCGGCGCCGTCACCGGTCTCGACACCGACGCGGCCGAGGCGCTGCGCGCCCAGATCGATGCCGCGCACACCGCGATCAGCACCCGCGACGACGACCACACCACCAGCGAATGGCTGGCCACGCTGCAGCGCATCGCCGATCGCGACGATGTGCACGGCGCGATCAGCGGCCGCGCGGTGCGCCTGCTGTGCGACGCCGAACGCATCGACGACGCCGACTCGGCCCGTCGCCTGGCCGCCGCGCTGTCGGTCGGCAACACCCCCGCCGCCAAGGCCGCCTGGATCGACGGCTTCCTCGGCGGGCGCGGCCTGCTCCTGGTCCACGACCGGGAGTTGTTGCGCCGCATCGACGAGTGGCTCCGCGAACTCAGCGAGGACCAGTTCGTCGCCACCCTTCCCCTGCTGCGCCGCACCTTCGGCTCCTTCGAATCCGGCGAGCGCCGCGCCATCGGCCAGGCGCTGCGCGACACCGGCACCACCCCGGCCGCCGCCACCGGCGCGACGCCGATCGACCCGGTGCGCGGGCAGCTCGCCCTGCTT
>NZ_LPNR01000098.1 GCF_019266065.1 Nocardia sp. MH4 | reverse complement strand
GTTCGGTGGCGGTCCGCCCTGCGGACCACGCCCACCCGGGGCCGGTCCGCGTCCGTTCTGGGGGCCCGGCCCGGCGGGCGGCATCGGCCGGCGCGGCGGCGGACCCGGCCGGTCACCCGGCTGGGGAGGGAGACCCGGCTGCGAACCCCGAGCCGGACGGCCGCCGTGCGGATCATCGCCGAAGGGGGAGGACTCGTAGGGCGAACTCACTGACCAGATCTCCATAACTCGTAAGGTTCAACCGGCACACGACATCCGCGCCGGAGAACCGGCGCGGATACCTTGCACCCCGAACTGTGGCGCATCAAGCGGTGGCCGCCGTCGCCCGGCGGCCTGTCATTCGGCGGCCCATTGCTCGGCAGCCCCATTACTCGGCAGCAGAGCGCCGCCCCGCTCGCGAACTCGTCCGGCGCCGGGCCGGCGCGGGCGCCGAACCGAGCACATACGACTGCACCAGGTGGTTCCAGCTGCACGAGCGGCACACCTCGACGACATGCACCGAGAACTCCTCGCTCGACTCTGCCATCCGGATCAGCTCCTCGGGCGTCCGCGCGGAGCCGGCCGCCTGGCCGAGTCCGTCGCCGTACACCCATGACACCAAGGTCAGCTGCTCTTTCCGGCAGATCGGGCAGGTCACCTCGCTACCCCGGCCGTGGAACTTGGCGGCCCGGAGCAGGTACGGATTCGCGTCGCACACCTCGGCGACGCCGACCCGGCCCGCGTAGACGTCAGCCAGCAGCGACCTGCGCCGGAGCGCATAGTCGACTACCTGCCGCTGAATTCGCACGATCACCAGAGTAGCCGGGATTGATTTGCGGTGCCGGTGGCACCGCTGCATCGGTGGTCTCGTCGTAAACTCCCGATACCGGGGTCGGCCCGGGTATTTCCGCAGGTGAGGCGAGCCAGAACGATGGCTGATTCCAGGCAGGCGCGCAGCGCCGCCGATTCCGTGACGAGGGCGCGTGATATCGATCGCGCGCAGGTGTCGACCGTGCTTGACGCGGCCTACGCCGAGGGCCAGTTGGGCGCGCAGGAGTACCACGACCGCACGGCTCGCGCCGCGTCGGCGCGGACCCTCGGGGAGCTGGAAAGGCTGACCGCCGACCTGCAATCACCCGCTGTCTTCGGTGGTCAGGGCGCGATCGAGCGGAAGCGTTTCGGCCGCAGGCACTCCGGTGAGTACCCCGCCCGGACCAGAGCCCGCGACGCCGACCGGGCCCGCACGACCGCGGCCCTGGACGCGGCGCGGGCCGACGGCCAGCTCGCTGCCGACGAGCACGCCGCGCTCACCGAATTGGCCTCGGAAGCACGCACTCTGGGTGATCTGTCCACCCTGGTTGCCGAATTGCAGCAGCGCCCGGTGGCACCGGTGAAGCCGAAGGCGCGCAACACCTTCCGCATCGCCACGATCGCGGCGGTCGCGGTGGTGGGGATCGGCTGCTTCGTGTGGACGGTGCGCCCGGACGAACCGGCGCCCGCGGTGGTCGCGGCGGAGGCGATCAACTACAACGCCGCACCACCCCTGGTGATCCCCACGCCGACGCTCACCACCCTCGTCGGGTTCGTCCAGTTCCGCGACGACTACCGGGTCAAGTTCGGTGACACCCTGGTCGACGAGGCCGTCCTGCACGAGGAGCACGCCTCGGCCGTGCGGCGCGCGCCCGGCAACGCCGACTGGACCGCCGACTACACCTACCGTGGCGGCTTCGCCCGGTCGAATTCGCAGGTCAGCACCCGCAAACGCGACGCGCTCGACATCGATCTGGCCCAGGTGAACGCCGAGGCCCTCGGCGCGGCGCTGACGAACGCGGCCGCCACCGTCCAGGTGCCCAACGGCGCGGTCACCCACTTCCGGATCGCGAACGACAGCTGGGTGGGACGGCCGGGGATCACGATCTTCGTGCGCAACGAGGTCGCCCAGTCGGGGCATTTCGTCCTCGCGCTGTCGGGCGAAGTACTCGCGACCTACCCGTACAAAGGATGACCGAGCAATGAAGACCCCGTCTCCCGCGAAGAACCTGCGGGCCCGCGATGCCGACCGCGCCGACGTGTGCGCCCTGCTCGACGCCGCCCTGGCCGACGGCCAGCTGACCGCCACCGAACACGACAAGCGCACCGCGACCGCGATGCGGGCCGAGACCTTCGGCGCCCTCGACCGGCTCGTCGACGACCTGCAGGTACCGGGCAGCCTGGCCGCGACCCCGGTCGCCAGGGGCGTGCCGCGCGCACCCCGGCGCTGGTGGATCCCGGTCGGCGCGGTGGTGCTGGCCGCGCTGCTCGGTGCGGGCGCGGGCCTGATCGGCCGCACCGCGGGCGAGGCCGCCTTCGGCGACCCGCTGCCCGACCTCACCACCGGCAACGGATTCGCGCACTTCCTCGCCGCCTACCGCACCGAATACGGCAGCACCGTCGCCGACGAGCTGACGTTGTACCCCGAGTACGCCCTGGTCGAACGGGATTCCGGGCGACCGGGCAAGCAGGACGAGCTGCAGTATCGCGGCGACTTCAAGGCGTGGGGTTCGCAGGGCAGCCGCCCGCCCGACACCAAGTCGTTCGACCTGGCCGGCGTCGACATCGCCCGTTACGCCCGGCTGATGTCGGGCGCCTCCCAGACCACCCGGGTCCCCAACGGCTGGGTCTCGCACGTGCTGGTCAGGTACCCACCCGGCGGCGGCAAGGACGCCGAGCCGGAGATCAGCATCTACGTCAAGAACGAGGCCGAACAGAGCGGCTATCTGAAGATCCGGCTCAACGGCGAGCCCATCGCCGTGTACCCCGCCTAGCCCCCGACCACGCCGTCTCACCAGCGATGGCGCAGTGATGTGCGTCATTGCGCTATGCCTTGTTATATCGCTCCGATATAGTTGGAACTCGCATCCATCGGTTAGGTCCGCTCGGCCTGTCAGGCCGACATAGTCAGGGAGTGAGGTCGGCGAGTGCTCGAATTGGCGATTCTCGGCCTGCTCCTGGACGCGCCCATGCACGGTTACGAGCTGCGCAAGCGGCTGACGGGCCTGCTCGGAGCGTTCCGGGCCTTCTCCTACGGTTCGCTCTACCCGACCCTGCGCAGGATGCAGACCGACGGGTTGATCGCCGAGGAGCTTCCGGAGGGCGCGATCGCGCGCCGAGCGCGCCGCGTCTACCGGCTGACGCCGGTCGGGCGGGAACGTTTCAACGAACTCCTCGCCGACACCGGTCCGCAGAACTACACCGATGACGGCTTCGGCGTTCACCTGGCCTTCTTCAGCCGCACCCCCGCCGAGGCGAGGATGCGGATCCTGGAGGGTCGGCGGCGTCAGGTCGAGGAGCGCCGAGAGGGACTGCGGGAGGCGATCAAGAAGGCCAGCGGCTCGCTGGATCGCTACACCCGTCAGCTCCACCAGCTCGGATTGGAATCAAGCGAGCGCGAAGTGCGCTGGCTCAACGAGTTGATTGCGGCGGAGCAATCGACGAAGGCGGCACCACAGAAAGAGGGAAAGAGCGGCCATGAGTGATGTCAACAAGGTTGGGTCCGGCGAGGTTCGCGTCGCGATCGTCGGTGTGGGCAACTGCGCATCGTCGCTGGTGCAGGGCGTGCAGTACTACAAGGACGCCGATGAGAACGCCACCGTTCCCGGGCTCATGCACGTCAAGTTCGGTCCCTATCACGTCAAGGACGTGAAGTTCGTTGCCGCGTTCGACGTCGACGCCAAGAAGGTCGGCTTCGACCTGGCCGAGGCGATCTTCGCCAGCGAGAACAACACCATCAAGATCTCCGACGTGCCGCCCACCGGCGTCAGCGTCCAGCGTGGCCCGACCCTCGACGGCATCGGCAAGTACTACGCGATGACCATCGAGCAGTCCGAGGCCCCGGCCGTCGACGTCGTGCAGGCGCTCAAGGACGCCCAGGTCGACGTGCTGGTGTCCTACCTGCCGGTCGGCTCGGAAGAGGCCGACAAGTTCTACGCCCAGTGCGCCATCGACGCGAACGTCGCCTTCGTCAACGCGCTGCCGGTGTTCATCGCCTCCGACCCGGTCTGGGCGCAGAAGTTCGTCGACGCCGGTGTCCCGATCGTCGGTGACGACATCAAGTCCCAGGTCGGCGCGACCATCACCCACCGCGTGATGGCCAAGCTGTTCGAGGACCGCGGCGTGGTGCTCGACCGCACCTACCAGCTCAACGTCGGCGGCAACATGGACTTCAAGAACATGCTCGAGCGTGATCGGCTGGAGTCGAAGAAGGTCTCCAAGACCCAGGCCGTGACCTCGAACCTCACCGGTTCGCTCGCGGGCAAGGTCCACGACCGCAACGTCCACATCGGTCCCTCGGACTACGTGGAGTGGCTCGACGACCGCAAGTGGGCCTACGTCCGCCTCGAGGGCCGCGCCTTCGGTGACGCCCCGCTGAACCTGGAGTACAAGCTCGAGGTGTGGGACTCGCCGAACTCGGCGGGCATCATCATCGACGCCGTGCGCGCCGCCAAGATCGCCAAGGACCGCGGCATCGGCGGACCCGTCATCCCGGCTTCGGCCTACCTGATGAAGTCCCCGCCGGAGCAGATCGCCGACGACGTCGCGCGCACCCAGCTCGAGGCGTTCATCATCGGCGCGGAGTAGTCGGAGCGCTGGCGCGCTCGAGTCGCGGAGTAGTTGGAGCGCTGGCGCGCTCGAGTCGCGGCCCCTTCTGTCCCGCGACCGCCGCTGCGCGGCGGACCCTCCTCGAGGTCGGGTCGTGGCTGGTTGCTCGATGACTAAGGCCGGGTCACAGGGTGTTTTCCCTGTGACCCGGCCTTAGTCATATGTCAATCGAGCGAGACGTAGACCTCGACGCTCGTCGGGCCGGTGTAGCGCTCGAGTTCGGCGGTGTGCGAGCGGGTGATGGTGCCCGCGTTCTCCGCCTTGATGACCTGGGCCCACGCTGTGCGCAGGAGGTCGTAGGGCTTGTCGGAGACGACGAACTTGGCGTAGCGGCCCGCGGGGATGCGGGTGAGTACGTCGCCTTCGTCGATGTCGTCGAGCCCGGCGACCTCGTAGCCCAGCACGGCCACGGCGTGATCGTTCTGACCGATATAGGCCGCGGCGCGGGGGACCGTCTTCTCCCTGGACAGGTACCGGTCCCAGGTGAAGTTCACCAGGTCCAGGTCGCGCGCGGTAACCTCGCGACCGGCCAGCGGCACGGTGAGTCCCGCGATCAGCCCGTCTTCCAGGGTGACGATCTCGAAATCGACGGTCATGGCTACTCGTCCCCCTGCTCCGCGGTCAGCGAGACGTAGATCTCGACCGTGCGCTCGTCCGGATACTGCTCGTAGTCGCCCGCGTAGGCGCGCTCGAACTCCCCGGCGGCCTCGGCGTCCCAGATCTGGCGCCACAGCGCGACGATGGTGTCGCCGCGGTTGTCGCCGGTGGCGGAGAAGAGGGCGTAGCGGCCCGCCGGGATGCGGGCGAGCACGTCACCGACCTGGAGATCGGCGAGGGTCTTGCATTCGTAGCCGACGATATGGGTCAGGTAGGAATTGATTTCCGACGCGAAATCGACGTACCCCGTCGCGATCGGTCCCGGTAACTGCGGTCTCGCCAGCAGGTGCTGCCACGCCTCCACCACCTTCGCGCGGCGTGGCCCCTCCACGGCGAGCGCCGGACTGCGGAGCACTGTGCCCGCGATCAGCGTCTCGGGACGGTCAACGACATTGAAATCCACCTGCGTAGCCCCTATGTCTAGTCTCGTCGTCGCTCGAGCGCATATCTTCCCGCATCGATATGACAGGTTTTGCGCCGGGATCGTTCGACGCGCCGTCGCGTCGCGGCAAACCGGCGGTGCCGACTGGTCGGGCTGGTTCGCGCTCTGGCCAACGATGTTGCCACGTCCGTCGGGGTGTGGGGTCCGGGTGGCCAATCCGTGATCTATCGACCGCCGTCACCGCCCAGTCCGGGGAACAATTCGCCCGGGGTGGCCGGGCGCGGCGCGGGCGGGATGATGATCACCGGCGCCGGGTTGCGCGGGGTGCCGGTCGAGGACGGCGGAGTGATGAGCTCCGGCGCCGGACTGCGCGGCGCGTTCGTCGGCGGGTTGAGGATGTCGTAGGGGCTGCTGCCGCCCGGCGCCGCCGGCGCGGGCGCCGGTCCCGGAATCAGCCCGCCGCCGCCGGTCATCGCGGGTGTGGGGAACTGCTCGATCGGCGTGCCCGCCAGCGCGGTGTCCATCACCTGCTTCCAGATGTCCGAGGGCAGACCGGATCCCCAGATCGCGCCGCCGCGCCCGCTGCGCAGCGGCTGCGGCTGTTCGGTGCCCACCCACACCGCCGTGGACAGCGACGGCGTGTAGCCGATCATCCAGGCGTCCTTGTTGTCCTTGGTCTCGCCGAGCTGGGTGGTGCCGGTCTTCGCCGCCGAGGGCCTGCCCTCGGCCAGCCCGTGTCCGTTGGAATAGTTGGCGATCGGCGTCATCGCCTGGGTCGTGGCGTCGGCGATGGCCGCGGTGATCCGCTGCTCGGGCTCCGGAAGTTGTTTGCCCACCCGGTTTTCCGGTGCGCCGCGATCGATCAGCACCCGCCCGTCGCCGGTGACGACCCGCTGCACGAAATACGGCTGGTGATAGACGCCCGACGCCGCCAGCGTCGCGTACGCCGAGGCCATGTCCAAGGGACGCACCAGATACTGACCGAGCACGATCCCGTTGAGCGGCGCTTCGCCCGCCTCGGTGAGGGTTTCGACGTCGAGGCCGGGAATGCGCTCGGGAATGCCCGCCAGATGGGCGGCCTCGGCGATCGAGCGCGGGCCGTCGGCCATCGTCATGGTGAGCCGGTAGAAGCTGGTGTTCAGTGAGCGTTTGAGCGCTTCGGTGAGTGCGCAGCGGCCGCACGAGTCGCCGTCGGCGTTGGTGATCGTGGTGCCGCGGTCGACGACGGGAGAGCTGTCGATCGCCCTGGTCGGCGGGATGCCCTGGCGCTGTGCCGCGACGAGCGCGAACACCTTGAACGACGACCCGGTCTGCAACGGCGCCTGGGCGAAGTCGAAGCCCGTGCCGGTCTCGCCGCCGTAGTAGGCGCGCACGGCGCCGCTGCGCGGGTCGATCGAGACGACGGCGGCGCGCAATTCCGGCGGCTGCCATTCGAGCCGCTGCCGCACGGTGTCGACGGCGCCCGCCTGCGCCACGGGGTCGATGGTGGTGGTGATCTGCAATGCGCCGGTGTTGATGTCGGCGTCGGTCAGGCCCGCCGCGCGCAGCTCGCGCATCACCTGAGTGCGGATGTGTCCCTCCGGCCCGAGCGCCACCGGTTCGGCCGGGATCTCGGGCAGCGGGATGATCGCCGGGAACACCGTCGCGTCGCGCTCGCCGGGCGCGAGCACCTTCATCTCGACCATGCCGTCGAGCACGTACTGCCAGCGTGCCTTCAACTGGTCGAGGTGGTTCTCCGGATCGAGCACCGACGGCGAGCGGATCACCGCGGCCAGCACGGCGCCCTCGGCCAGGGTCAACTCGGGTACCGGCTTGTCGAAGTAGGCCTTCGACGCCGCGGCGATGCCGTAGGCGCCGCGCCCGTAGTAGATGGTGTTCAGATAGGCCGCGAGGATCTCGTCCTTGCTCCACTGCCGCGACATCTTCGCCGCGATGATCAGCTCGCGCATCTTGCGAGTGACGGTGCGCTCGGAGCTGAGGAAGGCGTTCTTCACGTACTGCTGGGTGATGGTCGACCCGCCGCCGGCGTTGTCGTGGCCGAGCAGGTTGTCGCGGGCCGCGCGCAGGAACCCGCTCGTCGAGTAGCCGGGGTTGGTGTAGAAATTGCGGTCCTCGGCGGCCAGTACAGCGTCGCGGACCGGCATCGGCACCTCGGTCAGCGGGATCGGAATCCGATTGCCTTGCGGCGGGATGAATTTCGTCAGCACGGTGGTGCCGTCGGCGGCCAGCACGGTGGCCGGCTGTTCGACCGCGACCTCGGCGGGCTCGGGAATCTCCGAACTCCAGTAGATCGCGAAGAACAGCAGCGCGGGCACGCAGACGAAGATCACGAACAGCGCCAGGATCAGCCGCCGGATCTTCTGTCCTCTGGTACGTGGCGCGCGGGGTTCGTCACCGTCACCGTCGGCGGCCAGCCGGGCGGCCTGGGCCCGTCGCGCCGCGCCCTTGCGCGGCGGTTGATCACGGCCGAGCGGGTCCTTGAAACCGGCGACCGAGGTATACGGCGCGTCCCCACCGGAACGCCTGCGCCCACCCTCGGAGGCCACGACCATCTCCTTCCGGAGCGAGGGGAAGAACTCACCTGTACCGACGTGCCATCGATAGCAGGACTCTACCCGCCGGGCGTCGTGGAACCCGGGAGGAGCGCGTGGGGGCGGCGAACGCGCCGCCCCGCACCGATCTAGCTCTTCACGCCACCGGCGGTCAGACCGGAGATGATCCGGCGCTGGAACACCAGGACCATGATCACCAGCGGCACCGTGACGATCACGCCCGCCGCCATGATCGCCGCGTACGGCTGCACCAGCGGATCGTTGCCGGAGAACTGGGCGATCGCCACCGTCACCGGCCGCGTCTTCTCACCCGACAGCAGCCGGGCCAGCAGGTACTCGTTGATCGAGGCGATGAACGCCAGGATCGCCGTGGTGAACACGGCGGGCGCCGCCAGCGGCAGCATGATCAGCCGGAACGCCTGGAACTTGGTAGCGCCGTCGATGCGCGCGGCTTCCTCGAGCTCCCAGGGCAGCTCGGCGAAGAACGACGCCAGGATGTAGACCGTCATCGGCAGCACGAAGGAGATGTTCGGGATGATCATCGCCTGGTAGTGGCCGATCCAGCCCAGATCGGTGAACAGCTGGAACAGCGGCGTCACCAGCACCACGGCCGGGAACATCGAGGCCGACAGGATCAGCCCCGAGACCAGGTACTTGCCCGCGAACGCCATTCGGGCCAGCGCGTAGGCGGCCAGCACGCCGAGCAGCAGCGCCACCGCGGTGGTGGCGGCGCCGATGATCACGCTGTTGAGCAGCGCCTGCCCGAAGTTGTTGCCGCGACTGGTGTCGAAGGCGTTGCGGAAGTTGTCCAGCGTCACGTGGGTCGGCCACGGGGTGCTGTCGAAGGTGTAGGCCTGGTCGCGGAACGCCACGACCGTCATCCAGTAGAACGGGCCGAGCCCCCACACCAGCACGATCAGCACGCCGAGGTACATCCGCACGGTGCCGATCCGCTTGCGCCACGACACCGGCTGCACCGGCGCCTCCGCGCGCTCGACGGGCGCCTCTTTCGTCATCGAGATGCTCATCAGTTCGCCTTCCGCTGTTCTTCCTGCGTGCGAACGGCGTTGGCGCCCAGCACCTTCACCAGCACGAACGCGATAGCGAAGACGAGCAGGAAGGTGATCGTCGAGAGCGCGGCGGCGCTGTTGGGGCCTTGGCGCACCTGCTCGACCACCAGGATCGACAGGGTGTTCGTCGACGGGTTGCCCAGCGTCATGATCGCGGGCAGGTCGTACATGCGCAGCGCGTCCATGGTGCGGAACAGCACCGCGACCAGCAGCGCGGGCTTGAGCAGCGGCAGCGTGATGTGCACGAACCGCTGCCACGCCGACGCGCCGTCGACCTTGGCCGCCTCGTACACGTCGGCCGGAATCACCTGCAGGCCCGCCAGTATCAGCAGCGCCATGAACGGGGTCGTCTTCCACACGTCGGCGGCGATGACCGCGAACCGCGACGCCCAGACGTCGGAGGTCCACAGGATGTGGGTGCCGAGCACCCGGTTCACCACGCCGTCGTACTGGAACATGAACTCCCACAGCCGCGCGGTGACGGCGGTGGGGATCGCCCACGGGATCAGCACCGCGGCGCGCAGCAGGGCCCGGCCGCGGAAGGTCTTGCCCATCACCACGGCCATGCCGAGGCCGAGCACCGCTTCCAGCGACACGGTCACCACCGTGAAGAACAGGGTGACCCCGACCGCCGACCAGAACTGGGAGCCGAGCGTGCCCGTCGGGCAGGCGACGACGCCGCCGAGCGTGTTGCACTGCTGCAGCAGCCAGTGCGTGTAGTTGCTCAGCCCGGCGCCGCCGCCCTCGACGAACATGCCGGTGGCCGGGTCGATCCCGGAGTCCTTCTGGAAGGACATGATGATCGCCTGGACCACCGGATACCCGATGACCACGGCCAGCGCGACGAGCACGGGCGTGACGAACAGCCACGCCTTGCCGGATTGTCGCAGTTCCAGCGCTAGCCCGCGCTGCTTGGCTCCCGAAGGATCCGACACCGTTACTACTCTCCTACGGTCTGGTCGGGTCCGCTGCGCGCTCCGCTACGAACCGGCGGTCTCGATGCCCTTTTGCATGCCGGCGACAGCGTCGTCGACGGACTTCGTGCCGTTCAGGGCAGCATAGGCGTTGTCCTGGATGGCCTTCGACACCGCGGGATAGAACGGGGTGACCGGACGCGGCACGGCGCTGGCGATGGACTCCTTCAGCGCGGGCAGGTACGGCATCTTCGCGATCAGGGCCGGGTCGTCGTAGAGCGAGGCGCGCACCGACGGCAGCGCGCCCGAGGCGATGATCTGCTGGGCCTCTTCGCTGATCAGGTAGCGCACGAAATCGGCCGCGGTGGCCTTGTTCTTGGAGAACGCGCTGATCGCGGCGTTGTAGCCGCCCAGGGTGGACGCGCCGACGCCGGTGTTGCCGGGCAGCGGGGCCACGCCGAACTTGTCCTTCACCGCGGAGGTGTCGGCGTTGGCCTGGGCGTACAGGTACGGCCAGTTGCGCAGGAACAGCAGCTTGCCGGACTCGAACGCGCTGGCGCTCTCGCCTTCCTTGAAGGTGATGGCTTCCTTGGGGATGTCACCGCTCTTGTAGGCGTCGACGAGGACCTTCAGGCCCGCCTTCGACTCCGGGCTGTTCACGGTGGGGGTCTTGCCGTCGGCGCCGACGAAGCTGCCGCCGAAGGCGTTGATGACCTCGGAGGTGTTCACGGTCAGGCCCTCGTAGGGGGCGAGCTGACCGGCGTAGCAGCCGATGTTGTTGTCGCGCGCCACCTGGCACTGGCCGAGCATCTCGGTCCAGGTGCGCGGGGCGTTGGGGACCAGGTCCTTGCGGTAGTACAGCAGGCCGCCGTTGGTGTTGCGCGGGGCCGCGTACAGGGTGCCGTTGTAGGTGGCGCTGGCCACGGTCGGCGCCAGCAGCGGCGCGGTGTCGATGGCGAAGGTGTCCTTGAGCGGCTGGATCCAGCCCTTCGCGGCGAATTCCGCGGTCCACGGCACATCCAGGGCGACGACGTCGTAGCCGTCCTGCTTGGCGCGGAAGTGCTCGGCGAGGTCGTCGTGCTGCTGGTTGGCGTCGGCCGACTGCTCCTTGAACGTCACCTGCTCGTTGGGGTGCGCGGCGTTCCAGCGGTCGATGAGCTGCTTGACCACACCGGTCTCGGTGGTGTCCTTACCTTCGACGTAGGTGATCGGGCCGCGGCCGGTCAGGTTCTGGTCGAGCGCGTTGCCTCCGTTGTCACTCGAGCAGGCACTCGCGAACGATGCGGTAAGCAACGCAATCGAGGCAGCAGCCATCGTCGCTCTGGGGACAAACTTCAAGGCCATCGCAGACACTCCAGGGTCGAGACGTGAGCAGCAGCACACCCGTGCGGTGCACGGGTCAACATACATGGTGGCGGGTCGTCACGTCCGATCGTCCTGTCCAATCACATACTTTCCGGTCAGTTCGCGAACGGATCACAGTCGGTGGGGTGCCCTACTCTCGACGGGGTGACCAGTCCATCGCCGTCGACGCCCGACCGGATGCTCTCGCGCATCGGGGGTTTGCTGCGCAAGGCCGAGGCCACCGACAACGAACACGAGGCCGAGGCGTTCCTGGCCGCGGCCCAGCGCCTGGCCACGAAATCCTCGATCGACCTGGCCGTGGCGCGGTCGCACGTGGCCGACCGCGAGCGCAGGTCCACGCCGGTACAGCGGATCATCCCGATCGGCGAACCGGGGCGAAAGGGACTGCGCACCTACGTCCAGCTGTTCGTCGCGATCGCCGCCGCCAACGATGTGCGCTGTGATGTCGCCCGCAGCTCCGCGCAGGTCTACGCCTACGGTTTCGCCGCCGATATCGACACCTGCGAGGCTCTGTACGCGAGCCTGCTGATCCAGATGGTGCGCGCGTCCGATCACTACATCAAATCCGGCGCCTACCGGGAGGCGACCGTCGTCAAGATCGTCGCCGAGAAGCGCTTCGGGCGCACCGTCCGCCGCAAGGTGGAGGCGCCGGTCGCCGGCGTCACCGCGCGCCTGAATTTCCAGATGGCCTTCGCGGCCCGCGTCGGCGCCCGTCTGGCCGAGGTGAAAGCCGAGGTCGTCGCCGAGCAGGTCCCGGCCGAGTCGACCGGCACCGCACTGGCCCTGCGCGACAAGGAAGTAGCCCTCACCGACTTCTACACCGCCACCTCCGAGGCGCGCGGCACCTGGCGCGGGCCGCAGACTTCCACCGGGCACTCGGCCGCCGCGCGCCGGGCCGGCGACCGCGCCGGGCGCGCCGCGCGATTGGGCACCTCACCCGAACTGCCCGCCGCCCGGGCGAAGCTCGGCCGATGAGAGCGGACCTGCTCGGTCGTTCGCCGGGACGGAGCAGCGACGCTGCGATCGTGCGCCCGTCACGGACAGTGCCGCTGCCGACGGGCGGGGGGACGGTCGGCTCGCCGTGCGCACGGACGGACGGGGCGTTGCCGCCCGCCGTCGACGCGGGTCGTCGGGCGCTGCCGACGTCGGTGGGTGCCGCGAGCGGTCCGGGCGACCGGCGCGGGCCCATGTCTTCCGGAGCAGGCCGTGGCCTCGCCTGATTCCGGTCGTCGTCGAGACACCCAGCGGGCCAAGGTCTATGACGGCGAGCAGCTGGTTCGGGGTGTGTTCGATCGTGCGCAGGAGTTCGGGCACCGCACGGTCGAGGTCTACGGTTCGCAGCTCACGCTGCCCGTCGAGCGACGCTTCGCCTCGGTCGAGTCGGTGCAGTCCTACGCGGACAAGGTGCTGGCGCTGAATTGGGTGCGCGCGCGGTGGGACAGGGCCGAGGTGCCGGTTCGGGTCCGCGCCCGAGCAGGCGCGTCGGCGGCCCACTACGAACCCGCCGACGCGGTGCTGGCCGTCCCGCTGCACACCGGCGTGACCGCGTGGGCGTTGCGTGAACTGGTAGTGCTGCACGAACTCGCCCACCATCTCGCCCCCGGGCCGGGGGAGGTGCCGCACGGCCCCGAATTCTGCACTCGTTACGCCGAATTGGTGGATGGTGTCATCGGACCCGAAGCGGCCCTGCTGATCCGCGCGACGTTCGCCGGCTGCGGAGTTCGTTTCGGCTGAGGTCGATCCGACCGCCGCTCGCGCCGCCGTCGCCGTCGGGGCCTGAACACGGCGAATCCCGCCGGTCGTCTGGCACCGGCGGGATTCGAGGGTCGGATCAGTCCTCGGCGATCTGCAGGTCGACCTCGATGTTGCCGCGCGTCGCGTTGGAGTACGGGCAGACCTGGTGCGCCTGCTCGGCCAGGGCCTGGGCCTGCTCGCGCGACAGGTGCGGCAGGGTGATCTCGAGCGTGACGGCCAGTCCGAAACCGCCGTTGTCGTTCGGGCCGATCGACACCTGCGCGCCGACCGCGGAATCGGCGATGTTCGCGCCCGCCTTCTTGCCGACCAGCCGCAGCGCCGAGTGGAAGCACGCGGCGTAACCGGCCGCGAAGAGCTGCTCGGGGTTGGTGCCCGCGCCGTCGCCGCCCATCTCCTTCGGCGGCGCGAGCACGACGTCGAGCTTGCCGTCGGTGGTGCGCGCGGTGCCGGTGCGGCCTTCGCCGCTGGCCAGGGCTTCGGCGGTGTAGAGGACCTGCATGGAAGCTCTCATTTCTCTGTGAGGGTGTCGGTGAGTTTGCGCAGTAGTCCGCGCAGTGCGGTGACCTCGTCGGTGGACAGTCCCGCGATCTGGGCCATCTCGACCGGGATCCGGCACGCCTCGGCGCGCAGGCCCCGCCCGTGTTCGGTGAGCACGATGTCGACGCGACGTTCGTCGTCGGCCGCTCGCCGGCGCTCGACGAACCCGGTCGCCTCCAACCGCTTGAGCAGTGGAGACAACGTTCCCGAGTCCAGTTCGAGCGCCTTGCCGAGCTCGCCGACGCTGCGCCCGTCGCGCTCCCAGAGCGCGAGCATGACCAGGTACTGCGGATAGGTGAGTCCGAGCCGTTCCAGCTTCGGTCGGTAGACCGCCGTCATCGCCCGCGAAGCCGCGTACAGCGGGAAGCACAGCTGCTCGTCGAGGGTGAGTCCGTCGGTCATGACAACAATGTAGCCCACAATTAAGTTGTGCACAACCATTCAGTGGAATGCGACGGCGAGAAACCCGGAGACGTAGGCCACCCCGAACAGCACCGGCACCCACTGCTCGATATGCGACAACGGCCAGTACCGCGCCCGATCCCGCCCCTCCCCGAGTGCCCACCATTCGCCCTTCCAGAACGGCGACGCGGGCAACCGCTCCTCCAGCGCCCCCACCACCTGATACTTCGCCGCGTTCAGCAGTCGATAGCTGCGCACCAGGTAGAACCAGGCGAAACACTGCCCGAGGACGGCGATCAACGGAATCACCAGCCACCTCGCGGTATCGCCGGGCGGCGACTTCCCGAACACGGTGACCAGGGTGAAGATGCCGGTATTGAGCGTCAGGAAGAACGAGTTCGCCAACCCCCGCCGCGCGCTCACCCGGTCGGCCATCTCCACGCAGAGCCGATACTGCTCGAGGACGGCGCTGTCGTAGGCGGCGGTGCGTTCACCGGCCGCTCGACCGACCGCCGGGTCGTTCCAGAGCCGGTCGCGGAGCTCGGACGCTCGATCGTTGTCGTCCACCGCTCGCCTCCACGGTGTCGCGTGCAGGGTGATCACCCTCCGAGCCTGCCGCCGACGGGCGCGTGGGTCGCGGGTAGTCGACTACTCGGCTTCGCCCGGGTCGATGCGCGTGTGCCGAGGGGATGGACCACCGAGATCGGCGAGCGGGGGCGTCACCGGCGCGGCATGGACCACCCCGGGTCGGCGGACAGCAGCGCGCTGACCCGCTCGTACCGCCGCAACCACCACGCGGTCCGGTCGATATCCGGGTGGCGGTACTTGTCGAGCAATGTCGGATCGGGTTCCGGCGCGGCGGTGGGCACCGGGAGCCAGCCGTCGACCGGGCGCAGCGAATCGGCGACCAGATCGCCTTCGAACAGTGCGAGAGTGCCCAAGCCGCAGGCAAAGTCGAGATCCGGCAGGGTGCCTGCCAGCGCGATCTGCGCGGCCAAGCCGACGCTGGTCTCCAACGCCGAGGACACCACGGTCGGCAGCCCGGCGGCCGCGGCGACCGCCAGCGCCCGCCGTACCCCGCCCAGCGGAGTGCATTTCAGCACCGCCACATCAGCGGCACCCGCCACCGCGACCCGCAACGGATCCTCGGCCCGCCGGATCGACTCGTCCGCCGCGATCGGCACGTCGACCCGCCGCCGCACCTCGGCCAGCTCCTCGACCGTCCGGCACGGCTGTTCGACATACTCCAATCCACCAGCGGCCCGGTCGATCTCCCCGATGTGCCGAACCGCGGTCTCGACATCCCACACCGCGTTGGCATCGACCCGGATCGCCCCGTCCCCGATGGCTTCCCGTACCGCCGCCACCCGAGCCAGATCCTCCGCCAACGACCCCGGGTGATCGGCCACCTTCACTTTCGCCGTCGCGCACCCCGACTCCCGCACGATCCGCCGGGCCCGCTCCGCGTCCACCGCGGGCACCGTGCAATTCACCGGCACCCGATCCCGCACCGGCGCGGGCCACCCCACCGTCGCCTGCTCGACCGCGGTAGCCAGCCACCCCACCGCCTCCCGATCGTCATACTCGGGAAACGGGCAGAACTCTCCCCACCCCAATTCGCCCCGAATCAACATCCCCTCACGCACGGTGATCCCCCGAAACCGCGTACGCAGCGGAATCGCATAAACGAACGTCTCGGCACCCACCCCGCGATCGTAGAACCCGCCGGTGTGTCTCAGTCGATGCCCTCGTCCAACTGTTCCCAGGTCAGTACGACGGGAAATGGCGTCAACGTATCGATGGCCGCCGCGTAATCGTCGGTGCGATTGCGGAATCCGTTCGATACGTACCGTCCCTCGGAGTTGAGGGTGAGCATCTCGATGGACACGGCGGGTCCGTCGTCGTTGGCCATCCGGACGATCCAGTAGTGCTGAATGCCGTAGCGGGCGTATTCGGAGCGCTTATCGATGGTGTCCGCGGTGACAGTGGTCGGTGACACGACTTCGACCGCCAGAATGGTGTCGGCGACGGTCGGCTTGGTCTCCCATCGATTCCGTGGCGTTTCGATACATCGGTAGACGATGGTGTCGGGCCGCTGGTAATGGAACGGGACTTCCGACACCAGCATGTCGATATCGCGGTTGACTCGCAGGCACGGATCGCGCCGGACGCGCTTCGCCTCGCCCGACCCGGGCAGGGTTTCAGAGGCGTTCGATGATGGTGGCGTTGGCGAGGCCGCCTGCTTCGCACATCGTCTGCAGGCCGTAGCGGGCGCCGCGCTGGTGCAGGGCGTGGACGAGAGTGGTGGTGAGGCGGGCGCCGGACGCGCCGAGGGGGTGGCCGAGGGCGATGGCGCCGCCGTTGACGTTCACCTTGGCCGGGTCGGCGCCGGTTTCCTGGGCCCAGGCCAGCACGACCGGGGAGAAGGCCTCGTTGATCTCGATCAGGTCGATGTCGTCGAGGGTCAGGCCGGAACGGCGCAGCACCTTCTCGGTCGCGGGGATGACCGCGGTGAGCATGAGCAGTGGATCGTCGCCGGCGACGGCGAAGCTGTGCAGCCGTGCCAGCGGGCGCAGACCCAGCTCGGCGGCGCGTTCGCCGGACATGATGAGCACCGCCGCGCTGCCGTCGCTGACCTGGCTGGCCGAGGCCGCCGTGATCTCCCAGCCGATCTGCGGGAAGCGCGCCGCCATGGCGGGGTCGTAGTAGGCGGGCTTCAGCTTGCCGAGCGTCTCGAGCGTGGAGCCGACCCGGATGCCCTCGTCGGTGTCGAGCCCGTTCAGCGGTGCCAGCTCGGCGCTGAAGAGTCCGTCTTTGGTGGCGCGAGCGGCCTTTTCGTGGCTACCGAGCGCGAACTCGTCGAGCTGGGTGCGGGTCAGACCCCACTTCGCGGCGATCAGTTCGGCGCTGATTCCCTGGGGTACCAGCCCGTCCGGGTAACGCTCGGTGAAGGCGACGCCGGACAGATCGGTGGCCCCGATCAGATTGGCGCCCATGGGAACCCGGCCCATGGACTCCACACCGGCGGCCACCACGACGTCGTAGGCGCCCGCGATCACGCCCTGGGCGGCGAAGTGGATGGCTTGCTGACTGCTGCCGCACTGCCGGTCGACGGTGGTGGCCGCCACCGACTCGGGATACTCGGCGGCGAGCGCGGCCCGCCGGGTCATGTTGGAGCCCTGTTCCCCGACCTGGGTGACGATGCCGCCGATGACGTCGTCGATCAGGGCCGGGTCGATGCCGCTGCGCTCGACGACCGCGCGCAGGCTGTGTGCGAGCAGGTCGACGGGATGGATGTCGTGGAGCGCGCCGTTCGGCTTGCCCCGGCCGATGGGGGTGCGTACCGCTTCGACGATGACCGCGTCTCGCATGGGAGTCCTCTTTCGACGGTGAGCCAACGCTGACTCTATCCAACAATAGCCAGCTTAGGCGCTAACTATCATCTCCTCAAGTCAGAGGTGGGTATGATGTCGGTCATGGCAGCCGTGATGGAAGGGCCACTGGCCGATCTGAGCAAGTGGGATACCGCGGGCTGTTCGATCGCGCGGGCCATGGACCTGATCGGAACGCGCTCGGCGGTGCTCATCCTGCGCGAGGCGTACTACGGCACCACCCGCTTCGACGGCTTCGCCCGCCGCGTCGGCATCACCGATGCCGCCGCCGCGAGCCAGCTCCGCAAGCTCACCGCGGCCGGGCTCCTGGAAAAGCGCCCCTACCAGGAAGAAGGCAAGCGCACCCGCAACGAGTACGTGCTCACCCAGATGGGCCGCGACCTACTGCCCGCGGTGGTCGCCCTGTGGCAGTGGGGCGACACCTACCTCCAGCCCGGCCCGGCGCCCCTGCATCGGGTCGACGTCACCACGGGTGCGCCGGTCCGCGCCGAACTGCGCAGCGCCGACGGCACCGAGGTCCCGCTCGAGCAACTCGCCGTCCGCGTCAACCCCGACTACCTGCGCTACCGCGACGCCGAGCGCGCGAAGGGCCGGGACACCTGATCGCCTCGCCCCGAGGGGTGACGCACTCGGTCGTCGCCAGGTGAACCACTCAGGCGGTGAAGACGCCGATGTTCACGTCCTCGGTGCCGAGAGCCTGGAACAGGCTGACCCAGAGGAGAACCATCGGCTCGGTGCTGCGGGCGGTGTGGAGGGGGCCCAGGTCGATGAGCTGATCCGGAGCCCAGCCGAACGCGGTGAGCACCTCGGTGACGGTCTTCTTGGCGGCGGCGTCGTCACCGCTGAGGAAGATGCTGTGCTTGCCCGGGATCCGGCCGGGGTCCACCATCACCTGGTTGTTGGTGGTGTTGAGCGTCTTCACGACGAACGCGTCGGGGAAGGCGGCCTGGAGCGACTCGGCCACGCTGCCCTCGGCGGGCACGACGAGTTTCGGCGGGAAGCCCTGGGAGAAGTCGAGCGGGTTCGACACGTCGACGACGACCTTGCCGCGCAGGTTCGCCGCGCCCGCCGCGGTGAGCGCGGCCAGCGAGACGGTGCCGGAGGTGGCGTTGACGATCAGCTCGGCGGCGGCCGCCGCGTCGGCGAAAGTGCCGTGAGCGCCGCCGGTTTCGGCCGCCCAGGCGGTGGCGTCGGGATTGTCGGCCGTGCGCGACCCCATCGTCACCGTGTGCCCGATCTCGACCAGCTTGCTCGCCAGCCGACGGCCGACCTGCCCTGTGCCGAGTACTGCTACGCGCATTTTCCGCTACCTCGTCTGTCGCGACCCCCGCCCGGCGAATGCCGGGGCCCGGTCAGCATAGGCCCAGGTGAGGGCATTCGCCGAGCGACTACGCGCACAGCTGAATCGGACGTGCGCGGAGCCGGGCGAGCGACACCGATCGCCCGCCCGGACCGCAGTCAGCGCAGCCGACGACCGTCCACGGCGCTGAAGAAGTACACGTGCTCGGGATCGGTGGTCAGCTCCAGCAGCTCGCCCCTGGCCGGCGGCCTGCGCCAATCCACCCGCGCCACAATGGTCTCCCCGGCCTGCCCGCCCGCACCGTCGGCCAGCGCGCGACCGTAGACGTAGGCGTCGGAGCCGAGCTCCTCGACCACGTCGACCTCCATCCGCAGCCCACCCTTGCCCACCTCGAGGTGTTCGGGCCGGATGCCGAGCACGACCGAGCCCTCGCCCGCGTCGGCCACCGCGCGCGGCACCCGCACCGGGTAGCCGCCGATGGTGACCGTGCCGTCGGCGACGGGCAGCGTGAACAGGTTCATCGCGGGCGAGCCCATGAACCCGGCGACGAACACGTTCGCCGGATCGCGATAGAGATCGCGCGGCGAGGCGCACTGCTGCAGCAGGCCGTCCTTGAGCACGGCGACGCGGTCGCCCATCGTCATGGCCTCGACCTGGTCGTGGGTGACGTAGACGGTGGTGGTGCCGAGCCTGCGCTGCAGCTGGGCGATCTGGGTGCGGGTCTGCACGCGCAGCTTGGCGTCGAGGTTCGACAGCGGCTCGTCCATCAGGAACACCTGCGGCTGGCGCACGATCGCGCGGCCCATCGCCACGCGCTGACGTTGACCGCCCGACAGCGCCTTGGGCTTGCGGTCGAGGTACTGCTCGAGGTCGAGCAGCTTGGCCGCCTCCAGCACGCGCTGGTCGCGCTCGGCCTTGGACACCTTGGCCAGCTTCAGCGCGAAGCCCATGTTCTCCGCGACCGACATGTGCGGGTAGAGCGCGTAGTTCTGGAACACCATCGCGATGTCGCGATCCTTGGGCTCGGCGTTGGTGACGTCGTTGTCGCCGATCAGGATCCGGCCGCCGTTGACCTCCTCGAGGCCGGCCAGCATGCGCAGCGAGGTGGACTTGCCACAGCCGGACGGGCCGACGAGGACCAGGAATTCGCCGTCGGCGATCTCCAGGTCGAGTGCGTCGACGGCGGGTGTGGTCGCACCGGCGTAGAGCCTGGTGGCGCGGTCGAAGGTGACGGTAGCCATGCGTAGTTCAACATCCCATCCCGGCAGGAACGTGCCGGACGATCCGAGTACAGGGTCGCTGGGATCGTAGCGGCCCGCCCGGACCCGCTCGGTATTTCCGGGTAGCCTCGGGCGCGGAGTCCACCCGAGTGCCGAGGAGCGCGGTATGAGTCGTCCAGTCCGTATCGGAGTCCAGCTTCAGCCGCAGCACGCGCCCGACTACGCGCTCATCCGCGACGCGGTGTTGCGCGCGGAGGACGCGGGCGTGGACATCGTCTTCAACTGGGACCACTTCTTCCCGCTCACCGGTGACCCCGCCGGCGCGCATTTCGAGTGCTGGACCATGCTCGGCGCGTGGGCCGAGCAGACCGAGCGGGTCGAACTCGGCGCGCTGGTCACCGGCGGCGGCTACCGCAATCCCGATCTGCTCGCCGATATGGCCCGCACGGTCGACCACATCAGCGGCGGCAGGCTGATCCTCGGGATCGGCGCCGGCTGGTTCCAGCGGGACTACGACGAGTACGGCTACGACTTCGGTACCCCGGGCACCCGGCTGAACCTGTTGAAGGACAACCTGGCCCGGATCAAGACGAGGCTGGCGAAGCTGAACCCGGGGCCGGTCCGGGAGATCCCGATCCTGATCGGCGGTGGCGGCGAGCGCAAGACGCTGCGCCTGGTCGCCGAGTACGCCGACATCTGGCATTCCTTCGTCGATGTGGACACGCTGGCGCACAAGAACAAGGTCCTCGCCGAGCACGCCGCCGCCGTCGGTGCCGACGCGGACCGGATCGAGCGGTCGGTGCAGTGGCAGGGTCGCGAGCAAGCCGACGCGTTGCACGCCGCGGGTGTCACGCTGTTCACCGTCGGCGTCTCCGGGCCCGACTACGACCTCGGCACCGTGCGCAAGGCCATCGAATGGCGCGACGATGTGAACCCCGAACTCCTGGAAGGCCTCGCCTGACCTGCTGATCCGTCCCGACGCGGGGTGCGCGTAACCCTCGCCGTGCAAGGTTGCGGCTAGGGTCTATCGCCATGGCAGGTGTGCGTGCTGTGCGAACCCGGGCGCGGTTAGCCGCGTTGTTACTGCTCGTCGGCGTGGCCGCGACCGGCTGTGGCGACAGTGGTGACACGGCGACCCGTGATCTGTGTTCCCCACCCGGCGCGAGCGCGGCCACGGCCGCGCCGACCAACCTCGCCTCCTCGGCGACCGCGGGCACCGATCGCTACACCACCGCGACCACCGCGCCGATCGAGTCGATCGATACCGGCAAGCTCGGACTGCTCAATCCCGGGACGCTCAGCGTCGGCACCCTGTCGGACGCGCCGCCGAGCATCTGCGTGAACGGGCAGGGCACGTTCACCGGCTTCGACAACGAATTGCTCAGGGCTATCGGCGAGAAGCTCGGACTGCGGGTCGAGTTCTCGGGTACGGAGTTCGCCGGTCTGCTCGCACAGGTCTCGGGCAAGCGGTTCGACGTGGGCTCGTCGAACATCACCACCACCGACGCCAGGCGGGAGCTGGTCGGTTTCACCAACGGCTACGACTTCGGTTACTTCTCGCTGGTCGTGCCGCAGGGCAGCGCCATCAAGGGCTTCGGTGATCTGAGCGGCAGCACCAGGATCGCGGTCGTGCAGGGCACCGTGCAGGACGAGTTCGTGGTCAACCAGCTGAAGCTGGATCCGGTGAAGTTCCCCGACTACAACACCGCCTACGCGAATCTGAAGTCGGGTCAGGTCGACGCCTGGGTCGCCCCGTCGGCCCAGGCCGAGGGCGCGATCAAGCCCGGCGACGGAATCGTGGTCTCGGAGAACACCTTCAGCCTGGACAATTTCGTCGGCTACGCCGTCGCCAAGAACAATCAGCCGCTCATCGACGCGCTGAACTCCGGCCTGGACGCGGTGATCGCCGACGGCACCTACGCCCGGCTCTACGAGGACTGGGTACCGCGTGAACTGCCGCCGGGCTGGAAGCCCGGCTCCAAAGCCGTGCCAGCCCCGCAACTTCCGGACTTCGCCGCGATCGCCGCGGCGCAGGAGCCGGGGCAGACCGAGCAGGCGGTGCAGAAGTCGACCCTGCAGCAGTTGAAGGACACGTTCTTCGACTGGTCCCTGTACCGCAAAGCCTTTCCCGATCTGATCAAGACCGGTCTGCCGAACACGCTGATCCTGGCGCTGGTGTCGGGCGTGCTCGGCACGGTGCTCGGCATGATCCTGGCGGTGATGGGGATCTCGCGCACCCGCTGGTTGCGCTGGCCCGCCCGCGTCTACACCGACATCTTCCGTGGTCTGCCCGCCGTCGTGATCATCCTGCTGATCGGCCTCGGCATCGGTCCGGTCGTCCGCGACATCACCGGCGGCAACCCGTACTGGCTCGGCGCGATCGCGCTGGCGCTGCTCGCGGCCGCCTACATCGGCGAGATCTTCCGCTCCGGCATCCAGTCGGTCGAGCCGGGCCAGCTCGAAGCCGCCCGCGCCATCGGTTTCGGCTACCGCCAGGCGATGACGCTGGTAGTGATCCCGCAGGGGGTGCGGCGGGTGCTGCCCGCGCTGATGAACCAATTCATCGCGCTGATCAAGGACTCGTCGCTGATCTACTTCCTCGGCCTGCTCGCCTCCCAGCGTGAGCTGTTCGCTGTCGGCCGCGACCTCAACGCCCAGACCGGCAACCTGTCCCCGCTGGTCGCCGCGGGCCTGATGTATCTCGTGCTGACCATCCCGCTCACCCACCTGGTGAACTACATCGACGGGCGGATGCGCACCGGCAAACCGACGCCCGCCGACCCGATCGAGCAGGCTGTCATCACGGAAGGACGCGGCGCATGAGTGCCTCCTTGACCGGCACCGGCCTCCACCTGACGCTGGGCAACAACCACATCCTGCGCGGGGTCGACATCCACGTCGAGGCCGGCCACGCGACGACCGTCATCGGCCCGTCGGGCTCGGGCAAGTCGACCCTGCTGCGGGTGCTCAACCGCCTGCACGAGCCCGATTCCGGCGACGTGCTGCTCGACGGCAAGTCGGTGCTGCGCGACGATCCCGACAAGCTGCGTCAGCGCATCGGCATGGTCTTCCAGCACTTCAACCTGTTCCCGCACAAGACGGTCGCCGACAATGTCGCGCTCGGCCCGCGCAAGCTGCGCGGGCTGTCGGCCGAGCAGGCGCGGGCGCTGGCGCTGGAACAGCTCGAGATCGTCGGGCTCGCCGGCAAGGCCGACGCCAGGCCCGCCGCGCTGTCCGGCGGCCAGCAGCAGCGCGTGGCCATCGCCCGCGCGCTGGCCATGAAGCCGGAGCTCATGTTCTTCGACGAGGCCACCTCGGCGCTGGACCCGGAGCTGGTCAAGGGAGTGCTCGCGCTGATGGCCGACCTCGCCTCGGGCGGCATGTCGATGATCGTGGTGACCCACGAGATGGGCTTCGCCCGTAGCGTCTCCGACAGCGTCGTGTTCATGGACCAGGGCGTCGTCGTGGAGACCGGCACCCCCGACGCCGTGTTCGACGACGCCGCGACCCCGCGCCTGCGCCGCTTCCTCGACCAGGTCCTCTGACCAGGTCGAACGCGGTTATGGCAACACATGCGCAACTGTTAATGTCGAGGGTGTTCCAGCGTGAATCGACCGGTACGAGTACAGGGAGAGCACCGATGACAACGGCACATGTCGAGCATCCAGAACACACCCACGTCCACGGCCCCACCTGCGGGCATGTCGCGGTTCCGCACGAAGATCACGTCGACTACGTCCACGACGGCCACCTGCACCGCGAACACGACGGCCACTTCGACGAGTGCGAGACCACAGCACACGTCCAGCACTCCACCCACGACCACGTCCACGGCCCCGGATGCGGGCATGTCGCGGTGCCACACGGTGACCACGTCGACTACATCCACGACGGCCACCGGCACGCGGCCCACGACGGTCACTACGACGACCACTGATCCGCTGACCGCCGTCGCGCGCCCGCAATACTGTCGGCTCGACGGCCGAGCACCCGCCGGATACTGTTCGGTGTCCTGGCGGTCAACCGAATGTCTGCCGATTCAAGTTTCTGGGGAGAGCTCGGCGGATGGTCGGAACAATCAGGCGCGCACTGGCTTCGGGGACCGCCGCGTGCGTGCTGGCGGTATGCGCCACCGTCCTCGGCGCGGGCAACGGCCTGGCCGAGGGCGGTGATTCGATCGTCGAATCGAAGAAGCTGCTCGCGACGCCGACCACGGCCGACGGCTCGCACATCGTCTCCAGCCGGATCGGCGAGCGCGATCTGAGCATGCTGGTCTTCTCGGCCGCGATGAACAAGGCCGTCACGATCAAGGTGCAGCGACCGAAGGACGCCTCACGGCCGCGACCGGTGCTCTACCTGCTCAACGGCGCGGGCGGCGGCGAGGACCGGGCGACCTGGTGGCAGAACACCGACGTCGGCGATTTCCTCGCCACCAAGGACGTCAACGTGGTGATGCCGATCGGTGGCGCCTGGGCGTACTACACCGATTGGCAGCGCGACGACCCGACGCTGGGCCGCAACAAATGGCGCACCTTCCTGCTCGACGAGCTGCCGCCACTGGTCGATCAGGCCCTCGGGACCAACGGCGTCAACGCCATCGCCGCGAACTCGATGACCGCGACGGCCGTGCTCCAGCTGGCCGAGGCCAGGCCCGGCTTCTATCAGTCCGTCGCCGGATACAGCGGGTGCGCGCAGATCGCCGATCCGATCGGTCAGCAGTTCACCAAGCTGGTGGTGCAGACCTACGGCGGCGGCGATGTGCGCAATATGTACGGCGCCGACGACGACCCGGCGTGGGCCGCCAACGATCCGGTGCTGCACGCCGAGAAACTGCGCGGCACAAGGCTGTTCGTCTCCGATTCCTCCGGTCTGCCCGGCCCGCACGACAGCGTCGACGATCCGTACATGATGAACCCGACCCCGGCCGGCCTGGCGAATCAGCTCATCGTCGGCGGCGTCATCGAGGCCGCGGTCAACTGGTGCACCCGCAATCTGGAGACCAGGCTCGGCGAGCTGGGCATCCCGGCCACCTTCGACCGCCAGGCCACCGGCACCCATTCGTGGGGTTACTGGCGCGACGCCTTCCATCGGTCGTGGCCGGTGCTCGCCGCCGGCCTCGGCCTGCCCGAGTAGGTCCTCAGTCGGTCACGGTGGCGAAAGCCGCCCAGAGCAGCGGGGAGTTCTCGGGGGCCGGGTCAGCTCGCCACGCGTCCAGCCGCGCCCGCTGCCAGGTCAGCAGCGTGGGGACCGGTGTGGACGAATCGTGCGCCGTGTCGACGGCGCAGATGGCGGCCTGCAACGGAGACCCGGTGGCGGCGGTCAAGGTGTGGAAGGCGTGATCGGTGGGCAGCGGCCACCGGGTGGCGGTCACCAGTTCCGCGCCGGCCGACAGCGCGGCCGTGGTGAGGCCGAGGGCCTCGGTGAAGCGCAGGTCACCGCCGCTCTCGCAGGCGATCAGGGCGACCCGGCTCGGCATCGGCCACAGCGCGCGGCCGGCCGTGGGGGCGGGGTCGATGGTGTGCGTGCCGAGCAGCAGGTCCTTGGCCGACAGCGGACGATGGGTGCGGGTGGGGGTCGCCAGGCCGCGCGCGTCGGCGGTGCAACTCAGGTGCAGCTCGGCGTGCTCGCTCTCGCCCGACTCGGGCGGCGGCGCGGTGACATGGCCGACGTACACGAGTCGGCTGGCGCCGGCCCGCAGCGCCGTGGACAGCCACTCGCGGTCGGTGTCGGTGCGGCGGAACAGGGCGACCGGATCGCCGACGTGCGGGACCAGCCTGCCGTCGTAGCGGCTGAAATGCTGGGCCACCAGGGTGTCGGCGCTCGGCCTGCCGAGGACCGAGCCCAGCTCGGAGTCCGCCCGATAGCCGGGCACGCGCGGATCGAGCACCGCGACGACCGGTAGATCGGCGGTCTCGGTCCAGCGACGCACGACCCGTTCCGGCGCGTGTACCACCGAGGCGGGCGCGAGCAGACTGACATCGGCGATATCGAGCAGCCGGAGTTCGGGATCGGGCGCGATGATCTCCCACGGCACCTGCGCCAGGCGCGGCGAGGGCTGGATCCGCAGATGCGGCCGGATGCCGCGCTGGGACAGCTCGTAGAGCTGCACGGCGAGCCCATAGGGCAGCAGAGCCCGGGAAAGCGCCTGGGCCAGATCGTTTTCCGCGGTGGGGTTCGCCAGCGCGCCCTCGGTCATCACCCGCCGCAGCTCGTCGGGACGCGCGGGGTCGGGGACCGCGTCGCCCAGCAGCCGCAGCACCTCGCGAACCTGATCCCTGGGCAGGGTACCGACGCCACGGGCGGCGGTGTCGTCGTCCCACCGCCACGACACGTAGACATCGCCGGCGTCGGCCATCCTGATCACGGCGGTCGGGGCGTTCATAGCGTGATCACCCGGTCGTCGCGCACCGGCCGCGCGTAGCGTCGCTCGGCGTAGGAGATGAAGTCCGACAGCACGATGCGGCCGTCGTCGGACAATCGCGGCGGTGGTGCGACGGGAATGCCCGCGGCGGCGGCGACGTCGGCGAGGGCCGCGCCGAGCTGGAGCGCGGGCGCGAAGACGGGCTCCTCGTCGGGGGCGTCGAGCAATTCGAATCCGAGCGTGGGCGTGACCGTGTCGTCGAAGGCCGCCGGATCGAGACTCGTTCCCGCGCACTGGGTGTCGATCAGATCGCTGACCAGCTGCCCGTCCCCGGACAGCACCGCGAAGCGGAAGGCCAGCCGCATGGCAGGCGCGGCGACGGCGCGATGCCAGTGCTCGCGCTGGTTGCCGTTGGGCAGGGTGTGGCGCACCGCGTCGATCGCCAGCGCGGCGGGCACCGCGAGCCCGACCCCCTGCGCGACCAGCGCCGGATCCGGGTGCGTGGCCCGCTCGATCGCGGTGTGCAGCAGTTCGGCGTGCCAGTAGTCGAGCTGGGCGCAGTGCAGGCCGAGGGCGTGTGCCGAGTACTCGGCGAAGGCCGCCGCGAGCAGCTCCTCACAGCGCCGCGGGTCGCCGAGGGCGAACAGCACGGTGGCCAGTCGCAACCGGACGTCGGCGGCGTCGAGGACCACCCCGGTGCTGTCGAAACGATCCAGTGCCCGCAGGTAGTGGGTGCGCGCGGCGACGTAGTCGCCGCGGCCTTCCGCGAGGAAACCCAGCGTCTTGTAGCCGATTCCGGACCAGTGCCCCAGCTCGGCGCCCTCGAAGAATTCCTGGCTGGAGCGCAGCGGCTCCTCGGCCTCGTCGTAGCGCCCCGCCCTGACCAGCATGATCGCCAGGTTCTGCGACGCCTCGGCGACCGCGGCCTGATCGCCGGTCGCGGCGAAGGCGCTCATCGCCTGCCGGGCGAAGTCGAAGGCCATCTCGTGCCTGCCGGTCTCGAACGAGCTCGCGGCCAGGTTCATCAACGGATGGCCCGCCAGTTCCGGCGCGAAACGTTCGGTCGCGCCCAGTGATTCGTGCGCCAGCTCGGCGGCGTGCGCCCACTGCCCGCGGTGCAGCGCCACCGCGGTCAGCGAGAGCAGGCAGGCCACCCGGACCATGCCCTGGTCGGTGGTGTCGGCGAGCAGCTCGCGCGCTTGCTCGAGCGACTGCTGCGCCGCGTCGAGCTCACCGAGATGCTGTTGCGCCTGCGACAGGTTGACCAGGGCGGCGGGCCGCTGGTGCGCCGCGTCCTCGGGCAGCACGGCCAGCGCGGTCTGGAGCAACTCGACCGAGCGCCGATGCTCGCCGATCTCGTCGGCCATGCTCGCGGCATTGATCAGCGCCGCGCTGCGCAACCGCGGCGCCGCGCCGTCGGCCACCCGCTCGAAGATCGCCAGCGCGCCGACGAGATCGCCGCGCTGATACGCCTCGTACCCCTCGGTGAGCTGGGCATCGTCCTTGTCGGAGGTCTTGCCTACCGCTGCCATCTGCTACCTCGCCTCGGTCGGGGACGGTCGTCGCGTTCGGCTGTCGTGGCCCGCGCCGTCGCGGCGCTCGACATCGGGGGATTCGCCGCGAGCATCAGAAGTCCGAATCATCCGCGGCGGCCACGGCTTCGGCGCCGAGCAGCGGTTCGCCGGTCGACGATCCGGTGAGCCGCTGCCGGGCGAAGTCCCGGATCAGTCCGCGCGCGGGTGCCTCGTCCGGCTGCGGGCCCGCCGGTCCGACACCGGGCACGAAAACGTCCACGGTCAGTTCGCGGCCGAGGAACTCGCCGACTCGGGCCGCGCCGACCCAGGCGTCACCTCGGCGTCGCAACGCCACCTCGGCGACCTCGGCACCGGCGGTGATGCGTGCGTGCGGGCGCAGATGCGCGGGCACCTCGCGCGGGCAACCGGGTGCCGCGACCACGCTGACCTGCACAGTCGATACTCCGTCCGTCCGCAGGACCTGCCATGACACCGCGCCGCCGCCCGCGTCGAGGAGGCCGGGCGGACACCGACGCCAGTCGCATTCACCACTGCCGCGCGCGAACACGAGGCCGCCGGTTTCGCCGGCACCGCCCGCGGCGAGCGCGTAATCGTCCGCGCGGGTGGACCCCGGCCCGGTGTCGGACTGCTCGGCCCGGAGACCGGGCCATTCCTGCCCCGTCGAATCCGCTGACCCGCTCGGCCCGCCGCCGCCTCGGGAAGGGTCCTCCGCCGCTACCGAATTCGCTGCCGACGTCCGATCGGATACTCCGAATCCGGCCAGGCGGTCGAGTGATGTCGGCACTTCGACGTCGAGCGCCATATCGCATGCCTCGGTCAACTCCTCGACATCGGCGGCCAGCAGCGCCGGATCGAGCGCGGGAATGCCATCGACGGTCGACGCGGGCCACCACCGAGTCGCCCAGTGCGCGTACGCGAGTCGCCGCAGCGCGGCCGTGAGGTCGGGCCGTAGCGGGGCGGCGGTCAGGGTGCGTCGCTGTCCGTCTGCGACGGTGAGCGCGGCCTCCTCGCCGTAGACGGCCCACAGCCAATCCTGCGCGGCGTCCGGGTCGTCCAGCACGGCGGCCGGAAGTGACTGTCCGGCAAGCAGACTCCAGCTCAGATGGCCGCCGACCACGTCGAGCACGAGCGCGTCGAGGGTGGGCGTGTCGTCGAGCACTGTCGGCGGGGTGGTGGGCGCGTCCTGGGGAATCAGTGTCACGGTGCCCGCCGCGCGCTGGACGCGGATCGTCGTCATCAGCTCGCCCTCGCTCGCATCGTCGCGTGCTCACCCAGGGTGGTGAGCGCTTGCTTCACCCTGGTGCGGTGGTCCAGGATCACCGAGCGCGCGACCCCGTCGAGCAGATCCCACAGCTCGCCCGGCTCGAAGACCGGCATCTCCCGCACGTCGCGCCCGTGCAGCCGGACCCATAACCTGCGCAGATAGGGACGCCACGGCGTGCGCAGTTCGGCGGCGACGGCGGCCAGCGGGCCGGTCGCGCCGTCGACCACATGGACCGCGTAACGCCGCGCCTGCAGCACGTACGCCTCCCGTCGCCAGCGGCTGTTGACCACCTCGTGGGCGCGCGAGGACCCGGTGTCGCCATCGTCGGAGGTAGTGATCGGCGAGAGTCCCAGTGCCAGTTCGCAACCCGCGGCCGCGGTCACCCGCAGCGATTCGTCCAGCAGACCCCACGGCGAGCAACTGCGGGAGATCTCCGTGGTGACCAGCTCCGGGATGTCCGGGAGATCGGTGCGGTCGACACTGCCTTGCAGCACGGTGAAGACCCGCTCGTACACGGTGCGGTCGAACGGCAGTCCGAGATTCGCGGTCGACGCCGAAGCGCCCAGGTCGGGACGCTGGGGACAGGTGTGCATCGTCAGTCCGAGGTCGTCGGCGCCGTGCGCCGGGTGCGCGCGCCACAGCGCGATGCCGCGGTGGGTGCCCGCTTGGTCCTCGACGAGTTCGTCGAGCAGAGGGCCCGCGTCGGCGGGATCACCGTCGCGGGCCAGGGTGCTCGCCTCGAGCAGTTCGGTCAGCGCGGGCGCCAGATCGCGGACCCCGAACTCCGAGAGCGGCCGCCGGTTCCAGGCGACGTCGAGCAGCGCGGTGAGCTCCACCAGCCGATGCGGGTCGGTCACATGGTCTTTCAGGGCCGCCGTGGTGCGCCCGCCGGTGCTCTCGTGCACCTCGCGCAGCATCGCCTCGGCCCGTGCCCGCGCGTCCGGGCCGGGCGCGCCGTGCACGGTCGCCAGTTCGAAACAGCGCTGGAAGTACAGGTCCTGGGCATTGCCCTCGGTGATCCGCAGCGCCCGGCGCACCTGCTTGAGCACGGTGAACCACTCGGCGCAGGCCCGCAGCACGTCGGACTGGGCCAGCACCAGCGAGGTCAGCAGCGTGCTGCCGTCGGCGGAGAGCACGGTGCCCGCGCACAGCGGATGCTGCACAGGCCGGATGACCAGCGGGTCGAGGATCAGCTTCACAGTGCGGCGCAGCGGGCCGCCCTGTGGCCCGCTCAAGGCGTCGACGCCGTCGAGCCCGCGCCACACCTCGTCGAGCACCAGGGCGCGGGGTCTTCGCATTCGACCAGGTTAACGGCATTTCCGGCGGGTGGCGCACGGAAAAGTTGGGATCGGTAGGGCGCCGATGATTTCTACCTTTTTCTCAACGGGCCACCGAGAACCGGCCCGCTCAACCGAGAGAACGGAAACACCATGAACACCAAGCTGATCGCCGCCCTCGCCGCTTCCGCCGCCGCCACCGCGCTGTTCGTCACCGGCTGCAGCGACTCCGGCACCAGCTCGACCCCGTCGAGCACCGGCTCGGCCGCCCCGGCGCCCGCCGCGGGCAAGTCCACCGCCAGCGTCGACGGCAAGGAATTCGCCGCCAAGTTCGACACCACCTGCGCCAAGCAGGGCGGCACCCTGGCGCTCGCGCTGACCGACCTGGCCAACGCCACCTACGGCAACCTCTCGGTCAGCGCCTCGGTCGAGGGCGACACCGTCCAGGCGGTGGCGATCGCCGGCACCCAGGGCGGCTCCAACGGCCTGCCCTACGCGGTCGGCTACGGCAACGGCCAGCCGGGCGGCTCGGCCAAGCTCGCCAAGGACGGCAACACCTTCCGCATCACCGGCGAGGGCGTCAGCGCCCCCGACATGACCAACCCGCTGGCGGGCCCGGCCACCGCGAAGTTCGACATCACCTTCGCCTGCACCACGATCGCCTGACCTGATCGCGACCCGGTCGCACCACTTCACGAGGAGGAATCATGAAATCCAAGCTCCGCGCGGCCGCGGTCGCCTTCGGGGTCCTGTCCATCGGCTACTACCTCTACTACGGCCTCACCTACACCCCCGACGAGTTCACCGGCGGCATGCTCGGCTGGGTCGGCCCGCAGATGGCGCTGCCGATCATCGCCCTGACCATCGTGCCGATGGTCTTCGCCTTCACCGGCGACGGCATCATGGAGGCCTTCACCGGCCGTAACAGCGGCGAGTTCCGCCAGGGCGAGGTGGGCATCGGCACCATCACCTCGTTCCGCCAGACCGGGGTCTCGGTCAACGATCAGCCGCAGGTGCGGATCGAATTCCGCGTCGAAGGCGCGGACGGGAAGGTCTTCGACTCGCACGCCAAGATGATCGTGCCACTCACCGAGCTGGCGCTGCTGCAGCCCGGCGTCGTGCTGCCGGTCCGGTATCTGCCGGGCCGCACCGACAAGGTCGAGGTGGACCGCTCCGGCGACTCCGGTGCCGCGCAGCGGGCGATGAACGAATCGCTCATCCGCAAGGGCATCACCACCCGCGGCAAGCTCGACATCGCCGAGCGCGGCCTGGCCGCCCAGGCGGTGGTCCGCAGCCTCGACGTCCCCGGCCGGATCCGCGGTGGGTACACCGAGATCATCCTCGGCCTGGTGGTCACCCGCCCGGACGGCAGCACCTTCCAGACCAGCGCCGAGAAGTTCCTGCCGCCCTCGGCGATCGGCCACGTGCAGGTCGGCCGGATCCTGCAGGTGCACTACCTGCCCGGCAACGAGCAGGAGGTGGTGATCGCCCTGCCGGTCAACGCCTGATGACAACCGAACCCACCGAACTCGGCGAGTACAGCACTCGCCGAGTTTTGGTCGTGTGTTCATCTTCGCGTTCCCGATGGCTCGCCTGGGCTGCCTACCGTGCGGCGAAGTCCGACCTACTCAGGAGTCACCGTGAGTCCGAAACCGCTCGCCCTGTTCGTCAAGCACGACGGCCAGTCGGCACGCGCCGCCCTGACCTGTGAATACAAGTGCGGCAACGCTTGCTTCCACGAGCCGCCGAACACGTCCGAGGGCGCCTACTTCGGTGACATCGTCAGCGGCCTGAACCGTCGCGGCCTGATCAAGGGCGGCGCCGCCGCCGTGCTCGCCCTCGGCGCGGCGGGCGCGCTGGCCGCCTGCGGCGACGACGCCGCCGAGACCGCCACCACCCCGGCGCCGACGCCGGCGGGCACTCCCGGCACCGGAACGGCGTTCACCGCCGTCGCGCCGAACAAGGAAGACGCGCTGGTCATCCCGGACGGCTACGAGCAGCAGGTCGTGCTCCGCTGGGGCGATCCGATCTTCGCCGACGCCCCCGCGTTCGACTTCGACAAGCAGAGCGCGGCCGCGCAGGCCAAGCAGTTCGGCTACAACAACGACTTCGCCGCGCTGCTGCCGATCGAGGGCCAGGCCAACAGCTACCTGCTCGTGGTCAACCATGAGTACACCACCGGCCCGATGATGTTCCGCGGTTACAACAAGGACGCCGCGACCGACGAGCAGATCGCCATCACCAAGGCCGCGCACGGCATGACCGTCGTCGAGGTCAAGGGCGAGGCCGGTTCCGGCAAGCTCACCCCCGTCTTCGGCAAGTACAACCGCCGCGTCACCGCCGACACCGAGTTCACCCTCACCGGCCCCGCCGCGGGCAGCGCGTTCACCGTCACCGGCGCCGACCCCTCCGGCACCAAGGTGCTCGGTACCTTCGCCAACTGCGCCGGTGGCGTGACCCCCTGGGGCACCGTGCTTTCCGGTGAGGAGAACTTCAACGGCTACTTCGCCAACGGCGACAAGGCCTCCGACCCGCAGGGCCGGGTCAAGCGCTATGGCTTCCCCAAGGGCGGCACCCCGAACCAGTGGGAGCGCACCGACAAGCGCTTCGACCTGAGCCAGGAACCCAACGAGGCCAACCGTTTCGGGTATGTCGTCGAGGTGAACCCGTGGGACGCCACGTCGACGCCGGTCAAGCACTCGGCGATGGGCAGGCTCAAGCACGAGGGCGCCTCGATCTATGTCACCGACAAGGGTGACGTCGTCTCCTACACCGGCGACGACGAGAAGTTCGACTACATGTACAAGTTCGTGTCCTCGCGCAAGATCCAGTCCGGCACCGGCGCTTCGGCGATGCGGCACAACATGACGATCCTCGACGCGGGCACCCTCTACGTCGCGAAGCTGACCGGCGACCACCCCGACAAGATCGACGGCAGCGGCACCGTTCCCTCCGACAAGGGCTTCACCGGTAAGGGCCAGTGGATTCCGCTGCTCGAGACCGGCGACGACGGCAAGGGCAAGTCCCTGGTGGACGGCATGAGCGCCGCCGAGGTCGCGGTGTTCACCCGCCTGGCCGCCGACAAGGTCGGCGCCACCAAGATGGACCGCCCCGAGGACTTCGAGGCCAACCCGTTCACCGGCAAGGTCTACGTGGCGCTGACCAACAACGACAACCGCGCCAAGGACGACAAGCCGGGCGTCGACGAGGCCAACCCGCGCAAGCTGAACAAGAACGGCCAGGTCCTCGAGCTCACCGACAACCACACCGGCACCGACTTCACCTGGTCGCTGCTGCTGGTCTGCGGTGACCCCGCCGCCGCCGACACCTATTTCGCCGGCTTCGACAAGACCAAGGTCAGCCCGATCTCCTGCCCGGACAACCTGGCCTTCGACCCGTACGGCAACCTGTGGATCTCCACCGACGGCAACGCCCTCAAGACCAACGACGGCCTGTTCTCGGTGATCCTCGACGGCCCCAACCGCGGTGAGACCAAACAGTTCCTCACCGTCCCCAAGGGCGCCGAGACCTGCGGCCCGATCGTCACCGAGCAGCGCGTCATCGTCGCGGTCCAGCACCCGGGCGAGGCCGACGACGCCACCCCCGACAACCCGCAGTCCCACTGGCCCGACGGCGGCACGGCCCAGCCCCGCCCGGCTGTCGCGGTGGTGTGGAAGAAGAACGGCGGCCGCATCGGCGTCTAGCCGACACCCGTCCCGCTGATGAAGCCGCTACTCGACTGGGCGAGTAGCGGCTTCGTCGTTTTCTGGGACTCGCCGTGCACAGTGATCGTCACCCGTTCGTGCTGGCTGCGGACACGAGCGACCAGCTCGGACAGTGTTGCCTTCGCTTCAGCCAGCTTCATGGTCACAAGTATGACCATATTCTGGTGGTGGCGTTTGTCATGCAGGCTCGACCTTCGGTACCTGCCAGTCGGCGAGATCGTCGAGCCTGGGGCGGTAGAGGCGGATCAGGAGATTCCAGCCCGCGGGCAGCGGAATGCCGTTCTCGACGCCGGGACCGGTCGAGCCGAGGCGGACCGTGGTGGAGCCGTCCTCGTTGCGGGCGGCGAAGACCGAGTTCACGTTCGTGATGCCGCTGGGGCCGGGCTCGAAGTAGCCGTCGCCGTTGTAGACGCTCAGCGACCAGAAGGCATCGGCGGGGACATCGCGGAAAGTCATCGTGTACTCACCGACGGGCAGTTCCGGGGTGATGTTGAGGTAGTACGCCTCGGCATCGGGCAGGCCGCCCCAACCCGCCGCCGTGCCGACCAGATGGTGGATGGGGTCGACTTGCTCGGCGCTGCCGAACGCCCGGGTGAACCCGACCATCGTCTTGCTCAGTGCCAACAGGGCGTCGCGGACCTGCTTGTGGCTCGCGGCGTCGTAGTCGGGGTAGTCGAAGGCGGGCTGCGGTCCGGCTTCGACGGTCAGGCCGTCCTGGAGCCGGTGGACCTCGGCGAGGTCGGCCGGGTCGTTGGGGTCGAACAGGATTCGCGCGGCGACGACGACATAGTCGGTGCCGAAGTCCGCGCGCGTCAGTTCGTAGGTGCCCGCGCGGTGGAACACGCGATTGATGTAGTGGTCCTGGTTGATCACCATCACCGACAGGTAGCGTTCGCCCGCTTCCGGGACGGTCAGCGTGGCGCTGCCGTCGACGAGCGCGACGATGGCGGTCGAGTAGAGCGTGTCGCGGTTCTGGCGGATCACCGGCTGTTGGTCCAGTGGGGCGAGCTCACGGTCGTGCTTGAACACGCCGAGTCCGCCGATGATCGGCAGCATGCGCTGGATCATCGTGTCGGACTCGACCCGGGTGAAGTTGTCCACGTCTACCACGATGCTCATCCCGCGCTCCTCCGTCGTCTGCCGTCGTAGGCAGGATCGCGGCTGGGCGGCCTCGCGACCTCACCCGTTGCGGATGAAATCGTGGCGGCTAGCTGCTGCCGAAGCTCGGTATGTTGGCGAAGCGGGCGAAGTCGCCCTGGGCGCCGCTGTAGACGTTGACGTCGGTGGCGCCGCCGATGCCGGGGATGCTGCCACGGTCGGTGGTCTGCCAGAAGGTCCAGGCGGGCCAGTTGCCGGGGACTTCGGGTTCGGCTTCGCCGCGGTAGTCGGCGATCCACAGGGGGTAGCGGGTGAACAGGCTGGTGTCGGCCATCGCCGTCTTCCAGAAGTTCGGGTAGGTGTAGATGATCGGGGCGCGGCCGGTGATGGCCTGAACCGTGTTCAGGTAGCGCTGCGTCCAGTCGATCAGCGCGTCCGGTGGCAGGCCGCCCGAGGTCTCCAGATCCAGCACCGGCGGCAGGTCGAGCGGTCCGTTCTGGCCGAGGACCGTGGTCGCGTACAGCGCCGCCTGCGGTTCGGGCGGCAGCTCCGGTCTGGCGAAATGGTAGGTGCCGCGGGCGATGCCGGCCGTGCGCATGAGCAGGCTGTCCGCTACGAAGTACGGATTGACGTAGTGCAGCCCCTCGGTGGCCTTGACCATCGCGAACTGATGACCGGCCGCGCGGACCGCGTGCCAGTCGATCATCCGGCCGTCCACATGCTGCCAGGACGACACATCGGGCCCGCTCGGCCCGGCCTGCGCGGGCACGGGCACGAGCCCGGCCAGCGCGACCAGCGACAGCGCGGTGAAACTGCGGCGAACCGTCGAACTCCAGCGCTTGGTGTCCATGGCCCTCGACCGTAGGTCATCGATACGGATGTGACCAGTGTTACTGATGAGGTGTTGTCGAATAGTTGGCCGCGCCCTCGGTCAGCGGCCTGGACACCCGAACCGGTCGGTGGGTGCCCGTATCTTGGTGCCGACATCCGACGACGGGAGTGGTGGGCGATGGCGCGCAAGCGTGCGGTGCGATTCGAGCCGGCGGTGGCAGCACCGGGCGGGTTGCGACCGGCGACCCCGGCCGACGACCCGGCCGACGATCGCACCGCGGCCGCGGTCGAGTATCGCGGCGCCGACTTCGCCGAGGTCCACGTCCACGGCTTCACCGCCGAGGGCTGCCTGTTCGACAGCGTCCGCTTCCCGAGCACCCTGCGTCAGGCCACTGTCAGCGAATCCGCCCTGCGCGTCTGCGATCTCGCCAACGTGCAGGCCGACGACTCCTCGATGTTCGAGACCGAGATCGCGCACGGCAGACTCACCGGACTGTCCTGGACCGCGGGCGTGCTGCGCGACGTGCTCGTCGACTCGAGCCGCGCGGATCTGGCCTCCTTCGCCGAATCCCGGCTGCGGACCGTCGTTTTCCGCGACTGCGACCTGCGCCAGGCCGATTTCCAGCGCACCGAGTTCCGCAATGTCCGGTTCGAGCGCTGCAATCTCACCGGCGCCCGGTTCAGCGATGCCCGACCGCAGCAGAACCTGCGTTTCGAGGAGTGCGACCTGACCGGCGTGTACGGCCTGACCGCGCTGCGCGGCGCCACCATCGAGGGCGGTGACCTGGAATCACTGGCCGCCACCCTGGCCCGCGAACTCGGCATCACCGTCGAGCCGCGGGCCGTCGGCGGGGAGTACTGACTCAGCCCAGCCAGTCGAGAACCGAAGCGGCGGTCCAGGATTGCTGCATGCTGCCCAGGGGCGCGCCGGTGAAGGGCTCGTAGTACTCGGCGAAGCTGCCGTCGCTGGCCTGGCGCAGTCCTTCCGCGCGCAGCATGTAGGCGCGCTCGGCCCAGCCGCGCCGGGCGAACGCCCAGGAGAACAGCCAGCTCATCACCGGCCACACCGGCCCGCGCCAGTACTCGCGCGGGCGGAAGTCCTTGGAGACCGGCGAGGTCGACGGCGGCAGCGCGTAGCGCAGGTCGGGGTGACCGCAGAAGCGTGGACCCTCGAAGGTGTTGAGCAGGGCGCGTTCGGCCGGGCGGGGCAGCCCGCCCGAGAGCAGCGGCGCGAACATCGCCAGCGTCTCGGTGCCGATCCAGCGTTGCAGCCGCACGTCGTAATCCCGGGCGGCGCCGGTCCGTTCGTCGGTGGTGGCGACCACGCCCTTGCGGAACCGGTCGGCCCACCCGTGCAGCTCGCGGACATCGGCGTGCGGCTGCTTGTACTCCTCGCCGATATCGGCCAGCACCTCGCAGGCCAGCGCGAAGATCGCCGAGACGAACACGTCCTCGACGGCGAAGCTCATCACCGAGGTGAGCTGGTAGTCGTCGTAGTTCGCCCGCCGCATCTGCTCGACCAGCCACAGGTAGCGATCGTATTCGCGGTCGCTGGGGCGCTGGGTGGGATCGGAGATGATGGCGGTGTCGGCGCGCCGGTACGGCGGCAGGTCCTCGCCCGGAATCACGTTGGCGTAGGCGCGATCCCAGCGCGGCGAGTTGTCCATTCCGGATTCCCAGCCGTGGTACAGCGTGACGCGTCCGGTCTCCTTCGGGTCGCGGGCGTGCGCGAGCCAGCGGTGCCAGCGCACCAGATCCGGCCAGCGCCGGTTCAGGAATTCCTCGGCGACGGCCCTGGTCGAACGGCCGTGCCTGCGGGAATGGTCGAGGATTCGCTGTACCGCGATGGCATGCACCGGCGGCTGGGTGATTCCGGAGGTGTCGGGCCCGTCGGGTGCGTTGGCGGCAAGCCTGCGACACTCCCAGCGGGCGGGCCCGGGGAAGTAGCCGTCGACGCCGTTGGCGAAGACGATGTGCGGGATCATCCCGTTCTTCCACTGCGCCGACAGCAGCGTGTCGAGTTCGACGACGGCGCGCTCCACGCTCAGCGGCGCCAGCCCGACCGCGACGAACGCCGCGTCCCAGCTCCACATGTGCGGGTAGAGGCGGGGCGCGGCGCTGGTCATCGTGCCCAGGTCGTTGCCGCGCAGGAGATAGGCGGCGCGGGCCGCGAGCTGCGTGGGGGTGAACCCTGGGTCTGTCATCTGTCTATTCTGCGACCGACCAGGCCGAATGGCATCCCGGCAGGCCTGTGATGGTCAGTACCCCACTTGACGCGGGTCGTTCTGCGCGGCCGAGCCGACCGAGCTGAGCATGGTGGTGATGCACAGCCCGACGAGCAGGTTGATCACCGCGGTCGCGATCTTGGCGTCCATATCGGCGACCAGGGTGAACGGCAGGATCACCGCGACGGCCGTGACGAGCAGGCAGATCCAGGTGAAGAAGGTCAGCGGACTGGGCATGGCCAGCAGCAGCACCATCAGCAGGGCCGTCGCCAGCAGCGCCGCGCCCGCCGCGGCCAGCGCGTAGGAGGTGGTCGACACCGTGCCGTAGGCGCCGGCGCCCTCGGGCGAGAGGATCGCGATGCCGAGCACGCCGCGCACCAGCATGATCGCGACCACCACCAGCAGCGCGGCGACGACCGCGGTGCCGATGCCACCGGCCCAGAGTTTGCCCACATTGACCTTCGGTTGGGGCTGCGGCTCCTGCCCGTGGGGATACTGCGGGTTAGCTGGTCCGTAGTTGTACCGGGGATCGGTCATGCCTCGACGGTACTAGCGTGACCCGCCGATCTACGCCCGAACCACACGGACATCCAGCCGAAATGCCCCTCCCAGCCGGATTTGCCGGATTCGCCGGCCCGCCCCCATGCCCACCTCGCTGGACACTTGCTCACCACGCTCTGAGGTAGGCATCGGCCGGGAGGTGAACGCCACCACCGCGTGGTGACCTCGATACGGGCGCTAGCGTGGGCCCCATGACGGTGACCAGTACTCCGGCCCCGACCGCTTTGATCACCGGCGCGAGCCGTGGACTCGGGGCGGCGATCGCCCGGGAGCTCGCGCCGACCCACGACCTGCTGCTCGGCGCCCGCTCCGCCGAGGCGCTCACCCCGATCCGCACCGAGCTGCCCGGTGCGACCGGCTGGCCGGTGGTGCTGACCGACTATCCGGCCGTCGCCGCGGCGGCGAGTGAGATCCAGCGCCTCGATGTGCTCGTCCACAACGCGGGCATCGCCGACCTCGGGACCGTCGCGGAGTCCTCGGTCGACCAGTGGCGCAGCACGCTCGAGGTCAACCTGATCGCGGTGGCCGAACTGACCCGGGTGCTGCTGCCCGCCCTGCGCGCCGCGAACGGACATGTGGTGCTGATCAATTCGGGTGCGGGTCTGCGTGCCAATCCCGGCTGGGGTTCGTACGCGGCGAGCAAGTTCGGTCTGCGCGCCTTCGCCGACGCGTTGCGGCTGGAGGAACCCACCCTGCGGGTGACCTCGATCTTCCCCGGCCGCATCGATACCGACATGCAGCGCGCGATCGTCGCCGACGAGGGCCGCGAGTACCGCCCGGAGGAGTTCCTCACCCCCGAGACGGTGGCGGGCGCGGTCCGCGCCGCCGTCGACACCCCGCGCGACGGGCATCCCACCGAGATCGTCCTGCGACCGCGTTGACCAGGACCGATGCCCCATCCCGCCGGGACGGCGGCGTTTGCGATCAGCATGCGGCCAGGCCGACACGGACGCGGCTGATTCGGTAGCCTCGCTTCTCGTGTGAACGAAGCGGCTGGGGGTCGTCGCAGTTCGCCCGAATGTGCCCGCCGGTTCAGCTGCTCGCCGGATTCGGTGGGTACGGTCCCGCTGTTTGTGAGTCGTGCCCGGCCGTCGGAGTGCGGTGCACCTGTTTCGAGTAGGGGTTGTCGTAAGTGGATAGACGTCGAATGCTGGCGTTGCTCGCGGCGGGCGGCGCGGTGGCGCTGACCGGCTGCGCCACCGCCGAGGGCGAGGCTGTGAGCGCGGGCTCGGGTGGCGAGATCCCCGCCCCGCCGACCGTGCCCCCGGCCCCGGCCAAGCCGCAGCTCCCGCCGCCGCCCGGCGGGCCGAAGTCGATCATCCCCGCCGAGACCATCACCGCGCTGCCGGGCCAGGGCTCCAGCATGGCGCTCACGGTCGACGACGGCGCCAGCCCCGAGGTGGTCGGCGCCTACGTGCAGTGGGCCAAGGACACCGGCGCCCGCTTCACCTTCTTCGTCACCGGCTACTACGAGTCCTGGACGATCCACCGCGACGCCCTGCGTCCGCTGGTGGAGTCGGGTCAGATCCAGCTCGGCAACCACACCTGGGACCACGCCGCGCTCACCAAGATCAGCGCGAGCGCGGTCGCCGACCAGCTCGGCCGCACGAAGACCTTCCTGCGCAACAACTTCGGTGTCGACGGCACGCCGTTCTACCGGCCACCGTTCGGCTATCACGACGCCACTGTCGACAAGGTGGCCGCGGACCTCGGCTACACCGTGCCGACCATGTGGTACGGCTCGCTGTCGGACTCGGGTCTGATCACCGAGGAGTACCTGATCGAGTGCGCGCGAAAGTATTTCGCCGCCCAGACGATCGTCATCGGCCACGCGAACTTCCCGCCGGTCACCCACTGCTACGGCCAGCTGGTCGACATCATCAAGGAGCGCAACCTGTCGCTGGTCACCTTGAACGACGTGCTCCAGGTACGGGCCTGAACCTCAGCGCCGCCAGTCGTACGGTATCCCCGCCGGCGTGCCCTGGGGCTCGGGTACCCGTTCGTCGGTCGGATCGGTCATCGGTGCTGCTCCTCGCGTCGAACGGGTACCAGGCTCACGGCACGATATTGACCATCTTGCCCGGCACGACGATCACCTTGCGCGGTGCCGCGCCCTCGAGCAGCGCGACGACCTTCTCGTCGGCCAGCGCGGCGGCCTCGATCGTGGCCGGATCGGCGTCGGCGGGCACCTGGATCCGGCTGCGCACCTTGCCCTTCACCTGGATCGGGTACTCCACCGAGTCGGCGACCAGCAGGGCCGGATCGGCGATCGGGAAGGGGCCGTGGGCCAGGGAGGTGGTGTGCCCCAGGCGTTCCCACAGTTCTTCGGCGATGTGCGGGGCGAGCGGGGCCAGCATCAGCACCAGGGGTTCCACGGCGGCGCGCGGGGCGCCGTCGGGGTAGTTCTTGGTGAGGTGGTTGGTCAGCTCGATCAGCTTGGCGCCCGCGGTGTTGTCGCGCAGCGCGGCCAGATCCTCGTCGACACCGGCGATCGTGCGATGCACCAGGCGCAGGGTCTCGTCCGAGGGCGCGGCGTCGGTGGCCTTCACCGCGCCGGTCTCCTCGTCGATCGCCAGGCGCCACACCCGCTGCAGGAAGCGGTGCGCGCCGACGACGTCCTTGGTGGCCCAGGGACGCGAGGTGTCCAGCGGACCCATCGACATCTCGTAGAAGCGGAAGGTGTCGGCGCCGTACAGATCGCACATCTCGTCGGGCGAGATGGCGTTCTTCAGCGACTTGCCGATCTTGCCGTACTCCTGGTTGACCTCGATCTCGACGCCGTCGGCGCCGGTCCAGAAGAACTTGGCGTCGCGCTCGACGACCTCGGCGGCGGGCACGTACGTGCCCCGCGCGTCGGTGTAGGCGTAGTCCTGCACGTAGCCCTGGTTGTAGAGGCGGCGGTAGGGCTCGCTGCCGGAGACGTCACCCAGGTCGAAGAGCACCTTCTGCCAGAACCGCGCGTACAGCAGGTGCAGCACCGCGTGCTCCACGCCGCCGACGTACAGGTCGACGCCGCCCGGATCGTCCGCGCCGTGCTCGGCCGTGCGTGGGCCCAGCCAGTACTTCTCGTTCTCCTCGGCGCAGAACGTCTCGGCATTGGTCGGGTCGGCGTAGCGCAGCTGGTACCAGGAGGACCCGGCCCAGTTGGGCATCACGTTGGTGTCGCGGCGGTACTGCTTGGGTCCGTCGCCCAGGTCCAGTTCCACGTTCACCCAGTCGGTGGCCTTGGCCAGCGGCGGGGACGGCTCGGAGTTCGCGTCGTCGGGGTCGAAGGTGACCGGCGCGAAGTCCGCCATCTCCGGGAGTTCCACGGGCAGCATGGATTCCGGCAGCGCGTGCGCGACTCCGTCGGCGTCGTAGACGATCGGGAAGGGCTCGCCCCAGTAGCGCTGGCGGGCGAACAGCCAGTCGCGCAGCTTGTACTGGACCGTGCCGGTGCCGTGACCCTCGGCCTCCAGGTGACCGATCATGGTCGCCTTGGCCTCGTCGACCTCCAGGCCGTTGAGGAAGTCGGAGTTGATCAGCTTGCCCTCGCCGGCGTGTGCGCCGTCGGTGATGTCACCACCGTCGATCACCTCGAGAATCGGCAGTTGCAGCGCGGTGGCGAAGTCCCAGTCGCGGTGGTCGTGGCCGGGCACGGCCATGATCGCGCCGGTGCCGTAGCCGCTCAGCACGTAGTCGGCGATGAAGATCGGCACCTGCTTGCCGTTGGCCGGGTTGGTCGCGTAGGAGCCCAGGAAGACGCCGGTCTTCTCCTTGTTCTCCTGGCGCTCCAGATCGGTCTTGGCGGCGATCGACGTGCGGTACGCCGCAACGGCTTCCGCCGGGGTGGCCGCGCCGCCGTTGGTCCACGCGGCGGCGGTGCTGTCCGGCCAGGCGGCGGCGGTCAGCTTGTCGACCAGCTCGTGTTCGGGCGCCAGCACGACGTAGGTGGCGCCGAACAAAGTGTCGGGGCGGGTGGTGAAGACCTCGATCTGCTCGCCGTCGGGCGCGTCGAAGCGCACCTGCGCGCCGCGCGAGCGACCGATCCAGTTGCGCTGCATGGACTTCACGTTGTCCGGCCAGTCCAGCGTGTCCAGGTCGTCGACCAGGCGATCGGCGTAGGCGGTGATCCGCATCATCCACTGCCACATGCGCTTACGGAACACCGGGAAGTTGCCGCGCTCGCTGCGGCCGTCGGCGGTGACCTCTTCGTTGGACAGCACCGTGCCCAGGCCGGGGCACCAGTTGACGATCGAATCCGACTGGTACACCAGGCGATACGAGTCCAGCAGCGCGCCGCGCTCGGCGGCGGTCAGCGCGTTCCAGTCGCCGCCGTCGGGGACCGGGCGCGCGCCGGTGGCGAACTGCTCTGCCAGCTCGGCGATCGGGCGGGCCTTCCCGGCCTCCTGGTCGTACCACGCGTTGTAGATGCGCAGGAAGATCCACTGCGTCCACCGGTAGTACTCCGGGTCGGTGGTGGCGAAGGAGCGCCGCGGGTCGTGGCCGAGGCCCAGCCGGTCCAGCTGCCGCTGCATCGTGGCGATGTTGGACTCGGTGGTCACCCGGGGGTGCGCGCCGGTCTGCACCGCGTACTGCTCGGCGGGCAGGCCGAAGGCGTCGTAGCCCAGCGCGTGCAGCACGTTGCGCCCGTGCATGCGGTGGTAGCGGCCGAACACATCGGTGGCGATGTAGCCCAGCGGGTGGCCAACGTGCAGGCCGGCGCCCGACGGGAACGGGAACATGTCCTGGATGAACAGCTTGTCCGCGGGCGTCTCGCCGGCCAGCGGACCGACCGGGTTGGGCGCGTGGAAGGTGCCGCGCTCGGCCCAGTTCTGCTGCCAGCGCCGCTCGATCCGCCCCGCCAGCTCGGCGTTGTACCGGTGCTGAGGTACGTCACTCTCGGTTGCACGAGTGTCCTGCACGGTCCTGCCTTCTTGTTCTCGCCGATCCCCGGTAAACATCGTCTAACAGGGTAGAACGTCGGTGCCAGGTGATTTCCGACGGGCACTGCGGTGTGTGGGCGGTCACCTCGGCGGGGAGCGCTCGATCGGGCCCCGACGGCGGTGCGCTAGCCTGCAAGAATGGTCGTCGTCGCTCTCCTGCTGTTCGCGCTGGCCGCGGTCGCCATCGTGACCGGCGTGCTCGGACTGATCGGCAAACTGCCCCGCAATCGCTTCCTCGGTGTCACCACCGAGGCCGCCCTGCACAGCGACGACAACTTCCGCCTCGCCAACCGCATCGCCGCCCCGACCTCCGTCGGCGCGGGCGCCCTGCTGTTCGCCGGCGGCCTGGTCGCCCTGGTCGCGGGCGGTCTCCCCGCCCTGGGCGTGGCTGTCGCGGTCGCCGTGATCGCCATCTTCACCCTGGGCGCCGGCGCCAACGCCGCGGCCCGCGCCGTCGAACCCCTCCTCCCGCCCGCCCCCGTCGGCGGCTGCGGCTCCTCCTGCGGCGGCTGCTCCCTCCGCGAAACCTGCGCCCCCGCGAACTAGCCTCCGCGCCGCCCCGGGGATAACGGGCAATTCGGGTATCGCCCATACTGGGCTCCACCTACATTCGGGGATGAGGGGGAGCAGTTGCTGCAAGCCGATATCGATCAGATTCGCGCCATGGCCGACAAGCTGACCACCAGCGGCGACGCCATCGACAACCTCGATGTGCGCACAGCGGTGGGGACCCTGGCGGGTGCGCTTCCCGGCTGCGACATTCCACGGTCGGTCGAGCTGGCCGCAGAGTTCGTCGAGGGCGCGTACCTGCGCGCCGCCGAACGCCTGCGTGAGGTCGCGAACAAGTCCAGGAACGCGGCATCGAACCTGCAGACCACCGACGAGCAGTTCTCCCAGATGCTGCGCGAGATGGACGTGCGCGATGCCTAGCCCCGACGAGGTGCGGCGCTGGAACCTCGGCGAACTGACCAGCTGGACCGGCAAGCTCGTCGAGTCCAGGGCGACGTTGATGAGCGAATTCGACGCTACCAAGCGGCATTTCGAGAATCTCGGGCAGTCGTGGCAGGGCTTGGCCTACAACGCCGCCTATGATCGCGTGGGGCAGGACCACACGCAGGGGCAGAAGCTCGCCTACGAGATCGATGAGCTGATCGACGTTCTCAACTCCGGCATCAGCTCGGTATCCGGCTTCCGCGACACGCTGCTGGTCAAGCTCAACGACGCCACAGCCGTCCCGCTGGAGGTCGACGCGAGCTGGAAGGTTCTGGAGAAGGACGGCGTGGACGCCGAGGTGGTCCGCACCCACCAGGACGCCATCACCGCGGCCTACAACCCGTTCCGCGACGCGGTAGAAGCCCTGGCCAAAGCCATCGGTGACCAGGCGCTGGAGATAAGGTCCGGTGGCGATCTGCTCGGCTCCAGCCTCGATGTCGCCGACGCGGACAACCAGGCCGCCCGGTTCGGTAAGCAGGACGGCAAAGCGCTGGCCGATGCCGCTCGTACCGGTGACACCGCGGCGATCGACGAGATCGCCTCCAACATGCCGGAGCATGTGCTCAGCGCGGAGGAACTGCGACGACTCGCCAACGGCGAGGACGTCAGCACTGTTCCGGCCGCGGTACAGGACTACTACAAAGCGCTGTATCAGGAGGCGGGCAAGGACGGCGTCCTCGCCCTGAACCAACGACTGCTCGAGCGCGAGCAGGCGGGCGATCCGGTCGCCGCGATCAAGCGCGACAATCTCGCCAACTCCCTGATGGTCGTCTCGAACGAGAAGATCGGTTCGGGCAACCAGCGCGGTTCCTACGCCGACCTGCCGACCGGCGTGCGCGAGTTGATCTCCGGCCGCTACGAGGATCGCGACGATCTGGCGATCGACGGGCAGATGCCGGTCAAGGACCAGATCATGCAGCAGGCGGCACTGGCTGAACTGCTCACCCAGGCCAACCCCGGTTACGAACCGGGTCAGACCTTGGGCATCGAGCTCGGCAGGCAGAGCGCCAGCCTCGCTGCCTTCGTCGCCGACGGCGAGGAGAACTGGAACGGATACCCGCCCGGATTCAACGAGGGCGACCTCGGCAAGGTCGAAGAGGCCAGCCGACAGTTCCTCGAGTCGGGCACTCGCAGCAACGAGGCCAGTTACGCGCTGCTCACCGGCAAGGACTTCAACACCGGCCAGGAGATCCCGGGCGATCTGTCCTTCGGGGCCACCGACCAGTCCTTCAGCCCGAAGGAATACGACCTGGACAAGTTCACCTCGACGATCTTCCAGCACGAGTGGGAAGATGATGGCCAAACGGCTGCCGGTCTGTACGACTGGATTGCGGACGGGACGGAGAAGCCGGGGCAGGAAGGTTTGCTTGCCAAGCAGGCGCTGTCGGAGCTACCCGATGTGTTCGCGCCGACCGAAACGGATGACACGGGCAACTCCAAACTCGAGTCCGGTGACGGCGGTACAGTCTTCGAACAGAACGCTGACGCATTCAACACGAATCCCAAGCTGGCGGACAGCCTTTCGCATGTGCTCGCCACGAACATGGAGACATTTATCAGCCCGGACGCGGCGAAGACCGCGATCTACGATGATCCACTCACGCCGGGAGATCAGGCCAATGTCACCTTCTCCAAGCTCGATGCTGATCGACTGCTCTTCCTCGGGAGTCAATCCGAGGGAGGCAGGTTCAGCCTGGAGTTCGCGCGGCAGACCTATGAAGCCGACATGTTGAACGGCGCGGTGACCGAGGGCGGCGGCGATCCGCAGAGATGGCTGAGCATCAACGCGCCCGACTTGGGAAGCCTTGACGCGCGAATCACCAACGCGTCGCTGAATGCGCTGACCTATCAGACCGAAAAATCGGATGCGGATACTTACCAGGCAAAGCTCGAGACCTATGAGATGCGCCAGCAGGTAGGCGACATAGTCAAATCGCTGACGCTGGACAATATCGAACTTCCCGGCGCCACTCCGATCAGTGTCATCGGAAATCAAGTTCTCGAAGTGGCAAAAGATGAAGGCTACAATGCCGCGATGGAGAAGTTCAACCCCGAGCCGGAGAGGGAATACTCGGCGTACCCCGAGGCGAGTGAATCATCTGCTCAGGCGAAAGAGAAGATTATCCAGCAGCTGTTCACAACACTGCATTCGAACGGCAAGTTGCCCGCTGAATACATTGGATCCGATGGTCAGCCGATCGATGTTGCTCCGCTCATCGCTACACCGGCGCAAAGGACATTGAACAGCTTCCTCGACGGGCAGAACCTGCTGGAATTCACGGAGTCCTACTCCAATGAACACTCCTTCCATACCGTCACGGGGCTGGTGCAGAAGCCTGGTGACATGACCTACTACGTCACCGGAAAGCCGTCGGAGTAGCGATGACCGGAATGGTGCGGGCGGTGGGTGTGGTGGCCCTGGTATGTGCGGCGGTGAGTGGCTGCGGACAAGAAGCGGCGCCGCCGGCGGACACCACTTCGACGCAGTACATGTTCGATAACCTCTTCAATCCTTGTCGGCAGATGCCGGAGAGTTTTCTGATCGGACATGGGCTGACCAAGGATCCTGAAGGGTTGACGTCTCCGGTGGAGAAGTATGCGGCCATCGGGTGTTCGTTCTCAGGTCCGACCATTGATCTCACGGTGCAGGTAAGTAATGCGCCGTTGAACGAGCTCGGGCGGGAGTCTCCGAATTCGTTCGCCCCGACCGAGATCGCTCAGCGTCGCGCCAGGATCCTGTCGCTCCCGCTGGAACGGCGCTTCTGTCGCCTCGATGTGGAGATCGCCGGCGGCATATTGGCACTCGGCGCGAGCGGCGACCCAGCGGGCGAACCGTGTACACCGTTGACGGCCCTGGCCGAGGAGCTGGTGCCGCAGCTTCCTGACGGAGTGTGACGAAAGTCGGCGCTGGTGGCCGCCTTCCGGAGCCTCCGGTACAACAGAGGTAGGACTCGATTTCGGGGGGAATCCATGCGGCTCGTTCTTTCGGCTCTGCTGTTGGTGTTGATCGGACTCGTCACCACCATCGTCTCGGCGTCCATCGGGATCGCGGTGATGGTGCTCGCGGTGGTGCTGCTCGCGGTCGCCTGGGTGCGGGCCTCGGCGCGCGGGGGGTCCTCGGCGAGGCAGCGCTGGGGCGCGGGGTCAGGTGCGGCGGGGGCGGGCGGTTTCGGGTGGGTGGCCGGTGGCGACTCGCACCATGGTGATGGTGGGGGCGGCGGCGGTTGCGGTGGCGGCGGGTGCGGCGGCGGTAGCTGATCGCGTGTGGTCGGAGGGTCGGCCATGGTGTTCGGCGCGGCGGTGCTGCTCGTGCTTCTGGGCGTCATCGCGTTCGGTTTCTCGCCGGTCGTCGGCGTCGCGCTGCTCGCGTGCGCCGCGTCGCTGGTGGTGATCGTGGGGGTGCGAAACCGTCCGCGTCGGGTTACCCGGCGTGGACAACCCGCGCGCTGGGTGTGGGGCGCGAGCGCGGCGGGTCTGGCCAGTGCCTCGCGCACATTGCGCACGTTGCGCGACGAGGACGGCAGTCACGACGACGGTGGTTCGTCGGGTGGTTGCGGCGGCGGTAGCGACTGATCGTTCGGTGCCCGTGCGGCCCTGCCTGCGGTAGCGCCTGGTCCGCCGGATGCTTCGACGACGGGCGCAGGCCGAGGTGAGCCGACTGCGGTTTCGGGGGAATCAGCTGGGGTACAACTTGGATCAGAACTCATTGGGGGGTCCGATATGTTCTTCGTCTCCGCGTTGTTGCTGGCCGTGATCGGCGCGACGGTGGTCGGGAAATCACTCATGGCGGGTGTGCCGCTGTTCGCCATCGCCGGGGTGATCCTGGTCGGCGGTATTCGTGAGCTCCGCCGGGCCGGCTCGGTGTTCGGGCGGGCGTCGGGGGCCGGACAGCGCGCTGACGGGTGGCGGGCGGGTGCGTCTGCCGGAGGCTCCCGTGGCGCCGCCGCTGTCGGTGGCTCGAGTGCCGGTGGCGGCGATGGCGGCGGCAGCGACCTCGCGGGCACCACGGGCGGTGACGGCGGTGGCGGTAACAGCGGCTGTGGCGGTGGCGGTGGCGGTGGCGGCTGTGGGGGTGGCGGCGGAGGCTGATCGCCGGCCTGGCGACCAGGGGTACAGGTCGGCCGAAAGGGGATTGCAAGGGCTCGGTCCTACCTTCGGCATCGACACACCAGGCCGACAAGGGGAGGTTCCATGAGCGAAATGATCGTGATGATCCTCGCGATCGTCATCGTCGTCGCCGCGCTCGCTGTCTTCGTGACGGTGCCGGTGCTGATCATCCTGTCCATCGTCCGCGCGGTGAGCGAATCTCCCGAGCAGCGGCGCATCAGACAGGTGCAGGGCAGATCGCGACGGCGGTCCAGTGACAGCGGCTGGTCCAGTGGCAGCGCCTGGACGGACTACGGCTCGAGCGGCAGCGACTCGGGGTCGAGCAGCTGGAGCAGTTGCGGCAGCGGAAGTTCCAGCAGTTGTGGCGGCGGGAGCTCGAGCAGCTGCGGTGGGGGTAGCTGAGTTCGAAGGCGGATGACCTGGTGGCGAAGGGGAGGCCACCAGGTCATCCGGTCATCGATCGACCGCGGTCAGCGCAGGTCGATCAGGGCCGCGTGCACGGCGCGGCCGGCTAGGGGGTCGCCGACCGCGATCCGGGCACTGCCGTCCGGGTAGGACTTGGCTTTGATGCCCGCCCGGCGGAGCGCGGTGGCGACGCCGGGGCCGGGGAGATACAGGAAGTTGGCGTGGCTGCGGTGCACGTCGATGCCGCAGGCGCGCAAGTCCGTTCGCAGGACGTCGCGTTCCCGGTTGATCCGCTGGATGCGGTCGTGGAGTTCGTCGTCGGCGGCGTAGGCGGCCCGGACCGCGGCCACGGCGGCGGTGCCGATGCCGAACGGCAGCTGCTGGCGACTGATGCGCTCGATCAGGTCGCCGCGGCCGACGCAGTAGCCGATGCGCAGGCCCGCCAAACCGTACGCCTTCGAAAAGGTCCGCAACACCAGCAGATTCGGGTGGCGGTGCAGCAGCGCGTGCACGTCGAGGCGGTCGGCCGGGTCGAGGAATTCGACGTAGGCCTCGTCGAGCAGCACCGGAACCCGGCGGGGGAGCGCGGACAGGAACGAGCGCACCGCGCCGGCGTCGAGCACCGTTCCGGTCGGATTGTGCGGCCTGCACAGCACGACCAGCGCGGTGCGCCGGTTGACCGCGCGGCGCAGCGCGGTCAGATCCTGCTCGCCCGCCGGGTCGAGCGGCACCGGCACCAATGTCATGCCGGTCATGTCCGCCAGCATCGGGTAGCCGTCGAAAGTCGGTGTGCTGGTGACGAGTTCGCCGCCGGACAGGGCCCGAAGCACCTGCTGCGCGACGCCGGTGGCGCCGGAGCCGACCACCACCTGTTCCGGCCGGACGCCGAGGCGTTCGGCGATGACCCGCGGCAACCGCTCGGGCAGGAACTCCGGATACCGATTCGCCTGGGCGAGTGTGTCGTTGACCGCCGTGACGACCGACGGCAGCGGCGGGAAGGGGTTCTCGCTGAGCGAGAGGTCGAACAGCATCGGCGTGGCCGAGGTGCGGAACCGACGGGAGGGGATCGTCGGTTCCGCGAGGCGCGTGGTCATCGCGCCGCGCCCCAGCGCACGGCGGCCGCGCCGGCGAAATCACCGGCGTGCGCGAACGCCGACAGCAGCACCACCGAGCCGTTGCGCAATCGGCCCGCCCGGTTCTCCACATCCAGGGTCACCGGAATGCCTGCGGCGAACAGGTTTCCGCACTGGTCGAAGGTGTCGGGATGGCGTTCGGCGGGCAGTTCCAGCGCGTCGTGCCAGTTGCGCAGGAACAGCCGATTCGGCTGATTGGTGACGAAGGTGTCGATGTCACGGCCCTTCACCCCGATGTGATCGCACACCGCCAGCGCCACCTCGGGGACGAGCCGGTTGCCGCGCGCGAACACCTTGGTGATCTTCGATTCGGTGAAGCTCACGCAGCCCTGACCCTCGCCCGGTTCCCAGTACTTGCGCGGGCCGTTGGTGGAGAAGTCCATGTCACCGGCGAATTCGGGATAGGTGCGGCATTCGATGTCGAGGATCGGCGCCGAATCGTCCTTGCGGAGCAAGCCGATGCCGCAGCCGTCGCCGGGCACCGGCGCCTGCGCGAGCTTGCGGATGTCGGGCTGGGTGAACACCGGGCCCGCGCAGTTCTGGGCGGCGACGATCAGCGCGGTCTTGGCGTCGCTGGTGGCCATGATCATCCGGGCCAGCGCCATCATGTGCACGAAGGCCGCGCAGCCGCCGTTGTGCACGTCCAGGACATGCGAGGGCTTGGCGCCGAGGCGCCGGGCCAGCTCGGGGCCGGCGCCGAGCACGGGATTGTCGGGCAGCTGGGTGTGGGTGAGGATGATGTCGATCTCGGCGGCCAGGCCATCGCCGTGCCGTTCCCGCAGCGGCGCGAAGGCCTTCTCGGCCATGTCGACGGCGGTTTCGTCGCGGTCGACGTGGTGGCGTCCGGTCGGGGACCGGAACATCACGTTCTTGGCCATCCGCTCCGAGCGGGAGAACTGGGTGAAGTATTCGGTCGGGACCGGCTCGCCGGGCAGGTAACTCGCGACGTCGACCAGACTCACTTGCGGCATGTTCACTGCATCCACTCCGGCTTGATCGGCAGCCCGTGGGCCGCGCGGTATTCACAGATGGCCTTGAGGTTGTCGAGCTCCAATTGGTGGCCGGCGGAGAACATCTCCCAGAAATCGCCGACCCACACCGGCCGCTTGGGCGGCGCGGTCTCCGGATAACCGTTCTCGTCGTAGAAGGGGTGTTTGCAGTTGACCCACAGCACCACCGACCCCGGCTTGTCGAACACCACCTGCGCGTCGACGACCCGCATCAGGTAGATCATCCACAGGTGTGCGGACTGGTCCCAGGCGCAGTGGTAGTCCACGGTCATGGCGTCGGCGTTGGCGACGGTCCTGGTGAAACACTTGGTCGCGTCGCCGAGCCGGTCGTAGGACAACCACAGGCCCGGTTCGTCGGTCTCGGTGAATCCGCGCAGGCTGTAGGTCCATTCCTCCAGCGAGCGGGTGTCGGCGAGGTATTCGAAGACCTCGCGCGGCGGTGCGGCGATGTAGGTCTGCACGGGGCAGAAGTCGCCGTAGATCTGGTCGTGCGGATACACCGACCGCAGCATGTCCATGATGATCGGGGTCGTCGCCTCCCGATCCGAATTCTCGATCCGCAGGACGCCGGGGATCACCTCGTCGGGGATATCGCTGAGTGCTGGCAGGGCGCTGGTTGTCACGGGGTACTCCTCGAAGCGTCGATAGTCGACAGGAAGGGCAGGAAGGGCGGTATTTCGTCGGGGTCGCAGAGGATTTCGAGGAACGAGGGTCCGGTGGCGGTGAAGCTGTCGCGCAGGGCGGCGGCGAGCTCACCGGGTTCGTCGACGGTGCGGGCGGGGAGCCCGGGGAACATGGCGGCGATGCCGGCTCCCAGGTGTGCGGGGTGAAAACGGTTGAAGCTGTAGCGGTCCCGGTAGTAGAGCTGTTCACGGGTGACGCACATGGCGTGCGCGTTGTTGTTGAACACCACGAAGGTGATCGGCAGGGCGTGTTCCACGGCGGTGTGCAGTTCCATGCCGTGCATGTAGAAGGAACCGTCGCCGGCGATCACGACCGTGCGATGCGGACCGTCGGCGGCGTCGTGGCGGGCGAAGGCGGAACCGATGCCCGCGCCGAACGCGTAGCCCATGCCGCCCATTCCGAGGGCGACGACGAATCGTCCGCCCTCGGGCACCCTCAGGTAATGCACCACGCTGGCGCCGGTGTTACCGGCGTCGGCGAAAATATCCGCGCCAGTGGGTAATTCACGCTGAATGGCCTCGACGACGGTGCGGTAGCGCAGGCCGGGGCCCGCGGCCTCGGGCACCGTCATCGGAGTCGGGTCGGCCGGGGGATCGGTGTGGGTGGGGGTGCCGTCGATCCGGGTCAGCAGTTCGCCGAGGGCGGCGGCGAGGTCGGTGGCGGTGGTGTGCAGTGCGGCCGGATAGGGCGGTAGCGCGCCGATGCTGAGCAGCGTGAGGTCGGCGAGTGCCGCGTCCAGGCCAGCGCTCGCGGTGACGGGCAGCCGCGTGCCGATCAGCAGGCACGCGCTCGCCGCGGCCAGCGCCTCGGCGAGTTCGGCGTGCCCCATGCTGCCCGCGACTCCGCAGTAGCCGGGACCGGCGTTCGGGTAGACGTCCTTGGCGTCGGGTGCCAGGCCGATCGAGGCGTCGAGCGCGGTGACCAGCTCGGCCAGTTCGGCGCGGGCGTCGTCGCGGGCGACCTGATCGCCCGCGATGATCACGACCTTCCCGGTGCGCCGGGCGGCGGCGAGTTCGGCGACGACGGCGTCGAGCACCGGCAGCTCGGCCGCGCCGGTCCGGGCCGGGCGCGTCGCCGCTGCCGGCATCGCTTGCTGCTGCACGTCTTTGGGGATGAGGAGCACGGCGGGACCGCCACCCTCGGCCGCCGCGACCGCCGCCGCGAGCTGGGCGGGCAGCTCGGCCGGATCGGTGACGCGCGCGCAGTATCGGCTCACCGCCGCGAACAGTGCCGTGGCGTCCAGCGATCCGGCCAGTCCGCTCGAATCCTGAAACGCCCCATGGCCTTCCAGGGTGGTAGGCGGTTGTCCGACCAGCGCCAGGACGGGGACCCGGGACGCGAAGGACTCGGCGAGCCCGGCGACCAGGTTCATCGCCCCGCCGCCGGAGGTCGCGGCCACCACGCCGAGTCCACCGGTGCTGCGCGCGTACCCGTCGGCCATGGTGGCCGCCGAGAACTCGTGTTTGGCGACGATGCCCGCCGGGCGCCCGCCCGCGTCGAAGATCGCGTCGTAGAGGTCTTCGATATTGGCGCCGTCGACGCCGAACAGATGTGTGACCCCCAGTCCGGATACCGCGTCAACGAGGTAGTCGACCACTCGGTTCGGCATCGGCCCTCCTCTTTCTCGCGTGCTGCGTCCCCTGCCCGCGTACCCGGTCGGACCAGCGGGAACCGACGGACGGAACGTCGCGTACACGAGGGATACGGGGTGGCGACGACTCCGGTTCAGAGGGTGGGTGAGAACCACCCCTTGTGTGTACGTATACATCTACGTATAGTGAGTGCATGCCCAACAAGACGATCTACGTAGCCGACGATGATCTGCCCCTGTTCCAGCGGGCGCAGGAACTCGTCGGTGGCAACATCTCCGGCGCGGTGGTCGCCGCGCTGCGCCGGTTCATCGACCTGGAGGAAGGTCGCCAGGCCGGCTTCGACGAGGTCGTCTTGCAGGTGGGTCGCGACGGCGTGCGGCAGGTGCGCTTCCAGGGCACCCTGCTGGGCGAATGGCGCGATGTCGGCGACGAGCGGGTGCTGCACCAGCAGGTCTACCGCAGTCGCAAGGGCAAGCTCGTGCTGCACACGCACACGGCGCTGTGGAAGGACTACCCGACCGGCGAGGCCGCCGGCGACCTGAAGGACTGGAAATACTGGCGCCGGATGTTCGGCATCGGCGACCGGCCCTGGGACTGGGGCGACTACGAGTACGAGATCCTCGACGACGTGGCCGACCTGAAGGGTCGCGTCCCCGACAAGCTCTATCGCAAGGTCGAGGACATCCACGCCCACCCGCAGATCGAGGAACTCGACATCTAGTTCCCGGTCTGCCGGTTACAACCACACACCCACACCAGCAACCGCAGCCCCCTGGGGGCTGTGTCGATAACTCATGCACATATTCGCAGTAATGAATGAAATTCTCTGGAAAGGGACGACCATGGTCAACTCGGCCATCACGGCACGGGGCCTGCGCAAGGCCTACGGCGAGCACACGGTCCTCGACGGCATCGACCTCACCGTCGCCGAGGGCACGATCTTCTCCCTGCTCGGCCCCAACGGCGCGGGCAAGACCACCACGGTGCAGATCCTCACCACGCTCATCGGCGCCGACGCCGGCGAGATCGCCGTCGGCGGCTACGACGTGGTGACCGAACGTGACGGCGTGCGCGAGCTGATCGGCGTGACGGGACAGTTCGCGGCCGTCGACGAACTGCTCACCGGCCGCGAGAACCTGCACATGATGGGCGATCTCAACCATCTGCCCCGCCGCGACACCCGCGGCCTGGCCACCGAACTGCTGGAGCGCTTCGACCTGGTCGAGGCGGCCGACAAACCGGCGAGCACCTACTCCGGCGGCATGACCCGCAGGCTCGATCTGGCCATGACGCTGGTCGGCAACCCGCGGGTGATCTTCCTCGACGAGCCGACCACCGGCCTCGACCCGCGCAGCCGCCGGGCAATCTGGGACATCATCCGCGGCCTGGTCGACGACCTCGGCGTCACCGTCTTCCTCACCACCCAGTACCTCGAGGAGGCCGATCAGCTGGCCGACCGCATCGCGGTGCTCGACCAGGGCCGCATCGTCGCCGAGGGCACCGCAGCCGAACTGAAGCGGCTGATCCCCGGCGGGCACATCCGCATCGACTTCGCCGATCAGCGCGCGCTGGCCGCCGCGCAGTACGCGCTCGGCCCGTCCGCGCGGGTGCTCGACGCCGGCGACGGCCTCACCCTGGCGGTCCCCAGCGACGGCGGCGTGCGCTCCCTGCGCGCCGTGCTCGATCTGCTGGACGCCGAGAACATCGAAGCGGGCGGCATTTCCGTGCACACCCCCAACCTCGACGACGTCTTCCTCACCCTGACGGGAAGAAGCGCTCAGCGGCCGGCGACGGCCGCAGAGCATGACAACGACCGCGCCACCACCGAGCAGGAGTCCCTGGCATGAGCACCACCACCGTCGCGAACAAGCACGCCGTCGCCGACACCATGACCATGTTGCGGCGCAACATCATCCACGCCAAGCGCTATCCGAGCATGGTCTTCGGCATCCTGATCATGCCCACCGTGCTGCTGCTGGTGTTCAACTACGTCTTCGGTGGGGCGCTGGAGAAGTCCTCCGGCGGCGAGTACATCGACTACCTGGCGCCGGGCATGCTGTTGTTGCTGCCCGCGTACATGACCGTGTCGGTGGCCGTCTCGATCGCCACCGACAAGAGCAAAGGCATCGTGAATCGCTTTCGGGTGATGGCGATCTCGCAGTCGTCGATGCTCACCGGGCACGTGCTCGGCGCGCTCATCCAGGCGCTGGGCGGCATGGCCGTGATGGCCGGGGTCGCGCTGCTGATCGGCTTCCGGCCGAACGCGAACCTGCTCGAATGGGTGGCCGCCTTCGGTCTGCTCACCCTGGTGACCTTCGCCTTCACCTGGCTCGCCATCGCCCTCGGTCTGCTCTCGCCGAACCCCGAAAGCGCCAGCAACGCACCGTTTCCCATCGTGATGATGCCGTTCCTCGGCAGCGGCCTCGTCGCCACCGACACCATGCCGGTCGGCCTGCGGCAGTTCGCCGAGTACCAGCCCTTCACCCCCATCACCGAGACCCTGCGCGGGCTGCTGATGGGCACCGAGATCGGCGTCAACGGCTGGGTCTCGCTGGGCTGGTGCGCGGTGATCGCCGGCGGCGGCTACCTCTGGTCGAAGTCGATCTTCAGCAAGCAGAGCTGAGCCGCACGCGCCGAACGGTCCCGGAGAGACATGCTCTCCGGGACCGTTCGGCCGTGCTCAGATCTGGGCTTCCAGGATCGTGCGGCCCGCGCTGACCGAGGTGATCTCGACCTTGCTGATCGACTCCGGCGGCGCGTCGATCGTGCGGTCGACGGTGAGCTCGGTGCCGGGGCCCGCGGGCCACTGGTCGAGTTCGAAGCGCTGGTCGCCCGCGGTGACGATCAGGCCGTAGGTCCAGCTGTAGCCGGAGCCGTAGCTGCTCGGCGCGTAGCGGCAGGTCATCACCAGGCGGGTGCGGTCGCCGTCGCGCACCAGTTTCACCTCGGCGCTGACCGGTGTCTGCTCCACCGCCCGCATCTGCTGGGCCGCGACGACCTGTTCGGTCGGCGCGTCGGAGCGGGCGACGGTGACCGTCACCGGGATGGCGATCGCCACGGCGGCCGCGGCGGCCGCGACCGCGCTACCGACCCCGATCCAGCGACTTCGCCGGCGCTTCTTCTCGGCCGCGGCGGCCAGCGAGGGCAGCAGATCGGGGGCGTGGGCGATCGCGGGTTCGGTGGCCTCGATCATCGACAGGGCGGTGTCGCGATCGACCAGCGCGAGCATTCCCGGCATCCCGGCCAGGTCGGCGACCGCTTCGGTGCAGTGCGGGCAGTCGTGCAGGTGCGTCTCGTACTCGCGGCGCTCGTCGGCGCCCAGGGAACCGAGAACGTAGGCGGCGTCCCAGGTGCTGTACTCGTCGAAGAGATCGGTCATCGGTTCGTCACCCCCATCTCCTGTAGCGCCAATCGCATCGCTCGCATGCCGTAGTGCAGCCGCGACTTCACCGTGCCCGGCGGAATGCCCAGCTCGTCGGCGATCTGCTGCATGCCGAGGCCGCGGTAGTAGGCCCGCACGATCACCTCGCGATGATCCTGGCTCAGCGTGCTGAGCGCGTCGGCGACGAGCCAGCCGTCCAGCGCCCGATCGGACTGATCGGGGCTGACCTGTTCCGGGGGTGTGTCGGTGCCGAACTCCCGGCGGTGTCGCGCGCTGCGGTGTTCGTCGACGGCAAGATTACGGGCCACGGTGAACAGCCACGCGCGCGGTGAGGTCTCGGTCTGCTCGAGCACCGCGGGCCGTTGCCAGGCCCGCAGCAAGGTCTCCTGCACGATGTCCTCGGCCCGGCCGGGATCGCGCACCAGGCCCAGGGTGAAGCGCCACAGCGCGGGAGCGTGCTCGGCGTAGAGCGCGCGCATCAGTTCGTCGCGACCGTCGTCCATCGGCGGTCCGGGTCACTGCTCGTCGATATTCATGGTGTCACTCCTGATCTGTCGAAGGAGTAACGGGATCAGTTGCGTTCGAGTTCAATCGGGTGCGTGGCGAGCAGGGCCAGCGGCAGCGGCTGGCGGCGCAGCACGCTCGCCCACAGGTCGTGCCGGTCGGTGGCGAGCGGATCCGACGGCAGCGCCGAGACCACGATCCAGTCGTCGTTGTCGAGTTCGCCGTCGAGCTGGCCCATCGACCAGCCCGCGTACCCGGCGAAGATCCGGATGCCCTCGACCAGCGGGCCGATCTCGGCCGGATCGGCGTCCAGGTCGACCAGCACCACCCGGCCGTCGACCCGGCGCAGGCCGCGCACCTCGGAGATGTCGGCGCCGGTGCGCAGGGTGCCCAGGCACAGGGCGGCGTCGCGTTTGACCGGACCACCGATGTAGAGGTCGGTCGGCTGGGCGGCCAGGTCGGCCCAGGCGGGCAGGACGTCGCGCACCGGGGTCTCGCTCGGCCGGTTCAGCACCACGCCGAGGCTGCCGGCGTCGTTGTGCTCGATGACGTACACCACGGTCCGCCGGAAGGTCGGTTCCACCAGGTCGATCGCCGACACCAGCAGATTGCCCGCGCGGACGCCCACCGCGGGGTGCCCGCGCCGCCGGTCATCGCCGTGCCCGTCGCGAGTCCGGCGCTCGTCCGGGTCGTCTCCGCGTGCCACCGAGCCATCATCGCATTGGACCGGTGTCGCGCGCTCCCCGCGGACCGCCGCGGACCGGAAATTTTCTCGTCCGACCGCCCGCGGGCCCGCCCGGTAGGGTCTCGGCATGCACTCGCCCGAGGTCCTTCTCGAAAACAGTGACGCCGTGTACGACTACTACCAGCGACATCAGCAGAATCGCTGGAAGGCGCTGGCGTCCTATGCCGTGCTGGCCCGGCGCTTCCGCCCGCGGGTGGCCTTCGCCGACGGCGCGAAGCAGCAGCTGAAGGCCCTGGTCCGCAGCGGGCGCCCGGTGATCTTCGCGATCAATCACCTCTCCACCAGCGATCCGTACACCGTCGCCGCGACGGCGTGGCGCTCACCGCTGCGCGGCAAGATCGGCCGGGTGCGGGTGCTGGCCAAGGACGAACTGTTCGTCGATCCCGAGCAGCGCCGCAAGGTCGACATGATGGGCGGCATCCCGGTGTTCCGCGGCAAGGACCACGGCATCAGGGCCGTCAACGCCGCAGGTCAGCGCATGATGGATGTCTGCGCGCAGCGTCTGGCCGCCGGTGATCACCTGGCGATCTTCCCCGAGGGCACCTGCAACGACGTCGACCCGGTGACGGTGCAGTCCGTCGGCAGCGGGATCGGTCATATCGCGTTCCGCGCGGCCAAGCTGGACGCGCCGCCCGCGCTGGTCGCCCTGGCGATGAGTTACGGTCCGCGACCCGACCCGAAGGTCGAGCCGACCGCCGCGGAGGTCGTCGCCGCCCGGTTCTACTTCCGGTCGCCGGTGCTGGAGCTGCCGCAGCGGCCCGCCGATATCGCCCGCCTCGTCAAGGACGAACTGCAACTGGCCGTCGACGCGGCGGTCGCGAGCTACTGAGGCAACCCGAACAGCTCCCGCGCCCGCTGCGGCACCAGCGAGATGTAGGCCGGATGGGTCTTGACGAAGTGCAGGACCACCGGACACAGCGGCAGCACGCTGAACCCCTCGGCGCGGCCGGCGTCCAGCGCGGCCTGAGTGAGCACGTTGGCCAGTCCCTGGCCCTCGAATCGGGGATAGATCTCGGTGTGCACGAGGGCGCGTTCGGCCCCGGTGTCCTGGTACTCGATATAGCCGGCGGGGACTCCGTCGGCGGTGAGTTCGAACCGCTCGAGCGCGGCGTTGTTGCGGACCTCGGTCGCCATGCGTCGAAACTACCCCGGTCCGCGACATTCGACGGTGGGGTCCGCGTATGGCGGGTTTCGGTCCGAGCCCGGACAATGTCGGGATGATCGGTCAGCGTGGGGACACGCCTGCTCGCGTCACCACGGAGGGCACCCGAGCATCGCAGGAGGAGACAGCATGACCGCACGTGTGGTGCTCGCGCCCGACAAGTTCAAGGGCTCGCTCACCGCGCCCGAGGTCGCCATCGCGCTGGCGGCCGGGATCCGCCGGGCCGCGCCGTCCGTCGACGTGCGCTGCGTGCCGGTCGCCGACGGCGGCGACGGCATGGTGGACGCGTTCGCCGCCGCGGGCTGGCAGCGGATCGTGGTCCCGGCCCCCGGCCCGACCGGGGAACCGTCGACCGCGGTCTACGCCGTGCACGGCGACACCGCGGTGGTCGAGCTGGCCGCGGCGGTCGGGCTGGTCAAGCTCCCCGGCGGTCGATTGGAGCCGATCCGGGCGAACACCTTCGGCCTCGGAGTGGTGGTCGCGCACGCGCTCGATCACGGCGCGCGCGAGATCGTCCTCGGACTCGGCGGCAGCGCGTCCACCGACGGCGGCGCGGGCTTCCTGCAGGCGCTCGGCCTGCGCCTGCTCGACCGCGACGGCAGCGAATTGCGAAGCGAGGTCACCGGATTCGACGTGGTCGCGCTGTTGAGCCGGGTGGTGTCGGTCGACCGGGCCGCGCTGCATCCGGCGATCGCGCAGGCGCGGTTCACGCTGGCCTGTGATGTGGACAATCCGCTACTCGGCCCCGCGGGTGCGGTGGCGGTGTACGCGCCGCAGAAGGGCGCCGACGCCGCGCGGATGGTGGATCTCGAAGCGGCACTCACCAATTGGGCAGCGGTGCTGGGGACCGGTTACGCCGAGATCGGCGGCGCGGGCGCGGCGGGTGGTACCGGATTCGGCGCGCTCGCGGTGCTCGGCGCGCAGGTCCGCAGCGGTATCGATGTGCTGCTCGAGCTGCTGGAATTCCCCGCGCTGGTGGCCGGGGCGAACCTGGTCGTCACCGGCGAGGGGTCGCTGGATCACCAGAGCATGCACGGCAAGGCGCCGGTCGGGGTGGCCGCCGCGGCCAAGGCGGCCGGGGTGCCGGTGGTCGCGGCGGTGGGCCGAACGATGTTGTCGCCCGGGGAGATCCGGGCGGCGGGCTTCGCCGGGTGTTACGCGCTCGCCGATCTCGAACCGAATCCGTCGCGCTCGATCGCGAACGCGGCGGCGCTGCTCGAACGCGTCGGCGAACGGATCGCGCTCGACCGCCTGTCGCGATGGGCTACAGCGCGACAGCGGTAGGGACGGGCGCGCTCGGGCGGGTGTTCACGGCGAGCTCGGCGCGGTGGGTGTCGCCCCAGTTCTCCAGTGGCTCCAGCGCCAGCCGCAGGGTCTCGCCGAGCGGGGTCAGCGAGTATTCGACGCGCGGCGGGATCTCGGGATAGACCTCGCGGTGCACCACGCCCGCGCCTTCCAGCTGGCGCAGGTTCTCGGTGAGCACCTTCTCGCTCACCCCGTCGAGTAGTCGCCGGATCTGCCCGAACCGCTGCGGGCCCGCGCCGAGCACCCACATCAGGTGCAGCTTCCACTTCCCGCCGACGACGTCGATCGCCAGGCTCATGCCGCACACGTCGTGATCTGTGTCACTTTTCATTGTTGGTGCACCCCTTCCGACCGTATTTCGGACCTCAGGGTAAGCAACCACACCCCGACGTTCGGTCTTCCCGACGATACCCGCGCCGACCACCATGGATTCCGGCGCCGAACCATCGAACAATCGAGAATCGAAGGGGCATCAGATGTCCGAACAGTCCACCCGCTCCGTCTCCGTGCTCGGCCTCGGCCCGATGGGGCAGGCCATGGTCCGCGCCTTCCTGGCGGCAGGCGTCGAGGTCACCGTCTGGAACCGCAGCCCCGACAAGGTCGACGCGATGGTCGCGCTCGGTGCCAAGCGCGCCGACACCGTCGCCGAGGCGCTGGCCGCCAACGAGGTGTCGGTCCTGAGCCTGACTCATTACGCCGCCATGTACGACGTGCTCGGTCAGGCGCCGGAAGCCCTGGCGGGCAAGGTGATCGCCAACCTGTCGTCGGACTCGCCGGACAAGGCGAGGGCCGGGGCGGCCTGGGTGCGCGAGCGTGGCGCGCAGTTCCTCTCCGGCGGGGTGATGTCGGCGGGCGACAACATCGAGCACCCCGCGTCCTACATCTTCTACAGCGGTCCGAAGGAGGTGTTCGACGCGCACGCCGAGCTGCTGCGTCCGCTCAGCCCGCAGGAGTACCTCGGCGCCGACGACGGCCTCGCCCAGGTCTTCTACCAGGCGTTGCTGGTCATCTTCCATCCCTGGCTGCTGGCCTTCGACCAGGCGACCGCGGTGATCGCGAAGTCCGGCCACGACATCGCCCAGTTCGTGCCGTTCGCGGTCCGTTCCAGCGAGGCCTTCCCGTACTTCATGGAGCAGTTCTCGGTGGCCAACCAGAACGGCGGCTGGGCCGACCTGGCCTCGCTGAAGATGATGGTGGCCGGCGCGCAGCACATCATCGACGCCAGCGAGGAGGTCGGCGTCGACGCCGGCTTCTCGCACCTGGCGCAGTCGTACTGGCGCAAGGCGGTCGAGGCCAGCGAGGCGGCGGGCAAGCCGGTGTCGACCTTCGAGCTGATCCGTGGCGCGGCCCGCTGAGATCGCCCGGCCGATCGGCTTCCGAGTGCCCTGCGGCACAGTCGAAGTCGACACGCCGAAACCGTCCGGCACCGCTCTGGGTGCCGGACGGTCGGCGGTGTTTCACGCGGTCTCGGCACCGAGCCGGGGGAACGGCTCGGTGGAGAACACCACCTCCACCGCCACCTCGAAGTAGGCCGCGATCCGCAGGGCGAGATGCAGGCTGGGGCTGTATTCGCCCCGTTCGAGATAGCCGACGGTCTGATAGTGCACGCCGAGCGCTTCGGCCAGGTCCCGCCGCGAGATGCCGCGCTCGGCGCGCAGCATCGCGATGCGGTTGTAGATGACCTCAGAAGGCACGCTGCATCGCCTTGTCCCTGCGCGCGGCCATCGCGGAGCCGGATTCGAGTGCCGCCATGCGCCGCAGGACGATCGGTGCGATCAGCAGTCCGGCGACGGTCCAGATCCCCAGAACCGCCACGGTCTCCACGTGCCGCCAGGACTGCTCGAGTTCGACGGCGACCGCGTCGGCGGGCAGCAGCGCCGAGCGCATGCCGAGGCCGAGCCAGTACATCGGGAACACCTGACCGACCGCTTGCAACCAGCCCGGCAGCGCGGTGATCGGGTAGAAGATGCCGGAGATGGCGACCAGGCCCATCAGCGGGATCGTCAGCAGGAACGACGAGCGGCTGTCGAGCAGGCTGCCCAGGATCGTGCCCCAGGGCAGCACGGCCAGCAGACCGAGCGCCACTACCCCGACGAATATCGCGATCGCGCTCGCGTCGGTCAGCGAGGAACCGCCGATGATCACCATGCCCACACCGAGCACGATAACGACCTGCGCGAGCACCGCGCCCGCGCCTGCCACGATCCTGCCGGTGAAGTAGCCGGTCAGTCCCCTGGGCACGGCCTTGGCGCGCAGCAACGTGCCGTCCTCCCGGTCCAGGACCAGCACATTGAGGACCGCGTACAGGCCGTTGAACGCGATGATGGAGCCGAGCAGGCCGGGGACGGCCAGCTCGGCGATCGACAGTCCGCTCTCGCCGTACATCCGGTTCCGCAGCAGGAACAGCACCGCGAGCGAGATGCCCGGGGTGAGGAACTGCCCGATCAGATCGGGAGCGTTGGTGTAGAGCTGGCGCAATTCGATCCCGCCGCGGGCAAGTCCGGCGCGGACAGCGGTGACGTTCATCGGGTGACCTCCGCGAGAGAGTGAACGGGTGCGCCCGTGTCGCCGGATTCGGCGCGCCGGACCAGGGTCATGTAGGTGTCCTCCAGCGAGGCGCGGCGGACCTCGAGTTCGCCGATGTCGTCACCGTGCTGTTTGAACAGCTCGTGTACGTACTTGGTCGACTCGGTGGTGGTGTGCACGAATCGCTGTCCGTCCACGGTCCAGCTCACCTGCGCCTCGCCCGCGACCGAGCGGGACAGCTCGTCGGGCGAGCCGTCGGCGATGATCCGCCCACCGGCCAGGATCAGCAGCCGGTCGGCGAGTTTCTCCGCCTCGTCCAGATCGTGCGTGGTGAGCAGCACCGTGGTGTCCTCCAGATCGGCCAGCCGGTGCACCAGATCGTGGAAGTCGCGCCGCGCGGCCGGATCGAAGCCCGCGGTGGGTTCGTCCATGAACAGCAGGTCGGGCTTGCCGACGATGCCGATCGCCACGTCCAGCCTGCGGCGCTGGCCGCCGGAGAGGGTGGCGATCTTGGCGTTCGCGTGGTCGGTCAGGCCGACCAGCTCGATGAGCTGATCGGTGTCCCACGGCCGCGGGGTGCGCGGGGTGGCATAGGGAACGTAGTACGAGCCGAGATGCTGAAGCAGTTCGCGCACACGCCATTTCGCGTGGTCGCGCCACGATTGCAGCACCACGCCGATGCGCGCGCGCCACTGTTCGTCACCGTGTTCGGGATCGGTCCCCAGCACGTCGACCCGGCCGGCCGACCTCCTGCGAAACCCCTCGAGGATCTCGATCGTGGTGGTCTTGCCCGCACCGTTGGGCCCGAGCATGACGAGCACCTCTCCGCGCGTGGCCTGGAATGTCACATCGTGCAGGACGTCGGTCTCGTCGTAGCGCATCCGTAGTTGCTGTACGTCGAGCACAACGCTGTTACTCGAAGCCATGAGTCCTCCCAATCATCGACCTTCGATGATATGTAGCATACGTACTACATTTCATCGCGGCAATACTTCGGGAGAAACGGACATTCCCAAAAGAGAGAGCACTGCTCTTGACATGTCGCCGCCGAGCGCGCATGCTTGTCTCAACAGAGAGCAGTGCTCACAGTTCAGGAGTGATCAAGATGGACAACGCCACCCGCTACCTCGGCCCCACCGGCTTCGACCCGATCATGAACAAGATCGCCAACCTGCTGCCCAAGCTGGGCATCAGCATCATGGGCTCGCGGCTGCTGGCCGTGCGCGGTCGCAAGAGCGGCGAATGGCGCACCACCATGGTCAACGTGATGACCGCCGCCGACGGTGAGCGCTACCTGGTCGCCCCGCGCGGGCACACCCAGTGGGTGCGCAACCTGCGCGTCGCGGGCGACGGTGAACTGCGGCTGGGCCGCAAGGTCGAGCAGTTCACGGCCACCGAGATCGCCGACACCGATAAGGTCCCGCTGCTGCGCCTCTACCTGGAGAAGTGGGGCTGGGAGGTCGGCAAGTTCTTCGAGGGCGTCGACAAGAACGCCTCGAACGAACAGCTCGCCGCCATCGCCCCCGGTTTCCCGGTCTTCCGGCTCGCCTAGGACTTGCCCAGGAATTCGATCGCGGCGGCGTAGCCCTGGACGCCGAGGCCCGCGATGACCGCGGTCGCGATCGGGGATACGAACGAGTGGTGCCGGAACTCCTCGCGCGCGTGCACATTGCTGATGTGCACCTCCACGATCGGCACCTCGGGGATCACCAGGGCATCGCGCAGCGCGACCGAGGTGTGAGTCAGGCCGCCGGGATTGATCACGATGGCCGAGACCTCGCCGCGCGCCTGCTGGATCCGATCGATCAGCGCGCCTTCGTGATTGGACTGGAAGGCCACGACCTCGCGGCCGAACCGGGCGGCCGTGCGCTCGCACAGGGCGACGACGTCGGCGAGGGTGTCGGCGCCGTAGATCTCCGGCTGGCGGGTGCCGAGCATGTTCAGATTCGGCCCGTTGAGCACGAGGATCGGGCCGGTGGCCTGCACGGTGTCTGCCATGCAGGCCACCTTAATTCACAGGCCGGTCGGGCCTTCGGAGCGCAGGTCGTCGACCTTGCGCATGGCCTCGCGGAGTTCGGCCAGCCAGGACTCGGCGTGCTTGCCCGCCAGTTTCACCGTCCAGGCCAGCGCGTCGGCGCGGGAGCGGGCCACGCCCGCGTCGATCAGGGTGTCGAGGACCTGGCGTTCGGGCTGGCGCAGCCGGGTCATCACCGGAACCGCGAGGTGGGTGAACAGGATTCGCTCACCGTCGACCCGCACGCCCCAGGCGACGCTGCGGCCGTAGCGCCGCTGCGCCTCGTCGGCGATCCGCATCCTGGCCGGCCGGGTGGACTCGCGGAAGCGGGCCAGCGCTCCCTCCTTCGTCGCCGCCGAGACCGGCGCGTCGGCGTCGGCCGACTTGGGCTGCGGCACCGGGAGTTCGCCGACGACCACGATCTCGTCGCGGTCGATCTCGATCTCCGGCGGGCCGGTGAACCAGTCGGCGGGCAATCGTCCGGCGAACCAATCGGGGGCATCGGCCGGATCGGGGAGGTCTGCTTGCTGCCAGCCGCCCGGCCGGCCGAATCCGCGTTCGCGATGGGCGTTCCGCATGGAAATCACCTGCTATCTCTGTTGCGCACGTTGCGTTGATTACAAGATTACGCCGATATATGCGCAGCGGTTTATGCTCTGCGTGAACGATGGTGTTCCCGGCCGATGTGGGTCGGTGACGTGGGGTTGAGTGTCGGTGGGCCTGGGTACCCTCACGTTGAATCGCCGGACAATGCGAGATCCGCACAACTCGGCGGGCCGCCCGGTACGGTAGGCGCGCCAGATGTTGCCACTGGCTGGGCGAGGTTCGAGATCAGGCCCTCATCGGGGCGAGATTTCGGGCACAATCTAGGTGCTGAGGTCGGCTAGCGTCCCGTGTTACCGGGGCATCGGAGACGGGTCAACTTCCGGTACGGTGGATTTGTTACCGGAGTGGCAAGAGTGAAGAGTGGGCGATATGGATGTGTGGGGATCCCGCCGCTTTCGCGCACGGGGCGCAATGGCGATCGTGGGGGTTGCGACCCTCGCCATCGCGCTGTGCTCGTGCGGGGTGGGTGGGAAGCCGAGTGAGTCGGAATCGGTTGTCCAGCGGTTCACCGATCTGCTGGACGCGCAGGATTACACCAAAGCCGCCGACCTGACCTCGTACCCCGCCGCCGCTTCGGCAACCATGAAGCAAATGTTCGAAGGCTTGGCGACCGGCAAGGTCGACTACGAGCCGAGCCAGGTGATCGATCTCGACCCGCAGTCGGCGATCTTCAGCATGGACGTCGCCTGGAACTTCGGCGAGCACAAGGACTGGACCTACACACTCCAGGGCACCGTCCGCAAGCTCGCGATCGGCTGGCGGATCTCCTGGGACCCCGCCGTCGTGATGCCGCAGCTGGCCAACAATCGCACCGTCAAGCTCGTGCGCACCACCGCCAAGCCGCCGCCGCGGGTCGTCGACCTGCCCGGTGAGCCGCTGATGACCGAGCAGACGATCAATGTCATCAAGATCGATCCGAGCCGCACCGGCGACCTGGTCGGGTCGACCAACGCGCTCGCCGACGCGATCGAGCCGGTCGCTCCGTTGATCACCGGGCCCTCGCTGATGCAGCAGCTGGCCGCCTCGCAGGGCAAGCCGGTCGTCGCGGTCAACCTGCGCGAGGGCGACTTCGCGATCCTGGAACCGCGGATGGCGCGGGTACCGGGGGTGGTGATGGAGAAGCAGCCCAAGCTGATCTCCGCCGATCGCCGCACCTGGTCGCCGATGCTGGACGCGTTGCGCGAGGTGTGGAAGGACAGCCAAGAGGCCACCGCCGGCTGGGGCGTGCAGATCTTCGAGGCCGACGGCCGGTTCGTCAGCCAGGTCGCCGGCTATCAGGGCCCGGCCGGGCCCGATATCTCCGCGACCATGGACCAGCGGTTGCAGCGCGCGGCCGAGGACGCGGTGGTCAGCGTGGGTACGCCGGCCTCGGTGGTCGCGATCCAGCCGTCCACCGGCGCGGTGGTCGCCGTCGCGCAGAACAGCTACGCCACCGAGAAGGGCCCGATCGCGTTCACCGGGCTGTTCCCGGCCGGTGGCACCATGGAACTGTTCCGCACCGTCGCCGCGGCGACGAAGAACAAAGCGCCGCAGGATGTTTCGGTGCAGGAGGCGGCCGAGGCGGCGACCGCGCTCGGCGTCGGCGTCGACTTCAAGGTGCACGGGCTCGACGAGGTGACCGGGCGGATCAGCGCTCCCGGCCGCAGCACCGAACAGGTGCGCCAGGGCGCGGGCTCGGACGCGGTGCTGGCCAGCCCCTTCGGTATGGCGATCGCCGCCGCCGCGATCGCGCGCGGCTCGGTGGTGCCGCCGATGATCGAGAACGGCAAGCCCAGCACCACCGACACCCCCGTGCCCGCACTCGCCCAGCCCGCCGTCGACCGGCTGCGCGGCCTGCTGCAGGAGGGCATCGGCAAGCCGGAAACCGCTGCGCTGCGCGGCTTCCGGGATGTCACCGCCTTCGCGGCGACCGGCGGCGCCGACGGCTGGCTGCTGGCCACCATGGGCGACCTGGTCTTCGCGGTGCACATCGCCGACGTCGACAGTGGCGACGCGACCTCGCGACTCGCCGCCGTCCTGCTGAAATCGCTGGCCTCGCCGGAGCCGTGAACACGGCTGCACGTGCAGAGTGTGCACTGATCAGTGGGGCTCGGCGCGGTCCGAATGAAGATCACGAACCGTTAGGCTGCTTGCGTGAGGAGATTCGCGCCGTTCGCCGCTGATGCCCTGTTGGTGATCGTTTTCTGCGCGATCGGCAGGCGCAGTCACGACGAAGCGGTGCTGGCCGGTCTCGTGAAAACGGTGTGGCCCTTCGGCATCGGATTACTGCTCGGCTGGGCGCTGGCCGTGCTCGCCGCGCGCAACGCCCGCTTCGACGCCACCGCGCTGTGGCCCAGCGGCATCCTGATCTGGCTCGGCACGCTGGTCGGCGGGATGGTGCTGCGGGCGGTGAGCGGTCAGGGGGTGGCGGCGAGCTTCGTCGTTGTCGCGAGTTGTGTGCTCGCCCTGTTCCTGCTCGGCTGGCGGGCCGCGCTGAGCGCGCTGCGGTGAGCGGCCGAGGTCCCGGCTAGCTCGGCTGGGCCGGTCCGCCTGCGGTGTCCTCGGGCTTGCCGCGCCGGAGTTTGGCCTGTAGTCCCGGCGTGGTGGAGAAGTACTCCTGCTCGTATTCCTCGTCGTCGGCCTGCGGAGTACGGAACAGGAACGCGAAGACGATCCAGCCGACGATGGCGACCAGGATGAAGCTGACGAACCGGTAGACGAACGCGGCGGCGACCGCCTGGGAGGCGGCCAGGCCCGCGGCGGCGGTGAGGCTGTAGATCAGGGTCGCGTCGACGTAGACGATGCCGCCGGGCGCGAACGGGATGGAACCGACGGCCTTGCCCGCGGTGAAGGCGATGAGCAGGCCGGACAGCTTGGGATCGGCGCCGATGGCATAACAGGCCGCGCCGAGACAGGCCACGTCGGCGCAGCGGTGCACCAGCGCCCACAGGCCGACCAGCGCCGCGTCCTTCTTGCCCAGGTCCACCGATTCCAGCTGGCGCCGGATCTCGCCCAGCTTGGCGATGCCGTGACCGGCGGGCTTCTTGCGCAGCCGGTTCACCAGCGCCAGCACCCGGCGCAGCATCGCCTCGAGCGTGCCCGGATGCCGGGCGAGGTAGTTGCCCGCGACCAGCAGCGCGGCCAGGATCACCACCGACCCGATCAGTTTGGGACCGATCTGGTTGCCGACCAGCGCCGCACCGGCGACGCCGAGCAGCGCCAGCCCGGCCGCGGCGACCACGCCGGAGAACACCAGCTGCCAGGACGCCACGATCGGGCTCGCGCCCCAGCGCCGGGTCTGGCGGTAGGTGAACGCGGTGGAGAAGACCTGGCCCGCGGGCAGGGTCACCGACATCGCGGTGGCGCCGTAGACGACCGACACCGACTTGCCCTGGCTGACATCCACCCCGCCCGCGTGCAACAGCTGCTTCTGCACCCGGCCGAATCCGCTCATCGACATCGCCTGCAACACGATGCACAGCACCAGCCAGCCCCAGTGGATCTCGGTCAGAGTGAGCCACGAGTCGTGCAGCCGCGGCCACAGGTAGGCGCCTTCGCCGATGAGCAGCGCGAGCAGCACCACGCCGAGCACCCACTTCACCCACCGGAACCGGCGGCGGCGCTCGGTCGGTGGCGAGGCGGGTTCGCCTGCTAGGTCGCCGTCGGCCGTCACGGTCTCAGCCTAACGAACGCAGCTGTTCTCCCTGGTCCTCGCCGGGCGCGGCGGCTATCGGTTTCGGCCAGGCCAGGCGGGTTTTTCTGCGTCTGCCACGCAGTTGCACCTCGTCGCCGGTTTCCCAATGGTCTTGCTCGCTTTCGTCGGCGAAGTAGAGCGCGCTGCCCGAAGCGAGAACGCGGCCGGGATGATCTTTGGCCAATTCGGTGAGCCGGGACGCCTCGTTGACGGGGTCGCCGATCACGGTGTATTCGAAACGATTTGCGGCGCCGATGTTTCCGGCGACCGCCAGGCCGGCCGAGACGCCGATGCCGACGTCGAGGCTGGTCACCTCGCGCAGTGCCTCGCGCAGGTCTCGGGCGGCGGCCAGGGCGGCGCTGGGCGCGTCGGGGCGGTCCAGCGGCGCGCCGAAGATGGCCAGCGCCGCGTCACCGACGAATTTGTTGACGAAACCGTGGTGGCGGTCGATCACGTCGACCACCACCCGGAAGAACTCGTTGAGCAGGCTGACGACCTCGGTCGGCGGCCGCTCGGCCGCCGCGGCGGTGGAGCCGACCATGTCGACGAACAGCACCGCGACGAACCTGGTCTCACCGCCCAGTTCGGTGCCGTAGTCCAGGGCCCGCTGGGCCACGTCCTCACCGACGTGCTGGCCGAACAGCTCCTGGAGTTTTCGCCGCTTGGCCGCCTCTTCCATCATCCGGTTGAAGCCGACCTGCAGCAGGCCGATCTCGCTGCCGTCGTAGACCTCCACCTGCACGTCGCGCGCGCCGCCCTGCACCCTGTTGATGGCTTGGGACAGCTGGCGCACGGGGTCGGAGATGGAGGACCCGGTGAGCATCGACAGCGCCAGCGCCTGCATGATCACCACGCCGCACAGCAGCAGGATCGAGATGGCCAGCGACTTCGCCGAGAACTTCACATCGGAGGAGATCTGCGTGACGCACAGCAGCACGATCGCGATGGTCGGCGCGAAGGTGCCCATGCCCCAGGTCATCGCCATCCTGGTGCCGACGCCGGGGGTGAGGGTGTGGTCGAAGGTGCCCTCGGTCAGCGCCTCGGCGGCGACCGGGCGCAGGATGCGCTCACCCAGCATGTAGGTGAAGCCGAACACGATGGTGGCGGCCATACATTCGGTGACGATCACCGCGCCCGCCAGCTCGGGCGACTCGACGATGATCAGCGCCGCCAGGATGCCGCCGCCGATGATCCACAGCACCAGATGCAGGATCGATTGGCGCAGCGGCACGTGCAGCGCGGCCATCTGTTCCTGCCTGCTGGGTGGGCCGCCCCGCATCTGCCAGCGCATCACCGGCCGCAGCATCAGCGCGGCGCCCGCGATACTGAGCACCGCGGCGGCGCCGAAGACCAGCACCGGTGCGAGGAAACCGGTCTGGCGCACGCCACCGGGGTCGCCCTCGGGAACGGGCAGGCCGTACTGGATGAAGGCCCACACCAGGACCGCGCCGAAGGCGTTGGCCAGCAGTACCGAGGTCAGATACAGCGGCCAGCGCGTTCGCATGGTCTGTTTGACCGCTTCCAGGGGCGCCGACACGACCACCAATCTAGCGTTCGGACCGATAGGCTCTCTCGGGTGACCGACCAGAAGGTAGATTCCGGGCCCGCGTCCACACCGTGGCGCGCGGACGCCGAGGCAGTGCATCCGCTGGTCCGCAAAGCCGCCGCCTGGAGCTGGCGGCTGTTGATCATCTTCGCCGCCCTGCTCGCGGTGGGGATGCTGGTGCAGAAGTTCGCCACCGTGGTGATTCCGCTGGCGATCGCGCTGCTCGCGGCCGCGCTGCTCGCGCCGCTGGTCGACTGGATGCAGCGCGTGGGGATTCCGCGTTCACTCGGCGTGTTCGTCGCGCTGGTCGGGTCGATCGGGCTGCTCGCCGGGATCTTGACCTTCGTCGTCGAGCAGTTCGTCGACGGTGTGCCGGGGCTGTCCAACGAGGTCACCAACAGCGTCCACAAGGTGCAGGACTGGCTGATCAACGGCCCGCCGCACCTGAGCGATCAGCAGATCCGCAGTGCGGGCGACACCATCGTGCGCACCATTCAGGACAACCGCGAGAGCCTGACCAGCGGCGCGCTGACCACCGCCACCGCGATCGGGCACATCCTCACCGGTGCCTTCCTGATCCTGTTCATCCTCATCTTCTTCCTCTACGGCGGCGACCAGATCTGGCACTTCGTCACCCGGATCATCCCCACCGCGCACCGGGAGAAGGTCCGCACCGCCGGCGAGCTGGGCTTCGGCACGCTGGTCGGGTTCGTGCGCGCGACCGTGGTGGTGGCCGCCGTGGACGCGATCGGTATCGGCGCCGGGTTGGCGATCCTGCACGTCCCGCTGGCGTTGCCGCTGGCCTCGCTGGTGTTCATCAGCGCGTTCATCCCGATCATCGGCGCGTTCTTCGCCGGGTTCGTCGCGGTGTTCATCGCGCTGGTCACCAAGGGCCTGGTCACGGCCCTGATCGTGCTCGGCATCATCATCGCGGTGATGCAGCTGGAAGGCCATGTGCTGCAACCGCTGCTGCTGGGCCGGGCGGTGAGCATCCATCCGCTGGCCGTCGTGCTGGCGATCACCGCCGGTTTGGTGGTCGGCGGGATCGCGGGCGCGCTGCTGGCGGTGCCGTTGATCGCGGTCGGCAACACCGCGATCCGCTATCTGCTCGCCGACAGTCCGGACGAGGTCTACGGCGAGCTGATAGGCGACGATCGCAGACTGTTCTCCGCCGAGCCGGACAAACCGGAGCCGGGTCGATTCGATATCGCGCGCACGCTGCGCAAGGACGAGAGCAGGGTCGAGGCGGAGTCCGGCGATGCGGACGCACACAGCTGAGCTGAGCTCGGCCGACGCGGCGACCGCGCCCCTGTGGCGGGCCGCCCAGGCGTTCCGGCTGGTCACGCTGCTGTACGCGATCGGCCAGCAGATCGCGTCGGTGCCCTACTACGAGCACCCGCGACTGAGCTGGGTGCTGATCGCGCTGATGGCGATCTGGTCGGGCAGCTCCGCGCTGCTGCTCTCGCAGTGGTATTTCCCCACCGCGACCGGCCGGATCCGGGGCTGGGTGGTGCTCGGCGACCAGGTCGTGACGGTCCTGCTGATCGCCTCCACCCGGCTGGTCGCCGACTACGACTGGTACCACGGCCATCAGACGCTGCCGACGACCCTGTGGATCGCCAACTCGGTGATCTCGATGGCCATCCTGCGCGGACCGGTCGCCGGGGTGCTCGCCGGGCTCGGCATGTCGGCGGTGGTGGTGACGGTGCGGGAGCAATGGGGACAGGACGTGTGGGGCGACGCCACCGCGCCGGTGCTCGTCTCGGTCGGCCTGGCGCTCGGCCTGGCCGCCAACACCGCCCGCCGGGCCCAGGGCCAGCTCGAACGCGCGCTGCGGATCACCGCCGCCGCGCAGGAACGCGAGCGGCTCGCCCGCGAAGTGCACGACGGCGTGCTGCAGGTGCTGGCGTTCATCAAGCGTCGCGGCAACGAGATCGGCGGGCCCGCGGCCGAACTCGCGCAGCGGGCGGGCGAACAGGAAGTGGCGCTGCGGGTCCTGCTGTCCGAACAGGCCGAACGGCCGGATTCCGGCGCGGCCGAGGTGGATCTGCGGCCGCTGCTGACCGCGCGGGCCACGCCGAAGGTCTCGGTGGCCACCCCGGGCGACCCGGTGCTGATCGCCCGGTCCACCGCGCAGGAGATCGCCGCCGCCGTGACGACCGCGCTGTCGAACGTCGACCTGCACGCCGGGCCGGACGCGAAAGCGTATGTGCTGCTGGAGGACACCGGTGACATGCTGGTGGTGAGCGTGCGCGACGACGGGATCGGCATCCCGGCGGGCAGGCTCGCCGCCGCCGAAGCCGAAGGTCGGATGGGGGTTTCCCGTTCCATCGTCGGCCGGGTCGGCGCACTGGGCGGCACCGCCGAACTGCTGACCGAGGGCGAGGACTTCGGCACCGAATGGGAATTCCGGATTCCGCGCCACCCGGCGCGCTGAGCGAAGGAGCCGCGATGACCGACCAGGCGATCACGGTGATGGTGGTCGACGATCACCCGATGTGGCGCGAGGGCGTCTCCCGCGACCTCACCGAGGCCGGTTTCGCCGTCCCCGCCACCGCCGACGGGGTCGGCACCGCCACCCGCCGCGCGGCCGCGGTCCAGCCCGACGTGGTGCTGATGGACATGCAGCTCACCGACGGCAACGGCGCCGCCGCCACCGCCGAGGTGCTGCGGGTCTCCCCGCACAGCCGGGTGCTGGTGCTGTCCGCGTCGGCCGAACGCGACGACGTGCTCGACGCGATCAAGGCCGGGGCCAGCGGTTATCTGGTGAAGAGCGCCTCGGCGGCCGAGCTGATCGACGCCGTGCGGGCCACCGCCGCCGGTCAGCCGGTGTTCACGCCCGGTCTCGCCGGGCTCGTGCTCGGTGAGTACCGGCGGATGGCGACCGCGCCGCCCGCCGCCGACGAGCCGCATCGCCCGTCGCTGACCGAGCGGGAGACCGAGGTACTGCGGATGGTGGCCAAGGGGCTGTCGGCCAAACAGATCGCCTCGCGGCTCAATCTGTCCCACCGCACGGTCGAGAACCATGTGCAGGCCACGCTGCGGAAATTGCAGCTCGCCAACCGGGTGGAGCTCACCCGCTACGCCATCGAACAGGGACTCGAATAGGGGTTTGCCCTGATGCGCTGGGGGCGTCGCCGTCGCTACCCTCGATGACATGGGCGGTCCCGAATCCCTCTTCGTCCCCGGCGCCCCGACGGCCGGTCCCGTCGGCGACCGGGACCTGCGCGTCTCCGACGCCGAACGCGAGCACGTCGGCCAGCTGCTGCAACGCGCCGTCGGCCTCGGCATGCTCTCCCTCGGCGAGTTCACCGAGCGCATGGACACCGCGCTCGCCGCGAAGACCCGGGGTGAACTCAACGTGGTGCTCGTCGACCTGCCCGGCATGCGGGTGGCCGGCGCGCCGCAACCCGCCGCGATGCCGCGGCCGCGCCCGATCCCGCCCGGCGGCTCGATCCCCGGCCTGATCCGCAGCCGCCTCTCCGGCGTGCACCGTCGCGGCCCCTGGCAGGTGCCGCCGGTGCTGCACCTGAACAACCTGCTCTCCGGGGTCACGCTGGACTTCACCGAGGCGGTCATGCAGACCCAGATCGTCGAGATCAAGGTCGACGATTACCTCAGCGGCCTCACCCTGCTCGTCCCCGCCGCCGCCACCGTCGACCTCAACGGCCTGGAGCTCATCGGCTCCGGCGTCACCAACAAGGTCCGCACCGGACCGCCCATCGGCCCGCTGCACCTGGTCGTCCACGGCCGCGTCCGCTTCGGCTCGGTCACCGCGAAGTACCCGCTCATGGTCCAGTGGCGTCGCTTCCTCGGCTCCTGACCGTTTTCGGGTAGGAACAGGCACCCCGGCAGGGGTTTCTACTCATGTCCCGCGCGGTCCGCGCGCCGACGATGAGGACATGAGTACTTCGATCGATCCCGCGCTCGTCGCCCGGCTGTCGGGCGAGTTCACCACGCTGGGCGCCCAGATGGGCCGGCTCGGCGGTGACCTGGAGGTGCTGCGCGCACAGTTGCAGGGGCAGATCGCGGGTGCGACCGCCGCGAACCGGGGGACCGCGGTGTACCCCGGCTTCGCCCAGAGTCCCGGTCCGGCGGCGCCGACCAGTGGCGTGACTCCCGTCGGCGCACCGTATCCGGCCGAACGCGATGCCGAGGTCGCCGCGAGCGCGGAGGGGTCGCGCGGACACTCGCCCGATGCGAGAGCCGAAGGCGTGGCCGACCTGGGGAGCGCGGCCGGTGATGCCGCGGTTGCCGCGACGCGGGTCTCGGTCCCGGGTGAAGGCGCCGGGCCGGTCGCGGTTCCCGGCGATGCCGGCGCAGCGACATCGAGTCATGCTCCGAGCTGGGGCTTTCCGGTTCCGGGCGGCGTGCCCACCACCGGTGGGCAGGGCCCGGGGGGCAGGGCTGTCGGTGGCGCCGAAGTGCCTGCGGGCGTGCCCTTCTCGAGTGGGCAGGTCGCCGGTGGTCAGGTGCCCGGGCCCGCGGGCGGACACCAGGTACCCGGTGCGGTGCCGGTGGCAGGTGGGCCGGGATCGGCGCCGGAATACCGGCCTGCTCCGCAAATGCCTGGGGCGCAGTGGATGTCGCCGCCATCGTACGGGGCTTGGCGAGGCGCGCCCGGGTATGGGGCTGGGCCGCGTGGCCGGGCGTGGGCACCGCCGGTGGCTCGGGAGCCGCGGACACCGTGGTGGCAGCGGGAAGGGGTGATTTCGCGGGCGCTGGCCGTGGCCGGGGTCGGGGTCACGCTCATCGGCGTGCTGATGTTGCTGGTGTTGGCCGCGCAGGCGGGGTTCTTCGGACCGGTGGCGAGAGTGGTTGCCGGGGGCGCGCTTTCGGTAGGGCTGGTCGCGGCGGGGTGGCGGGTGTTCGGGCGTCCGGGGGGACGGGTCGGCGCGATCGCGCTGGTGGCCACCGGTATCGCCGGTGCGTACCTGGATGTGGTCGCGGTGACCGGCTACTACCACTGGGTCGCGCCGGGGGTCGGGCTCGCGGTGGCGATGGGGGTCGCGCTGGCGGGAGTGGGCATCGCGATGCGGTGGCAGTCGCAGCCGCTGGCGGTGGGGGTGGTGCTCGGGGCGGCGGTGCTGTCGCCCGCGCTGACGACCGAGTTGATGCTGCTGGGGTTCCTCGTGGTGTTGCAGGCGGCGGGTGTGCCGGTGCAGATGCGCCGGGAATGGCCGGTGCTGCACGTGGCCCGGACCCTGCCGGTGGTGCTGGCGGCGCTGAGCATGATCGCGCTGAGCGGGCTGTCGGCGGCGATCGCCGGTGACGAGGTCGAGGAGCGTGCCGGGCTGCTGGCCGCGGCCCTCGCGTGTGCGGTGGTCGGGCTGGCCGGTGCGTTGCTGGTGGTCCGGCGGCGGCCGGGCGACATCACCGCGAGCGTCACGATCGCGCTCACCGCACTGCCCGTCTTCGCCGCGGCACTGCTGTTCGACCGTCCCGTGAACGCCGCGATCACCGGCACCCTGGCCGTGGTCCTGCTCGGTCCGGCGGCGACCTCGCTGGTCCCCGCGCTCGACCGGCTGGGGATCCCCCGGCACACCGCGCTGGTCGCCGCGCTCACCGGCGCTGCCTCCCTGCTGCTGACCTGCATCACCGCGACCGGCGGCGAGCCGCACCTGCTGCCGATCGCGCTCGCGACGGTGGCCCTGGCCTTCCTGGCGGTCGCGGCCACCAGCCGGACACGGGTGAGCGCCGGCCTGGGCATCGCCTTCGCCGCGCTCGGCGGACTGGTCCTGCTGGCGATCGCCTCGCCGGAAACCCTGGCGCTGCACCGCCTCGCGGATCAGCGACTCGACATCGCCACCGCGTTGGCCGCCGTCCTCGGGCTCGGTGTCGCCGCCATGGTGGCGTGGACGGTGCCCCGGGTGCGGGGCTGGGGCGAGCAGGCGCTCGTCACCGGGGTCTGGATCGCGGTGAGCGTGGCCGGGCTGTACTACGTGCTGGTCGCGGCGGTCTCGGTGGGCGTATCCCTCGGCGGGGCGGACGGTTTCGTCCTCGGCCACAGCATCGCGACGATCGTGTGGATGGCCGCCGCGACGGCCTCGCTGTTCTACGGTCTGCGCAGGCTGTCGCGTTCGCCCGCCGTCGCCAAGGTCTGCCTGGTCTCGGGCCTGCTCGTGGCGGCCGCCGCGCTGGCCAAGCTGTTCCTGTTCGATCTGTCGACACTGTCGGGCCTGGTCCGGGTCGCCGCCTTCCTGGTGGTCGGAATGCTGCTGCTGCTCACCGGAACCCGCTACGCACGGGCCTTCGCGGACGCGGGACCTACCCGGCCGACCCCGCTCGGCTGACCCCCGGAACGAAAGAAACCCACGGCGGAAGCTCGCCGTGGGTTTCTTCGGTCGTGGCCGCGCTCAGTCGGTGTCGTCGTCGCGGCGGCGCAGCAGCTCGTTCACGCTGACCGTGCGGCCCTCGTTGCCGGTGTGGCGACCCTCGTCGGCGGCGGTGCCGCGCCGGGAGGAGCGCAGCTGGGCCATCCAGTTCTCGATCTCGTTGCGGTTGTCCGTCTGCGGCTCATCGGCTTCGGCGGCGGCACGGTCGTCCGCCGGACGCTCCGGCGTGGTCGGAACCTCCGGGGCGGGCACGGCGGTGAAGCCGTCGGGCGCCCGCCACTGGCCCGGGTTCGGCTGCGGCTCCGGAGCTTCGGCCCGCGGTGCCGGATCGGGTGCCGGTGCCGGCTCGGCCGCCGGGGTCGGCTCGCCGGAGGGGACGGCGGTGAAACCGGGCGGGGCGACCTGCGGACGCACCGGCCGGACCGGATCCTGCTCCGGCGACGGCGTGACCGGGGAGAACCGGGGACCGCTGTCCGGCTCGGGGGCGGTGAATCCGCTCGCCGCGGCCGGGCTGCCGTTCCACGGCGAGGTCGGACGCGGGGGTTCGACCGGCACCGAGGTACCGAAGACGCCGCGGGGCTCGTCGGCCTGCTCGGGGCGCGCGACGTCATCGGCCGCGGGCGGGTCGGCGCGATGCGCCCCCGGCGCCACGGACAGATCGTCGCCCGGCGACGCGGTGCTGCGCGGTTCCGGCTCCGGCTGTTCCTCGCGGGCCGTCGGCTCGAAGCCGGTCAGCGGGGTGAATCCGCTGAACGTCCCACCGGCGGGCGGCTCGACCGGTCGCGGCGTCGGCGTCACGATGCTCGGCGGCGGCGGGCTGACGATGCTCGGCGCGGGCGGCGGCACGACACCGGGCGGCGGCGTGTTGACGATGCTCGGCGCGGGCGGCGGCACCACACCGCGCGGTTGCGGGTTGACGATGCTCGGCCGGGTCGGCGGCACGATGCTCGGCCGCGCGCCGGAATCCTCGGTGGGCGCGCCGAATCCGGACGCGTCACCCGGAGTCGACACGCGCGGCGCGGACGGAGGATAGCCGGTGGGCGGCTGCACTCGTGATGACCCACGCGGCGGCGCGGAATCGCGGCCGTTCGGGGACGGGTCGAGTCCGCCGATGACGCCGTCGGTCGCGGGTCCGGTGCTGTCGCCACCGATCACCCCGGAGTCGCCGGGGGTACCGGGCACACCGGAATTCGCCTCCGGCGCACGGAAACCCGCGTCGCCGCGCGGCGCATCCGGTCCGGGCGCCGCGTCATCGGGCGCGGGCGGTTCGGCGCCGGGCTTGACGACCGGCAGGATCTGGGTCGGCTCACCGCTGGTGAACATCGGCGGCGCCGGGTGCTCCGGCGGCTTCGCGGCCGAATCCGCTGCGGGCGCGGGCGGTTCGGCGCCGGGCTTGGCCACCGGGAGCACGCGGGTCGGCTCACCGGACAGCATCGGCGCGCGTGGCCGCGTCGGATCGGGCGACATCGGCGGCCGCGGCCGGGCGGGCTCGGCGGGGTCGGTGTGGTCGGTGATCTTGTCCAGGTGCGCGGTCGGCGCCTCGGCCTCGATCTCGGCGACCGTGCGCGGGCGGCGCGGGGTCTTGGCCAGCTTGCTGTCGGGGACCGCCGTCATCTGCATGGTCGGCGGATCGGTGATCGGCGTGGTCTTCACCAGGTCGACCACGGCGCCCTTCTGCGGACGCTCGTCGTCGAGGATGGGCTCGCCGAGGCCGATCCGCTCCTGGATCCGCTTCATCCACTTCGGCGCCCACCAGCAGTCGTCGCCGAGCAGCTTCATGATCGCGGGCACCAGCAGCATGCGCAGCACGGTCGCGTCGATGAACAGCGCCGCGATCATGCCGTAGGCGATGTACTGCATCATCACCATGTCGGAGAACGCGAACGCGCCGGTCACCACCAGCAGGATCAACGCGGCGGCGGTGATGATGCGGCCGGTCTGGGCGGTGCCGATCCGTACCGCCTCGGTGGTCGACGCGCCCTGCGCGCGCGCCTCCACCATGCGGGAGAGCAGGAAGACCTCGTAGTCGGTCGACAGGCCGTAGATGATCGCGATGATCAGCATCAAGACCGGCGCGCTGATCGGTTGCGGGGTGAAGTTCAGCAGCCCGGAGCCGTTGCCGTCGATGAAGATCCAGGTCAGGATGCCCAGCGTCGAGCCGAGGCCGAGCGCGCTCATCAACGCGGCCTTGATCGGCAGCACCAGCGAACCGAACGTCAGGAACATCAGCACGAAGGTGCTGAACAGCACGATCAAGATCATCCACGGCATCAGCCCGAGCAGCGTGTCGATACTGTCGGCCATGAGCGCGGGCTGACCCGTGACGTACATCTCGACGCCGTCGGGGACCTCGATCGACCGCAGATAGTCGATGGTCGGTTCGGCGCCGCCGGTGGGATCGACCAGGGTCGCCGAGGTCCGATAGATCGTCCGGTTGTCCTGCGGGTTCGACGGCACGCTGAAGGGGCCGACCAGACCGGGCGCCTGGTTGGCTTGCTTCCACACCTGGCCGATGGCGTCGGTGTCGGCCTTGTCGCCGGACCCGACGACGAAGACGAGCTGGATGGGGTCGGTCTTCTTCTGCGGGAAGACCTCGTAGAAGTGCTCGAGCGCGACACGGGTCTCGTTGTCCGGCGGCAGGTACTTCTCGTTGATGCCGCCGAAGGCGAGATTCTTGACCGGGATGATCAGCAACAGCAGGCCGACCGTGACCGGGATCGCGATCTTGAGCGGGTGCTTCATCACCCACCGGGTGAGGTTGCCCCAGAAACCGTTCTCGATCTGCTCGGCGGTCTTGTTCTTGCGGAATCGCTTGAGGCCGAGCATGTCGACGCGCGGACCGAGCACCGCCAACATGGCGGGCAGGATCGTCACCGCGGTGAGCGCGGCGAGGGAGACGGTCGCGATGGTGCCGTAGGCGACCGAACGCAGGAACCCCTGCGGGAACAGCAGAACGCCGCCGAGGCTGGCGATGATCATCGTCGCGGAGAACACGACCGTTCGCCCGGCCGTGACCACCGATCGCCGCACGGCGGCCTTGGTGTCGTAGCCCTCGGCCAGTTCCTCGCGGAAGCGACTCACGATGAACAGGCCGTAGTCGATCGCGAGGCCGAGACCGATCATCGAGACGACGCCGGTGACGAACGAGTTGACCTCGGTGAAGTTGGACAGCACCATCACCAGGCCGGTCGCGCCGAGGATCGTCAGGCCGCCGATGACCAGCGGCAGCGCGGCCGCGACGATGCCGCCGAAGATGAAGAACAGCAGGATCGCCACGGCGGGCAGCGCCAGCACTTCCATCCGCTTGGTGTCGTGCGCGATGGTGTCGTTGAGCGTGACACCGAGCGGCTGGAGGCCCGAGACCTCCACGTCCACGCCGGGGATGTAGAAGGCGTCGGCCACCACCCGGTAGTTGGCCATGCTGGTGGAGTCGTTGTCACCGACGATGGCGATCGAGGCGAACGCGTGCTTCTTGTCCTTGGACCCGAACGCCGACGGCGCGGAGGGCGCGTCGCCCACCTTCCAGTAGGTGCCGTTGATCTTGCCGATCTGATCGGGATACTCGGCGACCAGCGAGGTCAGGTTGTCGACGACCTTCTTCTGGAAATCCGGGTCGTCGATCGTCTTGCCCTCGGGGGCGTTGTACATCACGATCACATCGGCCATGTGATCGCGCCCGAACGCGCCGTCGGCGATCTGCGCGCCCTGCACCGATTCCGAGCCCGGGTCGAACCAGCCGCTCTGCGTCAGGCGATCGCCGAGACCCGTGCCGTAGGCGCCCAGCGCCAACATGGCAGCACCGACCACACCGATGACGGCGAAGCGGAACCGATAGACCAGATCGCCCCAGCGGGTGAACACTTAAGCGACTCCTTGACCAGGGCGAGACGTGAGTAGTGCCGACAGCGGCCGGAAAGGCTGCAGCCAGGCACCCTCGTCGGGCAGCGAATCGAGGCTCACCCGCGGTAGCGGCTCCCGGAATACTCCCGGGATGTCCTCGAGGTCGACGAACTCGAGAGTATCGGAAGTCACCGCCCAACTCGCGTGCTCACGGAAACCGAGAACCTGAGCAGGGATTCCCTTGGCGGCGATGGCTTCCAGTGGTTCGCGGAAGGCCTGACCGTCGGCCGAGGCCACCATGATGCCCGCCAGACCGCCGTCGCGCTCGCGCATCGCGATGTGCGCCAGCATGTCGGCGTCGACGTCGGAGTCCTCGTCGATCTTCGGTTTCGCGAAGACCGCGAAACCGACGTTGCGTAAGGCCTCGACCCACGGCCGGACCACGTCGGCGGTGCCGGGAGCGATATTGGTGAAGACGGTGGCCTCGGCTTCGATGCGGCCCTTCGCGCCGACCGACAGCTCGGCCGTGCGCGCGAGCAGCCAGCGGCCGAGCGCGTCGAAACGGGGACGATAGGCGGCGGTGGGACGACCACCGAGGATGGCGCCGAGTCCCATGTCGAGGTTCGGCGCGTCCCAGACGAGCAGGACGCGTCGGACATCGGAGCCGGAACTGCTCAACGCCTCGCTGCCGGCTGCTCCCTGGGCGATATCCGGCATCTCGGTGGCGATCTCACTCACGCTCATCTGTCGATCTTCCCCCATATGAACTCGTTGATGGCGCTACCGGCACGCAGGCCTTTGCCCTCGAACTTGGTGACGGGCCGTTCGAAACCGATCGGCGCGGTGACGCGGTTGGCCGCGCTGTCGCCGCCCGTGGTGTCGTTCAGGCCGGTGAGCAGCGGTTCCGCCGAGCCTACTTCGAGGATGTGCTCGGCGTAATCGGCGTGGTCGGTGGCGACGTGCAGCACGCCGCCCGGCTTCAGCCTGCTGGCGATCAGGGCGAAGGTCGGCGCCTGCAGCAGCCGCCGCTTGTGGTGGCGGGCCTTGGGCCACGGGTCGGGGAAGAACACGCGGACGCCGGTCAGCGACTCCGGGGCAACCATGTTCTCCAGCACGTCGACAGCGTCGCCGCGCAGCAACCGGATGTTACCGATCTCCTCGCGCTCGATCTGGCAGACCAGCTGGGCCAGACCCGGCTGGTACACCTCGATGCCGATCAGGTTCAGGTGCGGTTCGGCCTGGGCCATCGCGGCCGTGGCGGTACCGGTGCCGCAGCCGATCTCGATGACCAGCGGAGCGCTGCGCCCGAACCAGGCGTCGGCGTCGAGCGGCTCGTTGGCGACGTCGCGACCGATCACCGGCCAGGTGCGCTCCCAGGAGACCTGCTGATTCGGCGTCAGCGCGCCGCGCCGCGAGCGGAAGCTCGTGACGCGGGGATAGAGCCGGGAGCCCGTGGTCGAGCGGCGGCCCGCCTCGTGCGGTATCTCGGACAGCTTGGGATGGGCCGAGCCGGTGGACGGCTGCCCCGGCACCGACTCGACAGGGTGGTTGGCGGCGTCGTTCACGCCGTCCATTGTCCAGCATGCGCGGAGCTACGTCGCAGGCGCGTGCGCCCGCCCGGACCGCGCGCCGGGGATCGGTGCGGTGTAGCGGCGGTGTTGCCCCAGGTCGGCAGACGGTTCCCGACGGCCGCCGACCCCCGGATCTGACAGAATGCCCTCCGAAAAGGGGGTGCGCAGAATGTCGACAGTCACCGAATCCGCGCAGTCACGGACATCTGACCAGCTCGACCAGCTGATCTCGGCGCTGCGGACCGGTCGGGGGACCGATCCGGCGATCGCCGAGCAGCTGGCCGCCGCGGTCGCGCGGCGGCGCAGGCCGCTGCACATCCAGGTCGCGGGACGGGCGCTGAGCGGGCGGTCCACCGTGCTGCGGGCGCTGGCGTTGCTGTCGGCGGAGGAGACCGCGCCGGTCGATCAGCCCGACCAGCCGGATCCGGTGCTCGACGGTGACCTCGTCGTCTATGTCCTGGCCGGTGCGCCGCAGGCCGCCGACCACCGCGTGCTCGCCACGCTGCCGCCGGGGCGCGGGGTCGTGGTGCTGAACAAGGCCGACGCGGTGGGGGCCCGCTGGGGTGACGCGGTCGCGGCCGCCGAGCGGTCCGCGCGCGAACTCGGGCTGCCGGTCGTGCCCGTCGTCGCTTCGGTGGCCGCGCGGACCAGGGCGGGCGCGGTGGACGCGGCCGACCTGTCCGACCTGCGTCGCCTGGCGGTCGGCCCGGATGTGCCGTCGGTGCTGTCGGCCGATCTGTTCATCGGCACCGGCTCCGATCAGGACGCGCGCAGGCGGCTGATCGCCCACTGGGACCTCTACGGCGTGGACTGCGCCCTCACCGCCCTGCGCGCCGACCCCGATCTGACCTCGGCCGCGCTGATCCAGATCCTGCACTCGGCGGGCGGTGTCGACCCGCTGCACCGGCTCGTGCACCGCCGCTACGAGCAGGTGGAAGCGGTGCGCGGGGGCGAACTGCTCGACGAGCTGGTCCGCCTCGCCGCGCGCGCCGTCCCCGCCGACGGCGGCCACGCCCGCGAGCTGATCGAGCAGTACCTCGCCGGTGACGACGCGCTGTGGGCCGGACTGTGCGCCGGACTGGCCTGCCCGCAGGTCGCCCACCTGGCCGCCGGTTACCCCTCGCCCGCACCGGCCGACGCCGACGAGGCGCTCGCGCGCGCGTCCCGCTGGCGGGCCGTGGTCTCCAGCGATATGCCGCCCGCCGCCCGCCGCGCCGCCCTGCGCGTGCACAACGGCTACGTGCGCGCCTGGGAACGGATGACAAGTGCCGGGCTCTGACCAACCGGCCGACCCGCCGCTGTCCGACGAGCTCGCCGCCGTCGTCGAGCGGTGGAATCCGCAGGGCTCGGCCCTGCTGCGCGCGATGGACCAGGCCGGCACCGGCTCCACCGTCGCCTTCTACGCGGTCGACGACGCCAACACCACCCTGCTGCGCACCGAGCTGGCCCGCTTCGAACCACGCGTCGACCTGACCGATCCGGCCGCCGTCACCGCGTCGGCCGATCCGCCCACCGCCCTGATCGTCTTCGACGCGGGCAGCGTGCTCGGCGCCGACATGCTGGTCCTGATCGAGCGCCTGCGCGCCGCCGGTCAGCGGATCGTGCTCGCCATGAACGGCTTCCACGCCTATCAGGACTGGCAGGCGATCCGCGAGCGCAGCCTCGCCCTGCTCGCGGCCCGCGGGGTCACCGACCTGCCGATCCTGCCGGTCTCGGCCCGCCTGTCCGCCGCGGCCCGCGCCGCCGACGACTCCGCCCTGCTCGACCGCTCCGGCCTTGCGGCCCTGCACGCCGCGCTCGCCGCGGCGACGGCGCACCGGACCACCGACGGCACCGCGCGCCGTTCGGTCGTGCTGACCAGGGTGTTCACCGACACCAGGGCCAGGATCACCGAGCAGGTCACCGCGCTGCGGTCCGGCGCGGAGTCGACCCGGCTGCGGGCGGAACGGGTCGCGCTGCTGGCCGAGCGCGACGGCGGCCGCCAGACCGGCCTGTCGGCGGTGCGCAGCCAGGTCCAGCTGGCCCGCGTCGACCTCACCACCGAGGTCGGCGCACTGGTGCGAGCCCTGCACACCCGCTCGCGCGCCGAACTCGACCGCTGCGACCGCGCCGAGCTGCGCGCCTACCCACAGCGACTACAGCAGGCCGCCGCCGAGCTGTCGGTGGCGGTCGACACCGCGATCGACGCCAGAGTCATCGAGACCGCGCGCCGCGTCGGCACCACGGCACCCGCCGCACGCAGGCACGATCCGGCCCCGAAGGTCGGCCCCGAGCCCGAGCCGCGGCACCGTGGTGTCGAAGATCACCTCATGATCGCGCTCGGCGCGTCGGCTGGCGTCGGCCTCGGTCGCCTGGTCGTCGCGCCGCTGTCGCTCGTGCCCGCGCTGGACGCCGCGAGCGTCCCGGTGACGCTGCTGCTCGGTGCGGGCGCGGCCTATTGGGTGGTGCGCGCGCGGGGTCAGCTGGCCGAGCGCAACCACCTCTCGCAGTGGGTGGCCGAGGCGCTGGTGAATGTGAAAGCCCAGCTGGAGCAGCGTGTCGCCGCGGTTCTGGTGGATGTCGAGGCAGAATTGGCCGAGCACGTCATCCGGGAATCGACGGCGCGCGCGGTCGCGGTCGACCGCCGGGTCGGGGAGCTGGACAGCCTCGCGCGGCGCCTCGTCGCCGAGCGCCCGGCTCAGCTGGCGGCGTGCGAGCGAGACCTCGCCGCGCTGGAACGCGCCGAGGCCGAGATTGGGTGATCGACCTGTGGGTAGTTATTAGGGAACCCGATTCCGTATCGATCGTCATATCGCGTTAACCTTTAACCAGGAACCTGGGCGTCCGCTCCGTGCCAGTCGATGCGCGGCCTCCGTCCATGGACGTCGCTGTACGCCGTCCATTTGGGGTTGTGCGGTGGTTGGTTCGCTGCGGACGCCTTCCCGCCCGGTGGCGATCGATGGACTTCGCATCGAAGAACCGCCCATCTCAGGAGAGTTTTCATGACCTCAGCGACCATTCCTGGTCTTCGTGGATCCGACGGCACCGCGCCGACCGAGCACAGTGAACTGCTCGCCTGGGTACAGGAAGTCGCAGAGCTCACTCAGCCGGATCGCGTGGTCTGGGCCGACGGCTCCGACGCGGAATGGGATCGCCTGACCACTCAGCTGGTCGAGGCGGGCACCTTCAAGAAGCTCGACGAGAAGAAGAAGCCGAACTCGTTCCTAGCGCTGTCGGACCCGTCCGACGTCGCCCGCGTCGAGTCGCGCACCTACATCTGCTCCAAGACCGAGGCCGACGCCGGTCCGACCAACAACTGGGTCGACCCCGCCGAGATGCGCGCCACCATGACCGAGCTGTACCGCGGCTCGATGAAGGGCCGCACCATGTACGTGGTGCCGTTCTGCATGGGCCCACTCGGTGCCGAGGACCCCAAGCTGGGCGTGGAGATCACCGATTCCGAGTACGTCGTCGTGTCGATGCGCGTGATGACCCGCATGGGCCAGGCCGCGCTGGACAAGCTGGGCACCGACAAGCCGTTCGTGAAGGCGCTGCACTCGGTGGGCGCCCCGCTGGCCGAGGGCCAGGCCGACGTGCCGTGGCCGTGCAGCGACACCAAGTACATCACCCACTTCCCCGAGGACCGCGAGATCTGGTCCTTCGGCTCCGGCTACGGCGGCAACGCCCTGCTCGGCAAGAAGTGCTACTCGCTGCGCATCGCCTCGGCCATGGCCCACGACGAGGGCTGGCTGGCCGAGCACATGCTGATCCTCAAGCTGATCTCGCCCGAGGGCAAGAACTACTACGTCGCCGCCGCGTTCCCGAGCGCCTGTGGCAAGACCAACCTCGCGATGATCCAGCCGACCATCCCGGGCTGGCGCGCGGAGACCCTGGGCGACGACATCGCCTGGATGCGGTTCGGTGAGGACGGCCGGCTCTACGCCGTGAACCCGGAGTTCGGCTTCTTCGGTGTCGCGCCGGGCACCAACCGCAGCTCCAACCCCAACGCGATGGCCACCATCGAGGCGGGCAACACCGTCTACACCAACGTCGCCCTGACCGACGACAACGATGTGTGGTGGGAGGGCCTCGAGGGCGAGCCCGATCACCTGATCGACTGGAAGGGCAACGACTGGTACCTCCGCGAGTCGGAGACCCTGGCCGCGCACCCGAACTCGCGCTACTGCACCCCGATGTCGCAGTGCCCGATCCTGGCCCCCGAGTGGGACGACCCGCAGGGTGTGCCGATCTCGGCGATCCTGTTCGGCGGTCGCCGCAAGACCACCGTCCCGCTGGTGACCGAATCGTTCGGCTGGGAGCACGGCGTGTTCATGGGCGCCACCATGGGCTCGGAGCAGACCGCCGCCGCCGAGGGCAAGGTCGGCACCGTCCGCCGCGACCCGATGGCGATGCTGCCGTTCCTCGGCTACCACGTGGGCGACTACCTCAACCACTGGATCAACCTCGGCAAGAACGCCGACGCGAACAAGCTGCCGAAGATCTTCTACGTCAACTGGTTCCGTCGTGGCACCGACGGCCGCTTCCTGTGGCCCGGATTCGGTGAGAACTCCCGCGTGCTGGAGTGGATCGTCGGCCGCATCGAGGGCCGTTCGGGCGCCGAGGCGACCGCGGTGGGCAATGTCCCGTCGGCCGCCGACCTGGACCTGGAAGGCCTCGACGTGGTCGTCGCCGATGTCGACGAGGCCCTCGCGGTGAACGTCGAGGAGTGGCGCAACGAGATCCCGTCGATCGAGGAGTGGTTCCAGTTCGTCGGCGACAAGCTGCCCTCGGGCGTGCGCGACGAGTTCGAGGCCCTCAAGGAGCGCCTGGGCTGATCCGCCCCCTGAACGGCGAACCGCCCGTACCGCGTTCGGTACGGGCGGTTTCGTCTATTCGGCGAACGGCGAGTGCCTGATCATCGGCAGGAAGCCCGCGCCGGTGAGCCAGTGGACGCGGCCCGCGGGGACGGCGGCGGCCTCGGCGGTGAAGCAGGCGATGAGGTGTCGCTTGAAGTCCTGACGTGGGTGCCGCACGAGCAGGTCGTCGACGAAGCCGGCGTCGAGGTCGGCCAGCCGTCGGCCCAGGACGTCGACCGAGGCGCCCGCGGAGACGAAACCGCCCGGCTCGCCGAGGTTTTCGGCCGCGTCCGGATTCAGGTGGGCCGCGATCGCCGCGCCGATCGCCTCGGCACGGTCGGCGGGCGCGCCGTGGCGGACCGCGAAATCGTTCGCCGTCTCACCGCCGACCACCGCGAAACATCTACCTGGAGTGGGCGTTTCGAGCTTCAGGTCGTGCAGCAGGCTGGCCACGTAGCCGATCTCGTCGTCGTAGTCGACGCTGTCGAGCTCGGCGAGGGCGCGTGCGAAGAAGTAGGTGCGGTACGAGTGCGCCAGCATCGTGTCCGAGAGCTGTTCGCGCGCCTCGATTTCGGCAGCCCGGGCGAGCGCGGTGTCGGGCAGACGCAGTTCGGCCAGCGCCAGCCGCCCGGTGCCGCGACGGCCCAGCGCCTGCCGGAGCCGGCCGGATACCAGCGCGGGTGAGACGCGGAGCAAGCCGACGGTGAGGGCGCGGCGCTGGGCGGGGGTGAGATTCCCGCCGGTGTGGGTGGCCCAGTCCCAGTCGAGGGCGGGTGTCACGGTGAGCATGGTCGATCTCCTCCGACGCGTGTTTCGCGGTGTCCGTCGAGTGTCGCGGAGCGGACCGGGCCGGTGAAGTGGCGGGAATGCCAGCATTGCGTGGATACATGCCAAACTGGGGACATGATCGAGGTCGCCGCGCTGGCGCTGGACGGGGTGATGACGTTCGACCTGGCCTGCGCGGTGCAGGCGTTCCGGCACGGGCCCGGCGTCACCGGCGAGCCGGTCGGCTTCGCGATGCGCACCTGCGGCGTCCGGCCCGGTCCCGTGTGGACGCCCAACGGCTTCGACCTGCGGGTGGAGCACGGCCTGGAGCTGCTGGCGGAGGCCGATCTGATCGTCGTGCCCGGCATCGGCCTGCCGACGCTGCCCACGCCCGAGCCCGTGCTCGACGCCCTGCGCGCGGCGGCGGAGCGGGGTGCGACGATCGCCAGCATCTGTATCGGCGCCTTCGTCCTGGCCCAGGCGGGCCTGCTCGATGATCGCCCGGCTACCACCCACTGGGGCTACTGCGACCAGTTCGCCCAGCTCTACCCGGCGGTGAAACTGGATCCGACGGCCCTCTACATCGACGACGGCGACATCCTCACCTCGGCGGGTCTGTCCGCGGGCCTGGATCTGTGCCTGCACCTGGTGCGCCGGGAACTCGGCGCGGCGGCCGCCGCCGACCTCGCCCGCTGGAATGTGGTGCCGCCGCACCGCGAGGGCGGCCAGGCCCAGTACATCCCGCGGCCGATGGGCGGCCCGGATCCCCGCAGCGGTCTGGCCGCGACGCTGACCTGGGCGGCGGCGAATCCCCGAGCCGCCACCGATGTCTCGGCCCTGGCGGCGCACGCGCTGATGAGTGAGCGGACGTTCATCCGCCGCTTCAAGGCCGAAGTCGGCGCCACCCCGGGCGCCTGGCTCGACGCGCAACGGCTCGGGCGGGCCCGCGAGCTACTCGAGCGCACGCAGCTTCCGGTCGAGACGGTCGCGCAGCGCGCGGGGTTCGGCAGTGTGACGGCGTTGCGTGATCATCTGCGCGCCGCGACGGGGCTCACGCCCTCGGCGTACCGCCGTTCGCTGCGGCACTGATCGCGTTGTCAGTGTGCTGATTTCGCCGTGGTTTTCGGGGCGATGGGCGGTGATGAACTGGACAAGCGAACTATGAGTTTCCGGACAGATTCCGGCGCGGACGATTTCCCCGACTCGATTCTGGGTACATCTTTCGATGTCAGAGGGTCGCTGCCGTTGGGCGGGAGTCGTGACCTATATTCCTGGTCAGGCTCCTCCGTTCGTCGCACCATCCGAGCTAACTCCCTTTCGAGACTCCAGCACCGCCGACGCGGTCCCGATGAGATCGACGCTGAGAGGTGGTTCACGCATGACCGATGTGGTGACCGGATATGGGTCCGACACCTACTCGAGCACTCCCCTGCAACGGGTGGCAGGACGTCTGCAGCGCGCACTGCCGCCGGGGTGGCGGGTCGACGTGGTCGACCTGCCACCCCGGGGTCAAGTGGCCGGACAGCCGGTACTGCGGGTGCAGATGCCGGAGAACTAGTCGGTGCTCGCGGGCGTCCAGCCCATCGGCATCAGCACGGACTTCTGCTCGCAGAACGCGTCGAGGCCCTCGGGCCCGTTCTCGCGGCCGATGCCCGAGTTCTTGTACCCACCGAACGGCGCGGTGGGGTCGAAGGCGTACCAGTTGATGGCGTAGGTGCCGGTGCGCACCTTCGCCGCGATCTCGACGCCGTGCTCGATGTCGGTGGTCCACACCGAACCGGCCAGGCCGTAGTCGGAGTCGTTCGCGATGGCGATCGCCTCCTCCTCGGTCTCGTACGGGATCACCGAGAGCACCGGGCCGAAGATCTCCTCCTGGGCGATGGTGCTGGAGTTGTCGACGTCGGCGAAGATCGTCGGCTCGACGAACCAGCCGCGCTCGACGCCCGCGGGCCTGCCGCCGCCGAGGACCAGTCGCGCGCCCTCTTCCTTGCCCTTGGCGATGTAGCTCTCCACCCGGTCGCGCTGCTTCTCGCTGATCAGCGGGCCGAGTTGGGTGGCCGGATCGGTCGGGTCGCCGGTCTGCATGGTCTTGACGTGCGCGACCAGCGCGTCGACGATCTCGTCGTAGCGGCTGCGCGGGGCGAGGATGCGGGTCTGCGCCACACAGCCCTGCCCGCTGTTCATCAACCCGGAGAACGCGAGAACGGGAATGCTGGCGGCCAGGTCGACGTCCTCGAGCACGATGGCGGCCGACTTGCCGCCCAGCTCCAGCGAGACGGTCTTGAGCTGCTCGCCCGCGATCGCGGCCAGCTTGCGGCCGACCGGGGTGCTGCCGGTGAAGGTCACCTTGTCCACGCCGGGGTGGCTCGCGAGGTATTCGCTCTCCGCCGCGTCTGCGGGCAGGACCGACAGCACACCGTCCGGGAGTCCGGCTTCGGTGAAGATGTCGGCGAGGAGGTTGGCCGTCAGCGGGGTCAGCGGCGAGGGCTTGAGCACCACGGTGCAGCCGGCCAGCAGGGCGGGGCCGAGCTTGTTCGCGGCGAGGAACATCGGGACATTCCAGGCGGTGATCGCCGCGACGACGCCGCGCGGTTCCCGTGAGACGCGCGAGGTTCCGAACAGGCCGGTGCGAGTCTCGTTCCACGGGAACGTCTTCGCCAGTGCCGCCCAGGCGTCCAGCGCGGCGACGGCCGGAATCTGGTTGAGTGTCAAGGCGGCTAACGAAGGCGCGCCCATCTCCGCGGTGAGTGCGGCGAGCAACTCGGGCGAACGCTGCTCGATCAGTCGGGCCGCCTTGGTGAGCACCTCTGCTCGTTCCAGTGGCGGTGTGGATGGCCACGGTCCGCTGTCGAAGGCGTCGCGGGCCGCGGCGACCGCGGCGTCCACATCGGCCTTCGTTACCGCGGGCACGCTGCCGACGGTCTCCTCCGTTGCGGGTGAGACCACGGAAATGCGGTCACTACCGGCAGGGGTGGTCCACTTCCCGCCGATGAACAGACTGTCGTAGTGCATAAGAACACGTTACAGTTTTGTGGCCGGGTTGTCTGCAACACGTTCTAATTCGCTGTCCCGCAACGACTGTGAACAGGGCGAATTCCAACCTGTCGGTTCGCTTTTCGGGTAAACGCACTATTGCGTTCTGTTGTTGAAAAGGGGATGCTTTAGCTACTGATCAGCTCGCTCGATTCATCAGACCTTTACAGCGAATTGGGGAGACCGACTCATGGCTGTGCAAGTGATCGGCCGATCGTTGATGACCAGCGACCAGACCGACCATCAAGCGAAGAGTGTAGGCAGCGGGGGATGGGTTGTGTCATTCCTGCCCGGCCGCACACTCACGATCGAGCAGGCAACTGCCGCCATTCAGGCCGCTGAGGCGGTCGCGATGGTCGGGGCACTCGCTGATCAGGTCGGCCTGACGACGCTGGAGACGGTGGGCCTGGCGATTCAGGAGTCGCCGTGGGCCGCCGCGCTACCCGAGCCGGTCCGCCGGTCCCGTCGATTGAGCTGGCTGGCCTGATCACCCTTGGTGGCCACGACCACCAGGTTGCTCACGAGTAGCTCGCGGATCACCGGAACTCGGACCAGCCACCACGCCCAGCGTGGGTGGTAGCGGGGGAAGACCGTCCGTACGTCGGCTGAAGTCGTTGCCGCCCAGCGCAAACCGTCGGCAGCGGTCACGGCGAACAGTGACCTGCCGAACCTGTTCTTGGGTTCACGACCGTGCTTGCGCCGGTACCGGCGGGCCGCGTACTCGCCGCCGAGGTAGTGCCAGAGGCCGGTCTCGTGACCGCCGAACGGCCCGTGCCACACCGTGTAGGAGTACACGATGAGGCCGCCGGGCTTGGTCACGCGGACCATCTCCTCCGCCATCACCCACGGATGCGGCACGTGCTCGGCCACGTTCGAGGAGAAGCAGACGTCGAAGGCGTTGTCGCGGAACGGCAGCGCCATCCCCGATCCGCGGACCGAGCCGGACACCCGCAGGCCCGCGGCGTGCATCTCCGACGGGTCGGGCTCGACCGAGACGTAGCGTGCCCCCGCCGCGGTGAACTCGTCGGCGAAGTACCCGGGGCCGCCGCCGACGTCGAGGACGACGGTGCCGGTGAGGTCGCGGCCGGTGATGTCGGCATAGAAGTCGCCGATCAGGTCGGCGCTGTCGGTGGCGATGCCGCCGTAGAACCTGGCCGGGTCGGACTGCTCGAACCGGAAGCTGGTGAGCAGCCGCAGCGAGCGGCGCAGCGTCGCGCGGCGCGCGAACCTGGACTGGTCGCGGCGCTGGACGGGCTGCTCGGTTCTCGGCGGGGATGCGGTCGGCACGGCCAGAGTTTATGGGCAGTGTCACCGGGGCCGATCGCGTGGTCCGGCCGGACACAGTGGACGGACGCGGCGATACGGATGTGTCGCGCAGACCACACCCGCTAGGGTGGGTGCCGACCTTTGTCCTCCGCCGACCCGATTGCGAGCCCCGACCGTGCGTGAAGTCCTCCTGCTGTGCTGGCGTGACACAGGGCACCCGCAGGGCGGCGGCAGCGAGCGGTACCTGGAGCAGGTCGGCGCCCAGCTGGCCGCGCGCGGCATCAAGGTCACGCTGCGCACGGCCGGGTATCCCGGTGCCCCGCGCCGGGAGCGGATCGACGGCATCGACATCAGCCGCGCCGGCGGCCGCTTCACCGTCTACCCCCGCGCGCTGGCCGCCATCGTCGCAGGTCGGATGGGTATCGGCCCGCTGCGCGGGGTGCGCCCCGACGTCGTGATCGACACCCAGAACGGCATCCCCTTCTTCGCCACCGCCACCGGCGTGCCCTCAGTGGTGCTGGTGCACCACGGCCACCGGGAGCAGTGGCCGGTCGCGGGCAAACTGGTCGGGCGGATCGGCTGGTGGATCGAGTCGCGGCTCTCCCCGCGCGTGCACCGCGAGAACCAGTACCTGACGGTGTCGCTGCCCTCGGCCGAGGAACTGGCCGTGCTCGGCGTCGACCGCGAGCGCATCGCCGTCGTCCGCAACGGTGCCGAGCCGGTCCCCGCCGAGGTCGTCCCCGGCGCCGACGACACCCGCGCCACCCACCCGCGCATCGCCGTGCTGTCGCGCCTGGTTCCGCACAAGCAGATCGAGGACGCGCTGACCGCCGTCGCCGCGCTGCGCGCGCGCTTCCCCGATGTGCACCTCGACGTGATCGGCGACGGCTGGTGGGCGCCGAACCTGCGCGCCTGCGCCGACGAGCTGGGCATCGCCGACGCCGTCACCTTCCACGGCCACGTCGACGAGCGGCGCAAGCACGAGATCCTGTCGACCGCGTGGGTGCACGTGATGCCCTCCCGCAAGGAGGGCTGGGGACTGGCAGTCATCGAGGCGGCTCAGCACGGGGTGCCGACCATCGGCTACCGCAGCTCGCGCGGCCTCACCGATTCCATCGTCGACGGCGTCACCGGGCTGCTGGTCGACGACGCCCCCGCCCTCGCCGAAGCGGCAGCCGACCTGCTGGCCGATCCGGACACCCGCCTGATGATGGGGGAGAAGGCGCGGGCTCGTGCGCGCGAATTCTCCTGGGAGCAGACCGGTTCCGGGGTCTACGAGGTGCTCTCCGCCGCCGCTCGCGGTGCCTTCGTCACCGGTTTGGTCGCACCGCCCGCCCAAGGCTGATTCGCGGAAGCAGTGCGGCGGTGAGTAGTCCGCCGATCAGCAGGGCCGCCCACAGCAGGTGCGCTGCCGCCGAAATCCATCGTTGGGTGGGTGTGGCGATGTCGGTGGGGGTAGCACCCGCGATCCGGTACAGCGCTAGATCCGAGTCCTGATATGCCGATTCCGCCGCGGCGAGCGTCTTCCCGGATTCGCCCAGCGGGCCGGGGGTGGTGCGTTCCACGACGATCCAGCCGACGCCGAGTGCGGCGATCTCGGCCGGGGTCGCGCCCCGGAGCAGCGCGTCTTCGACCCTGCGTGCCCGGTTGCCCTCGCCGTTGACGGCGTAGCCACGGACCCGGAGTTCGCCGGTCTGCAGGACGTCGTCGGGCAGGATGCGCGGCGCCGGATCGAGGACGGGAGCTGTCCCGCTATAGGGGAATCGGCGGAACATCCCGGCGGGGAGAACCGCGACATCCCCTGGTTCGTCCATGCGCTCGACGACCTGCGCCCACCCCGCCGGGTAGCGCACCGGCCGCATCTCGCCACCCACTCCCCAAGCCAGGTCGGCCAGCGGGAGGATCAAGAGAGCGATGAGAAGTGCGGCAACAGTGGATGTTCCGCGATGCGTTGGGACGCCGTCGGCTGGCGAGCCCGCGTGGTTGGTGGTCCCAGGGCCGGTGGGGTTCGTGGTCCCCGGGTTCGTCCGTCGCGCCGTCGGCTCCTGTCGTGCCGGTGGTGTTCGGCGCGTCCAGCCGAGAACCGTCGCGCACGCGGCCGCCGCGCACAGCGCGTAGGCGGGCATCGCCAGTGCCACGTACTTCTGTGTGTCGCGCAGCAGGCCGGCGCCGGGGATGTGCACCACCAGCCATTCGCCGATCGCGAGGCCGGGGCCGGTCGCGCCGAGTGCGGGCAGCACGATCGACACCGCCGCGATCACCAGCAGGGCCTGACCGTTTCGGCCCAGCGCCCACACGGCGCGCACGCCCAGCGCGACGATGCCGAGCAGCACCAGGGTGCCGACCAGCGCCAACGGCGTCGTCCGGGTGGCGGGCACCGCTTCGCTGTTCCAGATGCCACCGAGCCCGGCCAGACTGCCCAGCGTGCCGAGCCACGGCTCGGCGCGGGCCGCGAACGCCGACACGCCCGCCGGATCCGACGGCTCGGCCCCCGATCCGAGCGCCGTCGCCGTCAGCCAGGGCGCGCAGGTGGCGATCCACAGGACAGTGGCGGGGAGGAACGCTCGACGCCCGACCAGTGCGAGCCCGATGATCGCGGCCAGCAGCGATCCGGTGGGTGTCAGCCCGGCAGCCGCGAAACCGGCCGTCAGGGCCGCCCACGCGCCGATCGCCGCACCCCGGCTGAGTCCTCCAGGGGCGTCAGGTTCCGTTTGGGCTGTTGATCCGCCGCTGCCACCGGGCTCCACCTGGGCCCCTGATCCGCCGCTGCTCGAGCTTTCGCGCTGTGCCTCGGCGGGCCTCCCCGCAACGGGACTCGCTTCTGCGGCCGAGTGCGCGTCCGCATCGCCGCTCATGGTCGTGTTCCCGCGCGGGTTCGCGGTGGTAGGGAAGTGTGGTCCGTCGACGAAGTGCGAGCGATCGCGCCGGGTTGCTTGTCTGACGCGGGCGGCGGCCAGGGCGGTCCAGGGGAGGGCGGCGTAGCCGGCGAGGAGACTCCAGTGGCCCTGGAGGAGGCGTTCGGCGATGAAAGGGTTCCAGAGGGCGAGGGTGGCGGCGACCAGTTGGGCGGGGGCCGAGGCGGTGAGGAACTCGCGGGCGAGGACGGCGGCGCCGTAACCGGCGGCCCACAGGGCGACGATCAGAATCGCCTTCACCAGCAGGCCGCCGTCGATCAGCGGGGACAGGACGGCCAGCAACGCGTCCTGCGGAACGGCGCGGGGCGCGGCGGCGCCGAGGCCGAGGGCGGAATCGGTGAGGTAGGAGCGCGGGGTGCTGACGGCGTCGCGGAGCAGCAGATAGCCGGACCCGGCCAGCGGTCCGACGATGATCAGCGCGAGCAGTGCGCAGTATCCGGCCACCCAGGCCCGCACACGCCTATCTCCCGTCACGCCAGTGCACCTTACGTCCCGTCCCGCTGCCCGGCGGGCCGACCCGGTCCGCCGACCGTCGTGGGGTGATGCGGTCGGCCGTCGACGCCTGCCTCGATCGAGTCGTGGCCACGAGCGAGGCGGCCCGGATTCCCGGTGCCGACGGGCTGGGACACCCAAGGTGAGTCCGGTCGGACTCACATTTTCGGGGTACTGGTGATGCGAGGGCCGTCGAGGTGCGACGATGAGGCGTGTCCTCGGTCCGTCGCCCCCCTGTCGTAGCTGACCTGACCTGGGTGACGGCCGGCGCGATGACCGCCAACGTCGCCGGGTACCTGCTGCAACTGCTCGCAGGCCGCTGGCTCGGCGTCGCCGGGTACAGCGAGTTCGCGAGCCTGCTCGCCGTGCAGCTGCTGTGCGCCGTGCCCGCGCTCGCCATGCAGAACGTGGTGGCGCGCGAGGTGGTGCGCGGCGCCGACCTGCGGGCGGTGCGCGCGATGCAGTGGCGGTGCGCCGCGCTCGTCGCCGCGGTCGCCGTGGTGCTCGTTCCGGTGGTCGCCGGGGCACTGCATGTCGGCGTGTGGGCGGCCGCCGCCGCGCTCGGCGCCGCACCCGCACTGGTCGTCCTCTCCGGTGAGCAGGGAATTCTGCAGGGCAGCAACCACTTCCGCGC